>DATCTK010000073.1:0-47475 GCA_036567985.1 Gammaproteobacteria bacterium | reverse complement strand
AGGTGTCCAGTGACGAAGTGGGTGTGCTGGTTAATTCATTTAACAAGATGCTGGACCAGATAGCGGCGCGTGATCGTGCGCTTAATAATGAAAAAGAAAAAGCAGAAATATCGGCATTGTCTGCAAAGCGACATGCCAGCGAAACAGAAAAAATGAATGCGGAGCTGGAAAAGGAAATCAGTGAGCGGCTGCGGGTAGAAAAGGAGTTGCAGGAGCTGAATGAAACCTTGGAAGAAAAAGTTCAGGAACGCACCCTGGAGCTCAAACAGCTGAACGAAAAAATAGGCGATATCGCACGCAGTGCCGGCATGGCGGAAGTGGCCAGCGGTGTTTTGCATAATGTGGGTAATGTATTAAACAGTGTCAATGTGTCTGCTTCGGTAATGCGGGAACAGGTGCGCAAGTCGAAAGCTGAAAACCTTGGGCGTCTGGTTAACCTGATGCAGAAAAACCAGCATGATCTGGCAGACTTTATTAGCAACGATGAAAAGGGAAAACAGATTCCGAAATTTATTGCGTTGTTGGCTGAGCAGCTAACAGAAGAGCGTAATACCCTGTTTAGAGAGCTGGATGAGCTGGCAAATAATATTGACCATATCAAGAATATTATCAGTATGCAGCAGTCATATGCCGGTAGTTACGGGGTCAGGGAAAAAGTCAAACTAAGTGACCTGGTTGAAGATGCGCTTAAAATTAATCTGCAGGAAGTCAATCGGCATAATATCAAGGTGGAAAGACATTATGATGAAACGCCATTGATTTATGCGGATAAGCACAAGTTACTGCAGATTATTATTAATCTTATCAGTAATGCAAAGTATGCCCTGAAAGAAAAGGCTGACAATAATCGATTACTACAGATTATGATTTATAAAAATGATGGGGAAGCGGTGATTGAAATCCGTGATACAGGTATTGGTATAGCGCAGGATGATATACAGCATCTATTTGAGTACGGATTTAAACGACGCCGTGGTGGGCATGGCTTTGGTCTGCATCACAGTGCGCTGGTTGCCAATGAAGTGGGCGGACGTATAAAAGTCTACAGCGAAGGCCCGGGTAAGGGCGCAACATTCCAGTTGTTCGTGCCACTGGATGAGAAGGTGGCGGCAGCATGAGAGAAATGAAGAATGAATTTGATAATCGCAGAATCCTGATTATTGATGATGATGCGCGCATTCACGAAGACTTCAGAAAAATACTGGGCGAAAAAACCGTAGACAGTGAGTTTGACCAGCTGGAAGCCGCATTATTCTCTGATCAGCAACACAGTAGCGCGGGTATTGACTATGAGCTGGACTCAGCCTACCAGGGAGAGGAAGGTTACCAGAAGGTGGTCAAGGCCCAGCAGCAGGGTCGACCCTATGCCATGGCCTTTGTTGATATGCGCATGCCACCGGGATGGGATGGTCTGGAAACCATTAAACAGATATGGAGTATCGATACACAGATCCAGCTGGTGATCTGCACTGCCTATTCAGATTACTCCTGGAATGAGGTGCTTTATCATCTGGGCGCATCGGACCGACTGATTATTCTTAAAAAACCATTCGACATGGTTGAGGTTCAGCAGATCGCCACGGCACTCACCACCAAGTGGCGCTTAAGCTGTGAAAGCATGTCACGATTGCGTCAGGTTGAGGAGTCGGAAGAAAAATACCGTGCGGTGGTTGACAGCGTGGAAGATGCGATTATGACGCTGGATGCCGAGGGTAATATTCTGTTTGTGAATCACAACCCATGGCACATGATCAATCAGGCGGTGGGGCATAACTATTATGCCGGCATAAAGGATGAATACCGCAGCAAGGTAATGGAGTCGGTGAATCAGGTGTTTAGCACCGGCCAGAAGAAGAATATTGAATACGCAGCACAGGCAGAAGGCGATAACACGGTGTGGTCAGAGGGGCGAATCTCGCCCTACTATAAAGATAATAAAGTCGTCGCAGCCACCCTGGTGGCAAGTAATATTTCTGCACGCAAGGAGCTGGACTGGCAGTTGCGCCATGATGAATTAACCGGGCTTGCGAACCGCGCGTATTTTTTGAGTTACCTGGAAACCTGTCTTAAACAGCGTGAAGCCTCACAGATGTTTGCGGTGCTGTTTGTGGATCTTGATCATTTTAACCTGACAAACGACTGCTTTGGCCACGAAGTTGGCGACAAGCTACTGGTGCAGGTAGCAAAACTGCTAAGTAAACATGTCAAACAGGATGAAATGCTGGCACGACTGGGTGGTGATGAATTTGCCATGCTGAAATGTGCAGATAATGGCCGGCAGGAACTGGAAGCATTTATTTTGCTGATTCGTGAATTGCTGGCGCAGGCGGTTCAGGTGGATGGATTTGATATCTATTCATCCGCCAGTATTGGTGTGGTGATCATTGATGAAGCAGACCTGAGCGCCAATGAGTTGTTACGGGATGCGGATGCCGCGCTTTACCACGCAAAGTCAAAAGGGCGTAATCGTCATGAGTATTTTGACCAGGAAATGCGTAAACGCGTGGTGCAACGGGTTCAGTTGGGTAATGAATTACGCGAAGCCATCAGGCAGGATCAGTTTGAAGTCTATTACCAGCCAATAGTCGACATTGTTGAGGGAAAGTTGCAGGGCTTCGAAGCATTGATTCGCTGGCAGCATCCACAAAAAGGCATGGTGCCACCGGACGAGTTTATTCCTGTGGCAGAAGAAACCGGGCTGATTTTTGCCATTACCCGTATGGTGCTGGAAAAAGTCTGTCACCAGCTGGATCTGTGGACGCAGCAGGGTGTAGAAGATATAAAAGTATCGGTTAACTGTTCAGCCAGGGACTTCAACGAAGGCAGGCTTAAGCAGACTATCAGTGAAGTGGTTGAAGCAAGTGGCATAGATATCAATCGGCTGGCGCTGGAGCTGACAGAAAGCAGCATTATGGAGGATGTGGAAAGCTCAATGCAAACCATGCGTGAATTGAGTGAGATGGGGGTAACTGTTTCTATCGATGATTTCGGCACCGGCTATTCGTCCTTCAGTTACCTGAAACAGTTCGCGATTGCCAAGCTGAAAATAGACCGTGAGTTTATCCGCGATATTCCACATAACGAGGATGATGCCGCGATAGTAGAAGCGATTATCGCCATGGCAAAACGCCTGAAAATACGTGTGGTGGCAGAAGGGGTGGAAACACGGGAGCAGCTGCAGTTTCTACAGAATGCCGGATGTGACCTGGTGCAGGGCTACCTGCTGGGTAAGCCCATGCCGGAGGCGCAGGCCAGCCAGTGCCTGCAGGATGATGTCTGGTTACGCGAACAGTTGTAGTGTGTCGTCTGCTCGCGTTGATATAAAGCCGAGTATAAAGGTTTTTTAGCCTGCCGCTTAAGTGTAAAATGGCCTGTGATTAGCGGAAGGTATTATGAAAAAATCCAGGCACAGTCCCGGCGGTAAGCTGTCAGTCGAAGACAGGTTATACGCCACGCCCCGAGAGGCAATTACCCAGTTTGTATTTGATGAATCCGTCGCCGGTGTGTTCGAGGATATGATCGGCCGCTCGGTACCCGGTTACAGCACGCTGCTGTCGATGTTTCCTGTGCTATCCCGCTATTTCGTCAAGGCGCACAGCCGTTGTTATGATCTGGGCTGTTCACTGGGCGCCTCGACGCTGGCAATGCAGCAGGGCATCGACCAGCCATCGGTAGAAATCCATGCCATTGATAATTCTGCGGCTATGGTGGAAAAGTGCCGGCAACTGATGCAGCAGCATGCTGCCGATTGTGATGTGCGTGTGCAGCAGGCAGATATCTGTGACATCGAAATCAGCAATGCATCCATGGTGGTAATGAATTTCACCCTGCAGTTTATTGACGAGGCTGTACGCGGCCAGCTGATTGAAAAAATCTACCGGGGTATGAATCAGGGCGGGGTGTTTGTGTTATCGGAAAAAATCAAACACGAAGATGCCGGGCAGGAAGAGCGTATGGTTTCGCTGCATCATGCCTTCAAGAAAGCCAATGGTTACAGTGAACTGGAAATAAGCCAGAAGCGCAGTGCGCTGGAAAATGTATTGCGCCCGGAAACCGTGGCCCAGCATTTGCAGCGTCTGAAATCCGAGGGCTTTTCTGAATGCTTCGTCTGGTTCCAGAGCTTTAACTTCGTTTCAATTCTGGCAATTAAATAAATGCAATTGACGCAACTGCATAAACTGCTGAAAGATACACCACTGGAAGTCTGGAGTGACCTGCTGGAACAGCAGGTGCAGAACCGGCTCAGTGTGGAAAATTTCGGCAAACTGCAACAATGGCAGCAGGCAGTTGATAGCCTGCCCGACCTGCCTGCAGCAAAAATTGAACTGAATACCGATGCAGTGAGCGTTTTTTCGGGGCAGGCGCTGAACGAGAAACAGCAGAGTGCACTTAAACAGCAACTCAAACAGCTGATGCCATGGCGTAAGGGTCCGTACCATCTACACGGTGTGGACATAGATACCGAATGGCGCTCCGATTTCAAATGGCAACGCATCCAGCCGCATATACAACCGTTACAGGGTAAAACCGTGCTTGATGTGGGCTGTGGCAATGGTTACCACAGCTGGCGCATGCGTGGCATGGGGGCGGAGCTGGTAATCGGTATTGACCCCTCGGCATTGTTTGTAATGCAGTTTGCTGCGGTTAAGCATTTTATGGGTGAGCAGAATGTATTTGTGCTGCCATTGGGTATAGAAGACATGCCGGATAATCTGCATGCCTTCGACACCGTGTTTTCCATGGGGGTTTTCTACCATCGTCGCTCGCCGGTGGATCACCTGTACCAGTTGCGCAACTGCCTGAAGTCCGGTGGTGAACTGGTACTGGAAACCCTGGTGATTGAAGGTGATGAAAACCAGGTACTAATGCCCGAGGATCGTTATGCACAGATGCGTAATGTCTGGTTTATTCCCAGTGCCGCTGCGATGGTTAAATGGCTGGTACGTTGTGGCTACAGGAATGTCAGGCTGGTCGACCAGACCCTGACCACAATAGAGGAACAGCGATCAACCGAGTGGATGACGTTTCATTCACTGCAGAACTTTCTCGATGAAAATGATCACACAAAAACCGTTGAAGGTTACCCTGCGCCATTGCGTGCCACCTTTATTGCCGAGGCGCCGTAATGCAAATTAAAGCCCTGTATAAACGCAGCTTGCTATTTCGTCTAACGCTCAATGTGCTGCTATTATTGCTGGTGTATTTTGCAGTCAGGGCCTGGCAAACCGCGGACGTGGTCAGGGGACAGGCGCCACTGTTTGCAGCGACGACCCTGCAGGACGAAGCAATCAGTCTGCAGGGCTACAGGGACCAACCGCTGATGCTGCATTTCTGGGCGCCCTGGTGCCCCATCTGTCGACTGGAGAGTGATTCGGTGGCCAGCGTGTCGAAAGACTACCAGGTAATGACCGTGGTTAGCTGGACTTCATCCGCTGACGAAGTGCACGCCTACCTACTGGAGAACTCGCTGCAACTGCCGGTTGTTTTCGATGAAAAAAACCAGCTGGCCGCACAATATAAAATCAATGCCGTGCCCACCAGCCTGTTTATTGATGCGGATGGCATGATACGGTATATCGAGCAGGGCTATACTTCGGAGTGGGGCATGCGGCTGCGATTGTGGTGGTTGTCCGTTATGGGCTGAGTCGAACTCACAGGATTTTTTATGCACCAGATACTGATTGAAGAAAATGAAGTGAATAGCCTGCCGGCACTGTTTCGCGCTCGGCTGGAAAAAACACCTGATGCCATGGCCTATCGTCAGTATGATGTGGCCAGCCAGAAGTGGACACAGACCAGCTGGCGTGAAATGGCAAACGAGATTGCGCGCTGGCAGGCGGCCTTTGTTAAAGACGGTTTACAGGCCGGTGACAAGGTGGCGGTGATGCTCAGAAACAGCCGTGAATGGGTGGTGTTTGATCAGGCTGCGCTGGGGCTGGGGCTGGTTACTGTGCCCCTGTATGTAGATGATCGTGCGGACAATGTTGCCTATATTATTCATCATGCTGAAGTTAAACTGCTGTTTGTGCAGGACAAGCTGCAATGGAAGCAACTGTTGGACGTGGATATCGACCTGGGCGGACTGCAGCGTATTATCAGTATAAAACGCATTTCCGCAGACGATGAGCCGGACGACCCGAGACTTGAATCACTGTCCGACTGGGTGTTCGGTTTATCCGGTGAATTACAGAGCCGGGAAAGCGGTGCAGATGCACTGGCCAGCATTGTCTATACATCGGGTACCACCGGCCGTTCGAAAGGTGTGATGCTGTCGCACCGCAATATTCTCTCCAATGCCTTTGCTTCATCATCCTGCACTGAATGGCGGGATGATGAACGCTTTCTGTCATTTTTGCCCCTGTCGCATATGCTGGAGCGCACCGCCGGTTATTACATGCCGATTATTATGGGCGCCGAGGTGATCTATGCGCGGTCAATCGCACAGCTGGCGGATGATCTGCAAACTGTTAAGCCCACAACACTGGTTTCAGTGCCGAGAATCTACGAACGTGTGTACGGAAAAATACAGGATGGTCTGAAACAGAAATCGCCAGTCGCCAGAAGCCTGTTCAAGATGGCAGTCAATGTCGGCTGGCATAGATTCCAGTGGCAACAGGGGCGTGCAGGCTGGCATCCGAAATTACTGTTGTGGCCAACGCTGAATAAACTGGTGGCTTCAAAGGTGCTGGAAAAACTCGGCGGTGAATTACGCATTGCGGTATGCGGTGGTGCAGCATTGTCTGAAGAAGTTGCGAAACTGTTTATCGGCCTGGGTCTGCCACTGGTGCAGGGATATGGCCTGACGGAATCCAGTCCGGTAGTGTGTGTGAATCGGCTGGATGATAATATTCCTTCCAGTATTGGTCGTGTTTTACCGGGCACCGAAATTCGCATTGGTGAAAAAGACGAACTGCAGAGTCGCGGCCCCAGCAGTATGCTCGGCTACTGGAAAAACGAGCAGGCGACAAAAGACAGCTTTACTGACGATGGCTGGCTTAAAACCGGTGACAAGGCACGCATTGATCCAGATGGCCATGCGTATATTACCGGCCGCCTGAAGGATATACTGGTGCTGGCAAACGGTGAAAAAGTGTCACCCGGTGATATGGAGCTGGCAATTGCGCTGGATTCGTTATTTGATCAGGTGATGGTGATTGGTGAGGCGCGGCCATTTCTATCAGCACTGCTGGTATTAAACCCCGATGCCTGGGCAGATATGGCGGTCAGCCTGCATGTGCACCCGGAAGCCGAAGAGGTGTTGCTGCAGCGCAATATTGAAAAAGCCATTCTGCAAAGAGTGGCGCAGCGGCTGAAAGACTTTCCAGGTTATGCCAAAATTCGTCGTGCGCATATCACCCTGCAACCCTGGTCGGTGGAAGACGGGTTGCTGACGCCAACCCTTAAAATAAAACGTGCAAAAGTGCTGGATCGCTATGCCAGTGAAATTGATGCATTATATGCACATCATTAATTAAGGCAGGAGCCGTTATGAAAAACCAGTTACCGGAAAATAAGATTCCCGTATTGCGTGTACCGGCTATGCCGTCGGATTTAAACGAAGGGGGTACAGTGTTTGGTGGCTGGATTATGTCGCAGGTCGACATTGCCGGCAGCATTCCCGCCGCAATGCGTGCGAAGGGCCCGGTGGTGACCCGCGCGGTGGATTCCTTCGAATTCAAAAAGCCGGTGTTTTCCGGTGACCTGGTGAGCTGTTATGCCGAGGTAGAATCGGTTGGCCGCACCTCGATCACCGTGCATGTGGAAGTTTACAGCCAGCATATCAAGCAGGGTGAAATTAATACCGTGCCGGTCACCGAAGCGAGCCTGGTGTACGTGGCGGTGGATCATGAAGGCAGACCCCGTGAATTACCGGATGAGTAACAGGGTTATCTGTTTGATGACCTGAAGTCATGCTAAAGCTTGTGATCTGGTCTATAAAGTGGAATTAAGAGTTTTTTAAAATCCGCTGGCACAGGATGCGTCCAGCTAAATAATAATATATAGGATAATAGCGAGGATTGATTATGAGTGAAAAAAACAAAATTGCAGTCGCTATTGCAGGTTGCCTGATCAGTGGCCTGTTTAGCACACAGGCATCAGCTGCCGGCTTTGCCCTGATTGAAAACAGTGCCAGTGGTATGGGTAATGCCTATGCCGGTGGTGCAGCGATTGCCGATGATGCATCTACGGTGTGGTTTAACCCGGCTGGGATGATGCGACTCAAAGGCGACCAGATGAGTGCCGCACTGCATGTGATCTCACCCAGTGCACAGTTTAAAGATGGTGGTTCCAGTCAGAGTGCCGCAGCCGGTGGTGCGCCACTGACTGGCAATGAAGATGATGGCGGAACCACGGCGGTTGTGCCGAATTTCTACTATGTGACTGAATTAAGCGAAACCTCCCGTTTCGGTGTGGGTGTTACCGTACCCTTCGGTTTATCAACCGAATACGATGAAGAGTGGATCGGTCGTTACCATGCCACCACATCAGAAGTGCAAAGTATCAATATCAACCCCAGCTTTGCCTTTAAATTTAACGATTCGCTGTCACTGGGTCTGGGTCTGAGTATCCAGTATCTGGAAGCCACGCTGGAAAATCACATTGACTCGGCGTTGACCTGTATGGGGTTACTGCAGGCGGCTGGCCAAACGGCGGGTGCTGCACAGGCAGCCTGTGTCAATAATGCCGGTCTTATACCCGGCAATGTTGATCAGGACAGCCGCCAGGCGATGAATGCCGATGGCTGGAACTGGGGCTGGAATATCGGTGCTCTGTATGACATTGATGCACAGTCACGACTCGGTTTTGCCTATCGTTCCTCAGTTGAAGCCAATGTAGACGGCAGTGTTAATTTTGATGTAGACCCGACCTTCCAGGCAGTGATCGATGGACTTGGCCCACTGTCCGGTTTTCTCAGTGACACAGGTGTTCGTTCCGGCATTGATCTGCCAGCACAAATGTCGTTGAGTTATGTGCGTGATATGACCAGCGACTTTACCCTGATGGCGGATATTACCTGGACTGAATGGAGTAACTTCGATGCACTGGTAATCAAATTCGATAACCTGGTGCAGCCAACGTCAGTACAGCCGGAAAACTGGGAAGACTCCTACCGTTTCGCGCTGGGTGGTAATTACCGCCTGGATGAAAAAATGCTGTTACGCATGGGCATAGCACTGGATCAGACACCGGTTCCTTCTGCTGAAGATCGCACAGCACGTATTCCCGGTGAAGACCGTAAGTGGTTGAGCCTGGGTATGAACTACACCATCGATAACAATACATCCATCGATGTCGGCTACAGCCATCTGTTTGTCAGTGATACGGAAATCAATAACTCGGTACCTAATTCAGGCCAGATACTGCTGGGTGAATACGAAGCCGATGTGGATATCTTCAGTGCGCAGCTTAACTACAAGTTCTAGCTGAGCGTTACTGAGTCCTTCAGTTAAAAGCCCTGTGGCAGCCATGCTGCAGGGCTTTTTTAATGGCAGCGATATAATGTATTTTGGTCCGCAAATAAACGCAAATGTTTAAATTGTATTGGCATGAGTTACAAATGAGAGTCAATGTAATTTAATATAGTGTCTGTAGCCTGAGCTGACGCTTTTCACACTGCCGGTTTCACTTGTACTGCAGTAATTTTTTACAGCACACAAGCTCAGGAGTTTTACCCGGTATCGTTTTATAGAGTATTTTTTGCTTGCATAAAACTCTACGAACTATATTTATACCTTACTATAAATTTGCGTTTATTAGCGTTCATTAGCGGACTAAAACTACACAAAAATCAACTTGATAGACAGGTTTTTTACTTCCGCACACGCCAGCATGGCGTATGGTCAGGCTTGATCAATTGCTGCTCAAGCAGCCATTGCTTCGCATCTGCCGCATCCTCTTCAAACCAGGCACGACTTGAGCCTAAACGGAAGGTGTAACCCCATGCATCCATATCCTCAAACATGCGTTGGCGGCCAAAACCGCTGAGGTAGTCGCTGAGTAGAATGGATAAATAACATACCGCATTTTCTTCATCGTAATCGCCACCGGCGTTGGTGTGTAATGTGCGGCGTCGATCATCGCTCATGCAGATGTAATGACAGGATTCATGCAGCGCGGAATGCACCGGGGTGTCGGCGCGAACATAGAGGGTGTTGCGGATAATGCCGGCTTCCGGTTCGCCAAACCAGCTGCCAGGAATTTTATCTGAAGGACCAACCCGTTCAACATCAATGCCAAAGCGTTGCAGCAGTTCTCGCAATGACGAAATATCCATGTCTGCGCAGGATAAAACCGACATTAGTGATCGCTAAGTTTTTTTACCAGTGCCTGTAAGGCAAGGCCGCGGTGGCTGATGCGATTTTTTTCCTGCAGGCTGAGTTGTGCCGCGCTGCAGTTTTTATCTTCCAGCCAGAACAGCGGGTCGTAGCCAAAGCCACCGTCGCCCAATGGTGAAGTAAGAATGCGACCCTCCAGTGAGCCCTGGGTGATAATCGGCGTCGGGTCGTCCTCACTCTGCATATATACCATTACACACTGATAACGAGCCGTGCGGTCTGCTTCAGGCACACCCCTGAGTGCCTCAAGTAATTTACTATTGTTATTTGCATCGTCGGCGTCTTCACCGGCATAACGTGCAGAGTAAATCCCCGGTGCTTTATGCAGTGCATCCACTTCAATACCCGAGTCATCTGCTATCGACGGCAGCCCCGTGTGCTTGCAGGCATTGCGGGCTTTCTTAATCGCGTTTTCAACAAAGGTCAGGCCATCCTCAACCACCTCGGGTACATTGAATTCATTCTGCGAAACCACTTCAATGCCATGGGATTGTAACAGTGCGTTTATCTCCCTGACCTTGCCGGCATTGCCACTGGCGAGCACAATTTTACTCATGAGTTAAGCGCCTCGTCCTGTGCCTGCATCAGTTCATGAATGCCTTTTTTTGCCAGCTCCAGCATGGCATTGAGCTCATCCTGACGGAAGGCGTGACCCTCGGCAGTACCCTGTACCTCGATAAAGGCTTCGGCATCATTCATCACCACATTCATATCAGTTTCTGCATTGGAGTCTTCGGCATAGTCAAGGTCCAGTACCGGTGTGCCGTTGTAAATGCCCACAGACACTGACGCGACCTTGCCATATAAAGGGCTTTTCTTGATCATCTTTTTATCGAGCATAAACTGCACCGCATCTGCCAGTGCTACATAGGCACCGGTAATCGACGCAGTGCGGGTGCCGCCATCGGCCTGGATTACGTCGCAGTCGATGGAGATGCAGTTTTCACCCAGTGCTTCCAGGTTTACTGCGGCACGTAGCGAGCGACCGATCAGGCGCTGGATTTCCATGGTGCGGCCACCCTGTTTGCCCCGTGCCGATTCACGTCCCATACGATTGCCGGTGGATCGCGGTAGCATGCCATATTCTGCGGTGACCCAGCCGGAGCCCTTGCCACGTAACCAGCCGGGCACACTTTTCTCCACCGAAGCAGTGCAGATAACCCGGGTATGACCAAACTCGATCAGCACCGAACCTTCGGCGTGCATGGTGTAATTACGGGTGATTTTAACGTCTCGCATCTGGTCGGCGGCGCGGTTGCTGGGTCTCATACGGGCTCCTAGTGTTTGCCAGGCGCAATTATACCGTTTTGCGGCGGCAGCGTCATAATCCTGTGGCGAGCATGCTACACTGCGCTCAAACTCAGATAAAAGGTGTTCTATGACAAACAGCATGACAGGATTTGCACGGTGCAGCGAGGAAACCGCAGATGCCTCACTGGTGTGGGAACTGCGCTCGGTCAATCACCGTTATCTTGAACTGGCACTGAAGTTGCCCGAGGAATTGCGCGAAATTGAAGGCGCATTACGCAGCCGGGTACATCAGCATATCAAGCGTGGCAAACTGGAATGCAATCTGCGTTATAAACCGCTACAACCAGCCGCAGCAGAACTGAATGTGGATGAAGAGCTGGCCGGTTCGATATTAAAAGCCTGTAATAAAATCAGCAAGAAACTGCACCAGCCCATCGAAATGAATGTCATCGAAGTGTTGAAATGGCCCGGTGTGGTCAAACAACGGGAAGCGGATTTAAGCAGCGTTGCGCAAAGTGCACTCAAGCTGTTTGATCAGGCGCTAACTGAACTGCAACAATCGCGGCAAAGTGAAGGTGAACGACTGGCGCAGTTGATAGAAGAGCGTTGTAGCGCAATGCAGAAAATTGTGCAGCAGCAGCGAGCGCATCGGCCACAGGCGCTGGCCAGTTGCCGGGAAAAAATTCACAGCAAACTGCAGGAACTTAAGGTTGAGTACAGCGCCGAGCGTTTCGAACAGGAGCTGGTGTACCTGGCGCAGAAAATGGACGTAGACGAAGAACTGGATCGCATGGACAGCCACTTCGCCGAAATCGAAAAAATTCTCAAGCGCGACGAAGCCATCGGCCGCCGCCTGGATTTTATTATGCAGGAGCTCAACCGTGAGGCGAATACTCTGGGCTCCAAATCCACCGACATCGAAACCACCCAGGCCTCGGTGGAGTTAAAGGTGCTGATCGAACAGATGCGCGAGCAGGTGCAGAATATTGAATAAGCTTTTTATCTGAATGTAATCGGACAATAAAAAAGGGAGCCAGGCTCCCTTTTTTACTGGCCGGCTTTACCGGCATGTGGGCAGTGAAATTACTCGCCCTTGTCCTTGATTTCGAGTAATTCGATATCAAAAATCAGCACTTCATTGGGGCCGATATTGGCGCCTGCGCCCTGTTCACCGTAGGCCAGATCCGCCGGAATAAACAGTTTCCATTTGGCGCCGACTTTCATCAGTTGCAGTGCCTCGGTCCAGCCGGGAATCACGCCGTTTACCGGGAAGGTGGCGGGGCTGTTACGCTTGTAGGAGCTGTCGAAGACTTCACCGTTAATCAGCGTGCCGGTGTAGTGAGTTACTACCGTATCGGTTTCTGTGGGTGTGGCGCCTGTGCCTTCGGTAATCACCTTGTACTGCAGGCCGCTCTCGGTGGTTTTTACACCCTCTTTAGTTTTGTTCTCGCTGAGGAATTTTTCACCCGCTTCAGCATTTGCGCCTGCCGCTTCCATGTGTTTGGCCTGTTGCTGTTCCATGACGGTTTGCTGGAAACTCTGCATTACCGTCTGCATCTCTTCCATGGTCAGCTGGGGGTCTTTGCCCGCAATGCTGTCTTTAAAGCCCATAATGATTGCGTCCTGGTTGAGCAGGTCATTTAATGGCGCCATTTGCGAACCCATCTGAATACCAATCGCGTAACTGGCCTTGTTGGTGTCATTGTCCAGTTTGACTGCATCCTCTGCGGTGGCCTGCTGGTTACAACCGCTGAGCAGGGTTGTCAGGGCGAGGCCGGTGATCAGCCCACGGTATGTTTTTAACATGGTGTTTCCCTTGAATTTGATAATTTAAAGCCGCACGTTATCAAGAGCGCCGCGGCGGTTCAAGCAATGCTTTGCTGAACTTTGTAAATTGTGAGGCGTCTTTATAAAAACTTCATATCCTGACAATGAGAAACCGACTAATGTATAAAACATCCTTACCGGTTCGTTCCTTGCTGGGACGATCTTTACTGGGCCTGCTGCTGGCGCTGTGGGTTCATTCAGTCAGTGCCGCCCTGCCCGAGCAGGTTAATGGCCAGCCTCTGCCCACGCTGGCGCCGATGGTAAAACAGGTGACCCCGGCGGTGGTGAATATCTCCACCCGCAGCCAGATTCGCCTGCAGCAGAACCCCCTGTTTAACGATCCCTTCTTCCGCCATTTCTTTGGCCAGCAACCGCAGCGACCACAAAACCGTACCCAGAGCCTTGGCTCAGGTGTGGTGATTGATGCGCAGAAGGGGCTGGTGATTACCAACCACCACGTGATTGATCGCGCCGATGAAATTACCGTAACCCTGCGCGATGGCCGTGAACTGCAGGCTACCCTGCTGGGTTCCGACCCGGAAGCGGATGTGGCGCTGCTGGAAGTGCCGGCAGTGGGCCTGAGCGATCTGCCGCTGGCCAATTCCGACAGCCTGCAGGTGGGGGATTTTGTGGTGGCAATCGGCAATCCCTTCGGACTCGGCCAGACCGTCACCTCGGGCATTGTCAGTGCCATGGGACGCAGTGGCCTGGGCATCGAAGGCTACGAGGATTTTATCCAGACCGACGCCTCGATTAATCCCGGCAACTCCGGTGGTGCGCTGGTGAATCTGCGCGGCGAGCTGGTGGGCATGAACACTGCGATTCTCGCGCCGGGGGGCGGCGGCAATGTGGGTATAGGCTTTGCCATACCATCGAATATGCTGAAGCAGATCGTCGATCATCTACTGCTTCATGGCGAGGTGCGTCGCGGTGTGCTGGGTGTGGTTACCCAGGATCTGACCCCGGACCTGGCCCAGGCCTTCGGTATCAAATCGAACCGGGGCGCGGTGATTGCCCGTGTCTTCCCGGATTCCGCAGCGGAAAAGGCCGGTTTGCAGGCGGGGGATGTGGTGATTGCCATAAACGATCACAAGTTGCGCAACTCGGCGGATATGCGCAATCGCATTGGCCTGTTACGCATCGGCGACCGGGTGGAGATGACGGTGTTGCGTGAAGGCAAGCAGCGCAAGCTGACTGCAGTGATCGCCGAGCCCAAACTGACCTCGGTGTCGGGCGATAAACTTCATCCCAAGCTGGCCGGGGCGCAGTTTGCCCAGGTCAACAGCAGCACCCACCCGGGGCAGTCCCACGTGGTGGTGGCGGACGTGACGCGCGGCAGCCCGGCCTGGTATGCGCGGTTGCAGAAGGGGGATGTGATTCTGTCGATTAATCGTCAGCCGGTGGAGAGCCTGCAGCGCCTGCAGCAGCTGGTGGAGAACCAGCGGCAGTTACTGATAAGCCTGCAGCGTGGCGATACGGCGCTGTTTGTGTTGCTCAAGTAACCTGGTAGTTCGGGGTCAGAGTAACAATTCCCTTGACGATAGGCGAGGTCGAGTGCTCTGAATCCGAATTACCCTGTAGGTTGGGGTGACGCAGGAACCCCAACAGGTTCATCGGCGGTAATTTATGTTGGGGTGCGTTCCTTACCCCAACCTACACGCTAAAAAGAAAACGCGAACAACGCACTAAAGTGCAGGAGCACTTTGAACGTGCGAATGCACGGCCCGAAGGGTGAAGCACAGGATGTGCGGAATAAATAAACGCTATCTTTAATTTATTCGTTCCCACGCAGGAGCGTGGGAACGAGACAGTCAACTTTGGCGTTCATTTGCGGTTTTAGCGTTGTTCGCGTTTTCTTTTTTTTCAGTGTGAAAATAAATTTGCAGCGATTAACCCGGCGTGTTTTTATCCACCCAGCGGTGGCCGTCACCCAGGCCTTCCTTTTTCCAGAAGGGCGCACGGGTTTTCAGTTCTTCCATTAGATAGCGGCAGGCTTCAAACGCTTCCTTGCGGTGTGCCGACCACACCACGGTGAGCACAATCGGCTGGTTGGGCAGTATCTCTCCCACGCGGTGAATAATCAGGCAGTCCAGTAGCTCCCAGCGGGCGCTGGCTTCATCACAGATTTTCTGCAGATGGCGCTCGGTCATGCCGGGGTAGTGTTCCAGGTGCATCGAGCTGACATCATCGCCCTGGTTAAAGTCGCGCATGGTGCCGACAAAGCTGGCGGTGGCGCCGTATTTGCCATCCTCAAGATGCGCCTGTTGATACTGCTGGGTTTCCTGCCAGGGATCGAACGGGGTTTCGCGTATTTCACAGGCCATGGCAGCCTCCGGTCACCGGCGGGAAAAACGCCACTTCATCACCGTCCTTTACTTCGGTGTGATGATCAACATACTCCATATTAACCGCGCACAGGGTATTGTCCGGCATCGCCATGCCATTGCTGGCCTGCTGCCAGGCATCCTGTACATCGCGGGCGCTATCCAGGCTGACGTCGCCCTGGCCGACCTGTTCACGCAGGCGGGCGAAAAATTTAACTGAAATGCTCATTCGTAAAAACACTGTCCTTTTGGTAGGCTACAGGCCCCTTGATAATGACTCGACACAGGCCCTGTAATGACTGACAAGTTAACCCATTTTAACGCATCTGGCGAAGCCCATATGGTTGATGTGAGTGAAAAAAACATCACCCGCCGTCAGGCGGTGGCAGAAGGCGAGATTGTAATGCTAGCGGAGACCCTGCAGCTGATTCAACAGGGCAGCCATAAAAAAGGTGATGTGCTGGGGATTGCGCGCATTGCGGGGATTATGGCGGCAAAGAAAACCGCCGACCTGGTGCCGCTGTGCCACCCGCTGGCGCTGACCCATGTGGATATCCAGCTGATGTGCGATGAATCCCTGCCCGGCGTGCGCTGCGAGGCCACGGTGGAGTGCAAGGGCAATACCGGGGTGGAAATGGAGGCGCTTACCGCGGTGCAGATCAGCCTGCTCACCATCTATGACATGTGCAAGGCGGTGGATCGCGGCATGCACATGGAGCATATCGGCCTGCTGAAAAAGTCCGGCGGCAAGTCCGGTGACTGGTCAAAGCGGGATTAAGCCCGCTTAGCCCTGCTTCAATAACTGCTGTAAATCAATCACCGCGGTATTGGCGCGTGACAGGTAGTTCGCCATTACCAGCGAGTGGTTGGCAAACATGCCAAAACCGCCGCCGTTCAATACCAGCGGGCTCCAGATGGTTTCCTGGGTGGCCTGCAGTTCACGAATCACCTGCTGCACGCTGACCCGTGCGTTTTTATTCTGCAGTATCTCACGGAAATCATGATCCACTGCCTTGAGCAGGTGCATCAGCGCCCAGGCGCTGCCGCGGGCTTCATAAAATACATCGTCGATTTCCAGCCACGGCGTCTTAACGCCGACTTCCTGAGCCGCCTGGGTGGACTGCTGTGCCTGGGCATCGCCGGCCAGGTCGGTATTTAAACGGGCCTGGCCCACGCTGGCACTGAGGCGTTGCGACAGGCTGCCCAGGCGTTTGGCCACCAGTCCCAGCCATTCACTGAGGTTGTCGGCGCGGGCATAGAACTGTGCATCCTGGGCATTGTCGTCGGACAGCCGACTCAGGTAACTGTAGAGTGCATCTATGGCCTTGCGGTATTCTGATTCCGACGGTGGCAACATCCATGATTCTGAATCAATACGGAACTGGTTTTCTGCCTGCACTATGTCCTTGTCTTCGGTGGACTGGGACTGTGAACGGGTCAGGTCATTGCGCAGTGACAGGGTCATATCACGGATCTGGCTGAGTGCGCCGAATTCCCAATTGGGGATATTGTCCATTAACAGGCCGGGGGGCATCACATCATTGCTCAGGTAGCCGCCGCGCTTGTCGAGCAGGGTTTCCGATACCTTGATCAGGGTGGCAATGGTGGTATAGCCGGTGGCGCGGGTTTCACCGCGCTGGCTGGCAAGACTGGCCGCCTGGGCTTGTGGTTCGAACGCATCGGGCTCGCTGTCCCATAGAAACATCAGCACAAACTGGAATACAATGAGCAGCAGGATCAGTGCCGGTATCATACGTGACCACCAGCTTGAGTGCGCCGACTGGCTGCCGGGCTTGCGGCTGAACAGCTGGCCGATACGGTCATAGGTGTCAAAAAAGAAATCTAGTGGTTTCATGTCATTTCCTATGGTTTACACTCGGGACTCATGTTGCCTGTATTGGCGTTGCCTGTGCTTAAAATGTTGTAACCCATTCAGTCGCGCAAACAGGCATTTTTTTGTTTGCGCGTATCGATTGTAACTGTTCGGAGAACAGAATGAAATTTATAAAAATAACCCTGTACAGTCTGCTGGGTCTGCTATTGATTCTGATTGTTGCCGCCACCTATTTTGTGGTGACTTTTGATGCCAACAACTACAAAACACTGATCAGCGAACAGGTAGAACAGCAAACCGGACGCACCCTGAGCCTGGGTGATATCAAACCATCGGTATTCCCCTGGCTGGGCATAGAGTTACTGGATGTGCAGCTTGAGAACGCACAGGGTTTCAGTGAGCCGAATATGCTGGCAATGCAGCGTCTGGATGTGCGCATTGAGCTCCTGCCACTGCTGCGTCAGCAAATAAAAATCGACACACTGCGTCTGCACGGGCTAGAGGTCAATCTGCAACAGAGTGCAGAGGGGGTGACCAACTGGGATGACATTCTGCAGAAACAGAGTGCAGCGGCTGATGCGCCAGCAAGTACAGAAGCAAGCAGTGCAGGGGATACCCCGGCTGCACTGTCGGCATTGAGTGTCAATGGCATTGAATTAAAAGATGCACATATTCGCTGGATAGATGGGGCCAGTGGTCAGCGGGTGGAGCTACGCAATCTGAATTTAACCAGTGGCGCGGTCGCACTGGCTGAGCCGGTTCGAGTCAAGTTTTTTACCCAGCTGGCGGTGGCGGAACCGGCGGTTAATCTTGACCTGTCACTCAGCAGTGTGGTCAAGTTTGATTTGCAAAATCAGAAGCTCACGCTGGATGATACCAGCCTGAATGTGCTGGCGGATTTGTCTGCATTTGATATTACCCAGGCCAGGCTGGCTCTCAATACGGCCATGCAGGGTGATTTGCAAAAACAGCAGTTCACACTTCCCTCGCTGGACCTCACACTGGATGCCGATGGTTCAGCCATTCCCGGCGGGTCGCTCAGTGTACAGGTTATTACCGACCTGCAGCTAAACCTGCAACAGCAAACCCTGCGCATCAAACAGTTACTGGCGGATGCCATGGGTGTGCGCATAAAAAGTGAACTGCAGGTGACCCAGCTAATCGACGCGCCGGATGCGGTAGGGCGGGTTGATGTGTCCAGCTTTAATCCGCAGAAACTACTGCAGCAACTGCAAATTGAATTGCCGGAGATGCAGGGCGAACAGGCACTGCAAAATGTGTCACTGGGTTTTAACCTGAATGCGGGTCTGGATTCAGTTACACTCAGGCCGTTGCAACTCAAGCTGGATCAGTCAACGCTGAACGGTTTTGTGCAGCTGGAAAATTTTGCGCAACCGGCAATCGAGTATCGCCTCGATCTGGACCAGATCAACCTGGATAATTACCTGCCACCGAATGCAGCGGACGAACCCGTTCCGCCACCTGTGCCTGCGGGAACTGCAGCAAAAGACATTCCGATTGAGTTGCCGGTAGACATGCTGCGCACACTGAATATCAAGGGCGAGTTTAATGCACAGCAAATCAATGCGTTTGAGCAGAGCCTGCAGCAGCTGCACATTGAAACCCTGGCGGCGGGTGGTTTGCTTGAGCTGCCGCTTATCAGCGCAAAGTTGTTGAAAGGTGAGCTCAATGCCTCGGCACAACTTGATGTGCGCGGCGAGCTGCCTGGCTATCAGTTTAAAATGAATGCGCAGGGTCTGCAGGCTGAATCGATAGTTAATCCGATCCTGCAGGATCTGCTGGGTAAGGACACGGCAGGTATCAGTGGTGAGAGCAATCTAAGCATGGCGCTCAATACCCGGGGCGCATCGGTTAATGCGTTGATGCAGAAACTCAACGGTGAAGTCGGGCTGAATGCCGGTGAAGCCATATTGCACGGTGTGGACGTGGAATACTTTGTGCGCAATGTGGTGGCGGATTATCTGCAACAGAAAAAACTGCCAATCAAGGAAGGCTGGCGCGGTGTGGAATCGCCGGAACCCACCACCGCACTGAAACAGTTGCGCGCCAATGCAACGATTCGCAATGGTGTGGTAAGCAACAGGGATTTATTGCTGCAGGCCTCGCGCTTCAATATTACTGGTCAGGGCTCTGCTGATCTGCCGAAGCAACAGATGAACTACACCACGGTGGTTGATCTTGAACCACTGGAGCGCAAAACCACTGCAGAAAAACTGCTGGATATCCCGGTTACGGTGAATGTAAAGGGCGCGTTTGCGCAACCAGAAATCAGTATCGATCAGTCACGCTGGACGAAGCAGGCGGGTGATGCCTTAACCGCCGAAGCCCGTGCCGAAGCCGAAGCGAAAATTGAGGCGCTGAAGGCTGAGCAGAAAGCCAAAGCCGAGGCATTGAAAAAGCAACAGGAAGAAAAGGCGCAGCAGAAAGTGGATGAGAAAAAAGAAGAGCTGAAAGATGAGGTAAAGGATAAACTGAAAAACCTGTTCAGATAAATTCGGTTTAGACAAAGCCTGGTTCAGGCAGGCTAAGTGACCGGGCCAGAATTATCTGGCCCGATTTTTTTAAACATTGAGTTGCCAGAAATTAAGTTGCCAGCAAAAGAGTTATTAGCGTCAGTGTCAACAAAGCAGAAAACCGCAGTAGTAAGTTCACAGATAACGGCACCGCTCAGCAACGGTATTGCCGAGCCATTGCTTGCCTGGTATGACCAGTTCGGGCGCAAGGATCTGCCCTGGCAACAACAGCGTTCCGCCTACCGGGTGTGGGTGTCGGAAATCATGTTGCAGCAAACCCAGGTGAAAACCGCCATTCCCTATTTCCAGGCGTTTATGCAGCGTTTTCCCACGTTGCTCAGCCTGGCGGATGCAGATCAGGACGAGGTGCTGCATCACTGGTCCGGGCTGGGGTACTATGCCCGTGCACGCAACCTGCACAAGGCGGCGCAACAGATGCGGGATCAGCACGGCGGCGAATTCCCGCAGCAGTTTGACGAAGTGCTGGCGCTGCCGGGGGTGGGTCGTTCCACGGCCGGTGCAATACTGGCGCAGGCCCATGAACAACGCCATGCCATTCTGGATGGCAATGTAAAACGGGTGCTGGCCCGCCTGCATGCACTGCATGGCTGGACCGGCCAGGCCGGTGTGCAGCAACAGCTGTGGCAGTATGCGGAAGCCTACACGCCGCATCAGCGGGTGGCGGATTACACCCAGGCGATTATGGATCTGGGCGCAACCCTGTGCACCCGAGCGCGTCCTCGTTGCGAGGATTGTCCGCTGCAGTCGGCTTGTGTCGCACTGGCCACCGATCAGGTGTCACTGCTGCCCACCCCAAAACCGAAGAAAACCCTGCCGGTGAAAAGCGTACGCATGTTGCTGTTGCACAACGCAGAGCGCGAGGTGCTGCTGGAAAAACGTCCGCCCACCGGCATCTGGGGCGGCCTGTGGAGCCTGCCGGAAATGCCGCTGGATGAGGTCGTGGAAGACTGGTGCCAGCAGCGCTACCAGCTGGCTCTGAAACATTATGAAGAGCAGCCGGTACTGCGTCATACCTTCAGCCATTTTCATCTGGATATCACCCCCTGTGTGGCCGAGGTGGCGGCGGATAGCGATGGTCCCGTCAATAACCATGGGCAAAGTGTGATGGAAGCCGATGGCAGAGTCTGGTATAAAGCCAGCCAGACGGATTGTGCGTCGCCCGAGCAGAACAGACCCCCGACGATGAATCTGGGGCTGGCGGCGCCGGTCACCAGCCTGTTAAACCGATTAAACGAGGAATAACCATGAGCCGAATGGTGCAATGTGTGAAATTAGGGCGCGAAGCCGAAGGCCTGGATCGCCCCACCTACCCCGGTGACCTGGGTGCCAGAATCTACAATAATGTCTCCAAGGAAGCCTGGGCCGCGTGGCTGCAACACCAGACCATGCTGATTAACGAATACCGCCTGACGCCGGTTGAACCCAAGGCGCGCAAGTTCCTGGAAGAGCAGATGGAAAAGTTCTTTTTCAGCGAAGAAGGCAGCGAAGCACCCAAAGAATTCGTACCCCCTTCAAAGTAATCGGCTGTTGCCTGCATCACAAGCCCGGCTTTGCCGGGCTTTGTGCCTGGTGACACCTGAAGCCGTGAAGTAGCTAAAAATCAGCTGCTTGGCGCGAATTTTAGCGGTGAATCGGCCGCAATGACGGAATAAAACTTGACCCGTCAGGCCTGATCCGGTTTAATACGCGCTCTTCGCAATTCAGTGATCGCTGAATTGATCAAAGTGCCCGATAAGGCCGGGTAGCTCAGTTGGTAGAGCAGCGGATTGAAAATCCGCGTGTCGGCAGTTCGATTCTGCCCCCGGCCACCACTTTTTCTTCTTTCTATTCAATAACTTATATCAATAAATTACTTTGTCTGTTTGTTTTCGAGTATGCTAATGGCGCACTCACGGCGCACTCACAAACAATAAATCATGTTGGGTTTTATAAGCTGCACGTTTGGGTATATGAGAGTGTGGAAAGGGGTCAGCCAGGCGAGGCCGACCCGAAAACGATATCAAGCAGCTTTAGTGGTGGTAGCGTGCCATCCAGTGGCATCAGATTTGTAAGCCAGCTTCTTTTTTAAGTGGTTAAGTTCTCGATCAAGATCGTTTATACGGTTGAGCAAGTCTTCAAATTTAACACTGCCATGCTCTCTGCTTGTATAAATGCCGCGTATGATATTGCTAGCTTCAGCAGGCACTGGCTTCTTATCTTTTTCCCAAAGAGCAACGGTCTGAGCATCTCGTGACACAAACATTCCAAGGGTTTTTTGCGTCATGCCAAGCTCTTTACGAATAAAACGCAGCTCATCACCTGTCCAGCTGGGCCGATTTTCCATTAAATCGGATAGTATGATGCGATGTAAACCATCTAAATCATTAATAGTTACACCCTTGCCAAAAGGTGTATCTTTTATTTCATAACCATTAGAAAGATAAATATAGTCCAGCCCGCAGCCGGTATATCTGTATAGTTCGCTCATTGTCTCAGTCTCCTCAACAGAAACAGCCATTACTGACAAACGTTTAAGATGTATAAACTTTGCTGTTCTTCAATAGCTATTTCTAAAATGATATCCTGTCCAGCATGGAAATAACCCATTCTGCATTGATGGGTTTGGCTTTCCTCGTCCCATTTCGGGTCGGTAAGGATCGTTCCGTGTTTCAAACATTCAATCATTTGCCGATAATTGGTTAACTCCTCCCAATCTCCACCGGCACAGTCATTTATAAAGGTAATGTTCCCTGAGTTTTGCGCCAGCTTCTTAATTAGCGCACTCATGTTTTCTCTCGACATCTTGAAGGGTCTTATTTCACCCACAGTCAATATATCCTCGCATTACCTACGACCTATAATTATTATAGGTCCAGATTGTAAAAAAAGCCAATAACTATTAACACAAATTAATCCATGCCGAGATGAAAGTGCGCCTTGAATGCGCTTTATCTAGTAAATAATTGTGTATATTACTGATAATAAAGGCTTTATTTAATATTGCACGGGGATTATATATCCATTAGCAACGTAGATAGCACTTGTTATTAGCTCATTATTTTCTCTATCTAACTAATTTTAAATGTTTTTATGGTTCAGAGGAGATACTTTAAGCCATTAATTCCATCAGCCTCGATCCGAATCGAACTGCCGCGTCAGTACGATTGCTCGGCGCATCCATGCGCCTCGGCCTTCGGCTCATGGCGCGGGAAAGCGCGCCATGCCGTGATTTGCGCCCGGCAAATCTGCTCTGCCCCGGCCACCACTTTCTATTTTGTTCCGTTGTAGCACTATATCCAGCTTCCATAGACTCGATCTGATTCGAGTTGTCGCGGCAGTACCGGATCAACAGGTTCAACCTGAGCCTGTTGCCTGGCTGTGATCACTGTTCAAATTAATGATCTTAAGCTCTGAGAGAGGGTTGGTAATAAACTACACTCAACACATATTGTTATATTTTTAAGGCTTATTTTTTCTATGTTAATCCCCCCCATACCTGAGAACGAAGCCAGGCGTTTAGAGGCTCTGTATCAACTGGATATTCTTGATACCCGGCATGAAGAAGCCTATGACCGCCTGGTTGACTGGGCAGCTAGGATTTGTGATACCCCTATTGCACTCATCAGTCTTGTGGATAGTAAACGGCAATGGTTCAAAGCCGCTAAGGGTATTGACGCCTGTGAAACGCAGCGTGATGTATCATTTTGCGCGCATGCAATCCTGCAGGGTAAGGTGTTTATTGTACCTGATGCGCTTGAAGATGAACGCTTTGCAAATAACCCATTGGTCACAGGTGAGCCGAAGATTCGATTTTATGCGGGTATACCCTTACAGCACCCTAATGGTGAAACGGTAGGTACCCTGTGTGTGATTGATCAACGGCCAAAACAGTTGTCTCAAAGGCAAATAGACGATCTGTCTAGCCTGGCCGATCATGCCAACATGTTATTGGCAATGCGTGTAGCGAATAAAACTCTGACGAAATACCAGTCAATGCTAGAAGACGAGCGTGATTTAATGGCTGAGCTAATGAAGCAGATGATGCGACCGGAAGAGCTTGATTCGTCTGCGATTGAGTACTGGGTTCAGCCAACTGAAATGATGGGGGGCGATCTGGTGTGTGCCAGTCGCTCACCCCATGACAAATATTATGTTTTACTGGCCGACTCGACCGGGCATGGTTTGCCTGCTGTTATTAACCTGCTGCCGATTAACCAGATTTTTCATACCATGGTCTCGAAGAGTCTACCATTGGCGCTGATTATTGAAGAGATGAATAAAACAATAAAGCAACAGTCGCCTATCGATCGATTTGTGGCGGCCGTTGCCTTATGTTTTGATCACTATAATAGCACGGTAGAAGTGTGGAATGGTGGTATGCCAGACGCGCTCTTCATCAGTGATGATGGAAAAATCCAGCATCGATTCAAGTCAACTGATATGGCTCTGGGTATCAATAACGTGACATACCGGCCCCGAACATTGATACATCAATGGGATGGCACAGGGCAGATATTTATTTGCTCTGATGGTCTATTTGATGCATGCGATAGAGAGGCAAATCGTATGGGGATGCTGGCCATAGAAACAGAGCTGGTTAACTCGGCGAAGGCTGAGCGATTTACGCAGGTGAAGCAAAGTGTATTGGAGCACCTGGGTGGACGTTCAGCAGATGATGATATATCCGTTGTGCTGATTGATCTGGATCGGTTAGGGGATCCCTGTCGCAAATAATATGAGTGTGTTTAATCTGACGCTTTATTCGTTTGCTCGGTGCCAGGGCGCATCATGATGTGAAGTGGTTCCCTTATATTCTCTAAAGAAGAATCAGCTGGTCACCAACTCGTATAGTGCCACTACAGATTACTTTAATACAAATACCGCTGTTATAACTTAACGCTTTTGCCATGCCTTTTCCCTCGATCTGGTTTAAATAGCCACAGGGTGGACGCGGCTTCTGGTATTCAAATATGGCTTCGCCAATCTGGAACTGCCTGTCTTTTAGTGCGGCGGTCTTTATGCCGCTGATGACGAGATTGCGTCTGTGCTGGCCCTGATCCAGTTTTAATTGATTACCTCTGCGGGCCAGTTTTAAATCGTGTTCAGTAATCAGTGTCGCCGGGCAGCCTTCTACAGGGTCCCAGTAGCCGGTTCCATTAAAATATCGGTCGCCCTGTAAGCCTTTGTCCTTAACAGCGTACACGCAGTCAACGGCCTGCATATTCTCGCCAGCATTCTCACAGATATATATCGCCTGCAGACTGGGGAAGCGATTATTATTGAATAACTTTGCTAGAAGCTGTTTCATAAAACGGGTGTTACTGTAGCCAGAGCATAGATTGATTATACTGTGGTTGGTATTAGAAAACCGGGAGTTTGTGGCTATTAAGATGCAATAGTGCTGAAGGATCAGCGTGAGCGAAGATGAAGGCAAGTGGTGGGGCTGGTGGATACTGTCCCCGGCTAATCAGACGGGGACAGTGAAGCGAAATTTACTACTGGTCCGCAGATTCTTCAGTTGCTTGATCACCAGCTGCGGGTTCCATTTCCGTCACATCCTTACCGGTGATAGGGCTTTTATTGGAGTCAGCCTGCATTTCCATCTGCTCCATGTGTTCCTGCCAGCTAATACCTGACTTTTCCATTTCCTGGCATTTCTTCATTTCCATTTTTTCAAGGTTTGAAGGGCATTCAGCATTGGCGGCGCCAGCAATTAGCAGTGCACTGGCGATAGATAGTAGTCTTAATTTCATCATTTTATTCCTCTATTGAGATTGACTGATATTTACAACGCCCGCAGATACTAGGCCTAAATACTGGCCGGTAATAGAGGGTATATTCAATAATTGGGAATGTTGTCACATTTAAATGTGCGGCCGGATTATTATTGATACACCGTTCACATAGATTTTATTTGTGTGCGTATAACGGATGAAAAAACAGCTGCAGACCGATGCTTATTTGCAGTTTAACTGACAGGCATTGAGCTGATCAGGGTTCTTCATACCATTCATTTTCTTCCGTCTTGCGCATAAAAAAATGCGAATACCAGTGGAAGCGGCCAGCCTGGTCCGAGGGAGCGGTACAGTTGATTCTGGAACGCCCAACGGGCAGATCCTGTTGCAGGTGCAGTGTCACCGTTGCGCCGTCGATGTCAGAGGGTACCCGCCCCTGGCCGCTGGCAAAGCACTGCACGCGGCTGGCGAGCTCGGCAGATTCAAGGCTGAGTTTTAATGTGGGACGGTGGCTGTGCAGCGGGATTAATGGCTCATCCAGTGGTTCGCCGCGATGGTCCCTTGCTATGGTGCTGCGTAATGGCATGGGCAGGCTGTTGACCTTGTCGGTAAAGCCCTCCATGTCCGCATACATCTGGTTAAAGGCAAAGCGCGGTACCGCCTGCCAGTCGACGTTTTCATCGAAGGCACCTGAATGTTGCGCAAAACCGATCAGGCCATGTGTTTTGCTAATGATTTTGATCAGGTTATTGTATTCACCATAGGGGTAGGCGAGCAGGCCGGGGCTTTTTCCCAGCTGCTGTCTGATCTTGCTTTCTGCCTGCATGATTTCGTTTTCGATGCGTTGTTGCCATTGCAGATAACTTTCGTCATCCTGTTGCCGCACCAGGTGTGAGTGGACTGTGGTGTGATTGGCAATGGTCGCACCTTCCCGGTTCAGCTGGTGAAGCTGCTTCCAGCTTATAAATTCATGGCTGTTACCTGTCAGCTCGGTGTTAATAAAAATGGTGTAGGGGAAACCATGTTTGCGTAACAGGGGCACCGCATTGGTGAGCACGGATCGGTAGCCATCGTCAAAGGTAATGGCAATGGCCCTGTCCGGCAGTCGCTGTTTGTTTTTCAGGGCGCGCATCATTTCCGGCAGATGCATTACATTAAAATCATTATCCGCAAGGTACTGCATGTGCTCGGCAAACTGTTGCCTGGTGACACTGGTAATCGCCGGGGTGCTATCATCCACGTGGTGATACTGGATAATGACCGCTGCAAACAATGAGTGTGCTGGCAGCAGTGCCATGCCCAGTAATAGCAGGGCGACTGCGGCAGTGAATCGAGGTGTGCCTGTGTTGTGCATTGTCGTCACCATTTAGTGAGTCGCGTGAAGCGTGAATTGATCGGCCAACAGATGGCTTGCCATGACGAGGCCGTTCAGACGTGACTGTGTTCATCGACTACACGTATGAGTCTAGCTGGTTTTGCTTATGCCGTGGGCTTATATGAGTTAATGCCGGGGGTAAAGTTCAGCATTTATAAATGAAAGAAGCCTGCAGAGGCAGGCTTCTGTTCAGTCCGCGGCTTGTCCCAGGCTGCGGCTTAGTTGCTGTTTATGCGCGGTGGCGCTGCCGGTCAAAGCAAAGCCCATCAGCTTGTCGTCCTGTTTAAACAGTGACTTAACACCACCCTCGACGATTTCCTCAAACCACTCGCCATGCTGCTGGGCAGGGGGCGGACACACCACCACCGGACAGGCGGGGGTTTTTACCATCACCGGCATGGCGGGGTAATTCACCGCAGTGTATTCGCCGTGCAGGGTTTTCGCCAGTGCCCGTGCGCCAATCATAATCGGCATTACATAGGGCAGTAACTGGCCGTTGATTTCCGCGCAATCACCCAGCGCATAAATATGCGCATCGCTGGTCTGCATAAACTCGTTCACCACGATACCACGCTGGCAGGCAAGACCGGCAGCCTCGGCAAGCCCGGTGTCCGCGCGCAGACCGACGGCGGACAGCACCAGGTCTGCCTGCAGGCGGGTATTGTCGCACAGCTCAATCGCGTAGCCGTCATCACTGTGGTTAATTGCACTGACGCTGTTATCCAGGTACCAGTGAATGCCCTGTGCCGACAAGGCCGCCTGCAGATCAGCGGCCGCCTGGCGTGGTAACAGGCGGCCCAGTGGTTGCGGTGCCAGGTCAACCAGGCTTACCTGGTAGCCCGCATTGCCCAGGTCATTGGCGAACTCGCAACCGATCAGGCCAGCGCCCATAATCACGATGTGCTTTTTACCCTGCAGTTGCTGGTAAAAAGCCTCGTAGTCCTGTAATGAATTCACCCGCATCACCTCGTCGGTGGCATCGCCATCGATATTGAGTTTGATCTGGTTTGCTCCATTACACAGCACCAGCTCACTGTAACTGAATTCACCCTGGCTGGTGTGCAATACCTGCTGGTCGCGATCAATGCTTTCAACCATGCACTGGTTGATGATTTCGATGTTTTCCTTTTCTGCCATCTGTGCTGCCGGGGTATTTACCAGCTGCTGCGGCGTCTGCTGCTTGCTGAGTGCATTGGACAACATCGGCTTGGAATAAAAATCACCCTGGTCTGCAGTGATAATGCGCAGCGGTGTCTGCTTGTCCAGCTTGCGGAATTCCCGCGCCAGGGTGTAGCCCGCGAGGCCACTGCCGATAATGGTAATGCTGCTCATGGTGATTCCTTAAAAATTCTGTGAAATATCCCCGCGCCCTGCGACGCGGGGTGGTTGTTTCGCGTGGGCTGAATCCCTTGCGAAGGCTTTAGATTTCAACCATTTCAAAATCCGACTTGGCGACACCGCAATCCGGGCAGGCCCAGTCTTCGGGAATGTCTTCCCATTTAGTGCCGGGGGCGATGCCATCATCCGGCCAGCCTTCGGCTTCGTCGTAAATAAAACCACATACGATACATTCATACTTTTTCATTGTGTTGCTCCTGATTTAATTTCAAATTCAATTGTATTAACAAATTCGTTGCTTAAGCATTCACTTTAGCCAGTGTGTCCTGGTAGTGCTTTGCATGACGCTCTTCAACCTTGGCCAGCGCGTTAAAACGCTTCGCCGCTTTTTCCAGTACTGACTTGAAGAAGTCCGCATGTTCTTTCGACTCATCAATCTGCTCGGAAAACTCGTTTGCTGCTGCCTCGTTGTTTTCCTCTACAGCCATGTGGTAGAAAGATGGGTACATTTCGGTGTACTCATGGGTCTCGCCTTCAATCGCCAGTTCAAGACACTTCGCCGGTGTTAACTTTTCCTTAGGAAACAACAGGTCGGCATGGCCGATGGCGTGTTGAACTTCCTGGGCCGCGGTTTCCTCGAATACGCGGGCGGTTTCCTCATCGCCCTGGGCACGACACACCTTGGCAAAGTACAGGTACTTGATGTGGGCCATGGATTCACCTGCGAAGGCGGCTTCTAAATTTTTTACGGTTACTGATTCAGACATGATAATTTCCTCTCGGTTTAGCTTTGGTTACTAAGTTGGGTTACGGGTTTTGTTTGTCTTCGAGAGTGATAATAGGGATTATTGATAGAAAAAACCAATGAGTAATAACAATATGATTGATAGGTAAAATCAATCAGTCGAGAATCATGTATAGATTTTTTTGGTGGTTAGACGGGCTGCGTCAGGCCGTCTTTAATCAGACGCCGGGTCATGTGCAGCCGCATGGGGCCGCTTTCGGTGATGGTGTGGAACAGGTGGTGCGGGCTGGTGGAGCGCTCGATGATCTGATCCAGGTCGTTCTCGCATTCCCGGTAATAATCCAGCAGGCGCAGCTCAAAACGGTTGAGTGCATTGCTTAAGGGGTCTTTGGCCTGGCGTTTGCGAATCGTTTCCATGCCGTCTTCAAACACATTGCCCAGGCACATGTGTACCGCTGAGAACAGCGTAGCCCAGCCGTTGTGCCAGAACATCAGGTCCTTGTCGAAGGTTTCGCCGCCGGTGCCGCCACCGGCCAGCATCTGCTTCAGCAGGTCGCGCTCGTTCACCGCCTCATGCAGCTCCATCGCATTGGCGCGGCCATAGGCATCGATGGTGGTGCTGGTGAGCAGCATATGTACATTGGGCGCGCTGCCCAGCACAAAGGTGGCGTCCTTGATCAACGGTGCCGGGGTGTCGGGGTTGAGCGGGTTGCGCTTGTGCCGCGAGGAGGGGGCAGACGACAGCACCTGTACCTCATGGCCGCGACGTCCCAGCTCTCTCGCCAGTCGCGCAAACACGCCTTTTTTGAACAGCTCCATGGAGAAGTTCAAATGCACCTGCTTGTGCAACAGGCACAGCTGGATTTCATCGGAATACTTTGGCGCAGCTTCAACAATATTGGCAATCTTGGTTACCGGGATGCGTTCCTTCAGCTCGCCTTTTTTATTTACCACTACTTCCTGGTGAAACTCGTCGAAGCTGATCTGCAGCATCACCTTGGCGCGCGGCCAGCTGATCGGGCGGCGGCGTATTGCCCTGGCCATATTGCCCATCACTTCGTGGGACATCTCGAGGCTGTCGGCAAAGTCACCGTTTAACAGAATCGCGAAGGTGGTGACATGCTGCATGGTGGCGATGGCATTGTAAAAATGCTGCAGGTGTTTGGTGAGATCACCGCCGGTAAACAGCACCGATGTGGTGAGCTTGTCCACCATCTGGTAGAGCGAGTCCGGGTCGTCGGTGTTTTTCATCAGCGGGCGGAAAATAAACATGCAATGGCGGCAGGTTTGTGGGCAGCCCATGGCGGGAATGATCCCCAGCTTGCTGAATACGTTCAGGTGCTCCGGGTCAGGCAGCTCATCCACCAGTGCCAGACGTTGCTTGTCTTCCTCGGCCAGCATACTGGCATAGCGATCTTTTTCTTCCTTTGCCAGGTCTTTATAGGCAATGGCAAAGCTCCTACGGAACAGCTTGAGATCATCCCAGCGGGCTTCGATGTAATTGGCCAGTGCCTCGCTGTCGCCCTGTTGCTGCTGCAGCTGTAACAGCTGGTGTTGCTGTAACTGCGGTTCGCCCTGGTAGTTGTGCCAGTAATCGATATAGGCGCGGATAAATTCGGCGCTGCTCTGGCTGTCGAGCAGCATCTGCATCAGGAAAGCCTGTGGCCCCCGGGCGAATGCTGTTAGCACTTCCTGCTGGTATTGCGGGTTGATATTGTGTTGCAGCCAGTTCCAGGCATAGACATAGGTCATGGGAAACGCCAGCAGCTCGGCATTGTGCGCGTGCGCCGGGTCTTTGCCCAGCATCTCCAGCATATCGCCGCGGGTGAGGCGGTTGATCTCGGTTTTAAAGCGCTGCCGCATCGACACCAGGTAGGCCTGATGCACATCTTGCTGGGCTTCAGGGCTGAGCTGGATTTCGCTGGAGGGGCGACCGGACTGTATGGCTGTGCTGGTTTCCATAGGGGCGAAATGTAGCATATCTGCTGATGTAATTAACCATAATAAGCGGTGGACAAAGGGCGCTGTCCGCCCGGGATTTTACCTGAGCGGATAAAATGTATTATCGTGGGGCAGGTAATTCATTATAATTCACCGTGTTTTAGAACGAGTTCACGCGCATCAAGCGTGGCCTGGCGCAGGATAATGCCGGGACCTGGCGGTGGCCGGGTCGATTCAGTGGTTAGAGTAGAGTGGTATGAAAGGTAGCATTATCCCGTGGTGATTCAGTCCAGCGCAGTCAGTCGCCTGTGTATGACTGTACTGACAGGCATTCTGTTCCTCAGTCTGCTGCCTAGCAGTGAGCTTGCGCTGGCATCGGCCAGTGAGTCTGCGCCCCCGGTCGGCGAGCCCGGCTGGGCCACCAGCCACCTGAGTGCGGCCGAGCAGCAGTGGCTCAGGACGCACCCGCGCATCCGTCTGGCCTCCGATATCAACTGGCCACCGTTCGAGTATTTCGATGAGCGGGGCGAATACCGCGGCATTGCCGCCGACTATATGGCGTTGATTGAGTCCCGCCTGGGGATCGAGTTCGTGCGTTCTCCCGATGAGCCCTGGCACAAGGTAGTGGACAAGCTCAGGTCACAACAGCTGGATGTCTATTCCCTGGCGATGGAAACACCCGCGCGTAAGGCCTACGCAAATTTCACCGAACCCTATATTTCCAATGCCATGATCATTGTCACCCGTGAAGCGGTGGACTTTGTGCCCGGTGTGCAATGGCTGTTTGGCAAGCAGGTGGCGCTGGAACAGGGCTATGCCTCCTATGACCTGATACAGGAGCAATACCCGCAGATTGAGCTGAAAACCTATGCGGATACCCGCAGTGCGCTGCTGGCGGTGTTGCGGGGTGAGGCGTTTGCCTATGTGGGCAATATCGCCACCACCAGCCATATTCTGAAAGAAGAAGTGATAACCGGGCTGCGCATCTCCGGCGAGATACCCCTGCGCTTCGAGCTTTCCATGGGGGTCAGAAACGACTGGCCCGAGCTGGTAGATATATTGAATAAAACCCTGCGGTCGATTACCGCACAGGAACGCGCGGCCATTTTTTCGCGCTGGGTGCGGCTGGAACAACCATCGGCCTCGCTTCCACTTAAATGGATAGTGACCGGCCTGATCGCGATTCTGCTGTTTGCGCTGGGCATACTCTACTGGAACCTGCTGTTAAAGCGTAAAGTGAAAGAGCGCACCCACCAGCTCGAGCACCAGGCATATCACGACACCTTAACCGGATTGCCGAATCGCAGTGCACTGATTGCCCAGCTGGAACAGCAACTGGTCTTCTCGCAGCGCAATCATGAAAAACTTGCCATTCTGTTTATCGACCTGGATGATTTTAAAAAAGTAAATGACACCCTGGGTCATACCGTAGGGGATGAGTTGTTACAGTCGGTGGCCAGTCGGCTTAAACAAGCCATACGCGGCAGTGATGTGATCAGTCGATTCGGCGGTGATGAGTTTGTGATTATGCTGTCACACCTGCAAAGCCTGGAGGATATTGAATCCACCTGCCTGCAACTGCTGCACTCAATGAAGCAAAACTACCCGATTGGTCAGCGCAGTATTTCCATGTCGCTCAGTATCGGCATTGCCACCTACCCGGACGATGGCGAATCGGTGGAGCTGCTGCTGCAGAATGCGGACACCGCCATGTACGCGGCAAAGAACAAGGGCGGTGATCACTTCTCGTTTTACTCCGGTCAGCTCAACCAGCAGGTGCAGCGGCGTATGTTGCTGGAAGAGCATCTCGCCAAAGCACTGGAGAATAATGAAATCAGCCTGCACTTCCAGCCGGTGATCGACCTCACAAACGGTGATGTCAGCAAGTTCGAAGCACTGGCGCGCTGGCACAACAGCCAGCTGGGGGATGTGTCACCCGATGAATTTATCCCGGTGGCAGAGCATACCGGGCTGATAATACCACTGGGTGAATACGTGCTGGCGCAAAGCCTTGCGGCCTGCCGACGCCTGCGCGAGCGGTTTAATGTGCCCTACAGAATTTCAGTAAACCTGTCACCGCGCCAGCTACGCGACGAGCATTTTGTCAGCAAGTGCGGAGCGCGGTTAAAACAGAACCAGCTACCTGCGGACAGCCTGATGCTGGAAATCACCGAGGGCATGTTGCTCAAGCAGCAGGAGCGGGCCGGCCAGGTATTAAAGGAACTGAGTCAACTGGGTGTGCTGCTGGCAATGGATGATTTCGGTACCGGTTATTCTTCGTTAAGTTATCTGCGCAAATACCCGTTTGATACGTTAAAAATCGACAAGGAGTTTGTGCAGGACATTACCGAAGAGATGGCCAGCAGCGACCTGATCCTGTCGATCATCAGCATGGCCAATAGTATGCACATAGACGTCATTGCCGAGGGTGTGGAAACCGAAGACCAGAACAATAAACTGATCAGCATGAACTGTAAAAAAGCCCAGGGCTTTTACTACTCGCGGCCACTGACTGAAGACAGGCTTTGCCAATGGCTGGAAAAACGACAGCTAAAAAGGCAGAGTAAGACAGCTTAACTGAAACAGGGCGTTGCCAGGTGCGCCGCGCTGCTCAAACAATCGATTGCATTTTTAATTATATTCACCCGAGAATACAGATGCCCACAACCAGCAGACGCGACCCAGCTAAACGCCAGCGCCAGGTACTGGAGCGATGCATTCAGTCGGCGCTGACCACCATTTACGACCCCGCTACACCGAATATCGACCTGTTCAATATGGGCATGGTGTACAGCATTCAGGTCAATGCAGATGGTGCTGTTGAAATCGAAATGGTTTATTCCAGTCCCGGCCACCCTGGCTATCTGGGGCTGCCACGACGGGTGGAGTGCACCATCAATGAGCTGGAAGGGGTAAGCCAGTGCAGGGTAAAGGTGGTCGCAGAGCCAGCCTGGACCATGGACAGGGTGTCAGATCATGCACGCATTAATATGAGTGCGGATAATTACGAATAACAACAGGCATAAAAAAGGCAGCCTGTTGGCTGCCCTGTGCAGATTTTATGGCTTTTATTTTATCTGCGTTTTCTGGCGAATCCTGCCAGGCTTAACAGGCCCATACCAAATAACCAGACGGCAGCTGGTAGTGGTACGGGAGTGACTTCAAAACTGCTGGTAACCCATGTACCGGTTAGACTGCCGTCACCAATAAAACTATCAAGGAAAGAGTCGAAGGTTCCATCGCCTGTGCTGTAGTCAAGGCTATCAAAATCACCCATGAACAGACTCAGGTTTGCGCCGCCAAAAATGTCCATTTCGTCAGTCAGTGCCATACTGCCTACGGTAATGGTCATGTCATTGCCTGCACCAGAAAAATCGATAACCCCTGTACCAGATAATAAAGTGGAGTCATCAAAGGTGCCGCTGGCATAAATACTGTCACCGGTGCTTAAACTGAATGGGTTGGCTGGGCCCACATAGTCCACATAGCCGGTTAACTGAAAATTAACCTGCGCGGCCTGTGCTGTACCGGCTATCAAGGCCATTAAAACAACGCTTAGGGTATATTTTATCTGCTTTATTGTTTTCATCTGGTTGTCCTTCGCTATATTCATTTAAATCGGTACTTAAAGCCCGAGATTGCTGCAGGCCGTATTCAGTGCACTCACACAGCTTTGAGCGTCATCGGCGCTAATCGACTGATTGCGCACGACCGGCGTGGCTGTATTCAGATCAACATAAGCACACCGTGTGCGTGTGCTGTCGGCATAGGCAAAGCGTGTCGCCGGTGCAAAGTCAGTCAGCCTGACCGAGCTACTGGTAGCGGTGCAGGCCGCAACCACACCATCACCTGTGATAGATGCCAGCTCTTCGCTGGACCAGCATGGGCAGGGGGCCTGAATACAGGGCATGTCAGGATCTCCGTCCTGCATTTTCTTACGGTAGTTATCCAGAATTCGGGTGTTTGGCGGCTCTTTATCAACAGAGTCCAGGTCCTGGGCTTCGCAGTAGGCGACGCATAAGCCGTACAGGCCCGGGGTTCCACCATGCAAACTGTCACAGACACCTTCATTGGCAGGTACTACACCATCAGTCGTATTCGCGATGGCCGTTTTACTCAGCATGACCAGCAGCGCCGCAAGGCCAAATGCCCAGAGCATTGAGAATAATTTCTTATTGAAGCGCATGACAATGACTCCCCTGTACTCATTTACGTTTTTTCATTTTGGGTAATTTTATAAATACATCCAGTATCCACTTAAAGGCAGCAACCTTTATACCCGTTTTAATTTATTGAGAAATTTCATTGGCTTATATAATTAAATAGCAAGCAGTCCCGTCAGTAATCAGGCAATACTGTAAAAAAAACGGTCATGTATTCGGAGTTATTAACACTTTGCCTGTTAAATTACACTTTAACATGGCGAGAGAACAGCTTAACGAAGGCCTTATGCTATGACCGCTGGCGTTTCGGGTTGCTCTGTTAAGGTGTGGCGGGCTGTTTTTAAGTGATTGATTCGGTTTATATTTTTAAGGGTTGTATGCCGGCCATAAGGCCTTCATCTGCCATCAGCTATCCCTGCAACAAGTGGAAAAGGGCTCTGACCCCTTTTCTCCTTTTCTCCGCGGTGACCGCTGGCGCCTCGGGTTGCTGTGTTAAAGCGTGGCGGGATGTTTTAAGTGGTTTGATCTTATTAAGACTTTTAAGGATTGTGTGCCGGCCATAGGGCTTTCATCTGCCATCAGCTATCCCTGCAACAAGTGGAAAAGGGCTCTGACCCCTTTTTTTCTTTTTTTTGGGGCAGTTTATTTGATAACAACACACTTTCCATCAAAGAAACCATACGGTGTTTTTAGCGACAGTGTTTTACTTAATGTTGAAAAATGCCCCTTCATATCATTTGGTGGATCATAGATTTGAAGCTGATTTCCAAGCTCGACTACATGGCTGTAGTAATCAAGATGATCATTTGGGATTTCAAGCTTTACATTGCCGTCAGAATCACTCCAAAGGCCAACCCACCACCGGTATTCCTCAAGTGCGATATAAATTGTTTTTGGTGCCTTAGTTTCGCCAGAAGCTAAGATACCTGTGCATTCATAGTTTGATGAGGCACTCGAAAAATTTGCGACAAACATAAACACACCTACAACTATGAGCAGCAGTACACCTAGATATTTTGCTAATTTCATAATGTCCTTTTTGTCGGGTTGATGTGATTGTTAGGCATATTCTTGTAGTTCACCCTCTTTAATACCCATGTCTTTATAAATTTCATCAATGGCTTCTTTTATATCGTCATGTATTTTCTTATTTAATTTCTCTAGCTCTACAGACTCTGTATCTTTGGTTTGTTCTGTTCGTGCATATTTATTGAGATTAGTGCGAATTGATAGCCATAGAGTTGGAAATTTTCCGGGTAGAAAAAGCCTATTGTCGAAGAACCATTGTTCGTATTTGTAAATTAGGTTGTTTGTATCTTTTGTTGTTGCTTGTAAAAATGAGCCTTGGATGTCTTTAATGTGAGAGTAGGCTTGGGCGTTTACTTCAACTTTTCTTTCTGCAACGACTTCATCCATTTTGTTTTTACGTGCATATCGAAGTTGGAAATATGTTGAGCCCCAGCCACCTAATACAGCCAATAGCCCACCAAGTAATGTTTCTAGCATTTTATTTCCTTTGCCTAACAGTGATTTATACGACATGTGTCGTAATTTACAGCAAATTCCGACATGTCACGTATTGCATGCTTTTATAATTATTCAACCAATCCTATCAGCATTACTGTCACGTTTAAATTACTAGTTAACCACCTGTTAGCCTATAGCACTCATGGACACACAACGGACAAACGCCCGTTACACCAAGCAATGTTTCTTCCTGTTATATGGCATTACAGTTTTATGCCACGCAAGCGCAGTGCATTGGTGATGACCGAGACCGAGCTGAAGCTCATCGCCGCCGCGGCAATCATCGGTGAGAGCAGCAAACCGAAAAACGGGTAGAGTACACCGGCGGCGATGGGTACACCGGCGGAGTTATAGATAAAGGCAAAGAACAGGTTCTGGCGGATATTGCGCATGGTGGCGCGGCTCAGTTTGAGGGCGCGCACGATGCCGCGCAGGTCGCCCTTTACCAGGGTAATGCCGGCGCTTTCCATTGCCACATCAGTGCCTGTGCCCATGGCGATACCCACATGCGCCTGTGCCAGTGCCGGGGCATCGTTAATGCCATCACCGGCCATGGCAACGGTTTTGCCCATCGCCTGTAACTGTTTAACGATGGCGGCTTTCTGTTCAGGTAGTACCTCGGCTTCGACCCGGTCGATATTCAGTTGCGAGGCAACTGCCTGTGCAGTGGCCTGGTTATCGCCGGTGAGCATCACTACTTCCACGCCTTCGTCATGCAGCTCGGCGATGGCTTTCGGGGTGCTGGCCTTGATCGGGTCGGCCACACCGAGTATGCCTGCCAGTTGCCGATTGATTGCCAGTAACATCACGGTCTGGCCTTTTTCCCTGAGTGCATCGACCTGCAGTGTTTGCAGTTGTGAGTCGAGGCTTTTCTCATCTATGCCCAGCTGAAGCATCAGTGCCTTGTTGCCCAGTGCCAGCGACTTACCATTAACCTCGCCGCTAATCCCCATGCCGGTGTGTGAGTTGAAATTCTGTACGTCCTGTAATGTCAGTTGCTTGTCTTTTGCGCCATCGACAATCGCCTGTGCCAGTGGGTGTTCCGAGGCCTGTTCCAGGCTGGCTGCCTGTTGCAGTAATTCGGATTCATCCACCTCGGGTAAGGCATGCACCACCACCAGCCTTGGATGGCCTTCGGTGAGGGTGCCGGTTTTATCCACCACCAGGGTGTCGACCTTTTCCATCACTTCCAGCGCTTCGGCGTTTTTAATCAGCACGCCGGCAGCGGCGCCGCGGCCGGTGCCCACCATAATCGAGATGGGTGTGGCCAGCCCCAGTGCGCAGGGGCAGGCGATAATCAGCACCGCCACCGCATTTACCAGCGCATAGGTGAGGCGGGGTTCCGGCCCCCACACTAGCCAGGCAGCGAAGGCCAGTATCGCCACGGCCACCACCGCCGGCACAAAATAGGCGGCGACCTGGTCTGCCAGCTTCTGGATTGGCGCACGGGAACGTTGTGCCTCGGCTACCATATTGACGATCTGCGCCAGCAGGGTGTCTGATCCCACTTTCTCGGCACGCATCAGCAGGCTGCCGGTGTCATTTACCGTGGCGCCAATCAGTTTGTCGCCAGGCTGCTTGCTCACCGGCACCGGCTCACCGGTCACCATCGATTCATCCACCCGGCTGCTGCCATCGGTGACTACTCCATCCACCGGCACCTTGTCACCGGGACGCACCCGCAGAATGTCGCCGGCTTTTACCTGTTCAAGTGGAATAGCTTCTTCGCTGCCATCATCGTGGCGGATGCGCGCGGTGTTCGGTGCCAGTTGCAGCAACAGGCGAATCGCCGCATTGGTGCGACTGCGAGCACGCAGTTCCAGCACCTGGCCCAGCAATACCAGCACGGTAATCACTGCGGCGGCTTCGAAGTACACCGCCACCGTGCCATCGGCATGGCGCATGGCGGGCGGAAACAGCCCCGGCAGTAACAGGGCCACCAGGCTGTAGCTGTAGGCCACGCTCACCCCCAGGCCGATCAGGGTGAACATATTCAGGTTGCCGGTTTTCAGCGACTGCACCGCGCGCAGGAAAAACGGCCAGCCCGCCCATAACACCACAGGCGTGGCCAGCAGGCACTGCAACCATTGCACGCTGTGCAATGAGACGGAGGCGGGCATTAGATCGGGGGCCATATCCACCAGCATGGCGATAACAAACACCGGCAGGGCGAACACCGCGCCGATCCAGAAGCGGCGGCTCATATCATCCAGTTCGCTGGTGTCTTCCTCGACGCTGACGGTGCGTGGTTCCAGCGCCATGCCGCATTTCGGGCAGCTGCCGGGGTGGTCCTGTACCACTTCCGGGTGCATCGGGCAGGTGTACTCGGTTTTGCGGGTCGCCGGTATGCCTGTGGCTTCCAGTGCCATGCCACATTTCGGGCAACTGCCGGGATGATCCTGTACCACCTCGGGGTGCATGGGACAGGTGTATTGTTGCGCGGCTTGCGAACCGGGCAGTTCGCAGCTGCCATCATCGCAGGCAGCCGTGTGCTGATGCGTGGATGGTTCTGGCTCAAGATACTGTTCTGGCTGCAGCTGGAATTTGTGCTGGCAGTGTTCGCTGCAGAAATAGTAGGCCTGGCCCTGGTGATCGGCCTGGTAGGGCGAGTCGGACGAGACCTGCATGCCACACACCGGGTCGGTGTGGGTTTGTGTGCCTTGCGCTTCTGTGTGGTGGGACATACTGCACCTCATAAACGAGTTGCGGATATGTCTATTAAAGCACTATACAGGCTAGTCTGCATTAGTTGCTGCATGCCTGTGTTGAAAATTACCTAAAGCTTTGTAATTCAATGCCGCAAAATGATTTCTGTAAAAACCGGGTTTGATCATCGGCATTTAGTTGCGCATAAAAAAGCCGGCCACCCTGATGGGGTGGCCGGCTTCACTGGAACAGGCAGTCTGGCGTTTAGCGTTTCTTGCCTTTTTTCACATCACCCAGTTCTATTTCAAACAGGGTTGTGGTGCCGCTAACCTCGTTACCTGTGACCAGCAACGGTTTACCGTTCGGGCTTTTGCTGGCAGGAATAAAGACCAGACCCTCAGGTGCCAGGTCACCGGCCAGCGGGTTGCTTGCGCCATCGATCTGCGCATCCACACTGAAGTCACGGTTGTTGATGTAGTTGAGGAACTGCACCTTGTGAGGGTTGCTGATGTCGTAAACTATAATGCCGCCAACACGTTCCAGGCCGATAAACGCGAGTGTACGCTTGTCGATCTTGCCCAGGGCAATGCCTTCAGGCTCAGGGCCCTTGTCATCGGAACGACTGTCGAAACTGCCGTTTTCGTCGTTGTTGCTGTTGAAGTCCGCTGGAATTGCTGCTGCGGTTATCGTTTCGAAATCGGCACCCGAGTCATAGACGAGTTCGCCGTTTGCGTTCCAGATAGAGAAGGAGCGCGCGCCATAGCTGTAGATTTCCTCGAACTTGCCATCACCATCGTTATCGCCATTGGCGGTTGTGGTTTTCAGGCGGCCAAGCTTTTCATTTTTCTGCAGGTCGGCAGCATTGGGAAAGGCAACGGGGTCGAGCTCCAGGTCTTTTACCCGCACTTCTTCGCTGTAGCCATCGTAATCCCGGCTGTCGCCTTCATTCGCGGTAACTATGTGGGTCTGTCCACGGAAACTGTAGCTTGCGATTGCATCGGGCAAGTACATGCCCTTCGTTGGCCAGTTGGCGATATTGATCATATCATCGCGGTCGCTGGCATCGAACTCATTGCCGGGCAGCATATGATCCTTGGTGCCCAGTGGCAGAATATCGGTAACGGTTGCGGATTTAATATCGACTACGGCGAAAGCGTTGGCTTCCTGCAACGCAACCCAGGCAGTTTTCGAGTTTTTAGCAACGGTTATGTATTCAGGTTCAAGGTCCTGCGCGGTGCTGGCGCCCGGGCCAAAGATACGTACGCCTCTGGCACGCAGCTCATCTTCTCTGCCATTCCAGGCACGGAAGTCTGCCGTAGTAGCTGTTGCATGCAGCACACCGTTGCGCAGGTCGATCACGCTGATTGATCCTTCCGGGTCAATCGTGTAGTCGTCATTGGGTTCGCCCTCGTTGGCAACCAGCAGGAAGTTACCATTGGGGGTGAAGGTCAGCATATCAGGTAATGCGCCAGCCGCTATAGTTTTGATATGTGTCAGGCTGCCTGCATCGTAGAAGGCAACGCTACCGGGAGCCTGTTTGGGGCTGGACTCAACCGCAACTGCAACCAGGTTCTTGTAGACAGCCACACTGTTTACACCGGCACCAATACTGGATACATCGATCTCGCCCATTTTGCCTGGATTGGTCGGGTCGTTGATGTCGAGCACATCGACAGTGGCCGCAGCAGCATTGATTACAAAAATACGCTGATTGCGTGCATCATGTGTCACGATTTCAGCCGCGCCGTCATCAAACACGCCGGTCTGGTATTGGCCGATCACCTTGAGCGAAAGTGCTGCCTGGTCGAAAGGCATTGCCTGTGCGCCTGAGGCCAGCAGCAGGCCTGTGGCTGTCGCCAGTAGATGTTTCTTCAGTTTAATCATTTCTATCTCCATTCAGGGTTGTGGAAACTTGAGTCAGCCTGATCCTAGAGCGCAGTTGTTAAGTGGGCGTTACAACAGGGTGTCGATAGCAAGACACTCAAGATTAAAAGGGCTCGATTAAAAGGGCTCTGACCCCTTTTAAAGGTGGTGTGAACGATTCGCGCGGTTGTTTATCGAATGTTTAGATACCGTGAGTGATCACTATGAAACATTCCCGTCATCTTGTTTTTTTGCTGATTCTGCCACTGGTGGTGTTTGCACTGTGGCTGCTGTTTTCTCCCATGCAAAATACAGTCGAGTTGTCCGCACCTGCGGATGATTACCCCGCGGGTTCGGCCATCAAGTGGCAGCAATGGGGAGACAAGGCGTTTGCCCGTGCAGGTTCTGAACGCCAGGCTGTGTTGTTGTATTTCCATGCGCAGTGGTGCAGCTGGTGCCGGCAATATCAAACGGACAGCCTCGAACATCCGCGCAACGTTGCGCTTATTAATGAACACTATGTGCCGCTACTGGTTGATGTGGATCAGCGCCGTGACCTGTTCACGCGGTTTGGCGGGCGGGGCCTGCCCTATACGGTGCTGCTGGATGCGGACGTCGAGTTGACTGCGCGTTTTACCGGCAGCTTAAGCGCGACAGATTTACACACTGTGCTGGCCTCGCGCGCCCGACCCATGGTAATGAGTACAACCACGTCGTTGATATTGCCCGATGGCGGTTTCCGTATTGATAACCCCGAGTCTTTTGTGCAGTTTCTCGAACAGGCCTACGACAGTGATGCGCAACGGCTCAGTGGCGCCGCCAGTTTCGGCAACTTGAGCAAACGTCCGCAACCGATGAGCTATCGTTTGTTATTGCAACTGGATGACTGGCGTGAGCGTATGCCGGGCATGCTTGATGTGTTGCGCGCCGATCTGTATGACGAGCATAACGGTGGTTTCTTTTACTACCGTGATGCCGCGCAAACTGAACCGCTGGCACAAATTGAAACCGCCAAGGTGCTTGGTTTAAATGCGCAGATGATCTGGCTGTATGCCGATGCAGTGGCACAGTTCAATCGAGAAGCTGATCGTGAGGTGTTGCGCGGTGCGCTGGATTATGTGCGTGGCACCTTATGGGATGAGACGCGGCGCGCGTTCTGGGGCAGCCAGTTTTCCGACGCCGAATATTATCAGTCTCCTGCACATGACAGGGCTGCGCCACGTGTCGATCGCACACAGTTTGCCGACAGCAGCGGGCAGATGATCGTGGGGATTATTCGCGCCGCGCAGGTTCTTAATCAGGCGGACTTACTGCAATGGGCAGGCAGAGCGCTGAGCGGACTCGATGCACGACTTGCGCAGGATAATGGCAGTTACTTTCACTTTCGCGGGATTGATGGCGCACCACAACTGAGTGGTTTTCTGCCGGCGCAGATCTGGCCCGCTGCAGCCTGGTGGGCCTATTACGAGGCCAGTGGCGAGGCGCACGCCGCCAGGCGCGGTGCACAACTGATTGCGCAGATTGCCCGTTATGAAAATGCCGAGCTCGGGGGCTTCAGCGAGCGACTGCAGAGTGACCTTGGGCCCGGAATTGATCCATGGACCGAAGCGCGCAGCCACGGCGTTCTGGCCTGGCTGCTTAGTGACCCGGCACGTGAGTCCAGGGTTGCGGAAGAAATCCTCTCCGATGCGCAACGCAGGCGCTGGCAACAACTGACGCGGGCTAACCTGCAATTACAAAGCGCCAGCGACCCTGATGATATTGCACTGGGCATGCAGGTGCAGATTTTATCCGCACGATAATTAGCCAGTTTCTTGCTGTCGCTGCGCCCAAAGCTCGATAGCTTATTTTCTACAGTCGTCTAGTGCTGGTAAAGCTGTCGTATTGTCAGCTCTACTGGATAATGATTCGATGATGTGGCGTATGGTATTTAAAATGAGATCACTGGTGTGTTAAGTCGAGCCATTATTACTCAGAGATATTCTAAGGTGTTCCTGTCATAACCGATGTTCATTTTAGAACTGGTAACCCAGGCTTAGCAGTATTTTTCTTTCATCCCCCGGCAGCCCTTTGTCTGCCCATGCATTAAACGATGCGGTGGGGTATGTATAGCTCCTGTCGAAAAGGTTTGAGACATGCAGGTTTGCATACACGCCATGCCCGAATACATCGGATAGAATATTGTCCTGGCGCAGGTTCAGACTGACGATAAAATAATCATCTGTGCTCGGACCTTCATATTGCTGGTTGCCGTCACTATTGGTGATGTAGAGTGTTTGCATTTCATCCACATACATGCCGCTGAGTGCCAGGGTGGTCTGGCCAGTATGATAGGCCGTTTTTATCTTTGCCAGCCATTGAGGCGAATAGGCAACATTTATGTGTTCAAAATTCGGGCGCTTATCATCGGAATTCTGGTAGGTCATGCTGAAATCCAGCTTCAGACGCTGTGAGGGACGTGTGTAGGTGCTCAGTTCGAGACCGGTTGAGTTGATTCTGCCACTGTTGGTGCTGAAATTGGTGAAGCTCGCCGTACCGTCACCATTATCGATAAGCTCATCGTTGCGTACTAATAATCCATCCAGTTGATTATGAAACAGGCTGGCATTAATAGATACTCGTTCGGACAGGGCGGATAAATAATTAACCTCATAGGTTTTTATAAACTCATATTGCAATGGCGCCATATCTTCTCGACTGAACTGTAGCTGGGAGAATGACGGCCGATTGAAGCCTTCACCATACAGTAACTTGAGCACGTTGCTTGCGTTTATCGAATACACTGCGGCCGCCTGTGTCACCACTTCCACATCAGTTTGATCGAAAGAGCGCAGGCTGCGGCTTAAGGTGAATGTTTCAGGGTCATAGAGTTCGTACTGGATATCGAATTTACTCCCCTGCACAGCGCGGAATCCCGCTGTGAGTTTTAGATCATCGCTGAGCTGATAAGTAAGCTGGGTATACAGACTGGTAGATTCAATTTTATCGCCATCGGCGAGTGATGTGGGGGCATAGGGCTTGCCAAAGCCTGGCAAGTTAGCATTGTCCAGCACATGGGTTATGGAAAGTACATTCAGTCCAACGGTTATATCCATGTTAACGCTCGGTTCGATGAACAGGTTATATTCCCAATCGTAATATTCTGTATCTATGTCTTCGCTACCATAGAAATCAATGCTGCTATCAGTGAAAAAGCCGTCGGGATAGTCACTGCGGGTCTGCGACATCTGTTTGACATAACTTCCTTTGATGCTGTGGGACAGATTGTCAGAAATATCACCGCTATAACCCATGGTAGCCATGGCGCGGGAAACGCGGTTTATAAAACCCGAGTTGGCGGACGGTCCAAAAAAGAACTGTTCGCGTGGGTTATCGATAAAGTGGAAATCGACCGACCAGCCATCAGACGCTGCGGTGTAGTTGAAATATTTCTCCTCATTTTCCAGTTGGCCTGCAGTGGTCGGGGGAACACCTGGAATGGCGGTATCGGTGAAACGGTTGTAGGCTTCGTCCATACCCTGACTGCTGTAATAAGAGGCATTTACCGCATAATTAAAACGCTCACCTCCATCAGCGCGTCGAATAAAATAGCGACTGGAATCGCGACTGCCTTTACTTACAGACATCAGGTTTACTGATTCTTTTGATGCGTTGTCTGTAATGATATTGATCACGCCAAAAAACGCGCCCTGACCGTACATCACCGCCATGGGGCCACGCACTACTTCAATTTTTTCAATAGCCTGTACCGGCACAGGAATATCACGTACCAGTGAACTGGAACCATATGCCTCCAGCTGACGTATGCCATTAACCAGGATCACCAGACTTTTTGCAGCCGAAGACCAGTAGCCGCGAACGCCGAATACGACATCGTTGAAAGCAAAGTCATTTATCGCATACATGCCGGGTATAGCAGAGAGCACCTCCTCAAAATTGCGATATCCGTAATTGCGAATGTCCTGGCGCGTCAGTACCACTGTACTGGCTGGGATGGTATCCACCTGTTGCCGCTTTTTGCCTGCCGTCACTATGTTGACATTCATCAGTTCATGCAGAGACATTTCGAACAGGGTTTCGACATGAGTTTGCGCATGGGCGTTCTTGAAAGAAGCAAACAGACTCGTTAAAAATAATGTGATGATAACGGGCAGGTTTAGGCCGTGCGTTAGAGTTATATTAACCGTTGTAACAGAGCTGCAATAATATGGTGAAGAGAGTTCCTGCAGATAATCCTTTATTTTATGAAGCATTTGATACCTTGGCTAATGTAATGCGCACGATTCATGATGATATATGTGTAGGCGAATCGATGCCTGAATCAAAAGCGAGTATAGTATAAATAAGCAATATCGAAAGTTTATTGTGTTCGACGAGCGACAGTAAAAGGCCTTTATTCTCATAAAATAAAAGCTGTAGCTTGCGCTGTTGTTTACCCAGGCTTAACAGGCTGAAGCGACGAGTGATGCAAGGTGTATTAATTTATTATTAATCTCTAATTATTTGTGCTGTATTGGACCCCCAAAAAGGATTATCTTCAGAATTATAAACCCTTGGCTCTTTACCTCGTTTTTTGCAAAGCAGCAGGATGTATTAGCTCAGTAATATCGAGCATGAAAAAGTGTGAAAAAGGGCTCTGACCCCTTTTAGGGGTGCAGGATCAGCTCATCTGTTTCTGCAGGTAATTTTCAATACCGGTTTTATCAATCAGGCCCAGTTGCTGCTCCAGCCAGTAGGTGTGATCTTCTTCGGTGTCCTTAAGCAGCTGTTCGAGAATTTCGCGGGTCTGGTAATCTTTTTCCGCTTCACACAGCGCAATGCCTGCCTTGAGCCTGTTGCCGACATCATACTCAATCGCCAGGTCGCTTTTTAGCATGGAGGGAACGTCGGTGCCGATATTGAGTTTTTCCCGTGACGCTACATCGGGTGAGCCTTCCAGGAACAGGATGCGTTGTACCAGTGCTGTTGCATGTTCCAGTTCTTCTTCAGATTCATGCTTGATCCGCTCGAACAGTTTATCCAGCCCCCAGTCCTCATACATGCGCGAGTGGATAAAATACTGGTCCGCAGCGGACAGTTCATTGGTGAGCAGGCTATTGAGCATGTCGATTATTTTTTGATTGCCTTTCATAGTGTCTCTCGCAGTTGGCTTATGCCATGGTGGATTGCAGGTAGTTTGCCAGGCCGATGTCACGGATCAGGCTTTGCTGGGTTTCTATCCAGTCGATCTGCTCCTCTTTTTCTTCCAGCAGTTCTTCCAGCAAATCACGGCTTACGTAATCCTGCGCGTTTTCCAGCAGGGCAATGGTGTCCAGCATGTCCTGGCGCTGCTCGGTTTCCATCTGATAGTCGCCCTTGAGTATTTCTTCAGTGTCTTCACCGATCAGTAGTTTGCCCAGATCCTGCAGGTTGGGCAGCCCTTCGAGAAACAGGATGCGTTCGATCAGTGCATCCGCATTTTTCATGGCGCGTATCGAGGCCTTGTAGGCATGCTCGTTGAGTGCGTCCAGCCCCCAGTTCCTGCACATGCGGGCGTGCAGGAAGTACTGGTTAATGGCTGTCAGCTCGTTTTTTAGCACCTTGTTCAGTGCCTGGTTGATTTTAGGGTCGGTTTTCACTTGGCTGTCCTCCTGGGGGGTGGTTAACCCATTATAGAAACAGGGATTGCAAATACAACCGTCTTATTTAAGTTATTGATATACATGGCTATTTTATTTTTTATAAAATTTGTCGTCAATGCTATTGCAAATCATTCTCAATAGCGTTTACAATAAACGAAAGTTCGAGGAGAGTAAACCGTCATGTATGTATGTGTCTGCAATGGTGTAACCGATAAGCAAATCATCAGGGCCGCTGAAAATGGTGCCATGACCCTTCAGGATTTGAGCGACGAGCTGAAAGTGGCAACCTGCTGTGGCCGTTGTGCAAGCTGCGCGAAAAAGGTGCTGCACGAAGCGCACAGTCGAAACCGTGTATTTGAATTGCCACTGCGTGAACAGACCCCTGCCTTTGCCTGATAGCGGCGTGCCTTATTT
>DATCTK010000072.1:0-3140 GCA_036567985.1 Gammaproteobacteria bacterium | reverse complement strand
CGTTGGCACCGGCATGGTCGGCGCACCGGCCTGTGGCGACGTAATGCGCCTGCAGATCCAGGTGAGTGACGACGGCGTGATTGAGAACGCGGTGTTCAAAACCTACGGCTGCGGCTCGGCGATTGCATCCAGCTCGCTGGTCACCGAATGGATGAAAGGCAAGACACTGGACGAAGCGAAAGCGATCAAGAACATGGATATCGCTGAAGAGCTGGCACTGCCACCGGTAAAAATTCACTGCTCGGTACTGGCGGAAGATGCGATCAGTGCGGCGGTGGAAGACTATATGAAGAAACGAGGTAGCTAGTATGGGTATCACCATTACTGAACAGGGCGCGAAACGCGTCAATGATTTTCTCGCAAACCGAGGCAAGGGTATAGGCGTACGCCTGGGTGTTAAAACCACAGGCTGCTCCGGTATGGCGTATGTGATCGAGTTTGTTGATGATGTAAACGAAGATGAGGATGTGACCTTCGAAAGTAATGGCGTGACCATCGTGGTAGATAAGAAAAGTCTGGTGTATATCGATGGCACTGAAATGGATTTCGTTAAGGAAGGCCTGAACGAAGGTTTTGCTTTTAAAAACCCGAATGAAAAAGACGCCTGCGGTTGCGGCGAAAGTTTCACGGTTTAGCTTTTATTTGCCTGCAAGGGTCACACACGCTGCGTTGTTAATTGATTATGCCTGATTCACTGTTTTCACAAAACTACTTTGAAATATTTGCACTCGATGTCTCCTCACGTGTGGATATGTCACAGCTGAAACAGAAGAACCAGGCATTGCAGCAACTGGTGCATCCGGATCGTTTTGCCTCTGGCTCCGAGGCTGAAAAGCGCGAAGCCATGCAGAAAACCTCGTTGATCAACCAGGCCTGTAACACCCTCAAGGAACCTGCATCACGGCTGCAGTATATGCTCAGCCTGCAGGGCATTGATATGAATGCGGAAACCGACACCACCATGGACGGTGCGTTTTTAATGGAGCAGATGGAATTGCGTGAAGCCATTGCCGAGGTACGGGATACAGCAGATCCACTGGATGCACTGGATAAAATCGCCTCGCAGCTTAAACAGAAAGCGACTCAATTACTTAACGAGTTCGATCAGTTTTATGACCAGCACAGCTTTGATAAAGCCCGTGAAGTTGTGCGTAAACTTCAGTTTATTAATAAAGCTCAGCGCGAAGTAAGCGAGCTCACTGAACAGCTTGAAGATGAAATTTTATAATGGCTTTATTACAGATATCAGAACCCGGTCAATCCACCAAGCCCCATGAGCATCGCTTTGCGATTGGCATAGACCTGGGCACCACCAATTCACTGGTGGCCACGGTGCGCAGTGGCAAGGCAGACACTCTGCCGGATGCCGGTGGTGAACACATTTTACCATCGATTGTGCAGTACAGTGCCGATGCAATTCGTGTCGGGCAACAGGCACGGGACAATCAGCTGGATGACACGGCGAATACCATTTCCTCGGTCAAGCGCCTGATGGGGCGTGGCATTAGTGACCTGAAACGGCTGGGCGACAAATTGCCCTACAGTTTTGCCGAAACCGAGTCGTCAGTGCCGCGCATAAAAACCGCCGGCGGTGACAAGAGTGCGGTCGAAGTCTCCGCGGAAATTCTCAAGGCGTTGAAAACCCGTGGTGAACAGACTCTGGGTGACGAGCTGTATGGTGCGGTGATTACCGTACCCGCGTATTTTGATGATGCACAGCGTCAGGCCACCAAGGATGCGGCAACCCTGGCCGGCATCAATGTGCTGCGCCTGTTAAATGAACCCACTGCCGCCGCAGTCGCCTACGGCCTGGACAGTGGCGCCGAAGGCATAGTCGCCGTGTACGACCTGGGTGGTGGTACTTTCGATATTTCGATTATGCAGCTCCGCCAGGGAGTGTTTGAAGTGCTCTCCACCGGTGGAGACAGTGCACTGGGCGGTGATGATTTTGATCACGCGATTGCAGAGTGGGTACTGGAGCAGGCGGGTGTTGATGCCAATGACCTGTCAGATAAAACCCTGCGGCAGATTATGCAGAAAGCCCGTGCCGCCAAGGAAAACCTTAGCGAACAGGCCGAGTCACAAATACATATCGAATTTGAAAATGGCAAGGCATGGAATGGCAGCCTGAGCCGTGAACAGTTCAATCAGCTGGTTGATCCGCTGATTAAAAAAACCCTGATGTCCTGCCGTCGTGCCCTGCGTGATGCGGATATCGACAAGGACCAGGTAATGGACGTGGTCATGGTGGGCGGTTCAACCCGTGCGCTGCGGGTGCGTGAACTGGTGGGTGAATTTTTTGAAGCCACACCGAAGGTCGATATTGACCCGGACCGGGTGGTGGCGATTGGTGCGGCAATCCAGGCCAATGCACTGGCGGGGAATGACCCGGATGGCAACCTGCTGTTAATGGATGTGTTGCCCCTGTCGCTGGGGCTGGAAACCATGGGTGGCCTGGCGGAAAAGATTATCCATCGCAATACGCCAATTCCGGTGTCACGGGCGCAGGACTTTACCACCTACAAAGATGGCCAGACCGCGATGTCGATCCATATCGTACAGGGTGAGCGTGAGCTGGTTGACGACTGCCGTTCGCTGGCGCGCTTCGAACTGCGCGGTTTCCCGCCCCATGTCGCAGGCGCGGCACGCATACGCGTTACCTTCCAGGTGGATGCGGACGGCCTGCTCAGCGTTTCGGCGCGGGAGGAAACCTCCGGGGTTGAAGCCAGTGTTGAGGTTAAACCTTCTTACGGCTTACAGGATACGGAAATCGAAGCCATGTTAAAGGCCTCGCTGGAATTTGCCGGTGACGACAAGGATGCCCGCAGCCTGCGCGAACAGCAGGTTGAGGCAGACCGGGTGCTGGAGGCGATTGATTCCGCTATGGCCTATGACGGCGATACTATGCTGGGCGAAGATGAAAAAGCCGAAATACTGGCTGCGCGCAATGAATTACAACGCATGCGACACCAGGCAACCGATACCCAGCAGCTCAAGGACGCAATGAAACAGCTGGAGAAGGTGAGTGCCAGCTACGTGGCGCGGCGCATGAACGCCAGTGTGCAGAAGACCATGGCCGGTCACAAGGTTGAAGAATTCAATAACGACTAGGGAACCTCTGAAAAAATCAGAGGTTCCGC
>DATCTK010000071.1:0-19845 GCA_036567985.1 Gammaproteobacteria bacterium | reverse complement strand
CTTCAACCATACCTTCGACGGCGTCCTCGGCCACTTCGGCGGCAACCTCAGCGGTTTCAATGGCTTCCTCCGCCAGTTCATCGACAGCAGTGTCCTCGGTTGCCAGTTCCTCTGTCGCGCTATCCTGTTGCAGACTCTGCTGCAGTTCCGCCAGCTGCGCGTCGTCCATATTAATGACGCTCTGTACTTTCTGCTCCAGATCACTCAGACGTGAGCGCAGGGTTTCCTTCTCAATGCGTTCCGATTCCAGCTGCTCACGGGCATAGGCCAGTTCCTGCTGCAGGCGTTCCAGCTCGGAGCCAGGTGCCTGTGCACTGCCGGCATGTTCGCTGCCCGCTTCTTCACTGGCTCCAACAATCGACAGCTGACCCGAAGCCGAATCTGCAGCGCTGCTGCTATCTGTGGCTGCGGGCTTTGCTTCCATCGCGGAGGCCGGTGTTGCACTGCTTGCCGCACGTGTGTATTCACGCCACAACGCCGCATGTTCTCTGGCCTGTGACAGCGCCTGCTGGCGATTAATCTGTAAGGCTTCATCCCGATCCGGCACACGCAGGATATAACCGCGCTTTACGCCGTTTATGTTTTCCTGGATAAAGGCTTCAGGGTTCTTGCGCACCAGCGCCAGCATCATCTGCTCAACACTGACTGAGTCATCGGGGCGCATGCGACTGGCCATGCTCCACAGGGTGTCATTTTCCTTAACCCGGTACTTTTCTACTGAGTCGCGCGCAGCGGCCGGGGCATAAGTGCCTGAGGTCTGACGAGTCTGGGCCGGCGCCTGGTAGCTCATGCTGCGACCGGAATCGGAGCTAATGGTCGCGCCACCTGCGGCGGAAGCATCGGGGTAATATTGTTGAGTGGCCGACTGAGACGGGCTTTGCGTATCAGCCGGATCAATAAAAGGGTGGCCGCCCTCGGCAGGTGCACCTGTTGAAGCACCGGTGTTGTATACCGGCGGGTCGAGTAACAGGGTATATTCACGCAGCAGGTTACCCTGCGGCCAGTCAATTTCCAGCAGGAAGCTGAGGAAGGGCTCTCGCACCGCGGAGTTGGTAAACACCTTGATATAGGGCGCACCATTCCTGTCGACAACCTTGAATTTAAGCTGTTGCAGCAGATACGGTCGATCGATACCTGCACGGTTGAAGGCCTCGCGGCTGCCCAGCTGTACAATCAGCTGCTCTGCGTCTTCAGGGGATGCTGACAATATTTCTATTTCTGCATTAAGTTCCTGATTTAGCGCCGAATTTAGCTCTATTTCACCCAACCCCAATGGATAGCCGCGGGCTGGCAACAGGGCAGCCATCACGGCAAGGCTCAGTGTTAATTTGCGCACAAGTAATCCCCTCACTCGATCCTGTAAAAGTCTATTTTTATTACATCGTTATCTAAAAAACAGGTGGAGAATACACACCCTTCCTTTGAAATGCTAAGAATGAACTTTAGCATGCAGATGTAACTATAGATTATAAATAGTCTTTTATCAAAATCTCAGCAATTTGAACACTATTTAATGCAGCACCCTTTCTCACATTATCTGACACAACCCACAGATTCAGACCTTTCTCGTGTGAAATATCCTCGCGAATACGCCCCACCCAGGTTGCATCATGGCCTGCGCCTTCGGTCACAGCGGTTGGATAGCCACCGTCTTCACGGGTATCCAGCACAGTGACACCGGGTGCTTTTTCCAGTAGTTCTCTGCATGCCTGTGCGCTCAGTTTGTCGCGGGTTTCAATATGCACCGCTTCCGAGTGGCCATAAAAAACCGGCACACGCACGGCGGTCGGGTTCACCTGAATACTTTCATCTTCCATGATCTTGCGGGTCTCCCAGACCATTTTCATTTCTTCTTTTGTATAGCCGTTGTCCTGGAATACATCAATGTGCGGCAGCACATTAAATGCAATCTGCTTGGGATAAACGTGACTTTCCGCCGGTTTTCCATTGAGCAGGCGCGCAGTTTGCCCCGCCAGTTCTTCAATCGCTTCCTTGCCGGTGCCGGAAACTGCCTGGTAGGTGCAGACATTGATACGGGTGATACCCACCGCATCGTAAATCGGCTTCAGTGCCACCATCATCTGGATGGTTGAGCAGTTGGGGTTAGCGATAATGCCTTTAGTGGTGTAACCGGCAATGGCATGGGGATTCACTTCCGGCACCACCAGCGGGATGTCTTTATCGTAGCGGTATTCCGAGGTGTTATCGATCACCACACATCCGGCCGCTGCTGCTTTGGGCGCAAATTCGGCGGAGATTGAACCGCCGGCCGAGAACAGGCCGATCTGTACTTTGGAAAAATCGAAGTCCGCCAGGTTTTCAACCGTAATCATGCGATCGCCGAATTCAACTTTTTTGCCTGCCGAACGCTCGGAGGCCAGTGCGTACACCTTGCCCACCGGAAACTTGCGTTCCGCCAGAATCGACAACATGGTTTCGCCTACCGCACCGGTGGCACCAACAACGGCTACATCATATGTTTTGCTCATAATCTTATCCTTTGTAATTCGTTTTTTCGTTCAGTTTACTGTGATAATTAGGGAACCTCTGAAAAACTCAGAGGTTCCGCGGCACAGGGATGTGCCGCCATTTTCAATAACTGCTAAGTTATTGAAAATGAAAAACAAATAAAAATCGCATTTTAATTTGTTTTTGCTCTGATCATTCATAGATGAATTATTCAGAGCTTCCTTAGATTAACGATTTTCTGTTATCGCGGATTTATGCGGATTTATATCAATCTTCAACAGGTTTTTTCGGCTTAGCCCTTGAGAGCAGCCAGCACCGCATCACCCATGGCCGCGGTACCCACTTCGGTACAACCGGGTGACATAATATCCGCGGTACGCAAGCCCTGATCCAGCACCTTACCCACTGCATCATCAATGCGTTGTGCAACCGCGGGATTATTCAGGCTGTAGCGCAGCATCATCGATACCGAGAGAATAGTCGCCAGTGGGTTGGCTATGCCCTTGCCGGCAATGTCCGGCGCCGAACCATGAATCGGCTCGTACATGCCGCGGCCATTGGCATCCAGCGAGGCCGATGGCAACATGCCAATCGAGCCGGTGAGCATGGCGGCTGCATCGGACAGCACATCACCGAACAGGTTGCTGGTCACCATCACATCGAATTGCTTGGGCCATTTCACCAGCTGCATGGCTGCGTTATCCACGTACATATGGCTGAGTTCAACTTCTGGGTAGTCTTTCGCCACCCGCTCCATCACTTCACGCCACAGCTCGGAGACTTCCAGCACATTTGCCTTGTCCACCGAGCACACACGCTTGTCACGCTTCATTGCGGTTTCAAAGGCCACGCGACCGATACGCTCGATTTCGCTTTCCTTGTAACCGGCGGTGTTATAGGCATAACGCTCACCGTCTTTTGTAGTAATCTCACGGGGCTGGCCAAAATAGATGCCCCCGGTGAGTTCACGCACAATCATAATATCCAGGCCCGCCACAATTTCGGCTTTCAACGATGAGGCATCCGCCAGTTGTGGATATAAAATTGCCGGGCGCAGATTGGCAAACAGTTCTAACTCGGAACGCAAACCCAGCAGGCCTTTTTCCGGGCGCTTATCCCGTGGCAGTGATTCATACTGCGGGCCGCCCACTGCACCCAGTAAAATGGCATCGGATGCCCTGCATAATTCTAAAGTTGATGCGGGTAAAGGCTCGCCCGCCGCATCATAACCGGCACCGCCCACCGGTGCTTCAGTCAGTTCCACATCCAGCGCGCCCTCGGCCTGCAGAAAATTAATCACCTTGACCGCTTCTGCAACGATTTCCTTGCCGATACCGTCGCCGGGCAGAATTGCTATTTTTTGTGTCATGTGTAAAACCCTAATTCAATCGTTCAATACTTAAACTTGCCGCGGTGCAGCTCGCAGCCCTTTACTCCGCAGCCGCCGGGAAAAGCCAGGGCGCGGACTGTTTACGCTTTGCTTCATAAGTCCTGATTTCCTCGGCATGCTGCAAGGTTAAATCAATGTCATCCAGTCCATTGAGCATGCAATGCTTTTTAAAGGCATCGATTTCAAACAGGTACTCATCACCGTCTTCGGTGATGACTTTCTGTGCATCCAGATCAATGGTGATTTCATAACCTTCTTTTGCTTCAACTTTTTTGAACAGGTCATTCACAATGGCGCTGTCCAGTTCTATGGGCAACAGACCGTTTTTAAAGCTGTTGCTGAAGAAAATATCCGCAAAGCTGGGGGCAATCACCGCGCGAAAACCAAAATCCACCAGCGCCCAGACCGCATGTTCGCGGGATGAGCCGCAGCCAAAGTTTTTACGCGCCAGCAAAACCACCGCCCTGTTATAGGGCGACTGATTAAGAATAAAATCCGGATTGATGCGCCGCGTGCTGTTATCGATATCCGGCGCACCGGGATCCAGATAACGCCAGTCATCAAAGGCATTGGGACCAAAGCCGGTGCGTTTGATTGATTTTAGATACTGCTTGGGAATAATCGCATCGGTATCGACATTGGGTCGATCCATGGGCGCAACCACGCCACTCAGTTTAGTAAATTTTTCCATTGTGTTTCCTCGAAAGCGCTGAAACCTGTTTGATTAATGGTTGATACAAAGCCGTTAACAGGCCAGCCTAGAAATCTCTGACATCGACAAAGTGCCCGGCAATGGCAGCCGCTGCCGCCATCTCGGGACTCACCAGATGGGTTCGACCACCGGCGCCCTGGCGTCCTTCAAAATTACGGTTGGATGTGGACGCGCAACGCTCACCCGATTCCAGCCGGTCGGCATTCATCGCCAGGCACATGGAACAACCCGGCTCGCGCCACTCGAAACCTGCATCGATAAAAATTTTATCCAGCCCCACTTCTTCGGCACGTTGTTTGACCAGCCCCGAGCCAGGCACCACCATCGCCAGTTTGACATTATCCGCCACCTTGCGACCCTTGATCACACTGGCGGCCGCCTGCAGATCTTCCAGCCGCGAGTTGGTGCAGGAACCGATAAACACCTTGTCGATCTTTACCTGGTTAATCGGTGTACCCGGCGTCAGTCCCATGTACTGCAATGCCTTCTGCATGCCTTCCGACTTGACCTTGTCAATCTCCGCCGCCGGGTCGGGAATTTCTTCATCAATGCCGATCACCATTTCCGGTGAAGTACCCCAGGTAACCTGTGGTTTGATGTCTTCGGCGCGCAGGGTGATTTCATGGTCAAACTCCGCATCCTCGTCACTCTTCAGGTCAAACCAGGCGGCCACCGCCTGATCCCACAGGTCACCTTTGGGCGCATAGGGACGTCCCGCCACATAGTCGATGGTGGTCTGGTCCACCGCCACCAGGCCGACACGGGCGCCGGCTTCAATCGCCATATTACAGATGGTCATGCGGCCGTCCATGCTCAGGTCACGAATCGCCGAACCGGCAAACTCCATCGCATAACCGGTGCCGCCGGCGGTACCGATTTCACCGATCACCGCCAGTACGATGTCCTTGGCGGTGACACCGGCACCCAGTTCACCCTCCACATTCACCCGCATATTTTTCATGCGACGCTGTAACAGGCACTGGGTGGCCAGCACATGCTCCACTTCCGAGGTGCCGATACCAAAGGCCATGGCACCAAAGGCACCGTGGGTCGCGGTGTGGGAATCACCACACACCAGGGTCATACCGGGCAGGGTTGCCCCCTGCTCCGGACCGATCACATGCACTATGCCCTGGCGAATGTCATTCATATCAAACTGGGTGATACCGAACTCCCGGGTGTTGGCATCCAGGGTTTCCACCTGCAGACGTGACACCAGGTCGGCAATGCCTTTTTTACGCTCCACCGCATCGGTGGGCACATTGTGATCCGGCACCGCCAGTGCGGTATCACTGCGCCAGGGTTTGCGGTGCGCCAGGCGCAATCCTTCAAAAGCCTGGGGCGAGGTGACTTCATGCACCAGATGACGGTCGATATACAGCAGCGCGGTGCCATCGTCCTCGGTGCGCACCACGTGGGAATCAAATAATTTGTCGTACAGGGTTTTTCCGGCCATTGCTTTACTCTCGGGATCTCGCCCTGCTGCCAGGGCTTAGGCTTACAATTTCATGAGCTTGAGTCTACTTGCGCACAAAACATAAAACAAATTCATCTTATTCATATAAACTATTCCATATTGGAATAGTAACCAGAGGAACCTGTCCAGTGGATATCCAGGCATTATCGGCCTTTGTTGCGGTGAGCGACAGTCAGTCATTCTCCCGTGCGGCAGAACAGCTGTTTATCACCCAGCCTGCAGTCAGTAAACGCATTTCGGCGCTGGAAAACCAGCTCAATACCCGACTGTTCGACCGCATCGGCAAAACCGTGCAACTGACCGAAGCCGGCCGCGCCCTGCTGCCCAGCGCTCAACGTATTCTAGCCGAACTGGAGGAAAGCCGACGCGCCATCGGGAATTTAAACCGGCAGGTTGCTGGCACACTGAAGCTGGCCACCAGCCATCATATCGGCCTGCATCGCCTGCCACCCGTATTACGCGAGTTCACCACCCGTTACCCAGAGGTTGACCTGGATATCCGTTTTATGGACTCGGAAGAAGCCTGCAGCTCGGTGCTCAAGGGCGAGGTCGAACTGGCCATCGCCACCCTGCCGGAGCAGGACTGGCAGCACCTGATCAGCCAGACCATCTGGCATGATCCGCTGGATATCGTGATCAGCTCGCAACACCCCATGGCGAAGCAGCTCAATCTCAGTATCGACACATTACGCAGCCTGCCTGCCATTCTACCCGCCCGAAATACCTTTACCCGGGTTCTGCTGGAACAGGCGCTGGGACTGAATGAGCAGAACCTGAATATTGCCCTGGAAACCAACTACCTGGAAACCATCAAGATGATGGTGTCGATAGGCCTGGGCTGGAGTGTCCTGCCGGTATCGATGCTGTCCGCCGATATCAGTCGGCTGGATATTCAGGGGGTAGAATTTGAACGCCTGCTGGGCGTGGTCAGTCACCAGCACCGCACCCTGTCGAACGCCGCGCGCATAATGATGGAGCTGCTGGAAAAGCACCGGGGATGACGGTCGTTAGTCGTTAGTCGTTGGTCGTTGGTCTTTGGTCTGCGCTGGACTTTGGACTTTGGACTTTGGACTTTGGACTTTGGACTAACGACTAACGACTACTAAACGCTACACTCGCGAGATGGAATTCTCATCGCAATTTTTACTCACCCTCGGCGGCATTCTTTTACTGGGCCTGTTCACCTCCACCATCGCCCGCCGCACCTTTCTGCCCCGTGTTTCGCTGTTGCTGATCTTCGGCATTTTGATCGGTGACCAGGTGCTGGATCTGATACCACCAATATTTGCCGATCACTTTAACCTGATTGCGGATATCACCCTGTTAATGGTGGGCTTCCTGCTGGGTGGCAAGCTCACCGCTGAGAACCTGCGGGGCTCTGCCCAGGAAGTGCTGTGGATTTCACTCACCGCGGCAATCGCCACGGCGGTTATCGTCAGTCTGGGACTGATGGCATTCAGTGTTTCCATACAGATCGCCATTGTGCTGGGTTGCATTGCCGCCGCAACCGCACCCACGGCGATTTTTGACGTTATCAATGAATCCACCTACAAGGGCAAGTTCAGTAAACTACTGCTGTCGATTGTGGCGATCGATGATGTCTGGGCACTGCTGCTGTTTGCTATCGGCATCTCGGTGGTGAAAAGTATGAATGGCGGCTTTGCTGCAGACACAGCTGATGCCGGATTTTTACTGCATGCCCTGCGTGAAATCGGCGGCGCGGTGCTGCTTGGCATTGTCATCGGGGTTCCCGCCGCCTACCTGAGTGGCCGGGTTAAAAAGGGTGAACCCATATTGAGCGAGGCACTGGGTATCGTCTTTATCTGTGGCGGGCTGGCGATCTGGCTGGAGGTGTCGTTTCTGATTTCCGCCATGGTGGTGGGGGCAGTGATTGCCAACACTGCCCGGCATCACAAATACCCGTTTCATGCCATTGAGGGCATAGAATCGGCCTTTATGGTGGTGTTCTTTGTGCTCGCCGGGGCATCACTCAACCTGGCATCACTCTATGAGCTGGGCTTTATTGGTGCGGTGTATATTCTCTGCCGCAGCTTGGGCAAGGTCGCCGGGGCAAGGCTGGGTGGTGAATTCAGCTGTGCCAGCAGCAAAACAAAAAACTGGACGGGCATTGCGCTGCTACCCCAGGCTGGTGTGCCTGTGGGCATGGCCCTGGTGGCTGCAAACCAGTTTCCGGAATACCGCCAGGTGCTGTTATCGGTAATTATCAGTTCGACCATTTTCTTCGATATTATTGGCCCGGTGCTGACACGCCTGGCGATTGAGCGGGTTGATAACAACGACTCATCCAGCCTGCACGATCAGAGATAAAAACCGAAGCGGATCACTCTGCCGGTGGCGCCACCCGTAACACTTCTTCAACTGTAGTCAGCCCTGCAGCCACTTTCTGTGCACCGCTCAGGCGCAGGGGGCGCATACCTTCCTTGATCGCGGCCTTTCTCAGTTCCGCCATATCCACATTGTTCGTCACCCGGGCTTTGACATCGGGACTGAAGACAAACATTTCATAAATCCCCATGCGCCCCATGTAACCGGTGTTACGGCATTCCAGGCAACCCACCGGTTTGCAGACCTGCTCAGGTTTTGCCGCACTCCAGGGTTTAACCAGCGCTTTCCAGGTGGCTTCATCCAGTTCTGTCGGCTGCTTGCAGTGCGGACACAGGGTGCGCACCAGGCGCTGTGCCAGCACTCCCAGCACGGTGGACTGGATCAGGTAGGCCGGCACACCGATTTCCATTAAGCGGGTAATCGCCGAGGGGGCATCATTGGTGTGCAGGGTGGAGACCACCAGGTGACCGGTGAGTGCTGCCTGTATAGCAATGTCGGCGGTTTCACGGTCGCGGATTTCGCCGATCATAATAATGTCCGGGTCCTGGCGTAACAGGGTTTTGACCCCGCTGGAAAAATCCACACCGATATTCGACTGCACCTGCATCTGGTTAAATGCCGGCTCCACCAGTTCAATCGGGTCTTCGACGGTGCAGACATTCACCTCCGGCCTGGCCAGCTGTTTAAGACTGGTATACAGGGTGGTGGTTTTACCTGAGCCGGTGGGGCCGGTGACCAGGATAATGCCATTGGGTTTACTGATCATGGACTGCCAGCGTTCGTCATCGGACTGACTGAAGCCCAGCTCCTTGAAATTTCGCACCAGCACTTCCGGGTCAAAAATACGCATCACCAGTTTTTCACCAAAGGCGGTGGGCATGGTGGATAGACGCAGTTCGATTTCTGTACCATCCGGGGTGCGGGTTTTTAAGCGTCCATCCTGGGGGCGACGTTTTTCCGCCACATCCATACGGCCGAGAATTTTAATGCGGCTGGCCACCGCCGCCATTACCGCGCTCGGCACCTGGTACACCTGGTGCATCACACCATCGATACGAAAACGCACATTACCCATCTCCCGACGGGGTTCCAGGTGAATATCACTGGCGCGCTGCTCGAAGGCATACTGCAATAACCAGTCGACGATATTAATGACATGCTGATCATTCGCGTCCAGTTTGCCGGCGCGCCCCAGCTCCATCAGACTTTCAAGATTGGCCAGTTTACCCGGTGCCTGCTGGGATTCAGAGGCGGCACGACTTACCGATTTGGCAACAGTATAAAACTCCAGCAGGTAACGGGATATTTCATCCGGGTTGGCAATCACCCGAACAAATTTCTTATGGCTGTTTATGCGCGAGAGCTCATGCTCCCACTCGCTGATAAAGGGCTCGGTAGTAGCCACCGTGATGGACTGAGCGTCGACCGAAACCGGTAAAATATTAAAACGGGATGCATAGGCATAGGACATCACCTCGGTGACTTTGGTGACATCTATATTCAGTGGATCAATGCGTAAATAGGGTAATTCAACGCGCTGTGCCAGCCATGAAGTAAGGAATTCAAGATCCAGCAAACGGTGTGTATCCTGCTGGTTGACCCACTGGCGCTCAGCAATCACCAGCAGCGCATTGCGATTTTTATATTCCGCCGCAACCGCCAGCATGCGCAACATCCTGGCATTTTCTGCTGTCACCAGACCATCGGCTTCCAGCCAGTCGAGCACTTCCTGTATATCGAGCTTTTTTTCGGTCTGATAGATAACTGCATTCATTGGCATGATCTACTGTGCATTAATAATTAAACAAGATTGAGAATGCCCGCTGACTTCAACCGATAAACCAGTGTGCCCGGCAGACATTTTTATGAGTATAGTGGATTAAAGCCTGATGCGGAAAATCACTCAGGTCACTTCAAAGCCGTCGAAGTTCATCGCCTGCTGCCAGTCCGACACGGTAACCTGCTCGACCTTTGCCATGGGCGGCCCCTGATGCAGCCATTGCTCCAGCTCGATCAGTGCCGGTTCCGCACCACAGGCAACCAGCTCGACATCACCATTATCGCAGTTACGCACCCAGCCTTTCAGCCCCAGTTGATGCGCCTGATCACGGGTACTGACACGAAAAAACACGCCCTGCACCAGCCCCTCAATCATGTAGTGACGACAGGCCATACGCTAGATCCTGATTTTCAGTGCACTACCAATAAGCAGCGGTCTGGTATAATCAAAAACCACTCGCAGTTGATGCTGCCCCTGCTCATTTCCCTGCATGCTAATTGACTGCACACGGCCGCGCAGTGTTTCACCCGCTATAATGACTTCAACCGACTGCCCCACTGCATACTGCATCGCGCTCTGAATATCCACATAGGCCAGCGCACTGGCTTTTGTTGCAGAAGCCAGATGCATTACCGCAGCGGATTTATTTTCTTCCGACACCACCAGCCCGGGATAGATATTACTGGCCACAACATAGGAGGCTTCACGGGCTTTCAACTCCGCCTGCTCTGCCTGCCATTGCTGCAACTCACACTCTGCCTGCGCCATTTCACGTTCTGCTACCAGGGTTTTATATATCACTTCCACTTTTTGCAGCTCGATTTCTGACAGGACGGTTCGCTCATACAGCTCTTCCGCCTGATCCAGTTCAATTTTGGCGTCAAAAATAGCCGGTTCAATCTTATTAATCGCTGCCTTGCATTTCTTCACTGCAGAATCAAACGGACGTTTATCAAGCCTTGCCAGCAGCGCACCCGACTCAAGCTTTTCACCCGGCGCAACCAGCACATCATCAACCCGCCCATTCACGGCAAAACTGTAATACTCTTCATCCGCCCAGTGCAGGGTGGCGTCAATTTCACTGGCGAATGCAGAGGCCGTCAGTAACAGAAAAGCCAATACGCCGGAGAATGTCAGTTTTATCATTGTTTTACTCATTGCGATCACCAAACACCAGGTCTGTCTCACCCATTAACAGTTGTAACTGCATCCAGGCCAGCACCAGTTCAAATTCATTTTTTGCCCGCTTGTACTGCACTTCCGAAATGGCAACCATTGAATCGCCCAGATCGGTTTTCACTTCCATTTCGTAAAGTGCGCGGCTTTTATCCAGTGATAATTCACGAAACGCCTGCGTGCTTAACAGTTGTTGATAACGTTTTTGCAGCACATCAATACGCTGCCACAGCTGCAACGCCTGCTGGCGCATCTGGATTTTTGTATTCAGGGTTTCTGCCCGTTGTTTCATCCAGGCGGACCTGGCCCGTGCTACAGAGGATTTTATACTGCGGTTCTCGTACAGTGGTATCACAAGATTCAGACTGGCACGCACATCATCACTGGTTTTTTCACGGGCATACTCCGACACCGCAAGTTCCGCATTTAAACGCGGCCGCATCTGCCGATCTTCCGCCTCCAGCCGTTGTTGTGCAGCCTGGAGTTTTGTTTCTGCCAGTTTTATAAATGGATTATTCTGCTCCACCTTTTCCAGCACATCCGCGTATTCCGGCAAAGCCTGGTTAACAAATGACAAAGCCGGACGCTGCAAATTGGTGGGCAGCTGTTTAGGGCGATTTAATGTTTCTGCCAGTAAGGCACGGCTTTGTCGTTGCTGGGACTGGCTGATGTTTCGCGCATGCAATGTTTCCAGGTAGGCAGTTTCCGCAGCCATTAAATCAAGATCAGATATCTGGTTCAGGGCGTGACGATCCTGCGCCGAGTCATAGGACACATAGGCAATCGCCAGGGCTTCGTTGTCCCATACGTATTTCAGGTCCGCCAGCATGATTTCAAAAAACTCCCTGGCAATACTGAGTTTTCGCTGCGCCACAATATAAGGCAGATAGGCCTGCCAGGCTTCCTGCTCCAGACTGGCGGCTTCAATTTTTTGCTGGCTACCACCAAAATCATAAATCGGTTTACTCAAGCGCAGTGTCGCACTGCTGTCATTGGATGACTGATCGTAGGTGATGGCCGAAGGCTCGATATACGCCGCTTCCAGTTCAAGTTGCGCGCGAAAACCCAGTGCAGATTCGGCCCGTTGTAATTCGGAGCGGGAAAACTCAATACTGGATTGTGCATCAATCAGCGCATAGGAATCAGCATCATCCGCAAACTGCATGGCCTGCTCAAGTGTCAACGGATCGGGCAAAGGCTGTGCCGCAGAGGCCACTGTAACCGACAGCTGAACAATACCGCCAATAACAAACAGGGAAAAGCGGCACATCATTGCGATTTACGCATCTCCCGCTTGAAACGCGTAAAGCTGGTTTGTTTGTAATGATCGTCCACCACATACTCACCCAGCAGTAAAAACTCTTCCTTGCTGGAAGTCGCACCGGTATAGCGGGTCATACGCTGACCGTTCAGATCAAAAAAGGCGATCACCGGTGTCGCTCTTACCCGGTGCTGTTTAAATGCAAAGTCTTTCTGCGTGGTGACATTGCCATCAAAGTCGGTCATTTCGATATCACCCTCGATATCGACCTGAAAGATTTTAAAGTGTTTTTTGAAATACTCGATAACATCCGGCTGATTAAGCACGGTACTTTTCATACGATGGCAGAACGGACACTCGTCCATTTCAAAAAAGATAAGAATACCCTTTTTGCCTTCCTCTTCTGCCAGCTCAAGCTCTTCCGTAAAATCACCGAAGGTGGTATCAAAAAATGGCGTATCTGCTGCTGTACTGGTAGAAGCAAAACCGAGGAAAAATAAAAATAATAAAATGCGTGGGAGTTTAAACATGGTACTGATTGCTCTTATGTTTTTGCCTGGAAGGCAGTATAACGCTGATTTTTGTACTGCGGAACAGAGTCCATGAATTTAATAATGGTTTTTATACTGACGTAAATTCAGCACAATAGTTCAGTGAAAAGCTCGACAGGCTCATCAACCCGCCAGGGCAGGCCCGCAGCACTGGACGCTGGCATATATACCAAACATAAAAAAGGCCCGCAAAGCGAGCCTTTTTTTAAACAAAACGCTGAATAGCGATTATTGTGCCAGGTAGCTCTCATCTGAGGCTTCTACCGTACCCACAGACCATGCACCACGGGTTTTGGCATGCTCAACCGCCGCATCTACGTCTGCAGTAGATGCATTACGGTCAATGGCAAATACCTGGCCAGGGAAGATCAGGTCTGCATCATTGATTTTGTCACGGTTGGCTTTATAGATCAGTGGCCACTGGTATGGGTTAGCATACACTTCACTCTTGCCAGAGATGTTCCACAGATTATCACCACGGATTACCTGGTAGGAATCACTACCACCCATTGCGCCACCCGCAGATGCACTACCGGCGGACAGTGTGCCGTTTTCAAGCAGACGCGCTTCTTCAGATTTTGCCTGGGCCATAGCATTTTCAGCCTGACGACGTGCCTCATCAGCCAGCTCAGTCGCCTTGGCTTCATCACCCGCTGACAGTGCGGCTTCAGCCGCTTCAATCATCTTACCTGTATCGCGCCATGCGACACCCATTGCCTGGGCCTCTGCATTCGCTGATTTAGCATCGGCAATTGCCTGCTCTGCTGAGCTTGAGCTGCTAGCGCCCATTCCACCACCTGAACCAGATGCACAACCTGCCACCAGGCCGAGTACCAGCATTAGGATAAAAAACGGCTTGCTTAGGTGATTAAATTTCATGTTAATCGTCTCCGATGCATTTAAGTATTGTTTGAATTAAGTGAAAACTAGCAACGGCGTCCCCCTGTGTCAAGCAAATAACCTGATTAGGGGAGTTTTATATTCAGCATGTGAGCTACGTCAGCTTTGCCAAGTCACCTGTAAATACGCTATTCTCTGCCCCCCGTAAATACCGATTTTCCGCAGAGGTAGCCCGATGTCCGACTCGATTAAAATTTACCACAATCCGCGCTGTTCAAAATCACGCCTCACCCTGCAACTGCTGCATGAGCGTGATCTGGATGCCGAAGTTATCGAGTACCTGAAAACGCCACCCAGCAAACAGCAGCTGCGGGACATTCTGCAAATGCTGGAAATGTCACCCAGGCAACTGATGCGTACCCATGAAGCAGAGTATAAGGACAACCAGCTGGATGACGAGTCGCTTACCGATGACCAGCTGATCGACGCGATGATCAAATACCCCAAACTGATTGAGCGCCCGATTGTGGTATGCAATGACAGGGCGGCAATTGGTCGCCCTCCCGAAACCATACTTGAGATTGTCTAGCCATGTCCGAGGTATTAGTTCTGTACTACAGCCAGAGCGGCTCCACTGCCGAAATGGCCCGCACCATCGCCCGTGGCATAGAAGAAGTAGACGGCATGCAGGCGCGTTTACGCACCGTGCCCGCCGTATCCAGCGTCTGTGAGGCCAGTGCACCGCTGGTACCTGAAAGCGGCGCGCCCTACGCCGAGCTACAGGACCTGCAGGAATGCAGCGGCCTGATCATGGGCAGCCCCACCCACTTCGGCAATATGGCCGCCTCGCTTAAACATTTTATCGATGGTACTGGCAGCCTGTGGATGTCCGGTGCGATGATTGATAAGCCGGCTGCAGTATTTACCTCCACCGCCAGCATGCACGGGGGCCAGGAATCCACCCTGCTGAGCATGCTGCTGCCGCTAATGCACCATGGCATGGTTGTTATGGGCCTGCCCTACAGTGAAGCTGCGCTGCATAAAACCATTACCGGCGGCACCCCCTATGGCGCCAGTCGCCTCAATAGCGGCAACGCCCCGCTGGATAATGACGAAAAAGACCTGTGTCTGGCCCTGGGCAGACGAGTGGCAGAAGCCGCAAAAAAACTGCAGGGCGCCTGATCCTTAAATAACCTGAGCTAAATAAATACCCGCATCAATTGACAGACTAACCAGTCGAGCCGCCTCTATGAATAGTATTCAACTTTCCAGAACCCTGACCCTGATCGGCTACTTTGGCCTGCTCGGCTTTATTCCATTATGGTATCTGGTGATTCAGCCCATTGATGCCAAATTTGTCTCCATGACCCTGCTGATCCAGGCCGGCCCCCTGCTGTTTCCCCTGCGCGGCATTCTGCATGGCCGGGTCTACACCCATGCCTGGGCCATGTACCTGGCACTGTTCTACTTTATTATCGGTATCTGGTATGCGGGAGACAGTAGCACCCGCCTGTTCGGCGTTATCTTCAGCCTGCTCAGCGTGCTGTTTTTTATCGGTGCCATGCTCTACACCCGTTTCCAGGGCAAGGCGGAAAATGCACTGCGTGAGGCCGCAGGGAATGCCCGTCAGGACAACCAGGGCACAGCTGAATAATTAACGGACTTACCCGGGCTTGATCTGCATCAGCATTTTCACCCACTGTGCCGCTATGCTAATGTATAGACAGATATCTAGGGTACCTCTGAACAATGCTGATATGTCTCTGCAAGTCCTGAAGCGTGCAGCTACAAGGCGTGCTTCGCAGTGAATGGCCCGGTCCTTTACAAGAAGCACAACACCGTAGATGTGCGCTTCAGGCCTCGCCCTGCGGGGCTTACAGGTGTGCCCGCACTCTGCGTTAGCGTTTCTCACCAGGCTTGAGCATGCTTTCAAAACGCTGCCTTGATTGCGAACGCACCTGTAAGCCAGAGATATGTCATCATTATTCAGAGGTACCCTGGCACGTCAATTTCCTGACCGCTTTCGGTGGAGCGAACTTTTATGGTTTCATTTTGCATCTGCATGTCTCCGACGTGCTCTGTGTGATACGGGCTGGCTTTAACCCAGCTTTCTAACCCTGAATTTCTTGCCCTTGATCTTGCCTTCCGATAAAAGTTTCAAGGCCTGTTTGGCCACTGCGCGTTCCACCGCCACATAGGCGATGGTATCAAACAGGTCGATCTTGCCGATCTGTTTGCCGGGAATGCTTTTATCTGCAGTCAGTGCACCCAGCAGGTCACCGGCGCGCAGTTTATTTTTCTTGCCGGCATTGATGCACAGGGTCACCATTGGCGGACTCAGGCGAAAAGCCTCGCGGCGTTTCAGTGTATTGACGCTGTCGATGCGCAATGGGGCTTTCTGGTAATCCTCGATGGCTACCAGTTTGGGCGCTTCCGATGCCATAAACAGGCTCAGAGCCAGCCCCTGGTTACCGGCACGACCGGTGCGACCGATTCGATGCACATGGGTTTCCGGGTCCGGGGAGAGTTCAAAGTTGATCACCGCATCCAGGTCCTTGATGTCCAGACCCCGCGCCGCGACATCGGTGGCAATCAGCATGGAACTGCTTTTATTGGCAAACTGCACCAGCACCCGGTCGCGGTCCGCCTGTTCCAAATCACCGTGCAGCGCAACTGCATGAAAGCCCTGTTGCCAGAGTTCTTCAGCCAGTTCCTTGCACTGGTGTTTGCGGTTGCAGAACACCACGCTATGCGCCGGTTTGAACTGGTGCATAATCGACACCAGTGTATTGGTGCGTTCACCTTTTTCTATTTCATAAAAAATCTGTTTAATGTTTTTGCTGTCGTGCTGGCTTTCTACCTTAACCACAGTCGCCTGTTGTTGTATCTGCTGACTGATTTTTTTAATTTCATCCGCGAAGGTGGCGGAGAAGAGCAGGGTCTGGCGTTGTGTGGGCAGCAGTTTGATAATGCGCATCATCTCGACCTGAAAGCCCATATCGAGCATACGATCGGCTTCATCCAGCACCAGCGTGTTTAACTGATCAACCTTTAATGAACCCTTTTGCAGGTGTTTTAAAACACGCCCCGGTGTGCCCACCACAATGTGTGGCTGGTGTTCCAGTGAGGCGTACTGCGCGGCAATCGGTTTACCGCCGCACAGGGTAATAATTTTGGTATTCGCCAGCGGCCGCGCCAGGCGTCGCAGTTCATTTGCCACCTGTTCAGCCAGTTCCCGTGTCGGGCACAGCACCAGTGCCTGGGTCTGGTTATTGATGTCCTGCAACTGATGCAGCAAAGCCAGACCAAAGGCGGCGGTTTTGCCACTGCCGGTTTTAGCCTGTGCCAGTACATCCTTGCCCTGCAGGGTCAGCGGCAGGGTTTCAGCCTGAATCTCGGTCATCTGTTGATAACCCAGTGACTCCAGGTTGTCGATCAGGGGACGGGCAAGGGATAAGCTGCTAAAAGATGTGTTGTTCATGCTGTGTGTTCGGCTGGTGATGGCTGATGCATCATAACATTTATCCGTGAATGACGGCCCATTTATCCGTAGGCATGAGCTATAAACCGGGGATAAAACTTTACAAAGCCACGGGCAGATTGTAATTTCGCTGGATAAAACAGGAGAAAAGTGTTGATTATCAGTAATCTTGAAGTGATACCCGGCAAGCGTATCCAGCAACACCTGGGGCTGGTGCAGGGCAGTTCGGTGCGTGCCAAACACATTGGCCGTGATTTTATGGCGGGGCTGAAAAATATTTTTGGTGGCGAACTCAGGGGCTACACCGAGCTGTTACAGGAATCCCGTGAAGAGGCGACTCAGCGCATGCTGGCACAGGCCACAGCAGTTGGCGCCAATGCAGTATTGAATGTGCGTTTCTCAACCTCCAGTGTGGCAACCGGTGCGGCGGAACTGTTTGTGTATGGCACTGCAGTGATTCTGGAGTAGCGATCGAATGGTCGATCTGATTATCTTTATCGTATTGCTGTTTCTGGGTTATGGCTTCGGGCGTGCTGCAGAAGCCAGTCATTATAAATCGATTCGTAAACGCGAGCGCTTTTTAAACCGGATACCGGCGATTGCCTCGCGCATTCCACCCTACGGTGAACCCAATTTCGACAGCCAGCTGGTGAGTGGCAATGTGGTGATTTCGGTAGACTACTTCAAACGCTTTAGTGCTACCCTGCGCAACTTTTTTGGTGGGCGAGTGACTTCCTATGAATCACTGCTGGATCGTGCGCGTCGCGAAGCGGTATTGCGTATGAAACAGGAAGCCAGGTCACTGGGTGCAACCATGGTATTTAATATCAAATTTGAAACCGCCAGTATTCACAAGGGCAATGGCAATACCATTGGTTCAATTGAAGTGCTGGCCTATGGCACCGCACTGATTCCCAATAATATCGAAGTGGCACACACTGCCAATCTTATGCGCTGATTATGCAATACACCAACCCGCAGATACCCGAGGGCATTAATACCAGTGAATCCCATCCGCTGAAGGAATTTTTTATTCTTACGGGTGGTGTGATTGCGATTGTTGTGATCAGCTTTTACCTGCTGATTGTTACAGTGGATTTTTTTGCCGACAAGATTCCCTTTGCCTGGGAGCAATCAATTCCGCTGGAATCCCTGCTGGAAAGCGATACCGCCGAAGCGCCAGCGTACCTTGAGCGTTTAACGCAGCAGGTGGCTGCTGATATGGCCCTGCCGCAAGATATGCAGGTGACATTGCATTATGTCAATTCAGATACGGTGAATGCCTTTGCAACATTAGGCGGGCATATGGTATTGCATCGTGGTTTGCTGGAAAAACTGCGCAGCGAGGACGAGCTGGTAATGGTGATTGCCCATGAAATTGCACATCTGAAATACCGTCATCCGATTTCTGCTGCCAGTCACAGTTTGCTGGCGATGATGGTGCTGTCGCTGTTTACCTCTTCAGCAGACGATATTCTAAACCGGCTGATGGGCACCAGCGGTTTATTAACCCTGATGAAATTTTCCCGTGATTATGAACACCGTGCAGATGCAGCCGCAGTGGATGTGCTGTTGGGCCGTTATGGTCATGCGCAGGGCGCCGTGGGTTTATTCGAGGTGTTTAAAGCAGAGCGGGGTGGAAGTGAACCGCTGGAGTTCCTGAATACCCATCCCTTAACTGAACGACGCATCCAGCGGGCACTTGAGCTGGCGGAAAAGCAAAGTGGACTGCCAGCGGAGCAATCAGCTGATAAAAAAATGCAGCCATTACCCGCAGAGTTTACACGCTGGCTGGCTGCGCAATCAGCCAGCCAGGCATTGGATAAATCAACCACGCCCTAAGGCATCTATTTTTTGCGTAACCGGGCCTGTCTCTCAGGCATGTGTTTCACTGCACAGTTCAAGGTGTTGCGGATTTACACACAGGCGGTTATTGCAGGTCTGCCTGGCAAAATGGCCGGCGGGTATTTCGCCATTAAATGCCATATAGCTGACATGCTCGGCACTCTGCATCTTGATGCGTTCACTTTCATCCTTGATCTTGATGCGGCCATGTCCGCTATTCGATACCTGACCGGTCCATAACCAGCAGTCACTGTTGCTATCTTCCCTGACATAAGCCAGCACCATTTCCTTCAGGCGTGTACTCAGGCTTTGTTCTTTAAGGGGCATGTTCACGTGTTTCTCCTGCGAGAATAAAATAGTAAAAAAATAAATTATTTCACTGCTGTCCCGTTAAGAGCGTAAATAAATAGGTCTGGAAACCCTTCAGTTTGTTACAATGAAGTTATCACAAGTCATTGAAAAACAAAAAGGAAACCAGACCATGAGTCATTATAATACTGTATTTTCTCAACTACTG
>DATCTK010000070.1:0-37326 GCA_036567985.1 Gammaproteobacteria bacterium | reverse complement strand
CTGCTGACTGCGTAATAAACCAGGGTTTTTCCACCCAGGCGACCGAGGTTTTCGCCGGAGCCTATGCCCATCATGCCGACAATAATCGAGGAGACGACCAGTGGCACGATGAGCATTTTCAGCGCATTGAGAAACAGTGTGCCGAAAAATTCATAAACACTGTAGAGATTAACACCAAACAGACTGGCCGTTTCACCGCTTAAACTGCCGGCAATCACCGCCAGCACCAGCGCCAGCATAATCTGCCAGTGCAGCGGCAATGAGGCAATCCGTTTCAGCATTACAGGCGTTCTGCGCGGACGATGTCCACCTTAGACTTCAGGTGATCCAGCACCGCCGACATATCCCGCGAAGCCTGCTCGTTCTGGTATTGCTGCGCCAGCTGTTGCAGCTGTTCGTCGGTCATTGCGGGGGGCTCGCTAACCGACACCAGCTGAATCAACGCAGTGCCATTGGCCACCTGTGTGACACTGTTAACCGGCTGGCCATTAACTGGCTTTGGCATACTGAACACTTCTCGTAACAGCCCCATATCAACCGACCTGCTACTACGCTGCAATGATTCAAGCTCAACCAGTTCGGCAGATGTTTGCAGTGCAGTGATCGATGTACCAGACTCAAGCTCGGTTAATGCAGCCTGCGCCGCCTCACGGGCTTTCTCAGCGGCTTTCTGCAATCTGAGACGCATGGCAATGCGGGCCTTCACTTCATCCAGCTGTTTCGCTGTGGCTTCGGTGTGTGTTTCGATGCGCAACACCACCGCATGGTAGGGTGCCACTTCGATAATGTCGGAATTTCTGCCTTCATCCAGCACCACCGTATCAAAAGCGGCCTTGCGCACCGCTTCGTTTTCAGCAATACCTTCGCCCGTGTCGCGGCTGAATTGTTCGCTGGTTTTAATCTTTGCACCCAGCGCATCCGCCACTGCCTGCAGGCTGCGATCATTTTCATAGGCGGTGGTTGCCATCAGCTCGGAACGCTCATAGAACTGGTCTTCCAGTGCACGGGCCTGCAGCATCTCGGTCAGTTCGGCCTTTTTATCGGCGAAGCTATCAATCTTCTCGGAACGCACGTCATCAACACGGATAATATGGTAACCAAAGGAGGTTTTTACCGGCTCGGACACCTCACCCTTTCCCAGTGCGTACAGGGCCTGCTCGAATTCCGGCAGCATCATACCCCTTGAAATCCAGCCCAGATCACCACCCTGGTTTGCAGAACCCGGATCACTGGAGTGCTCACTGGCCAGCTGCTCAAATGATGCCCCCTGCTGCAACTGTTGCATCACCGCTGCGGCTTCACTTTCTACGGCCTGTTGCTGCTGTGTACTGGCATCCGCTGGCAGTTCAAACAGAATATGCCGTGCCCTGCGCTGTTCCTTGCCGGACTGACTAGCTACATAGTCATCGTACAGACGCTGCAGCGCATCTTCATCCAGCGGAATATCCTTCAACAGGTCATCCTGTGTGATTTCAACATAGGCAACCCGCACAGTTTCAGGGTTCATATAGGCCTGCTGATTGGCGCTAAAGTAATCACGGATTTCCTCATCCGTCACCTCAACCTGGTCCATATAATGATCATCGGCAAACAGCAGATAGTTGACCTTGCGTGACTGGTTCTGGATACGGTTCAGTATCTCCAGCTCGGCCTTGCCCACAATGGATGACTGCATCACTGCATCCTGCAGTTGCTGAATCGCCAGGTCACTGCGGAACAGGTTTTCAAACTCCTTAACCGACATGCCCTGGGAGCCAATAATCGCCTGGTAGGCATCATTGGAGAAAGCTCCATCCTGCTGGAATGCCTCCATAGCCTTAATCTGCTGTGCCAGCACCTGGTCCGGCACTCGGTAGCCCTGTTCTGCTACCATTTTCTGCAGCACTCGCTGGGTAATCAGCTGCTCAAGCACCTGTTGCTTAAGGCGCTGTTCAAACGCCTCACCTTCCGGCAGCTCAGCCTGAAACTGCTGTTGCAATCGCTGGCGTTGTTGGGCCAGCGCCTGGTCGAACTGCGACTGGCTGATCTGTAAATCATCCACCTTGGCCGCAAATTTTTCCGGCGCACCGGTCAGGTAATCACCAATGCCCCAAAGCGCGAACACCAGACCGATAAAAATAACGATAATAATGCCAAGAATGCCCTTCGCTTTGTCATGAATCGATTGCAACATTGTCTGTAAAACCCTTTTAATCGGCCCTGCCGGCCGGCTATTCTTAAAATAATGAGCACTGAATCATACTAGAGTGCGTGACTTGTCGCAAAAGGATTGAAGCCGGAATGTGTAGTTAGGCGAAATTAATTGAGTCGGCTTTGGCAGAAGGTTTGCCACGGCTTTATTTCATGATGTGTTTTTGTACGGGATTATTCGCGCATAATCACTGATTCGACTGGCGCTCACCCGTTCTTGCGTGTGAAGAGGGGACGCAGTTAAAGCGTGCCGACAGGCACACAGTGGGGCCTGAAAAGGGGTCAGAGCCCTTTTACGTTACTGTTTTATTTCATTATGTGGTTTAGTCGGGACTATTCGCGCGTCCTGCGCTCACCCGTTCTTGCGTGTGAAGAGGACACGCAGTTACAGCGTGCCGACAGGCACACAGTGGGGGCCAGGGCGCTAAAGAGCGGCACCCTGTTCAAATTTGCTCCGGGCAAATTTGTCGAACATCGGGTTCTCATCTTGGCCCTCCGGACCATCATATAAAATAAAAAGGCCCCCTCCGCTTTCGCATAGCCATGCCCTGTTTTACTTCATTATGTGTTCTGGACGGGACTATTCGCGCGTCCTTGCGCTCACCCGTTCTTGCGTGTGAAGAGGACACGCAGTTAAAGCGTGCCGACAGGCACACAGTGGGGGCCAGGGTGCTAAAAGCGGCACCCTGTTCAAATTTGCTCCGGGCAAATTTGTCGAACATCGGGTTCTCGTCGTGGCCACCCGAGCCATCATACAAATAAAAAGGCCCCCTCCGCTTTCGCAGAGGGGGCCTTTTTATTTGTATGGCGGACCGGACGGGACTCGAACCCGCGACCTCCGGCGTGACAGGCCGGCATTCTAACCAGCTGAACTACCGGTCCGAAGTGGTGGGTGGTGAGGGAGTCGAACCCCCGACATTCGCCTTGTAAGGGCGACGCTCTACCAGCTGAGCTAACCACCCGCCTTCAAAGGGGCGCTAGTTTACTGCATCTTTTAATGCTTTGCCAGGCTTAAATGCAGGCACATTAGCCGCAGCGATCTGGATCTCTGCACCGGTTTGTGGGTTACGGCCAGTACGTGCTGAACGTTGACGAACCAGGAAGGTGCCAAAACCAACGATAGTGACCTGATCATTGTCTTTTAAAGCACCTGAAACAGATGAAATCATCGCGTCTAGTGCACGACCTGAATCAGCTTTAGATAAACCTGAGTTTTCTGCAATAGCGTCGATTAATTCTGATTTATTCATTATTTATCCTACATATGGTTGTTGTAATTGAGACGTTACGAAACTTGGTGTCTCGTTAAAAAATTAATTATTGTAAAAGCCCGTATCCACAAAAGTTGCAAATGATTAGATAGTCATGCCTGGGAATAAACTTCACAAAGTACCTGCGGCAAATTTATACCAGCCCTGAAAGCGCCATGTCAACGGGTTTTACAGGTTTTAGGCCGATTTACATGGATTAATTGTGTGTCAAGTAGCAAAAAGCTACTTTTATCAGAAATTTTATAAAACCTGCCAGATCACTATTTAACTAAAAGCAGCTTAATTTAAATAACAAAAAATCAATAATTTTAAAAATTCTTTAATTTTTTTGGACTTAGTCAAAACATAAAAAAGCCACTGCATTCATGCAGTGGCTTTTTTCCAGGCCTATACGACCGGATTAATGGTGTCGAAGACTATCATCCTTTTTTGCCTTTTTTGCCTTTGAGGCCCTCGCGGATTCCGCTACTTTCTGCAACGGTGTTGGCGGATTTAGGAGGGCAATGGCCAGCACATCATCTATCCAGCGCACCGGTTTTATCTCCAGCTTTTCAAGCACCGTTTTGGGCATATCCGCCAGGTCCTTTTCATTCTCTGCCGGAATAATCACTGTTTCGATACCACCACGGTGTGCCGCCAGCAGCTTTTCCTTGAGGCCACCAATTGGCAGCACCTCACCACGCAGGGTGATTTCACCGGTCATGGCCACTGAGGACTTCACCGGTATGCCGGTCATGGTCGATACAATCGCGGTGCACATGCCAATACCGGCACTTGGGCCGTCTTTCGGTGTGGCGCCTTCCGGTACGTGGATATGGATGTCCTTGTTCTCGTAGAAGTCGTCTTCCAGACCCAGCGATGCCGCGCGATTTCTAACCACAGTCATAGCGGCATGGATCGACTCCTGCATCACATCGCCCAGCTGGCCGGTAAAGGTCTGTTTGCCCTTACCTGCCATCACTGCGGCTTCTATGCTGAGCAGCTCACCACCCACTTCTGTCCATGCCAGACCGGTGACCTGTCCAACCGTGTCCTTGTCCTCGGCCTTGCCATAGCGGAAGCGCTTGACCCCGAGGTATTTCTCCAGGTTGTCTGGCCTCACCACCACTTTTTCATTTTTCGATTCAAGCAGCACGTCTTTCACTACCTTGCGGCAGATTTTCGACATTTCACGTTCCAGGCTACGCACACCGGCTTCACGGGTGTAGTAACGCACCGTGTCCATAATGGCTTCGTCGGTAACTTCCAGTTCGTCGCTGTTCAGACCATTGTTTTCCATCTGCTTGGGCAGCAGGTAGTTTTTCACAATGTTCATCTTTTCATCTTCGGTGTAACCCGGGATGCGAATCACTTCCATACGATCCAGTAACGGGCCGGGGATATTCATGCTGTTGGAGGTGGCGATAAACATCACATCCGACAGATCGAAATCCACTTCCAGGTAATGATCACCGAAGGTGTGGTTCTGTTCCGGATCCAGTACTTCCAGCAGCGCCGAGGCAGGATCGCCACGGAAGTCCTGCGCCATCTTGTCGATCTCATCCAGCAGGAACAACGGGTTTTTGGTGCCTACCTTGCTCAGGTTCTGGATTACCTTGCCGGGCAATGAGCCGATATAGGTACGACGATGTCCACGGATTTCCGCTTCATCACGTACACCGCCCAGTGCCATGCGCGTAAACTTGCGATTGGTGGCCTTGGCAATCGACTGGCCCAGTGAGGTTTTACCCACACCCGGAGGCCCTACCAGACACAGAATTGGCCCTTTGAGTTTCTTCACCCGCTGTTGTACCGCGAGATATTCCAGAATACGTTCCTTAACTTTTTCCAGACCGTAATGGTCTTCATTAAGAATTTTCTCTGCCTGGCTCAGGTCTTTGGAAATCTTGCTGCGTTTTTTCCACGGACAACCAACCAGGGTATCGATATAGTTTCTCACCACGGTGGCTTCCGCCGACATAGGCGACATCATTTTCAGCTTGTTCAGTTCGGAGGTCGCCTTCTTCTTGGCCTCGGCACTCATGCCGGCTTTCTCGATCTTGTTTTCAAGGTCTTCGATTTCGTTTGGCGCTTCGTCCAGGTCACCCAGCTCTTTCTGAATCGCTTTCATTTGCTCATTCAGATAGTACTCGCGCTGGCTTTTTTCCATCTGCTGCTTAACACGACCACGGATACGCTTTTCAATCTGTAACAGATCGATTTCCGCCTCGATCATGCTCAACAGGTATTCCATGCGCTCTTTGACATTGGCAATGGCAAGGATTTTCTGCTTTTCTTCCACCTTGAGTGACATGTGTGCAGCAATGGTGTCCGACAGACGCGCCGGGTCATCAATGCCGCTGAGCGAGGTAAGAATTTCGGGGGGGACTTTCTTATTCAGTTTCACATACTGATCGAACACGCCCATAATAGAACGTGACAACACCTCAAGCTCGCGCTCCTTGTCTATGCCCTCTTCCTCCAGCAGGGTATAATCTGCCGTAAAGAAAGGCTCGTCATTATAAACTTCATCAACACGGGCACGGGTACCGCCTTCTACTAACACCTTGATGGTGCCATCCGGCAGTTTTAATAGCTGTAAAATGGTGGAAAGCGTGCCGATCTCATGGATGTCCTTCATTGACGGGTCGTCAATCTCCGCGCTCTTCTGCGCCACCAGCAGAATCTGTTTGTCTTTGGACATGGCAGCATCCAGCGCCTGGATGGAACGATCGCGACCGACAAACAATGGAATCACCATGTGCGGGTAAACCACCACATCCCGTAAGGGCAATACCGGGGTTTTACCTTCATACACAGTTTCTACTGATTCAACTTCATTTTCGATATCTGACACAGTCATTACCTCGATAGGTGGGGAACGTAACTTCCACTATAAATTCTTTCGTTTATTCCACATTGGGGCGGAATGTGAAGCTTCAAGACAGTTGATTAAAACTTTTACAGAAGTGATTGCGAAGCACACTTCCGGATTGGGGCAGGTAGCCTGTTCACCCGGTTGATCAGGGCAATTCAGACGATTTTCAATTGCTTAGGAAGCCTGTCGCTGATTTCACACGGCACGTCCCTGTGCACATTGTGTAAATTCAATTATGACCCGGGCAACAGGCCAGGCTTATTCACCAGAGCTGCTGGCAGTTTTCTTCTGTGAGTCGTTGTTTTCAAATACCATATAGGGCTTGGACTCGCCGTTTATCACGCTCTCGTCCAGCACAACCTTGGTGACATTATCCAGCGATGGTAACTCATACATGGTTTCCAGCAGAATATTCTCCAGAATGGTGCGCAGACCACGGGCGCCGGTTTTACGCGCCATGGCTTTCTTCGCAACTGCAGACAGGGCATCATCACGGAATTCCAGTTCGCAGTCTTCCATTTCAAACATCTTGGCATACTGCTTGGTCAGGGCATTCTTCGGCTGGGTCAGGATGGTGATTAACGCCTCTTCATCCAGCTCTTCCAGGGTAGCCACCACCGGCAGACGACCCACGAACTCGGGAATCAGGCCGTAGCGGATCAGGTCATCCGACTCCAGTTGACGCAGAATCTCGCCGCTGGACTTGTTAGTTGCCTTACTGCGCACCTCGGCACCAAAACCGATACCGCTTTTTTCAGAACGGTCACGAATCACCTGATCCAGACCCGCAAAGGCACCGCCGCAGATAAACAGGATATTCGAGGTATCAACCTGCAGAAACTCCTGCTGCGGGTGCTTGCGTCCACCCTGGGGTGGCACCGAGGCAACCGTGCCTTCAATCAGTTTTAACAGCGCCTGCTGCACACCCTCACCGGATACGTCACGGGTGATCGACGGGTTATCGGATTTACGTGAAATCTTGTCGATCTCATCGATATACACTATACCTGTCTGTGCTTTTTCCACATCATAGTCACACTTCTGCAACAGCTTCTGGATAATATTCTCAACGTCTTCACCCACATAACCGGCTTCGGTCAGGGTGGTGGCATCGGCAATGGTAAAGGGCACATTCAGCAGACGCGCAAGGGTCTGTGCCAGCAGGGTTTTACCCGAACCGGTGGGACCGATCAGCATAATATTGCTTTTCGACAACTCGACATCGTCTTTCTTGTGCTTGACCTCAAGCCGCTTGTAGTGGTTATACACCGCAACCGACAGCACTTTCTTGGCCTGTTGCTGGCCAATCACGTAGTCGTCGAGTATGTCCTTGATTTCTGCAGGCTTGGGAAGTTTCTGCACCGAGGATGCGGCCTGCTCCTGCAGTTCCTCGCTGATAATATCGTTGCACAGTTCTACACACTCATCACAGATAAATACCGATGGACCTGCGATCAGTTTCTTTACTTCGTGCTGACTCTTGCCACAAAACGAGCAATACAACAGTTTGCCCGAATCTTCATCATTGTTTTTGTCGTCACTCATGACGTTTCCTCATGCTAGCGCGAAGCTGATTGAATTCAATATTGATTATACCATGCCAATTCTGGCGATAACTTGCAAGGGTATAATTCACAGGGTTTTAAGCTAAATCACTAATAACCCTGGTTTTTTAGTGGAAGTGATTGTTTTTCATACAGGCTTGCCAGTGCAGTTTCCAGCCATTCGGCAGGAATTGCACCCAGAACATAGCTGGATAAGCCGATAATGAGATAAAGATAGCCTATTTTTCATAAAAAAACCGCTGAAACAGCGGTTTTTTACGGCCAGTTAGCTGCCTATATGGGGCCTTGCGGCACGATTACAAGTGCTGCCAGCCCCTGCTCAGCAGCTATTTTTTGTCTGCACCCTGGCGTTCGCGCAGCACTTCATCAATCATGCCGTAGCTCACCGCCTGATCAGCACTCATGAAGTTATCACGCTCGGTGTCTTCTTCAACCGTTTCCAGTGGCTGGCCGGTGTGCTTTGACAGGATCTTGTTGAGGCGCTCGCGCATTAGCAGGATTTCCCGCGCATGGATATCAATATCCGACGCCTGACCCTGGAAACCGCCCAGTGGCTGGTGGATCATAATGCGTGAATGGGGCAACGCATAACGCTTGCCCGCGGCACCGCCGGCCAGCAGCAATGCACCCATGCTGGCCGCCTGGCCCACACACAGCGTGGATACATCGGGCTTGATAAACTGCATGGTGTCATAAATCGCCATACCGGCTGTCACCACACCACCCGGTGAATTGATGTAGATCGAAATATCCTTGTCTGGATTTTCAGACTCCAGAAACAGCAACTGGGCAACGATCAGGTTGGCCATGTGGTCTTCAATCGGGCCGACAATAAATATGACGCGCTCTTTTAACAGGCGGGAGTAAATATCATAGGCACGTTCACCGCGTGCCGACTGCTCAACCACCATGGGGACCAGATTATTCTGCAGGCCCAGTGCGCCCTCATCTTTTGTGGAAGTAAATATCATTAATTGTTCTCCAGGAACGGTTGGCCCTTCTCGGGTCTTCTGGCCAGAACCAGAAGCGTGACTTGTACGGCCATCTGTATAATGAACCGGTTAATATGCAGACCGATTGTATGACCTGACCGAATAAATACAAGTGGCAAATAAAAAAAGCAGGCTAAAAGCCTGCTTTTTTTATAATAAAATGAACTGCTTATGCCTGTGCTTTAGGCTGCGGGTTCATTAGATCCTGAAAGTTTGCAGGCTTGTCGGTAACCTTAGCCTGGTCAACAATCCATTCAACCACCATCTCTTCCATCACCAACGCTTCCAGGCTCTGCTTCAGCTGCGGGTTGTTATTGTAGTGGTTAATCACTTCCTGTGGGTCTTCATAGGTTTGTGCCAGCTCTTCCACCTTGGCGGTGATACGTGCCGCATCCGGCTTGATTTCTGAGGCTTTAACCGCTTCGCCAATAATCAGGCCCAGGCTCACACGACGCTTCGCCTCACCTTCAAACAGTTCTTTCGGCAAGCTCATGCCGGACTGCAGGTTACCCGCTTCCATCATCTGCTTCTGCAGGTTGTCGCATTCGTGATCGATCAGCGCTTTGGGCACCAGCACATCATTTGCTTCCAGCAATTTTTCCATGACATTTTTTTTCAGGTTATCTGCCAGCTTGTTACGCAGTTCACGCTCCATATTATCGCGGATATCCTTACGCAGCTGGTCGATTGAGCCGTCTTCCACACCAAAGGATTTGGCAAATTCCTCATCCAGTGCCGGCACTTTAGGCTCCGCCACGGAGATAACGCTGGTATCGAAAGTTGCAGTTTTACCTTTCAGCTCCGCCGCATGGTAATCCGCCGGGAAATCCACATCGAACTTGAATTCATCCCCCGCTGACTTGCCGATTAAATTCTCTTCAAACCCGGGAATCATGCTACCTGAACCGATCACTACCGGTACAGACTCTGCCTTGCCGCCTTCGAATTCAACGCCATCGATGGAGCCGACAAAGTTAATTACAACCTGGTCACCGTCTTTGGACGCACGCTCGACGATGTCGTAGCTTGTGCGCTGCTTTTGCAGTGTGTCGATCATGGTATCCACATCGGCATCGGTCACTTCAGCGGTTTCACGCTCGATTTCCAGCGCACTGAAGTCAGACAGGGTAACTTCCGGGTAGACTTCGAAGGTTGCAATGTATTCCAGCGGCTTGCCCGGCTCGATCTGTGTGGGCTCAATGGTCGGGTTACCGGCAGGGTTCAGCTTTTCCTGAATCACCGCTTCACGCAGTGTATTCTGCATCACTTCACCCACCACTTCCTGCAGCACGGAACCACCATATTGCTGTTTAACTACCTTCAAGGGCACTTTGCCGGGTCGAAAACCGTCAACCTTAACCCGTGAACGCAGCGAGTTCAGACGGGATTCCACTTCCTTATCAACCGTTTCAGCGGGAACCTGTATGGTTAATTTACGTTCCAGACCTTCGCCTGACTCAACAGAAACTTGCATAGTAACCTCAATAACTGCCTGCCGTCATAGCGGCCACAGTGAGTGAATTTTAATAAATTAGATGGTGCGAGCGGAGAGACTCGAACTCTCACGTCTTGCGACACCAGAACCTAAATCTGGCGCGTATACCAATTTCGCCACGCTCGCGTAAGGCGCGACATTGTATACCAAATTAATCGCAGAGTGCAGTTTTTTTAGCCTCAACCCGGGGTCTGCAGGGCCGACAGCCTCCTCGCTGCGGCCGTGTGCGGGCTGCCGAGTAGCCGAAAAAGCCTGATGAGCGTATCTGGAGTGATCCACCACAGGGGACAGCCCGCGATGGATTTGACGCCACTGAATCACGCCGCCTATTATAGGGTTCATTACACTGGAGTATCGCAATGGAGAACGGCTATGAATAACTACAACCATGTGCTGGTCGCAGTCGACTTTTCGGCTACAGCGGACGCGGTTTTAAAGAAGGCCATGGACATTGCCTCCCGTAACCAGGCCCGTCTCTCGCTGCTGCATGTGGTTGAGTACCTGCCGCCAATTGATTCCGCCTATGAACCGATTCTTGCCAGCAACTGGAATATTGACGAAAAGCTGCTGCTGGAACAGGCTGAAGCCTCACTGCAGAAATTTGCCGACAAACACCAGCTAAACGATGCCGCACAGTATGTGGTACTGGGCACGCCAAAATACGAGATATCCCAGTTTGTAAAAGACCATGGCTGCGACCTGGTGGTGCTCGGTTCCCACGGCCAGCATGGCATCAGCCTGCTGCTGGGCTCTACCGCCAATGCGGTACTGCATGAAATGCCCTGCGATATCCTGGCGGTCAAGGTGAGCAAATAGCCCACAATGCCCGCGTTAAAATATGCTAATGTCGCGCCATGAACCACGCGGCCACAGCTATACAACATATTTCCATCGCCAGCGATCAGCCCTACAGTGAAGCACTGGCGCAGCTGATTCTTGCGCAACAGGCCACAGACGATGGCGCCAATACAGCACCCCTTGACCTCAGCCACAGTCACATTATTCTGCCCAATGCCCAGGCGGTAAGCCAGCTACGGCAAAGCCTGAGCAGACACGCCGGCCGCGCCATGATCAGCGGCTTCAGTGGCAGTCTGAGCCAGTGGTTTGCACAGCACATCCCTCTGCCGCAACAGATTCAGCAGATTATCAACCACCCCACTCGACAGCTTCTGCTGCTGGAAGCACTGAAACAGCACCCGGATCTGTTTGCCGCAGAAAACCACTGGCAACTCTGCGACAGCCTGCTGGAGCTGTTTGACGAGCTCAGCCTGAGCCCGCAGCAATGGCTTGAACAGTCGCTGCCGGACTGGCTGCAACAGCTACAACAGGCCTATCAGCTGGAGCAGCAGAGCCAGCCCCTCACCCAGGAAGCCAGGATCATTCACACCCTGTGGCAGGCCTGGCAGTTGCAGCTCGGTGAAATGCAGCTGGCCGATGAGAAAACCGCCTATAAGGCCCAGTTACTGATGCCCCTGACTGATGAATTGGGTGATGAGTTCTGCGATCACACATTTTATATCAGCGGTCTGGAACAGCTCTCACCACTGGAACAGGCCTGGTGCGAACAACTGGCGCAATGTGCCAGGGTGATTCACATCAGCCAGGGCAGGATTCCACAATCCACGGCTGCGCCACAACCCGCTGACAATCCACAACTACAACTGCTGGATGATATTTACCAGCAGCAGGAAACCTTCAGGCAACGCTGTGCACAACACAGCGAAGCATTGCAACAGACATTTCTATCACGGATTACAACCTGGGATGCACAAAGTGCAGAACAGGAGGCCCAGGCGATTGATTTAAAAATCCGCAGCCAGTTGATCAACGGCGCCGAGAGCATTGCGGTGGTGACTGAAAACCGCAAACTGGCGCGGCGCTTACGTGCCCTGCTGGAACGGGCCGACGTCAGCATTCAGGACACCGCAGGCTGGGCACTGGCCACCACCAGTGCGGCCACAGTAATCGAACGCTGGCTGGAATGCATTGAGCAGGACTTCGCCTACCAGCCATTGCTGGACCTGTTGAAATCGCCCTTTTTCTGTGACCCCGAATCCCGCGAAGCGCATCTTAGTCTGGTGTATCGACTGGAGCAGGACATTATCCTGCATGAAAATATCCCCAATGACCTGCAGCGCTACAGAAAGGCGATAGGCTTTCGCAGTGAACGCCTCAATCTCAATAATGCCAGCACCGCGCAGCAGCTGCTGGAACTGCTGGATAAACTGGATAGCAGCGCCAGTGAACTGCGCCGGCTGTTTAATAGCCAGGCACAGGTCACCGCAGACACCTGGCTTGATCACTTTAATCGCAGTATTGAACAGCTGGGTATTTACCCGCTGCTGGGTGATGACATGGCCGGTGAGCGTATCCAGCAGGAACTGGCACAGTTACAACAGGCCCATGCCTTTGCGCAGCCACCGCTGAACTGGCAGGATTTCCGCACCTGGCTGGGCAGTACACTGGAACGGGCACAGTTCAAACCCCATTTCCGCCAGGCGGCTGTCAAAATCATGAATATGCAGCAGGCGCAGTACTGTCACTTCGACAGCCTGATTATTGCCGGCGCAAATATGCAATCCCTGCCCGGCAGTGCCACACAACATCCATTTTTTAACCAGTCGGTTCGACAGTCACTGGGTTTAAGCAACTGGCAGCAACAGAAAGCCTACAGCTTCTACCGATTCCAGCAATTACTGTTTGCCGCCAGCAATATTCTGATTACCTGGCAGGCGGAAAAAGACGGTGAATGGATGCAGGCCTCACCCTGGGTCAGCTCACTGCAAAACTTTGCGCAAACTGCATTTGCCTCGTCACTCAGAGACACTGAACTGGAAAGCCTGCTGCAGCAAATCGGCCCGCTCACGCAACGCGATAACGAACAGCTGGAAAACATACAAACCGTGCAGCAGGCACGTCCGCAACTCAATGCCGAGTTACTGCCAACAGACTATTCCGCTTCACGCCAGCAACGGCTGATTGATTGTCCCTATAAATTTTTTGCAGCCGATGGTTTACGTTTAAAGCCGCTGGAAGAAATCAGCCAGGAACTGTTAAAAAGCGAATACGGTGAAAAGGTTCATTTAATACTGGAAGCCTTCCACCAACAGAAACCCGGCCTGCCGGAACCCTTTACGCAGCCACTGACACTACACAACAAAACACAGGCACTGAATCATCTTAATGAGTTGTCACGTTCCGTGTTCAGTCGCCACACAGAAGATAATGTGCAGCACCGCGGCTGGCTGGAGCGCTGGTTAAAAACCACGGAAGCCTATATCGACTGGCAGATACAACGCCAGACTGAATGGCAGATTCATAAACTGGAACAGAAACTCGATATTGAATTAGATGACGGGATAACACTCAATGGTCGTCTAGACCGGGTGGATAAAAACCAGAACGGCTATTCAATTATTGACTACAAAACCGGTAACACCGCAAAACAGCAGGACATAGACCTGGCAGAAAATATCCAGCTAACCAGCTACGCGATGCTGCTACCCGATGTCGATAACACGCTCTACCTGAAACTCGACAATGGCAAGGTGTCAGTGGCCGGCCTGCTTGAACAGGATCAATTGCAGCAACTGACAGACGACATAACCCAACGGCTCAGCAACAATATAAAACAGATCAGACAGGGTGCCGCCCTACCAGCCTGGGGTGACGCCAGCAGCTGCGCCTATTGTGATATGGCGGGACTGTGTCGCAAGCAGATATGGGAAAACAGTAGCACATAGCTGCTTAGACTAACAGGTGGATCCGCTTCGCTTGATGCCACCCTACGAAGGATGTCTTGCCGTTAAATAAGCGCAATAAATCCGTACACTGATTTGCTCATCGCCACCGATACAATATACAGAAAAACCAGTATGGCCAGCAGCGCAAATATCAGTCGCTGCAGTTTTGTACGGGCCCGTTTCAACGCCATGGTTCCCAGCACAATATACACCAGCAGCGCAATAATCTTTGCCAGTAACCAGTCGGTTTGCAGCAACGGCAGTGACATCAGATAAACCAGCCACAGGGCACTGATTAGCAGCACAGTATCTATAATATGCGGCAGCACTTTCACCCAGCGCCTTGTCAGCATGGGAGAATCCATCAGCATCCAGCCCGTACGTAGAATAAAACCGGCGAAGCTCAGCAGTACCGCACTCAGGTGTATAGTTTTAATCCACAACATGGTGTTTATTATTAATCTCTTTTAAAGTTGAAGATATTTATAACAGCAGGCATAAAGCCTGTAAACTAATTCCAGGTTACTCACTCACTTCCAGTCGATTACTTTTTTGCATTATTGCAGACAATTCCGCCGCAGGCTTTGGCCTGCTGAAAAGATAACCCTGAATGTAATCACAACCCAGTTGACGTAACATGTCCAGCTGCTCAACGGTTTCCACACCCTCTGCCAGGGTTTTCAGCTTGAGGTTTTTTGCCAGCATAATAATGCTACGCACAATTGAAACACTGTTTTCAGACTGCACCATATTGGCGACAAAACTCTGATCAATTTTCAGCACATCCAGTGGCAGGTTATGCAGATAACTTAGCGATGAATAGCCTGTACCGAAATCATCAATATAACAATACATATTACGTGCACTGAGTTGATTTAATATAGACACTGTGGTTTCTATATTATCCATCACTTCACTTTCTGTAATTTCAATTGCAATCTGGTCATATGCACAGCCTGGCTGTTGATTAAATATCTCATCCAGTCGCTGTATAAAAAACTCGTCACGAAATTGACGAAACGACACGTTAACCGCCATACGAACAGGCTTAAACCCCTGCTCATTCCATTTAACCACCTGTTCACATGCTGTTTTCAGCGCCCACTCACCCAGTGGCACAATCAGACCGCTTTCTTCAGCAATGGGTATAAAATGTGCAGGTGAAACAGAACCGAATTGTGCATTATGCCATCTGCAAAGCGCTTCAAAACTGATAATTTCCTGTGTTTCAATATCCACCACCGGCTGATAATGCAACTCCAGCTCGCTCTGGTTTTCTAATGCATTACGCAAGGCCAGCTCCATCAAATTACGCTGATGCGCGGTATGCTGAATCTGTGGCGAATAAAAATTCAGTTGATGTTGAGTCTGGCTTTTGTGCTGCAAAATCGCAAAACTCGCATGACTCATCAGTGTTGTCGCATCGTTGCCATCATCAGGAAAAATAGCAACACCGGCATTCAGCTGCAAATGTATATCCTGCTGATAGGCCATCACACTTGTGGGCATAGCAGTTATTACCTTATGCGGTATAAATTGCGCATCATCCATAGTCGCCAGATCACTGAATACAACCGAGAACACATCACCTTCAAGCCGTGCAACCGTATCACCCTCGCGTAGCTGCTTCTTCAGAAGATTGCCCACAATGGAAAGGACTTCATCGGAAATATGATTACCGTAAAGGCCAATTTTTCGCCTGAAATCACTGATATTAACCTCCATTACAGCAACCAGTCGATTCCGGCGTGCCGCATGTGAAATTGCCTGTTGCAGACGGTCTTCACACAGCTTTCGATTGGGTAAATTGGTAAGCACATCGTAGTACAGCAGGTCTCTTATAGATTTATCCTTATCTATGTACTCCAGACCCAGTGATATATCAGAGCTTAATTCAAGAAACAGCTTGGTTTCATACTCAGTAAAAAAATTCTTTTCATTGCTATAAAGATTAACCGTACCGATCAGGCTCTCCTGCCTTAATAGTGGAAATGAGGCCATCGACTGATAACCCTGTTCCACAACCCTGGCCGACCAGTTGTTTTTATTGACTTCATTCTTCAGATTATTAAATATGACTGGTTTTTCACTACGCACTGCTGCGGCACAGGGATAGTTACTCTCATTATTACTCAATGAGGGCAGGCAGTGCTGGTGTAGATAGGCTTTACCGTCGCCATAACTGGCAGTGTGTGACAGCTTTCCATCCTCTTCGAACAGGCCTACCCAGGCAAAACGTAGACCACCGTGATCCACTGCTATGCGACAGGCTTCCTGCAGCAGATTGTCGCGATCACGTATACGCAGTATTGCACTGTTGATACCACTCAGAACAGACTGTATACGGGTTAATTTATGGATTCTTTTGCGGCTAGTCCCCAGCTTTTCCGCCATTGTATTAATATCATCTGCCAGACGTGAGATTTCATCGTTACCTTCAACCCTGATTCTCGCAGCATAATCACCATCACCAATGGCTCTTACCAGCTGACTCAATCGTCGGGTTCGTTTTAACACAAGAAACTCACTACCAAACCAGCCCAGTAGCGTAATGACAAAAATGGCCGCAGCAATAATCGCCAGATGCGGTAATAACTCGGCATTGATCACAGCATAAATTGGCTCACTGGGAATACCCACCATAATATAGCCATAGGGGTTATCCACGGTGCCAAAACGATACAGTGCATAGACACGTTTTACACCGTCCAGCCCAGTCGCCTCGCCCAGCCAGGTTTCATCACGGTTACTAACGACATTAGCCAGCACGGGTAAAGCCTGCTTAATATCTATCCCCGTCCAGAGACTCTGCGGATCCGGATCACGACTGAGAACAACTCCCTGGCGATCAAATACCGTTACCGACGAGTCGGCTGGCAGCGCATTAACCGGAACGACACCTTTTAACCAGTCCAGATACAGGGACGCATAAATAACACCCTGAACATTATCCTGCTCATCCAGTACTGGCTGCGCAATAACCTGCACCGGTTTATTGACGATGCGGCCGATCTGGTAATCACCCACGCTTAGCGTCTTGTTACGAATAGCTTCTTTGTAATATTCACGATCGGATAAATCAGTCGCCGCTTCCTGTGGTACTGCACTGCAAACTGCCTTACCCTGCAGATTAATAACCGCGAAATTGGCATAACGAATATTACCAAATAACATTTTTTCCAGGGTTGGCTCACAATCCTTATGCAGCGGATTATGGATTTGTGGCAGTTTTTTCAGTACATCCAGCAGTAGGCGGGTTTCACTCACCATGGACTCATGGTATTTATTCGCAACCAGCGCATAGTGCTGCACATGTTGCTGCGCATCGTGCAAACGGGTCCTGTAGTTTTCATAGGCCGTATCAAGCATCAACAGCAATGACGGGATCAGCGCCATCAGCACAATAACAATCAGACGCGCACGCAAACTCATAACCAAAACCTCAGAGCTCAGGCCGGGTGAATATTGTTCTGAAAGAGATATGGCGGGGTAATACCGGGTTCCTCTATCAAATACACAGGTGCAATAGCCACGATTCCCGGCCTTGATATTACTCGCGGTTTGTTATCTTTATTATGAAATTTCAAAGCGATAAGGCATGTCCATACAAAAAATAATGTCATTACATCGGGTGTGCAAAACACGACCAGAGATAACGCCAGCAACAGTTCAATGTGAATCAAATTGAGTATAGATAGTTAGGGAGCGATTGCTACCGGATTAGTATAAAAAGCTGATGATATGGGTGAATCAGGCCAGCAGTTTCATAAGCCCGGCCTCATCCAGAATTTCCACCCCCAGCTGTTCGGCTTTTGCCGCCTTGGAACCAGGGCTGTCACCCACCACCACATAGCTGGTTTTTTTCGATACGCTGCCAGTGACTTTTGCGCCTCTGGCCTGCAGTGCTGCTTTGGCTTCGTCGCGACTCATGTCGTTAAGTGTGCCGGTAAGCACAAAGGTTTGACCCTGCAGGGTTTGCTGTTGTGGCGGCGTGACTTCGACTTCGTCCCAGTGAATACCCGCCTGCAACAGTGCATCAATCACCTGCAGGTTATGCGGCTGTTTAAAAAAGCGCACGATGTGTGATGCCACCACCGGCCCCACGTCCTCAACCTGTTGCAGGGTTTCTTCGTCTGCCTTTCGTATGGCATCAAGGTCAGCGAAATAATCAGCCAGTGACCGCGCGGTGGCTTCGCCCACTTCACGTATTCCCAATGCATAAATAAAGCGTGCAAGGCTTGTGTGTTTAGATTTTTCCAGGGCTTCCACCAGGTTGGCAGCGGATTTTTCTCCCATTCGTTCCAGCGAGGCGATCTGTTCTACACCGAGTGAATACAGGTCATTCACATGCTCGATCAGGTTCGCGTCCACCAATTGTTCCACCAGCTTGTCACCCAGCCCGTCTATATCCATCGCCTTGCGCGAGGCAAAGTGCTTGATCGATTCCTTGCGTTGCGCGGCACAGAACAGGCCACCACTGCAACGTGCCACCGCCTCACCTTCCAGCTGCTCCACATCGGAACCACACACCGGGCATTGCGCTGGCAATTCGATTAACTGCGCACCTGGCTGTCGACTGCCGGGTACGATCTTTACCACTTCGGGAATTACATCACCAGCGCGGCGAATGATCACCTGATCACCCACCCGCACATCCTTGCGTTTTACCTCATCCATATTGTGCAGGGTGGCATTGCTCACGGTAACGCCACCGACAAATACCGGTTCGAGGCGCGCCACCGGAGTCAGCGCGCCGGTGCGCCCCACCTGGAAGGTAATATCATTAACCCGGGTAATTTCTTCCTGTGCCGGAAACTTGTGCGCAATCGCCCAGCGCGGCGCCCTGGCAACAAAGCCCAGTTCCCTTTGCAGGCGCAGTGAATCTACCTTGTAGACAATGCCGTCAATTTCATAGGGCAGTTCTGCACGGCGTTCCGCCATCTGCTGGTAGTAATCCAGGCAACCCTGTACGCCATTCACCGTACGACGTTCTGCACACACCGGCAGGCCCCAGCGCTGTAACTGATTAAGCATTTCACTGTGGGTATCGTGGGGCATATCACCATCCACCCTGCCCACCGCATAACAGTAGATCGACAAGGGTCGCTGTGCGGTGATGCGTGGGTCCAGCTGGCGCAATGAACCGGCGGCGGCATTGCGTGGATTCACAAATACTTTTTCGCCCTGCTCCCGCGCACGCTGATTGAGTTTTTCAAAACCGGCTTTGGGCATAAACACTTCGCCGCGCACTTCCAGTAATGAAGGTACATCATCACCACTGAGTTTTAATGGCACCGCATGAATGGTGCGCACATTCTGTGTGATGTCTTCACCGGTTGTGCCATCACCGCGGGTGCCGGCGCGCACCAGTAAACCGTTTTCATATAACAGGCTCACCGCCAGGCCATCCAGCTTGGGTTCCGCAGCATAGGTAATTTCATCATCCCGTTCCAGCCGTTGCTGGAGTCGCTTATTAAAATCGACTAACTCGTCCTCGCTAAACACATTATCCAGTGACAGCATGGGTAATTCGTGTTTTACCTGGGCAAAGCTCTCCAGCGGCCTGTCACCCACGCGCTGGGTGGGAGAGTCGGGGGTGATCAGATCGGGAAACTGCTGTTCCAGTGACTGCAGCTCACGGTGCAGGCGATCGTATTCCGCATCGGGAATTTGCGGGTCATCCAGCACATAATACTGCACACTGTGGTGATTGAGCTGCTCACGCAGCCGGGCAATCTGTTGTTCGGCCTGTAGTTTATTCGACATGAAATTTACGGAAACTTAATTGATTAACGGGGAACGGGCATGTTATTCAGGTATCGTTTATCACTGCAATAAGCACTGCAACTAAAAGCGAATGCGGCAAACCCTTCAGGCGGTTTGCGCTTTAAGCTCGATCAGCGTCTGCACTTTTTCTCGCAGCTGGCGGGTGTAGGCTTCGTCCAGCGGCTGGCGATGGGCATTGCACAGACTGGCACCGAGCATGGTTGACATGCGATGCGCACTGATCAGCATTTCATCCAGCACATCAGCGGGATCTTCGACACGGTTCACCTGCATAAAGAAGGTAATGCCACGGGTTTCCAGCTGATTGATCTGCTCCAGCTCAAACCAGCCAGGCTCGAACACATTGGCCATGCTGAACAGTACACGGTTATCCGCTTCGCTGTGGCGGTGAAAAATCTTCATATCACCGTGCTGCAAATTCAACGCATAACTCGCGCTGAGAATCTGCTCGCCTTTCATCGGCGGCTGTTCCTTTTCCGCCATTACAAACACCGCGATCACATCATCCACCGGCTGTTCAGTCTGCGGCTCTGGCGACTGTTCTGGCTGTGGTTCTGTTTCTGGCTGTACCTTTTGCTCTGCAGGTGAAGCCGCCTGCCGGGTTGCAGGCTTTGTGTCGGCTGGTTCCGTTGCCGCCTGCAGGCTCTCGTCAGGGATTTCCTCGTCGTACTGACTATCATCCCCGCTGTCGTCCTGCATCAATTCATCTGTGACGTCCGCATCATTCTCCCCGGCAAACGGGTTATCCCGATCCAGCACACTGGGTTCGGCAATTTCCTGCTGGAACTGTTCGATAATTTCGCGATCGCTGCTGGGCACCACCCGCACCGGACCCACGCCATCGACCCAGGCATCATCCACACCGTCATCGGCGCTGAAGGACGGCGCCTGGTTAGCGGCCTCCAGCGGCAGGCGGCTGTGTGATTTTTTACGTTGGCGACCAAACAGGTAAATACCGATAACCAGTATTATGGCCGCACCCAGTAATATCCAGCGGAACTGATCCATTACGCACTTTCTACCATTTTTGCTGCTTCTTCCACGTCCACCGACACCAGTCGGGAGACACCGGCTTCACGCATGGTAACACCGTTCATTTTTTCCGCCATTTCCATGGTGATCTTGTGGTGGGTGATAAAGATAAACTGCACGGTTTTCGACATCGCCTTTACCAGGTTACAGAAACGCCCCACATTGGCTTCATCCAGCGGCGCGTCCACCTCGTCCAGCATGCAGAAGGGTGCCGGGTTCAGTTCGAAGATGGCAAACACCAGCGCCACCGCGGTGAGCGCCTTCTCACCACCGGACATCAGCTGGATGTGACTGATGCGTTTGCCCGGCGGCCGCGCCATCACCACCACACCGGTATCCAGCAGATCATCGCCGGTCATTTCCAGGTAGGCCTGACCGCCGCCGAACAGGCGCGGGAACATTTCCTGGATACGCGTATTCACATGCTCGTAGGTTTCCTTGAAGCGTGAACGGGTTTCCTTGTCGATCTTGGCAATGGCCTTTTCCAGGGTCTCCAGTGCTTCGGTCACATCGTTATGCTGTGAATCCAGGTATTCCTTACGCTTGCTCTGTTCCTTGTATTCGTCTATCGCCGCCAGGTTAATCGGCCCCAGTCGCGCAATGCGCTGCGAGCACTCTTCCACCTTGCGCGCCCAGTCATCGATGCGCGCATGTTCACCCAGCTCTTCCAGCAGACTTTCCGCATCAAAGTCGGTTTCCTGCAGCTGTTCCTGCACCGTCTGTTTGCGTACACGCACTTCAGAGGTATTCAGTCGCGCCTGTTCCAGGCTGGAACGGATCATCTGCGATTTCTGTTCAAACTCGTTGCGCTGCTGTTCCAGCTGGCGCAATGAGCTTTCCACTTCTTCCACCGCACGGCGCGCTTCGCCCAGCTGTTCTTCCACCTGCAGGCGTTCCGCCAGCAGGGTTTCCAGTTCTTCCGCCTTGTTATCGCCGCTTTGCGCCGACTGCAGATTCTGCGTCAGTTCTTCACGCCGTTGCTGCTGCTGTTCCAGCTGACGGCTCATGCGTTCGATATTCTGTTCCAGGTTGCGCTTCAGGGTGCGACGGGACTCAATCTGGATCGCCAGTTCATGCACCGACTCGCGCTCACTCTGTGCCTTGCTGCGTGCTTCCAGCAACTGGTTCTGCAGATGCTCACGCTGCCCGCTGAGTTCTTCCCGTTCCCGCGACAGGTCTTCCATCTGGGTCATGGCTTCATTGCGCTTGCGCCGCGCGGTTTCCATTTCATCCTGCTGGCGTTCGATATTTTTACTCAGTTCCTGCGCTTCTTCCTGCAGGTTCTGGTTGCGGCTGAGCAACTGTTCCAGCTTGCTCTGCCCGGACGTTAACTGCCCCTGAATCTGCGCACACTGGCTGTGGGTCTGGTTAAGCTCCGCCTGCCACTGCTCGCGCTGCTGTTCGAGGTTCTGCAACTGAGCGCGGTTGTCCTGAATACTTACTTCCAGCTCTTCCGCCTGCATATCCAGCTGTTCCAGCTGCTGCTGCAGTTCCTTGATTTCCTGCTCACGGGCCAGCACGCCGGATTTTTCATCCTTGTCGCGGGCCACCCGCAGCCAGGAGGCACCCAGCCAGATGCCATCGGCGGTAATCACCGACTCATGGGCCGCCAGGGACGGGCGCATGGCCAGCGCCTGGGGCAGATCATCCGCGGCTTTCACCCCATCGAGCAAGCCACCCAGCGCCACCGAGGAATTGATTTTACTCGCCAGGCTGTCGGCACTGTCCGCCGCCTGTGATACCGAGGTATCAAACAGGCTGAGGCGACCCTGCTGTAAATCACCCAGCATCTGCGCCACGCTGTCCATGCCATCCACACAGATGGCCTCAAGGTGCGAGCCCAGCACGGTTTCCACTGCCTTTTCCCAGCCCGCCTGCACTTCGATATTTTCCGCCAGTCGGCTGGCATTCATCAGGCCGTGTTTTTCCAGCCAGCCGGACACTGCATTTTCTTTCTTGCCCAGTGCCGCCTGTTGCAATGCTTCCAGCGACGCCAGTCGGCCACGGGTATCGTGCAGCTGGCGACGCAGCTCGTCTTCATCGCGGTTAAACTGGGTCGACTGATCCCGCGCCGTGCGGATTTTTTCAATCACCTCCGACACCCGCTCCTGCAGTTCGGCCTTTTTCATTTCAGCGGTTTCGCTCTGCTCGCGCAGTTGCTCCAGCTGAATTTCCAGGTCATCCCCCACCAGCTTGCGCTTTTCATCCTCGATTTTCTGCAGACGCTGGCGCAGGTGCTCGACGTTCTTTTCCAGCTGTTCCATACGGGTGCGTTCCACCTGCGCAGTCTGCGACGGCTCGGCGGCACGCTGGTTATGTTCGTCCCAGGCCTGCTGCCAGGCCTGCATTGCCTGCTCCGCTTCGTGCAGCTGGTCATTCACGCTCTGCTGCGATTCACGCTGCATTTCGAGTTTGGGCTCAGCCTCACCCAGCACCAGCTCGATTTCTTCCAGCTGCTCGCGGTCGGTCTGCAACGAGTGCTCAATTTCCTGCAGCGCATTCTGCAGGTCATTCAGTTCACCCTGCTGGCGACTCAGCAGTTCTTTCTCATGCTGAATGCTCTGTTCAATACGCGAGATATCCGAGCCCAGGCCATAGTAACGGGCCTGGATCGCGTTCAGCGATTCACTGGCTTCAACCCGCTGTTCACGCAGGGTTTCCAGTTCCGCTTCCACCGAGCGCTGTTCGGCAATCACTTCCTGTAAACGGGTTTCCTGTTCTTCAATCGCCCGTTCACGGTTTTCCATTTCGCCATTCAGCTCGCGCCAGCGCAGTGCCAGGTGTTCCGCCTTGTAACGGCGTTCTTCAATTTTCAGTTCCTTGTATTTTTCCGCGGTGCGCGACTGGCGCTGCAGATGCGCCAGCTGCTTGTCGATTTCTTCCCGCAGGTCATCCAGCCGCTCCAGGTTTTCCCGGGTGTGACGGATACGGGTTTCGGTTTCGCGACGGCGTTCCTTGTACTTGGAGATGCCGGCGGCTTCTTCCAGGAACACCCGCAATTCTTCCGGCTTGGCTTCAATCAGCCGTGAAATCATGCCCTGTTCGATAATCGCGTAACTGCGTGGCCCCAGGCCGGTGCCCAGGAACAGGTCGGCAATGTCGCGGCGGCGGCACTTGGTGCCATTGAGGAAATATTTGGACTGACCGTCGCGAGTTACCAGTCGCTTGGCGGAGATTTCCGCGTAGTTGGCATAGGGGCCTTCCAGCTTGCCCGCACTGTTATCGAATACCAGCTCGACCGAGGCCTGGCTCACCGGTTTACGCGAAGAGGAGCCACTGAAGATAACGTCTTCCATGGAGGCACCACGCAGGTGCTTGGCCGACGATTCACCCATTACCCAGCGCACCGCGTCGATGGTATTGGATTTACCACAGCCATTGGGCCCCACAATACCGTTCAGATTGGATGGAAAGTCGATTGTGGTGGGGTCTACGAAAGATTTAAAGCCCGCCAGTTTGATTTTGCTTAAACGCATTTATTTATGTAACCCTTTTGCAACATTCTGTTTATAACGTCGTATAACGCTAAAACGCCGTTCTATGGCACTGATGACCTGTGCTCTTCTTATAACGGTTAAAAATCATGATTCATGGTTTTTGAAACGGCTCTGTGCCACGTAACATGTCTAATAACCCCTTCAGCGAGGTGAGAAGCGGTTAGCTGCAAGGCACTTGCCCGCCGGGGTAGCCACCCTACCTCAAGGGCAAGTAACGCCGCAGATGGCCGCTTATCGCCTCGCCCAAAGGGAGCCCCCGAGCGATGCCAGTGCGGCGTTGCACCGCTTGACAAGGGAATGACCCTTGCCTGCGCACTGCGCCTTGCCCTGACTTCGCTCGGGGGCTCTGAATGCGTTATTAGACATGTTACGTGGCACTAGTATATCAATTTCACGTTATAATGCCGCCCAATTTTGCAGATTGATCTGAAGTTTCTGCACACCAGCCAACATTAACCGCCGAGCAGGCAAGAGATTGTAATGACAACCAGGCCATCCAAAGAACTTGAAACCTTCGACAACCCCCGTCCGGAGCGCGATTACACCATCCGCATCCACACCCCGGAGTTTACCTGCATCTGCCCGAAAACCGGCCAGCCGGACTTCGCCACTATCCACCTTGACTATATCGCCGATAAAAAGTGCGTCGAGCTGAAGTCGTTCAAACTGTATATGTGGTCATTCCGCGAACAGGGCGCTTTCCATGAAGACATTACCAACCAGATTCTCACCGACCTGGTCAATGCCACCGACCCACGCTTTATGCGCATCACCGCCGAGTTCAATGTGCGTGGCGGGGTTTATACCACGGTGGTCGCCGAACACCGCCAGGACGGCTGGGTGCCACCCACACCAGTGACCCTGCCCTAAATCAGCACAGGCGCATGAGCGAGCATGGCCTGTTTATCGGCATTGATCTGGGCACCTCCGGGGTGCGTGCCTGTGCCATTGACCAGCAGAAACGGCTGTTGCACCAGTGCAACCAGCCATTGCCCGAGCCGGAGTGCCTAATCAGTGAACAGCCCGGCCAGCAGGCAAGTCAGCAGATAACCCAGCACATTACCCAGAAGATAACCCAAGACCCGCAGCTGTGGTGGCAGGCCACACTGCAGGTGCTGCGGCAACTGTTTGTGCAGATCGATCCCGCCGAGGTGCTGGGCATTTCAGTCAACGGCACCTCCGGCACCGTGCTCGCCTGTGATTCACAGGGCACACCTTTATCCCCGGCACTGATGTACAACCACAATGCCTGCCAGGCAGAGGCGGATCGCATTGCCCAATTCGCACCGCCCGGCAGTGGTGCCCAAGGCGCCACGTCCGGGCTGGCCAGGCTGATGTACCTGCAACAGACCTTCCCTGATGCCAGCCGTCTGCTGCACCAGGCCGACTGGATTGCCGCGCAGCTGAGCGGCGAGTTTGCTACCAGCGACAGCAATAATGCACTGAAAACCGGCTACGACCCGCAGCAGAATGCATGGCCGGACTGGCTGGACCAGCTGGGCATTGATCGCACATGGCTACCCCGGGTAGTGTCACCCGGCACAGTGATAGCACCGGTTCGCAGCGCCCTGCTACAAAATGAATTCGCACAGGAACAGCTCAATCCCGATTGCCAGATTATCAGCGGCACCACCGACAGCATCGCCGCGTTTATCGCCACCAGTGCCAGCCAGGTGGGTGAGGCAGTCACCTCGCTGGGCAGCACCCTGGTACTGAAAGTCATCTCGGATACACCGGTCGCCGCGGCGGAATACGGCATTTACAGCCACAGGCTGGGGGATCACTGGCTGGCGGGTGGTGCATCCAACAGCGGCGGCGCGGTGCTGCGTCAGTATTTCAGCCAGCAACAACTGGATCAGCTCAGCCCGCAGCTCAAACCCGAACAACCCACCGGGTTGAACTATTACCCGTTGCTGCGTACCGGGGAGCGTTTCCCTGTCAACGATCCGCAACTGGCACCGCGGCTGCAGCCTGAAGCAGATTCCCAGCTGCAGTTTTTCCAGGGCTTGCTGGAAGGCATGGCGGCAATTGAACATCAGGGTTATAAAAAATTACAGGCACTGGGTGCGCCCTACCCGACACGGGTCATCAGCGCCGGTGGTGGTAGCAGAAATGAAGCCTGGAACCGCATCCGAGAACAGCAACTGGGCGTGCCCGTGTGCTCGGCGCAATACACCGAAGCATGTTATGGTAGCGCCCTGCTGGCACGCCGCGGCTATAATGCAGCCGCAGCTAATCAACCATTCATGGATAAACAATGATCGGTAATCTATTCAACGGTTTTGCACATGTTTTCAGCGGCTTCGGACTGATTAACCAGCCGGGTATTCGCCGCTTTGTGGTGATTCCACTGGCGGTTAATATCCTGCTGTTTGCCGGTGCCAGCTGGTATCTGTTCATCCAGTTCGACAGCTGGATCGCCGCACTGATACCGGATTTTCCCGGCTGGCTCGACTGGCTGGAAACCCTGCTCAGCTGGCTGCTGTGGCCGCTGTTTACGGTGATGATTCTGCTGGTGATTTTCTACAGCTTCAGTTTACTGGCGAATTTAATTGCCGCGCCCTTTAACAGCCTGCTGGCGGAAAAAATTGAGATGCAGCTCACCGGCAAAGCGATTGAACAGAGCAGCATCTACCCCACGTTTGAAATGATCAAACGCAGCATTGGCTCGGAAATCAGCAAGCTGTTGTACTTTTTCAAATGGTGGTTGCTATTGCTGGTGCTCAGCCTGATTCCCGGCATTAATTTCGCCGCACCGTTTTTGTGGCTGGTGTTCGGTGCCTGGATGCTGTCACTGGAATACCTGGATTACCCGATGGCCAATCACAATAAATTTTTCAGGGAAATAAACCAGCAGGCTTTATCTAAACGCAGTTTATCCCTGGGTCTGGGCGGCGGCATTCTATTGCTCACCAGCCTGCCACTGATCAACCTGATTGCCATGCCTGCCAGTGTAGCCGCCGCCACCCGTTTATGGGTTAATCATCGAAGCGACATGCTATGAATAACGAGCTTAATGAAGTAAAAGAAACCCTGATTGATCTGCAGATTCGCCTGACCCACCAGGAAGATCATATCCATTCGCTGGACAAAATTATTTACCAGCAGGACCAGCTGATTACTGCATTAGCGGACAAGGTTAAACAGCTGGATAATAAATTAAAATCTGCCGGAGAAGCCAATATACTCAACGCGGAAGAGGAATCACCGCCGCCGCATTATTAGCCGGGAAAATTAACCGGGCTATTTTTTGCAATTGTTCACAACAATATCTGCTGCTGTTGCATAGCATGTGTTCAGTAAGTTACTGTTTGCCTGTCGAATACAACAACCATCAATCATAGATTAAGGATACTCAAATGAAAAAATACCTCGCCACGCTCAGTTTATCCCTGTGTTTACCCCTGTTTCTCATCGCCGGCTGCGAATCCGAGCAGGCAAGCCAGCCACAGAATACTGCGAGCACATCAACCGCTGCGCAATCAACCCAGGCCGCCGAAGATGACAGCGCAAGCACTGAAACCACTAGCGATACAACAGACACTTCAGCAGTTAGCACAGCGATGGCACAGGCGGACACAGCATCCGCAGCAAAACAGGATCCGCGCTCTGGCGAACAGGTATACCAGCAATACTGCGGCACCTGCCATAAAACCGGCGTTGCCAATGCACCAAAATTTGCAGATAAGGCGGCCTGGGAACCACGCATTGCCAAAGGCAAGGATGCACTCTATCAGTCTGCAATGAAGGGCGTTGCCGGCACCGCGATGACACCTAAAGGAAGCTGCATGAACTGCAGTGAGGATGAGCTGAAAGCGGCTGTCGACTACATGGTGGAAAACGCGCAGTAGTTATTCAGGTTTTCCGGTCGGGGTGGTAATGCCCCGACCCTCTTCTCCCTCACCTAACCTCTTCTCTCACAAAAATCGGTAAGCGGGCTCCATTTCCAACCCGTAACGAACACTGAATTTTATTTGATGACCATTCATTGACCAGAAGAGGCCGCTAATACTTATCTATAACCTGACTTATCTAAAAACAGGCCTGTGCCTTATTTCTCGTCTCAAAATAATTTTCATTATCGCCGCGCCCTTTAAATACCTTAATCCAGGCACGGTTATTTCTATCACCTGAACGTGGCCTATCTCCTGCTACTGGTTTCTGTTAGCCTTAACAGTTGTTTCAATAACAACAGGAAGAAAAATGCAGTTTGTTTTTACCAGGTTCTATGCTCTTTTTTTACTACTCACCAGCACTCTTGCCCTGACTGCCTGCGGTGGTGGCGGAGGCGATTCTGCCACCGACGACGTGAACGATGTCAGCAGCAGTTCTACAGACGAAGTGGGTCGTCACGTGTATTTACGTTACAACTACCCTTACAATGAAAATTACAGTTATGTCTTCTTCAACAACAGTACTAGCTATGTACGGGTAGCAGCCAACTGCAGTGAACTGCGCTTTGTTGAAGACAACGACGGTGAAATCTACAGCGAAGACGATAACGCAGGCAACACAGCCACAGTCACTGTGACCAATGGGGAAGTTAACACCAATATCGTTGGCACTACAGAGCTGCAATCCGCCGGATTCGGCCACTGTCCTCAGGGCATTCCCGGTAACGGAACCACCTTTGCCAGTGATATCCGCTGTTACGACGACAATGAAATTCTTTACCTGAAAGCAGATCAGGATCAATTCGCTGACGGTGAAACCGCCTGCACCAGCACCGAGGGCGTAGCTGGTTCACTGGAGCCCTGATTCTTCACATAGCACCAATGTGCTGAAAAAGGTACCGGAAGGATTATTTTTAATCCCTCCGGCACCTTTAATTACTAATTTTATCCTGCACACCAAAGCAGACATTAAGTTTCAGTGCCGTCTGTCCCTTTATCTTTCTTTTGTGCATTCCCCTCACAAATTATAGTTTTTTTCTGACCACTTCGCGGAGTTACACTGGTATGGCTGATCCTGTCTTCCATGGAGGTGATATCATGACTCTTGAGTCTGAGCATTATTCCAATCCGATAGGCTGGGCAATCGTGCTGTATGGACTGCTTCTGTCCTTCGCCTCGGCCTTTACACCTTTCTTCTCAACTGGCTACCAGGTCCAGCTTGAACTGATGCTGGCGGGGTTTACACCATACCTGATCTACGCGATTGTCGTGCCCTTGTTAGTCAATGCGACCACCACGACGGTGGGGGCTGGACTGGCCGTCGTGCATACCAGCACTGTGGTGGCGGTGCGCTTTCTCGGTAGTGCTGACAGCCTGATGTATACCGTGCCGGGCATCCTGTCCCTGCTGGTAATACCTCTGGCCATCGTTGCCCTGAGAAAAAGCAACCCGGGTAAGCCCTGGCGGTGGATGGCCAGGCATTAGAAGCCATTCTAAAAAGGTGTCGGAGGGTTATTATTTCCTGGTTCCCACGCCCCCCGTGGGAACCAATTCGTTTAGCGAACTGGCACTCGCACGTGTTAAAAGTGTCCGTTAAACTGGGGGAGATTCATCTGACCCCTTGATCTTAGTCTTACCTCATCCCCCCGACAGGGCCTGAAAAATATAAACCGTGTCATTATCCTGAACACGGTCAGACAGCTTTTTTCTGTCGATGACAACGGTGTTATTAATGGAGAGATTGACATGCCGGCGCAGCGCGCCGTGTTCATTGAGCACGTAGTCGGTAAAGCCCGGGGCAATATCGTTGACCGCGTGCAAAACTTCGGCGACCGAGCCGGCCGGAACTGTAATCGTCTGCTTCTGTAACTGCGGAAAAAACCGGTAAAGATGTTGCGTCATTTCAACCGTGGGCATATCAGTCAACCTGTGTGTCAGCCAAATCGCACCGAATAAACCGGCGGCAGATTATTGCCCAGACACTGCCATGTTTCACCGCGGTCTTCGGACAGATAAACATTGCCAGTGGTACTGCCGAAACACAGACGATCACCCGCTATGTCCAGACCATGCCTGAGCACAATGTCGTGGGCATTATCCTGTGGCAGCCCGTCGCGGAAAGTCTGCCAGGACTGACCGCCATCGCTGGTGCGGGCAACACACAGGCCACCGTCAATCGCCATACGTGCAAAATCGCCCTGCGCCGGCACCACCCACGCGCTGCGCCCATCACGGGCGTCAACTGCCACCGGAAAGCCAAAATGCACACCCGCATCGGGCTGACTGACTTTTTTCCAGTTGCGTGCACCATCCTCACTGTAAAATACGCCGCAGTGATTTTGTTGCCAGAGGTGATCTGGCTGAGAGGGGCAGCCGGTCACGAAATGCGGATCGTGCACCCACTCGGCCTCAGGGTCCGGGGAATAATCATTGGTCATGCCGCGATTACGACCTGCCCAGGTCTTACCGCCATCGGTGGTTTCGATGACACCGGCAGTCGAAACCGCAACCTGTAGATGATCCGCATCACGCGGATCGACAATAATGGAATGGATTCCGGGCTCAAACACGCCGTAATCAACACTGGCCGGTGTGCCGAACCATTTATTCTCGCTGGTGGCATCACCACTAAACAAATCGCCACCACGACTCTCATGGTTCCACAATGGTCGGTTGAGTTCCCAGCTGTCACCACCATCATCACTAACAAACAAACCACCGGGAATAGTACCAGCGTATAAGCGGCCGAGCTGATCCGCATTACCAAATGCAATTGTCCAGATTTTATACACAATGGCGTCGGCATACTCGGGCTCCCCGGCGGGCGCCTCTGGATCAAAATCCTCAGTTGGCAGAACTTTGACGATATAACGAGCGCCTGCGGGATACTTGATAGAACTTACATCCTCCCAGCTTGCGCCCCCGTCACGCGAACGTGACAGCTTCGCCCCCCAGTGACCATGGTCCAGCGATGCCCACAAGGTCCCATCGCGCGGATCACGCGCGGTGTAACAAACCGGAATACCCGCATGCATGATTGGGCGAGGACGCCAACCGGCATTGCTACGATCATATATGACGATCCCTTTGCGAGTTCCAAGCAGAATAATGTCAGACATATATTTTCCCTCATATGCGTTTTATGGGTATTAAGGTGTCAGTTTACGGCTTCGATTAATATAAATGAAGACTGTGTTCTGAATCACCAAAAAGGGCTCTGATCTTACCCCAGACCCCTTTTCCCCGTTTTTCCCTTTTCGTTAGACTAACTGCTGCTATCGCCCTGTATCGGACTAAAAAATGAAAAGAACTGGTCCGCTAATAAACGCAAATAGACGCTAATGCTCCATCTTGCACGTCCCAGGCGTGCAACATAAAAGTGCTTTTGCATTTATTTGCGTGTATTCGCGTTAATTTGCGGACTCAATCTTTTTGACTGCCTGCTAACGGCAATATCCAGCCTATTGCCCTGTTACTACGAGTGTCTTCGTTGTGGTGTTAACTGCCATCCCATTGCTAGTACTCTAAAAATAAGCAACGGGATCAGGTCTTACACTTTAAATAAGCACTGCCGGCCAACAGGCTCCAGCACTTTTATCATTGCCAACCTTAATTATTTTCCCAGCGCAATTTCAGCTTCAGATTTAAGTCCGAATTTTTTCATTAGATACCTGGGTGGGCAGAAACCGGTAAATGCACTTTGCAGGCAGTTAAAGCCTATAAATAAGGTAAACCAGGTCCAGTTCGGGTGATGGAACAGCGCCAGTAAAGACGTGATCATTACCATCACGCCACCAAATGCAAACAGTGCTCGTTCAATAGACATTGCATTTCTCCTGTATGTCGCCCTGGTTAAACAGGTGATTAATAACAAACGACAAAAGCTTCTGCTTAGTGTGGTTTTTTCTCAACATATACTCCATTTCCAGTCATTTCAATCACTTAATCTATGGCATAAATAACCGGCCAGCTATTTCACACCAGTTTCGCTGCAGAGTATTCACGGTAAAGCCGCCAGATAGGGTAAAATACCCGCTTTTACCTCAGGCCAAAGTACTACATGTCCCTCGATATCCCCCAAGCAAGCAAGAAAGTCGGATTTATCAGCCTCGGTTGCCCCAAGGCCCTGGTGGATTCGGAGCAGATCATCACCAAACTGCGCGCCGAAGGCTATGCCATCAGCCCCTCCTATGAAGGCTCGGATCTGGTGGTGGTGAACACCTGCGGCTTTATCGATGATGCGGTGGAGGAATCGCTGGAGGCAATTGGCGAGGCGCTGAATGAAAACGGCAAGGTGATTGTCACCGGTTGCCTGGGTGCCAAGGGCGATATTGTGGCGAATAATTACCCCCAGGTACTGGCGATCACCGGCCCCCATGCGGCGGATGAGGTGTTGGAGGCCGTGCACCAGCACCTGCCACCGGCCCACGACCCCTACACCAGTCTGATTCCACCTGCCGGTATCAAGCTCACCCCGAAACACTATGCCTACCTGAAAATTTCCGAGGGCTGTAACCACCGCTGCACCTTCTGCATTATTCCCTCGCTGCGTGGCGACCTGGTAAGCCGCCCCATTGGTGAGGTGATGACCGAGGCGGAGAACCTGGCGAATAGCGGGGTGAAAGAACTGCTGGTGATTTCACAGGACACCAGCGCCTATGGCGTGGACATGAAATACCAGACCGATTTCTGGAACGGTCGGCCGCTGAAAACCCGTTTTGAAGACCTGGCCAGACACCTGGGCGAGCTGGATATGTGGGTGCGCATGCATTATGTCTACCCCTATCCCCATGTGGACCGGGTGATTCCATTGATGGCGGAAGGCAAGATCCTGCCCTACCTGGACATTCCCTTTCAGCACAGCAGCCCGGACATTCTGCGCGCAATGAAGCGTCCCGCCAGCTCGGAAAACGTGCTGGCACGGATTAAACAATGGCGAGAGATCTGCCCGGATATTACCCTGCGCAGCACCTTTATTGCAGGCTTCCCCGGCGAAACCGAGGATGATTTCAAGCACCTGCTGGACTTTATCGCCGAGGCACAGCTGGATCGTGTCGGCTGTTTTGCCTATTCACCGGTGGAAGGCGCCGTCGCCAACCAGCTAGGTGCACCGGTACCGGAGGAAATCAAGCAGGAACGCCTGGCGCGCTTTATGGCATTACAGGCCGAGATCAGCGCCAGCAAGCTGGCCAAAAAGATTGGCCAGACCATGCAGGTGATGGTGGATGAGGTTGATGATGAAGGCATTATCGCGCGCAGCAAGGCGGATGCGCCGGAAATTGACGGGCTGGTATTTGTCGACTCTGACAAACAATATGAGCCCGGCAGCTTTATCAATGTCAAAATCACCGATGCCAGCGAGCACGACCTGTTTGCGGTTGAGGTGGAATAAACCATTGATGCACTCAGAGCTGTGTCAGATCAAGGCAGGGCATCAGCTGGCGATGCATAATGCAGACAACAAACCAGCCTGTTAACAGCAACGGGCTGAACACCATGATTAAATCAAACCCAGCAAAAAAGTCGACACCATGAAATCACTTGCCGATATTCGCCGCGAATACAGCTGCAATAGCCTGAGCCGCAAGCAGCTGGATGCGGATCCTTTCAGGCAGATGCAGCTGTGGCTGCATCAGGCCAGCGAAGCGCAACTGAAAGATGCCACCGCCATGACCCTGGCTACCAGCGATCAGTCTAACCTTCCCGATGCACGCATTGTGCTGCTAAAACAGCTGGATGAACGCGGCTTCTGCTGGTACACCGACTACAGCAGCCACAAGGGACAGCAGCTGGCCGATAACCCCCAGGCCTGCCTGCTGTTTCACTGGCGCGAACTGGATCGACAGGTGCGCGTGCAGGGCCGGGTAGAACAGATCAATGGCACAGAAGCGGATGAATATTTCGCCTCGCGTCCACTGCAGAGCCGCCTGAGTGCGGCCGCCTCCTCACAGAGCCAGACCATTACCTCACGCGCGGAGCTGGAAGCGAAGGTGGCGCAACTGCAACAGCAATACGATGACCATGTGCCCCGCCCCGCCGACTGGGGTGGTTACCGCCTGCTGCCTGCACGCTTTGAATTCTGGCAGGGCAGGGAAAATCGCCTGCATGATCGCTTCAGTTATGAGAAAAGTGACGGTGATAACCACTGGCTGATTAGCCGCCTGCAGCCCTGAGATTTACAACTGAAGCCATAGCAGGCCATTTGCAGCGCATATTCATCGCCGTCGCGATCAGGTATAATCACGCGCAATTTTAATCCGCCGAATACCCCTAAAAATGAAGGCTTTTTTAACCGGGCCTTCATCCGGCGCAGGCAACCCCAGGTAAAGGCCACACACATTATGAGCAACCGTATTCTGATTACTGTCGGAAAAATTAAAATCGAAGCCGAACTGCTGGACACCCCAACCGCACAAAATATAAAAGACTCATTGCCCTTTGCCAGCAAGGCACAAACCTGGGGTAATGAGGTGTTTTTTGAGACCCCGGTGATGGCGGAAAATGAAGCCGATGAAAAAGATGTAATTGAAGCCGGCGAGCTGGCCTTCTGGTGCGAAGGCAGCTGCATTGCCATAGGCTTTGGCAAAACCCCCGCCTCACAGGCAGATGAAATACGCCTCGCCAGCCCGGCCAATATCTGGGCCCATGCAATCACCGACGTCACCCTGTTAAAAAGTTGCCGCGCTGACGATTTTGTCTTTATTGAAGCCATCTGATTGCAGATGGCTTCAGGCCTGACCGCCTGAAAACATGCTGGCTACGAAGCCACTACCGGATAAACGCAACACTTCACACGACACATGGTCCATAACCATGGCAAAGCACACGCACAGGCTGTCACCTAGACTGCCGGCTTTACCCTGACGGTCAATAGAATAGCGCACAAAAATGGACACAATGCGGACATCCCGGTAGGCAACACGCTGCAATTTTTCTTGCAATTCCCGGGCGCATAACGTTATATTAAATTCACCAACGCAATGCGCAAACATCCATTCGATACTCTTACGGAACAAGCCAGGGAATGCAGTTATTATTATGGAAAGCAGGCATTATATCTCACACCAGTTATTCAGAAAGTTTCGGCACACATGCTCTCTCTATTTATCCATTTCTGAAGCGTTAAATTCACCCACTAAGCACATAATAACTATCAGGCTTGCGCACAATAACAAAAGTGATCCGCAATACTTCAAGCCGGCTCGGATTTATCAACTAATTTATTCTATTTTCATGAACCGGCAACAAGCCACAGCTTCGACTGTTCGCAGCAGGAACCTCACGACATAGATAACAAGTTAGTTTAAGCAGCTGACAATACCTTACAAATGATAAACGCAAACTGGTACCGAACGTATTATGTATGACACGGGTTCGGCCACAGGTAGATCGATTTTGATCTACCCGAACAATAAACATAACGCGTAGCATTTGAACAGGGCGTAATAATGCAGATGAGAAGATTGCAATGAGCACCACTCGAACCGGCCGCTACCTGAGCCGTTTGCGTGAAAGTTATTTTTCGCTGTTTAGCAAAATCATTTTCTGCGGCCTGAAAAAGGAACAGATAAATGATATAGAGGCTCAACGCTTTGTACTGGTGATTAACCTGTACAGCTTCGTTGGTACGTTGTACCTGCTTTTTTTCTCCATCCAGTCACTGATTGATGCGCAATGGCGCATGGGCAGCACACTGAGTTTTGCGGCACTGCTGGCCATTGCCAATAGCATCTATCTGCAACGCAGCGGTAATTACCGGCGCTCCGGTGATCTTATTGTGCTGATGACCACCCTGCTGTTTCTGTATCTGATTATTTCTGGCGGCGTAGATAATACCGGGCCACTGTGGAGCTATACCCTGCCGCCCCTGGTGTTCTTTGTGTTTGGCCTGACCCAGGGCAGCCTGATTTTATCTATGTTTATTATCAGCAGTATTGTGATTATGTTTTTCCCACCACTGTCCATACTGGCCACCGACTACAGCTACAGTTTTAAAATACGGTATTTAACCACGTTTCTCAGTGTCTGCTTTATTTCATCCATCTGTGAGTACTCCCGCTATCACTCCTATAATCTGTTAAAGGAACTGCAGCGAAAAATTCAGCTGGAAGCCAATACCGATGAATTAACCGGTCTGCATAACCGGCGTTATATGTACCAGCAGCTGGACAGAATGATTAATAAAATCCGGCGTTATAAACGCCCTTACAGTTTACTGCTATGCGACCTGGACCATTTTAAATCGATTAATGATAACCACGGCCATTCCTGTGGCGACCAGGTACTGGTTCAAACCGCAAGTCGAATGAAAAATAGTTTACGAGATGAAGATATCGCCGCGCGCTGGGGTGGTGAGGAGTTTCTGATTATTCTGCCGGAAACCGATAGCGCTGCTGCCTTCCAGGTGGCGGAGAAACTACGCCAGCAGTTATCCGCTCAGACGTTTGACTGTAACAACAAACAACTCAGTATCAGCATGAGCATTGGGGTGTTGCAGGTTAATCCCGGCACACGCAAGGAAGATCTCCTCAACCATGTTGACGATGCCTTATACGAAGCCAAACACCTGGGACGTAATCGCACACATATCTACAGGGTCGATTCTGATTCCGACCAGTTATAAATTCAAATTCAAAGGATCATACGATACGGTGGATCCACTGCGTTTGATCCACCCTACGACCAACGACGCCTATCCGTAGGGTGGCATCAAGCGAAGCGGATCCACCTGTTACCACACAAGTCCCCAGGTTCATGCTAACAGCGCAAAATGACGCAATTAAAATTTAGAGAAGCTCTGAATAATTCATCCATGAATCATTCGTCTGGAACGAATGATCGCACTAGCCCCGAAGGGGTGAGTCTCATGGATGAGACGAACAATGATCAGAGCAAAAACAAATTAAAATGCGATTTTTATTTGTTTTTCATTTTCAATAACTTAGCAGTTATTGCCATGTTAGTTTAGTCATGGGGCGGCACATCCCTGTGCCGCGGAACCTCT
>DATCTK010000069.1:0-45994 GCA_036567985.1 Gammaproteobacteria bacterium | reverse complement strand
AGCAGATTCTACGTGTATTGCAGTTAAATTTATTTGAGAAACGCGATTTAATGGGGCTGCTTAGAGGCGACCCTGTTATAGACAGGTCGATCAATATCAATCAGATGGAGCTCCTATGAAAGTTAACGGGACAGCAGTGATATGAACTCTCTCTTTTTCAAGCTTCATCTTGTCTTGATGATTAATTGTTAGGTATGCAACAAATGCACCCAGCAATGAAGAAAAGAAAGCTGTTACTAGAGGGAACATATAATCCTTAAAAGGGTTGGCTTCCTGTTGCAAGCTTTCAATTGCTTTAACTAGTGCTTGAGTCTCTTCATTCATTTATTGTGGCTCTAACAGTGATATAGACGAAATGTCGTAATTTAGGGTAAATTGCGACATGTCGCATATTCTGGTTTGTTTTTTAGTTATTTGCGAATAATCCTAACAGCCGGAACAGTCATTGGCGACAGTTTTTGTTAATGAATTCTAGGGTAAGCGTCTGTAGTTCTTGCTTTTATATATAAATAGGCTTTAAAAAACAGCGCCTTATGAAGGTGTTTGGGTGCAGATTTACGGTGAGGCTCAGAATGCCTGCGTGGAATAAAATCTGTGGGGACTTTTTAACTCTCTAATTTATGGCTGTTCACCGGCGGTATATTGCGCCGACAATTACGACAAGATGGCTCCCATGCTTAACAGGTCGGTTTACTTAACCGCCTGTATACTCGCAGAAATCACATAGTCTTCTATCTTCATACCCGGTGCCCAGTCCTTGATAAATTCGCGGCTTTCGTCTTTGGGTTCGATGCGGATCTGTTTGAAGCCGGCCTGTTGCATCATCTGCTGTAATGCATCGATGCTGCTGGCACCGCTGACGCAGGCGGAATAAAGCACATGGTCGTTCTTGATTTCATCGGGCAGTTCTCGGCTGCTGACCACGTCGGAGATGGCGAGGCGGCCGCCGGGCTTTAATACCCGGTAGGCATCGTTGAATACCTGTTGTTTATTGGGTGACAGGTTGATGACGCAGTTGGAGATAATTACATCGATGCTGTTGTCGGCAACCGGCAGGTGTTCGATTTCGCCGAGGCGGAATTCCACCTGGCTGTAGTTTGCTTTGGCGGCATTGTTACGTGCCTTGCTGAGCATCTGTGGGGTCATGTCGACACCGATCACCTGGCCCGTTTCACCCACCTGGTTGGCGGCAAGGAAGGCATCGAAGCCGCCGCCGCTGCCCAGGTCCAGCACGGTTTCACCCGGCTTGAGCGAGGCAATGGCCGCGGGGTTGCCGCAGCCCAGTCCCATGTCGGCACCCTCCGGTGTGTTTTTTAAATCCTCTTCGGAATAACCGAGACGGGTGGAGATTAGCTGGTTGATCTGTGCATCGTCGGATACGCCGCAGCAACTCGATGCAGTGCCACAACAGTCGCCCTGGTTATTGGCTTCGGCCACCTGGCTGTAGGAGTCCCTGACCTTGTTGCGGATGTCATCGGCTTGCTGGTGATTCATGGCGTTTCCCTATGTTAGGTGATGGTGCTAACTGAGCGGGTAGGTCTTGCCCAGCAATGTTTGCAGTTGCAATTGATTGTGCAGGAAATCCTCGGGGGTATCAATATCCTGCTGCGGGGCCAGGCACTGGTGGCTGTAGCCGGCATGGTGGATATTGCGCAGGCATTGTTCAAATACCTGCTCGCTGCTCCAGCGGGTGTTGGCAAAAATTTCAGCTGATATGCGCTGGCCACCGATCAGCACATAGCCGCCATCTTTCGCCGGGCCAATCACCAAATCACTGTGCTGCAGTGTGGCAAATGCCCGTTCGAGATAACCCGGCGTGATGCCGGGGCAGTCACTGCCAATTAATACCACCCGTTGATAATCCTGCAGGCCCTGTTGCATGGCATGGTGCATGCGCTCGCCCAGGTCCCTGCCCTGTTGTAATTGCAATATAGTGTGGTAATCGCTGACCAGCTGTTGCAGAAACGGGTGTTGTGTGTGCGGCGTGACATACAGTGCGATATCGGTATTGTCGAGTTGCGATACCGTAAGCAGGCAATGCTGCAGCAGGTCTTTGTAAAACTTGGTGGCGCCGCTTTCGCCAAGCAGCGGAATCAGCCGGGTTTTGCATTGTGCTTCAACCGGTGCTTTGGCGAAGACAATCAGTAACTGCTGGCTGGTGGGTTTTTTATCCGGCATGGTCTTAGCTGTGGTCGCGGTATTGGCTGGCGAGTTGTTGCGGCTGGCTGCCGAGGAAATATTTCAGTCGCAGTTTCCACATGAGTAACACCGTGCGCGCGATGCCGTGTTCTTCCCAGCGTCGGCTGGAGGTGATTAACCTTACGTGTTTGATACAGGCAGGCTTTGAAATTTTTCGCAGTCGTTTGCTCAGTTCGATATCTTCCATCAGCGCAATCGCTTTATAACCGCCGAGGCGATTGAATACGCTGCGGTAAATAAAAATGCCCTGGTCACCACTGGCCACGCCGCTGAGGCAGGAGCGCAGATTAATCAGGCGTTCGATCAAACGGAAGGCGGGGTGCTGGCCGCTAAGGCGAATATTGAATCGACCCCATACTCGCCGGCGTTGTTGCAGCGCCAGGAAAATATGTTCATCAAGCTGTTGCGGACTGAGCGTGTCGGCATGTAAAAAACACAGCACATCACCCTTGGCCTGTGCGGCGCCGGCATTCATCTGCAGTGCACGGCCCTTGTCAGCCTGCAAAACAATATCGCACAATGGCCCGGCCAGTTGCCGCGTGTTATCAGTGCTGCCCGCATCACAGACAATAATTTCATGGCCGCGTTTGCGTAGTGCCTGTAAAGGTTGCAGGCAGTGTTCAATCTGCTGCGCTTCATTTAAACAGGGTATGATAATCGACAGTTTGCAGCGCTGTTCGCTCGCTGTGCAGTCGGGCAGGCTATCGCCAGCCTGCGCGGAATTAATTGAATGCGCCGCCACAGCTTGACCCGGCCCCTGCGGTGCAGCCATAACAGTGATCCGCCACACGGATCGGGCTGCGGTTAAGTGTTTCCAGTCGGAGCTCGGAAATATGCGTCTGGTTTTTCTGTTCGAGCTGGCTGGGCATGTCCAGCATCTGGTTAAAGTCGCAGTCGTAAACATAACCCTGCCAGTCGATACTGATCAGGCTGCGGCACATTACACTGGGCAGATTGCTGTCTGAGTGGGCGGACTTTAACAGTTGCATATAGTCGTCGAATTCACCCTTGCTCATCAGCATACTGCCAAAACGCATAATCGGCATATTGGTGAGGGTGAGTAGCTGGTTAAACTCGATAGCAAAATCCTGTTTGAGCTTTTGCTGGTAGTCGGCCTGCAGTGTTGCCTGCGCGGGTGGCAGAAATGCGCCCAGCGGGTTGTACATTAAATTGAGAATCAGGCCACTGCCTGTTTTTCCGTAGCCCAGGTCATTGAGTTGTTGCAGACCACGGATGCTGCCATTGAATACACCCTTGCCCCGTTGCTGGTCGACATTGTCTTCGGTGTAGCAGGGCAGGGAGGCAACCACTTCGACACGGTGTTGTGCCAGAAATTCGGCCAGGTCTGCATAGCCGGGTTCGCTGAGAATGGTCAGGTTGCAACGATCAAGAATGTGTATGCCCGCCTTATGTGCCTGTGACACCAGGTAACGGAAGTGGGGGTTCATTTCTGGTGCACCGCCGGTGAGGTCGAGTGTTTTTATATTATGCTCACGGGCAAAATCCAGTACCTGCTCAATCGTCTGCAGTGACATCTGTTCAGTGCGGGTGGGCCCTGCATTCACATGACAGTGCTTGCAGTTCTGGTTGCAGGTGTAACCCAGGTTAAGCTGCAGCGTGTGCAGCTCGCTGCGTTTGAGTGCAGGAAAGTCACTGTTCATTAATAGCGGTTTGCTGTCGAGCATAAGGTCTGCCTGTGTATTGCGATGGGGGGATGGGGCCTGATTGAACAGGTCAAATAATCGTAATGGGCTGCATGCCGATATGCGCACCGAGCTGTATGGCCGGTTTCGCTATGCATAATAAATATTCATCGGTCGAGATCTGTGTCATCCCTCAATAAATGGGCGGGCCGTGACGGTGCCAGCTTGCTGTTGAGTAAAAAAGCGGCCTATAATGGGCCATTGATTATGTTCAATTAATTACTTGAATAGTTAGCTTAATTGGAACGCCGCTTCTGGTCAAGCACCGGCCGACTCCCGCAACAGGGTTGCTGTGCACAGGCGAATCGTCCGCTGCTGGAGCGCTAACCAGAACCCGTACACTAATACAGGTAACCGTCACAGTGAGTGAATTTAAACACAATATTTTTGAGCAGTTTGCGCGCATCGGTAAGGCGCTGAGCAATGGCAATCGGCTGCAGATGCTGGAGTTTCTCGCCCAGCGGGAGCGCAGCGTGGAAGAGCTGGCCAGGGTCGCGGGCTTAAGTGTCGCCAATACCTCGCAGCATTTGCAGCAGCTGCGACAGGTGGGGCTGGTAAGCAGCGTGAAACGGGGCCTTCAGGTGTTCTACCGGGTATCCAGTGATGATGTGGTGGAACTGATGCGGGTGATGCGCTGTGTGGCGGAGAATCATCTTGCCGAGGTTGGGCATTTGGTGAATACTTTCCTCACAGTGAAAGATGAGCTGGAACCATTGCGTCGCGAGGAGCTGATGCAACGGGTTGAGCAGGGGCTGGTGACGGTGATCGATGTGCGGCCAGCCGAGGAATATGCCGCCGGGCATTTGCCAGGGGCGGTAAATATTCCACCCCAGGAGCTGGAACAGCGCCTGCAGTTACTCGATGCCGGGCAGGAAATTGTTGCCTACTGCCGCGGTGCGCATTGCGTGTATTCATATAATGCGGTGCAGCAGTTGCGTGAGCATGGCTTTAGCGCCAGCCGGCTTGAAGACGGGTTTCCGGAATGGAAAGGCGCGGGTTATCCGGTGGAGTTATCTGCCTGACACCCCCCATAAATATAATAATAAAAAGTGAACGATAAGGTGTCATCATGAAACTGGTTTTTGTCTACAACGCCGATAGCGGCGTGTTTAATACCCTGACGGATATAGCGCATAAGCTGATATCGCCGGAAACCTATAAGTGTAATCTGTGTAATCTAACCCACGGCTATTTCAGTGCGCGGGAAGAGTGGCTGCATTTTCTTGAAGACCTGGATGCGGAAATCAGTTTTCTGCACCGTGATGAATACCTTAAACAGCAGGGAGATTCCACGGTCGACCTGCCGGCGATTTTTGTGGAAAGTGACGGTGAGCTCAAGCTCTGGGTGGATCGCGCGGTGATCGACAAGCTGTCATCTGCGGATGAATTAATGGAAATGATTCGCGCGGCGGTATTACGTAAAAAATCCGGTGTCGAAGACAGTAATGACTTTTTAAGCCTGCCCGGCTGACGCCCAGGGCTTTAACATGACTGAAACACGACAGCATTAATATGATGAAGCAACTGTGAATAATATCAGACCCTTTAAAAACATTATGCCCGAGATTGCCAGCAGCTGCTATGTGGATGCTGCCGCCTGTGTGATTGGCGATGTGGTGATTGGTGATGACAGTTCGGTGTGGCCAATGGTGGCCATTCGCGGAGATGTCAATAGCATCCGCATCGGAGCGCGTACCAATATCCAGGATGGCAGCGTATTGCATGTTACCCATAAGGGGCCATTGAGCCCACAGGGGAATGCCCTGTCGATTGGTTCGGATGTCACCATCGGCCATGGCGCGGTAATCCATGCCTGTAGCATTGAAGATGAATGCCTGATTGGCATGGGCTCAGTGGTGCTGGATGGTGCAGTGATTGAAAAAGGCGCAATGGTCGGCGCGGGCAGTGTGGTCTCACCGGGCAAGGTACTGGCCGGCGGCTATTTGTACCTGGGTTCACCGGCGCGTCAGGTGCGCGAGCTGAGCCAACAGGAAAAAGATTTTCTACAGTACTCCGCGGCGCATTATGTAAAGCTTAAAAACGAGTATATGTCCGACTGAGAAGTTTACTGGCAGTGAACGAACCACTGTAGTATGTTTAATCTATTCGCCTGCTGTCGGCGCGAGCTGGCAGCAGTATGATTTTTTCACCAACGCAAAGGATAAGGCAATGAAAAACTTTAAACCATTAGTATGGCTTTTCGGGCTGCTGATTTCAGCCCTGTTAACCTCCACCCTGGCACACGCGGAAACCGGTGTGTATCGCAGCACATTTACCACCGCGATTGAAAACAAGGAACCGGTGTCGGAGCTGGATGTCATATCCAGTGATACGCCCACGGTGTATTTTTTTACCGAGTTGCGCGGGCTTAATGGCCACACCGTAACCCACCGCTGGGAGTACAGTGGTGAAACCATGGCAGAAGTGTCGTTTGAGATTGGCGGCGACCGCTGGCGCACCTGGTCGAGCAAAAATATGCTGCCAGCCTGGAGCGGTGTGTGGGAAGTCTCCGTGCTGGATGAAGGCGGTAATATTATGATGCAGAAGTCATTTGAATTTGCCGATGCAGACAGCATGAACGAAAGTGGTGCCACTGATGATGGCGCAACGACGATTGATAGCACCGATGAGGGTGCGGAAATAAACATTGATTAAGCAGGTGAGAAAAGCAGTATGAGTGAAGAAAAGACCCTGATGGACTTTGTGAAAGAAGCAAAGGCACAGATTGAAGAAGTGGACGTATCAGAAGTCGTTAACCTGCTGGACGAAGGTTACCAGGTGCTGGATGTACGTGAACCCGCCGAATTTCTATCGGGCACCATAGATGGTGCGCACAATGTGCCACGGGGTGTGCTGGAGCCGGCCTGTGATTATCAGTACCCCGGGCACCGTGCAGAAATGCTGGACCGTGACAAGAAATGGCTGTTGTTCTGTGCCACATCAGGGCGTTCTGCAATGGCTGCGGCTGTGATGAAGCAGATGGGTTTTAAAAACATCAAAAACATCAACGGTGGCATGGCAGCATGGAAGTCTGCGGAAATGCAGGTGGTGATTCCGCCGCATCATTAAAGTTAATCTTTTGTAAGTCCGCAAATGAACGCGAATAAACGCAAATTTACAGATTTTACAGCGTCCTAATCTAGTTTTCTTAGGGTAAGTAGCCGTTAAAGCTATTCAGTTTGTACGACGTTTATTCAAAAAAAACGCACTAAAGTGCAGGAGCACTTTAGAACGTGCGAATGCACGGCCCGAAGGGTGGAGCACAGGATGTGCGGAATAAATGAACGCGAATAAACGCAAATATAGATAGTTGTTAGAATGGCCGGGTGTGTAGTGTAAGGTAATGTGAGTCAAAATAGTTTTGCTCTCGCGTAGGGTGGATCAAGCAACGCGGATCCACCGAGTATGATGCAGGCTGTTCGCTATATCACTACTGCAGTGTGCAATGCATTATAAAAAATGGCGCTTATAACTGACTGCGTAACAGTTCGATAACGCCCCGGGTCTTGGGGCGTTTTTTTCGCCAGATATAAAATCATTCTGCCGCCTGTTCAACCAGCATGCCCAGTCCGTCATGAAAATGAGCGCACCCTTGTAGGTTGGGGTGAGGAACGAACCCCAACATTCATTAACAAGACCATTGCCGTTGGGGTTCCTGCGTCACCCCAACCTACTTCTTGCACAACACTTTTTAAAAAAGAAAACGCACTAAAGTGCAAGAGCACTTTGAACGTGCGAATGCACGGCCCGAAGGGTGGAGCACAGGATGTGCGGAATAAATGACAGATCCGGCGCATCCATGCGCTCGCCGAATTAGTGCATCCATGCACGTCAACGCGAATAAACGCAAATGATGGATTGGTAGGGTGGATCAAGCGAAGCGGATCCACCGAGCATCGTGCAATATGTCCTGTATTGCCACAGAAGCTTCAATGCAGTTATAAACTCAGGATGTTTATAACTGACTGCGTAACAGTTCGATAACGCCCCGGGTCTCGGGGCGTTTTTTTCGCCAGATGTAAAATGATTCTGCCGCCTGTTCAACCAGCATGCCCAGCCCGTCATAACAATGGGTTGCACCCTGTTGTGCGGCCCAGTTTAGAAAGGCGGTGGGCTGTGCGCCATACATCATGTCATAGGCGCAGCCCTCTGCGGCAAACAGCTGCTCGGGCAGGGGCGGCAACTCACCCGCCAGACTGGCCGAGGTGCCGTTAATTACCAGGTCAAATTGCTGTCCGGCCAGTGCATCGAAACTGCTGGCGCTGATCGCGCCGAAGTTGGAAAAATCCTGCGCCAGTTGCTGGGCCTTGCTGAGGGTACGATTGGCGATGATCAGTTGCTGTGGCTGGCTGAGTAATAAGGGTTCGAGCACGCCACGTACTGCACCGCCGGCACCGACAATCAGGATACGTTTGTTTTTCAGTTCAAGTTGATGATTGTTTGTTAAGTCATTTAACAGACCCACACCATCGGTGGTGTCGCCGTAAATAATATCGCCGTGTAATTTCAATGTATTCACCGCACCGGCGCGCTGTGCGCGGGGTGATAACTCGGTGGCAATTTCAAAGGCATCCTGCTTAAAGGGTACGGTGACATTTAGCCCTTTGCCATTGTTGGCGGCAAATTCTTTTACAAATGATTCAACGCCGCCCACTTCGACCAGCTCTGCGGTGTAGATTAATTGCTCACCGGTTTGTTCGGCGAATGCAGCATGGATTTGCGGCGACTTGCTGTGTGCAATTGGGTTGCCGATAACGGCATAACGGTCGGCTGTGGAAACGGACATAAGTACTTAGCTTTTTGTTGGTTGGCTATTGCAGTGATGCACGTGCGGGTTTATTCCTGCAACCAGCGCGCGGCATCCTTGGCGAAGTAGGTGAGAATGCCATCGGCACCGGCGCGTTTAAAGCACAGCAGTGCTTCCAGTACGCAGGCTTTTTCGTCCAGCCAGCCATTCTGCGCCGCGGCCTTGAGCATGGCGTATTCGCCGCTGACATGGTAGGCGTAAGTCGGTACCTGCAGTTCGGTTTTAATGCGGCGTACTATATCGAGGTAGGGCATGCCGGGTTTGATCATTACCATATCTGCGCCTTCCTGCAGATCCAGCACCACTTCACGAATTGCTTCATCGCTGTTGGCGGGGTCCATCTGGTAAGTTTTCTTATCACCGCCCTTGAGGTTCGCGGCAGAACCCACCGCATCGCGGAATGGGCCGTAGAAGCTGGAGGCGTATTTGGCAGAGTATGCGAGGATGCGGGTGTGAATATGCCCGGCGGATTCCAGTGCTTCACGGATCTGACCAATGCGCCCATCCATCATATCCGAAGGGCCGACAATGTCCACGCCAGCTTCGGCATGGGACACCGCCTGCTGGCACAGCACTTCGGTGGTGTCGTCATTCACTACGTAACCGCTGTCGTCAATCAGCCCGTCCTGGCCGTGGGTAGTAAAGGGGTCGAGCGCAACATCGGTCATTACACCCAGTTGCGGAAACGCCTGTTTGATGGCGCGTGTTGCACGTTGTGCGAGGCCGTCGGGATTATAGGCTTCCGCCGCATCCAGTGATTTCTTTTCCGCGGGCACCACCGGAAACAGTGAAATCAGCGGAATACCCAGCTGCACGCATTCCTCTGCATCCTTTAGCAGCAGGTCGATACTCAGGCGTTCAACCCCGGGCATGGAGGGAACCGCTTCACGCTGGTTCTCACCTTCCAGCACAAACACCGGGTAAATCAGGTCGCCAGGGCTGAGCTGGTTTTCACTCATCAGGCGGCGGCTGAAATCATCGCGACGCATGCGGCGCATACGGAGCCAGGGGAAGTTGCTGGTATTATTCACATTGCATTCCTGTGTTGGTGGTGCTGACTGGTCGAGCTGTGTTGATCGATAAAGCGGCGAAGCCCGACAGCTTTTGCTAAAGTGCACATTTTAACCCTAGTGGCCGCATCTATACAGGGCTGTTGCGGGTGAATCGCAAAATCACCCCAGCTTACTCGATTCATATTAACGACCGTCATAATAACAACAAACCAGACAGGAAGCCCATGCAACGCATTTTCAGTTTTATTGCCAACCAGCTGGCGCTGCTCACCCTGCTGGGGGCCTTGCTGGCCTATCTGCACCCGCCGCTGTTTTTAGTCTTCAAGCATTACTTCCTGTGGTTTTTTGCCGCCACCATGTTTGCCCTGGGGCTGGTGCTGGATGTGGCGGATATAAAACGTGAAATTATCAATCCAAAACGCATTGCGCTCGGCGTGCTGGCACAGTTCAGTGTAATGCCACTGCTGGCGTTTCTGGTGGCGCAATATCCCGGCTTCACCCCGGCCATTGCGCTGGGTTTTATTATTGTCGGCTGCGCCCCCGGCGCCATGGCGAGCAATGTGATGGTATTTCTGGCAGGGGGCGCGGTGGCCTTTTCAGTGACCCTGACCACCGTGGCCACCCTGCTGTCACCGCTGTTGACGCCCCTGCTGGTGAAGTGGCTGGGGGGTGCGATTCTGCCGGTGGAATTTATGCCACTGATGCTGACCATTGTACAGACGGTGCTGCTGCCGCTGATGCTGGGGCTGGTGGTACAGCGTTGGCTGGGCGGTCTGTTGCCGCGGGCGCGGGGGCTGGCACCGGGGGTGGCGGCACTGTCGATTATTGTTATCTGCAGCTATGCAGTGGCAGCCAACCAGGCGCGCATCAGCGAGATGGTGTTGCCGGTGCTGCTCGGCGTGGTGCTGGTGAATCTGCTGGGTTATCTGGCAGGCTGGTACCTGGCAAAGTGGGTTGGTTTCAGTGTGCTGTATCGCATTACCCTGATGATTGAGCTGGGCATGCAGAATGCGGGCATGGGGGTAGCACTGGCGCTGCAACATTTCCCGCCGGAAGCGGCACTGCCCGGTGCGCTGTTTGCGGTGTGGTGCATTATCACCGCAGCGATCAGCAGCAGCTGGTTACGGCGGCGCATGGCGCAACGTGCTGCCAGCGCAACTGTTTCACTGTCTTGAGTTGATGTTTGACTTTGTATTAAAAGAAAACGCAAATGAACGCGAACAACGCAAATGTACGCAATTAAAGCTCTATACATATACCGGTAAAAAGTAAAAAAGAAGTAAAAAAGGGTCAAGTAAAAAAGGGTCAGAGCCTTTTTTCAAGTAAAAAAGGGTCAGAGCCTTTTTTCAAAAATTTGCGTTCATTTGCGTTCATTCGCGTTTTCTTTTGCTTGTGGTTTTTGTAAAGCCTTTGATTAGAAACTTTTATCATGGCTGAATGATTTGAATATTTTTAATAATCACCGTATCCTGCGGTACGTCCTGTGAAAACACCCCACCGGCGCCGGTGCGGCTGTTTTCGATGCGTTCCACCACGTCCATGCCTTTGATGACCTGGCCGAATACGGTGTAGCCCCAGCCGCGCATGGATTTACTGCGAAAGTTCAGAAACTCGTTGTCGGCGGTGTTAATAAAAAACTGCGAGGTGGCGGAGTGGGGCTGGTTGGTGCGTGCCATGGCAATGCTGCCGCGTTTATTAGGCAGGCCATTAAACGCCTCATTTTCCACCGGCGCCAGTGTGTTCTTGCGCTGCAGATCCTGGGTAAAACCGCCGCCCTGAATCATGAAGCCTTTAATCACCCGATGAAACACAGTGCCGGCGTAAAAATCCTGTTTTACATAATTTAAAAAGTTGGCCACGGTTTTCGGTGCCTGCTGCGGATACAGCTCAACTTCAATCGCACCCCGGTTGGTATCGATCACAACCCGGGGATTATTGCTGGCGGATTCCGCTGTCTGTTCAGCGGCAACACTGTGTAGCGAAAAGGACAACAGGCTGAAGATTAATAAAACCGGTTTTAATATGGCTGAAGTCATCGGGTGAATACTCGTATACGTTTAATTGGAAGCGAATCTCGCTCAGTCTTTCTGGTCTTTTTTGCGCCTGGGTTCAATGATTTTCATAAACAGCGTAATCACTTCATCCACCAGCACCGCCACCGGCATGTTTTTTAATCGGTCGGATTGCTGCATGCATTTTAATAACAGTACTTCGCGAATAATACCCTGGTACATCAGCGCGGCGGCCTGTGCATTGATCGGTTTGATCTTGCCCTGGGTCTGCAGTTCATTCAGGTTGTATTCAATGTAGTCGGTAAAACTTTTCCAGCGATTAAGAAAGAATTCCTGGCTGGCCTGGGAACCATCCAGCTGTGAATGCATTTCCATTTTTAGCATGTCCGGATGGTTCATAATGCTGGCAACAAATACCGTGGTCATACCACGCAGCACCTGTTCAAAACCAATGTCGTCAGCCACCACTGCTTCCACATAGGATTCACGGGTGGCGGAAAATTCCTGTAATACGGCCTGGTAGAGTTCTTCTTTGGATTCGAAATGGCGATAAAGAATAGCCGGGCTGACGCCAACTTCTTTAACAATTTCGTCGATGGAAACACCATGAAAGCCGGTATGGGCAAACAGCCGCTTGGCTACTTCTATGATGGTGGCACGACGCTCTTCGGCGGAAAGTCGTTTTGCCAAACTTTGTAATCCTGGTGATTAATACCTGAAGCCGAGGCTTAACCGCGGTACCTTGCACAAGCTCTTGATTCCACAGCGGATCAAAAAATACCCGCTTAACCTATGGGTGAAGCTAAGATTTTTTGAAGCCACTGTGAAACCAATATCTTGTACCATGCATCCACGTTTAAACCACGGTTTCAGGTATAAAGTAACGGGAATAAAAAAGGCACCAGTAGATTACTGATGCCTTTAAATGATCAGGCGGTCAATTAAGACTTTTTGATCATGAATTCGAAAGCACCACCAGCTTCGGCGCTTGAAAGCAGCTCGTTACCAGTTTGCTTGCAGAATGCTTCGAAGTCTTTTACTGAACCTGGGTCAGTTGCAACAATTTTTAATACCTGGCCAGAAGACAGCTCAGCAATGGCTTTCTTGGCGCGCAGGATTGGAAGTGGGCAGTTCAGACCTTTTGCATCTAATTCAGCGTCGAAACTCATGGGTTTCTCCTTACAATTTATGGATAATCATTAGTGTAAATCGATCAAGTTAGTGATCGTTTACTTACTTTACGGTCAGATGGATAAATTGTCAATAATCTAACCGGGTGAGACCCCGGGATCTATCCGCTGAAGAATTATTAACCATATAATATTCAATAACTTATGAAAGAATTACTCGACAGTTCGCAGGCCCTGTGTGGCTGCGGCAGCGGCAGGCCGGGCATCCATTGTTGCGTCCCGATCATTGCTGGGGAGCAACCGGCAGAAACCGCCGAGCAGTTGATGCGTTCGCGCTTTGTGGCCTATGCCAGCGGTCAGACCGACTACCTGCTGGCCAGCTGGCACAGCAGTAGCCGCCCGGCGCAATTGCAGCTGTCCGCGGATATCCACTGGCGACGTTTGCAGGTGCTATCAACCGACGCGGGTGACTCCGCCGATGGCGACGCCTGGGTGGAGTTCAAGGCGGTGTACCAGCAGCAGGGGATGGTGGGTTTTATGCATGAGCGCAGCCGATTTGTGCGCGAAGAGGGTGCCTGGCGTTATATCGATGGTGAGCCGTTGAGCAGCGAGCCGGTGGCAATGAATACGCTGAAGCGCAACGAACCCTGTTTCTGCGGCAGTGGCAAAAAATTCAAGAAATGCTGCGCACCCAGTTTGCGCTAATGGCGCCGCCAGTAGCTGGCCAGTAAGGAGCCGCTGAGATTGTGCCAGATGCTGAACAGCGCACCAGGCAGGGCGGCACTGGGGGCAAAGTACTTCAGTGCCAGGGCTGCAGCCAGCCCCGAGTTCTGCATGCCGGGTTCAATCGCCAGGGTTTTGCAGTCGCGGTGGCTGTAGCCGAACAGCCTGCCCGCCAGGTAGCCACTGCCCAGGCCAACCCCGTTATGCAGTATTACCGCCAGCATTAGCAGTAAACTCAGTTCCGCCAGTCGCCCGTGGTTAAGTGACATCACAATTGCAATAATCATCACAATGGCGACCACCGCAATCAACGGAAACAGCGCGGACAGGGGTTTGATCAGTTTATGCAGGGTGTGGTTAATCAACAGACCGCCCGCCACCGGCAGAATTACCAGCAGCAGGATACTGCGAAGCATCTCCAGTGCCGGTACATGGATGCTGGCATCCATATAGGCCCAGCTTATTAGCGGGGTAAGAAATACCGCCAGCAGGGTCGACAGGCTGGTGAGGCTGATCGACAGCGCAACATTACCCCTGGCCAGGTAGCACACCACATTGGAGGCGGTGCCGCCGGGACTGGCACCGAGTAATATCATGCCGGCGGTGAGCAGCGGGTCGAGCTCGAGCAGGCGGGCAATAAAAAACGCCGCTGCCGGCATAATGCTGTATTGCAGTAACAGACCCAGCGCAATCAGCCGCGGTGAGTTGAACACGCGGCGAAAATCATCCAGGCGCAAGCCCAGTCCCATACAGAACATAATCAGTGCCAGCAGGGGCATAATGCCCGGCTGGTAGCCGCGGAACCACTGTGGAAAAAACCACGCCAGCCCGCAGGCGAGCAGGGCCCAGAGGGGAAACAGGCGAGTCAGGTGATGGATCATGCGTAACTGATTGCTGTATCAGGCTTTCAGGGATGCAGCAGGATATTGCCGTTATCATCCAGCTCGATCTTTGCCGGGGTCAGGCCTTCACCGTTGCAGGGGCCGCCCAGGCAATCGCCGTTTTCAATCTTGAATAACGCGCCGTGTACCGAACACTGGATGTGGTTTTTCTCCATATCGAGAAAATCATCTTCCTGCCATTCCAGGTTGATACCGGCATGGGGGCATTCATTTTCATAGGCGTAGACTTCGCCGTCTTTTTTCACCACAAACACCAGCCGTTCGCGGCGGCCCTGTTTAATGGTAAAGCCCTTTGCACCGGGATCGGTGACATCATCAATATGGCAAAGCTGTTCAAACATAAGTTGCTCCCTGGTTAATCGGTGGAATGCTTAAATTGGTAAAACCGGATTGTGTACATTTGTTTGCCGCCAGCTCGCAGGCAAAGGCCAGCGCCTCAGCGGGTGCGGTCTGCTGTGCCAGCTGGCTGATTAGCCCGGCATTGAAGGTGTCCCCCGCGCCGAGGCTGTCCACCACCTGCGCAACGGCAAAGGCAGGCTGGTGGATAATCTGCTGTGTATCATATAGCCAGGCGCCCTGATCGCCCCAGCTGCAGCTGATAATGGTATTGGTATAACGCTGGCTGAAGCGCTGCAGGCACTGTTGTGCGGTGCTGAACCCCTGTGATTCGGCAAAGGGCCGGGAAATCAGCAAGACATCGGCCAGGGGCAGCAATGGCTCCAGTCCATCACGGGGTTTTTCCAGCTCCAGTGAAACCGGACGACCCGCGGCTTTGCATTGCTGCAGCATCTCGAGCAGCTGCTCGCAGTTGCGTGCCTCGAAATGACACCAGTGGTAACTATCCAGCGGCAGCTGTGCAAACTGATGCGCATTCAGTTCATCCAGCCGGCGGTAATGCACAATGCTGCGCGAGCCGGTTGCACGGCTCAGGCTGATATAGGATGTCGGGGTGGCGCTATCGGTTTGCACCGGGCAGTGGCTGAACTCAATCTGCTGCGCGCGCAGTTCGTGCTGGATAAAATCCGCTGCGGCATCATCGGCAAAGGCGCACAGCAAGCTGCTGTGGTGCCCCAGTTGCTGTATTACCTGTGCGCTATTACAGGCATTGCCGCCCATGCGTATGGATTGCTCACTGGCGCGAACCTCGCTGTCTTCGGCGGGATATTCATCCACGGTATTAATAATATCCAGCGTAGCAACACCGGTGAGAAGAATCCTGAGCATTGTGGTATGTTACGAAAAATCGAGGCGCGATCATACAGCGAAGTTGCGGGGGTAAAAAAGCGCTTTCTGTGTGGAATTGCCAGGGTATGAATTATTTCAGGTAGGTGGTATGCAGAATAATCTGATCATTTTACTGGCCGGCAGCGGCGTGGCACTGCTTGTCCTGCTGGGCTGGATCAGTTACCAGTTTTTTCGCCTGCAGGGCAAGCTGCAACAAACCCTGGCAGAGCAGATGGAAAGCCTGCGCCAGCAACAGTATGCACAGCTGGGTGATGTGCAGAATCGCCTGGTGGATCGCATGGCGGAGTTGCAGAGCACACAGGAGCGGCGCATTGGCGAGCTGAGTCACAGTCTGTCGGAACGGCTTAACCAGAGCAATGAAGTATTACAGACTGGCCTGAATAAACACCGCGAGTCCTTTGATGAACGCCAGCTGCATGCGCTGAAAATCCAGCAGGAAAACCTGACCCAGGGCATGGTGGAAGTGCGTCAGCAGGTAACCGAAGCCCTCACCCTGAACGGCAACGAGCTGGGCAAGAAGGTGGATGCGCTGACCCGCTCCACCGATGAGCGACTGAAAGAGATTTCCGGCCAGGTGGACAAGCGCCTCAATGAAGGCTTTGAAAAAACCACCGCCACCTTTACCGATGTGGTGAAGCGGCTGGCGTTGATTGACGAGGCGCAGAAGAAGATCACCGAGCTCTCCGGCAATGTGGTGAGCCTGCAGGAAGTGCTGGCAGACAAACGCTCCCGCGGTGCCTTTGGCGAGGTGCAGCTGTCGTCACTGGTGCGTAATGTCATGCCGGAAAACAGCTTCGCCTTCCAGCACACCCTGTCCAATAGCACCCGGGTTGATTGCATGCTGTTTTTACCTGAGCCCAGTGGCGATATCGGTATCGACTCCAAATTCCCGCTGGAGTCCTACCGCAAGATGACCGACATCGATGTGCACGAGAGCGACCGGCTGAATGCGGAGCGCCAGTTCCGCAAGGACATTCGTAAACACATTCAGGATATCGCCGCCAAGTATATTATTCCCGGTGAAACCTCCGACGGCGCGGTGATGTTTATCCCGGCAGAATCCATCTTCGCGGAAATTCACGGGCACTATTACGACCTGGTGGAAGAAGCGCAACGGGCGCGGGTGTGGCTGGTGTCGCCTACCACCCTGATGGCCGTGCTGACCACGGCGCGGGCGGTGCTGAAAGACTCCGCCACCCGCAAGCAGGTGCACCTGATCCAGGAACACCTGGTGGCGCTGTCAAAAGACTTCGGTCGTTTCCAGACCCGTATGGATAACCTGTCCAAACACATCGAGCAGGCGAGCAAAGATGTTAACGATGTGAATACCTCGGCGCGCAAGATTACCTCCCGCTTCGAGAAAATTGAAAAGGTCGAGATGCTGGAAGCCGGTGCCGAGCAGTTGCTGGGGCATAAGGGCGAGTAAGCGACGGGTAGCCTGGTGCTGCATGCCGCTGGTTTTTTTTCTGCAAACCAGACTGGAATGCCTATACTTAAGAGCTCACAACCTGTTGAAACAGGTGGCGTATTTATTCTGTTGCAACAGCTAGCGGAGTGCAGTGGTAACAGATTTTTATTTTTCGGACGATCAGCATGCAAAAAACACCGAGCGAACGGCGGGGTGCCGAACGTTATGAGCTAAAGGAAGCTCTGGATTTAAAAATCGTATTCTCATCGGAAAACCCCAATTTGCTGGGTAAAACCCTGTGTGGCTCAACCCTGGATGTATCCGCCAGTGGCCTGCGCATCGAGTTGAATCAGAAAATTAAAATCGACAGTGTGCTCGATGTGTGGGTAACCCTGAAGGACAGCAGCAAGAAGTATTTTCTAACCGGCAATGTACGCTGGTGTAATGAAATGGAAGTGGGCGGTCATTACCAGATTGGTGTGGTGCTGCGTGAACGCAGCGACACCATGACGGATCTGGAAGCCTGGCGACGGGCCTTTAAAGTCAAACAACAATAGGCCCTGTACATACCCGCCTGTATTGCTGCAGGGCTGCAGCATTTAATAAGGAATGCCATGTCCGTAGACCATCCCATTATTGCGGTAACCGGTGCCAGTGGTGCAGGCACCACGGTTGTGCAACAGGCCTTTAAGGAAATTTTCTATCGTCAGAAAATCCGCGCGGTATTCGTCGAGGGCAATGGCTTTCTGCGTTATGACGATGCGGAAACTGAAAAACGCATTTCGCAGGCACTGGCAGACGGGCAGCATATCAGCTGTTACGGGCCGGTGCTGAATGATTTCGATGCACTGCAACAGCTGTTCCGTGAATACAGCCAGAGTGGCGGTGGCCGCATGCGCTGCAAATTGAGTGAAGAAAATGCCCGCCAGCATAAGCTGCCACCGGGTGGTTTTACCCCCTGGCAGGATCTGCCGTTGGAGAATGATTGTCTGTTCTATGAGGGCATGCACGGTGGTGTGGTGGCGGACAGCTGGACCCGGCGTAAACAGCAGCTGCCTCCGCCCGCGGAAGATCGACGCAGTGCGCGCAATAACGGTGCGAATGCGGCGCAGTATGTGGACCTGCTAATTGGCGTGGTGCCGGCGATTAATCTGCAATGGATTCAGCGTATTCACCATGAGCGTGTGGTGCGTAAACGCTCAGCGGAAGAAACCACCGATCACATTGTGCAGCAGTTGCAGGACTATATTCACTTTATCGTGCCGCAGTTTTCACTGTCTGATATTAATTTCCAGCGCATGCCGGTGGTGGACACCTCCAACCCGTTTGAGCATGAGCCGGTGCCGGCGGATTATGAAAGCATGCTGGTGGTGAGTTTTCGCGAGCCGGACAGACATGATGTGACTGGCTATGTTAAGCGCATCCCCAATGCCCGGTTGAGCGGGCGCAAAAGTCTGCTGATTCCCGGTGGGCAGTTGCAGCATGCGCTGGACGTGATCTGTGCGCCGATTATTGAAGCGCTGATTGCGGCAAAAAACTGAGGCGGTTCGGCTTCAGTCTTTTTTATTCTTGATCCCTATTCTTTACGCCCTATAAGGGCTTCGTCGTAGCGGCCTTTTGCACCGGTGAGGGAAACATCATCCCCGCTGGTTTTGTCGGCACTGTCATTGGTGTAGCCGGGTGTGGGGCGGTTGATCCTGTCACTGGAATGTTGCTCCAGACTGTCGAACGGTGAGCGAATCATCACATAGTAAATCGCCGCCGCTGTCACTGCCAGGAACAGTATTAACTGGAGGGTGGTTTTTATCCTGTTTTTCATGATCGGGCTTCTATGATCTGCTGCATGGCCGGGGCTATCGATATCGATGCCGTAAGGTAGATATCATGCCTCGGTATTGATATGTCGACCCACGCTTCCATCACTGCTGGTATTCTCCTTGCCACGACGCATCTGCCGACGTCGTTCAAAACGAACCCTGAGCTGCCGTTGGCGGCGATCCGGCTTGCGTCGTCTGTCTCTGGGTGAGGGCTGGTTGTTAGTGTCCGTTTCCTCTGTCGCCGTAGTGCTTTCGCTGCGGCGCAATGCCCGTCGACTTATAACCGGGGTGTGGCGGATTGGGGGGATAGTGGGCATGCTGTCCTGCCTGTTATCTCAAGCCAGTATTGCTTTCTATAATACGGATTATAGATGGGCCGTCCATGGCAGATACAGGTGTTTATGCGTTATGAGCTGCATGCTGCCCGCTGGGTTTTTCCAGCTTGTCGTTCAGAAAGCGGTAGGTGCCACCGGAATTAAAGCGAACCACACTAAAGCCGTGGGCGCTCACCTGGTCAACGGTTACTTCCTGACCGGTGCTGATAATACGTACGCGGTCACCAATACTTAAGCTTGTCTTCTTATTCATTTTCAACTCCAGAAAACACAATCGAGAATGTAATTTCGTTCAATTACAACTCAAAGTTAGATCAAGTTATTAAGTAATGCAAGTATCTTTATGTTTTTTATGAATAAATGGTGAATCATGTTGGGTCGGGTAATGGATTCTGCAGGGTTTTCACCGCATCATCGGGGTTGTCGCTATTGTCGACGGTACGCTGGTTGCGCGCCGGAACCGGTGGCATGCGCTGGCTTAATGGGGTGATTTCCTGTTGCATGCGGTGCTCGTAAATCGCCATATAGGCCAGCACATTGCTCACATATTCGCGGGTTTCAGTGAAGGGAATGGTTTCAATCCAGCGGGTGGCATCCATTTGCTGGTGCTCCGGCAGCCAGCTGCTGACCCGGCTGGGGCCGGCATTGTAGGCTGCTGTGGCCAGCACATGCTGGCTCTGCAGTCGATTCATCATGCGCTCCAGGTAGCCGGTGCCGAGGCGGATATTGGTGTCGCTGACGATCAGGCTGTAGTAGCCGCGGTAAGGAATTTTCATCTGGCGGGCGACCTGGCGGGCGGTGCTGGGCATCAGCTGCATCAGGCCGACTGCGCCCACCGGCGAGCGTACATCCTGCATAAACGCGCTTTCGCGACGGATAATGGCGTAGGTCCAGGCGGGTTCGATATTGTGCTGTTCCGACCAGTTATGCACATTGTCCTGGTGGTGCAGCGGGAAGCGCAGCTCAATATCGTCGCGGTAGCGGGTTCTGCCCATGGTGACAATGGCGCGGTCATGCCAGCGCCACAGCTGCGCCAGCTTGGAGGCTGCCAGTTTTTCCTCGGTATCAAGCCGCTGGATCAATTGATGCCATTCACGGCGGGCGGCCACTTCCTGCTGCATCAGGTAGAACTCCCGGGCACGCAGGGTTTCCGGTTGCTGCAGTATATGCTTCATGCGCTCAATATCCGGTGTCAGCGGGCGATCCTCGAAGGTGTAGGGCAGTGACAGCTGGTCAGCCGCGAGGAAGCCGTAATACCCCCGTTTGCCCGCCAGATACTGGTAGATGCCCAGTGCATCGATGTGGTTGCCCAGCTGTTCGCTGGCGTGGGCCCACCAGTATTGCCAGCGGTGTTCGGCCTGCTGTTCGCCGGGCAGCTGCGCGATGGCCTGTAATACCATTGACCAGTCACCCTGGCGGATTGCGGTGCGGATGCGCCATTCTCTTACCTGCTGGTCAACATGGCTGTCGGCAACGCGGGATAACCAGATGGCGGCACCGGGCATGTGGTCGCGGGCCAGTTGCAGGCCAATACGACGGGCCATCTGTGCATTCTGTGCGGGGCTGAGCTGGTTGCTGTATTCACGGTAGAGCTCGATGGCCTGGTCTATATCGTAGTAGCTGAGACGTTTGAGGCTGTGCAGTAACAGGGTGGATCTGTCGGGATGGCGCAGATCCAGCTGACCGGGTTGTGCCAGCAGCTGTGGCTGGCGATGCAGTTTGAGCCAGTGTTCGGCCATCTGTGCGTCACTGGCGGGCATGAATTTGACCAGGTAGCGGGCCAGACCTGAATTGTTGCTGGCCATTGCCAGTTTGAAACGCTGCCAGATTAGCGCCGGGGTTTTGTGTCCCGCCTGCTGCCAGGCTTCGAAAACCGGGTCGCAGCTGTCCGGCTGTGAGTGACCCGATAACCACAGTTGTTCAATGTGTGGATAAGCCTGTTTTGCCTTACCGCTGTGAATCAGTGCATTCAGGTAGAGGCATTCGTTGCTTACCCCGGTATCGGCACGATAGTAATCCTGTACCCGTTGCCATTGTTTGCTGCGACTGGCCTGTAGCAGCAGTTGCTGACGAAAGCGCTCACCGATCACGGTGTCTGCGTGGCGGTTTAAGAATGACTCAATATGCTGTTTGTTTAATGAGGGCAGCTGGCGGACCAGCAGCTTATATTGCAGGTAGGGTGCCAGTGGGTAGTCGTCGAGTTGTTGCGCGAGCTGTTGGAGCCTGGCGTGGTTACGCTGTTTATAGGCCTGTTGTGCCTGCTGGTAAAGTTCCCGTTGCGCAAGCAGTTGCGGGGTCTGGTGGTTGGCAAAGCTGGCGAGCAGGGTCGCAGGGTCGGTTGCTGCGGCGTCGTTAGCCTGGGCTGTGAGGGGTAAAGCCGCCAGCAACAGCGTGCAGGGCAGGCGGCCAAGGTGTTGCTTGAGTTGTTGCCAGCGGCTCGAAGCCGGTGCCTGCTTCCACATCACGACATATTCGATATACAGCGTTAAAACAAATGAATAGCAGAAGTTTAGCTTAAAAACACAGAAAGTCAGTAAAACAGGCAGCTAAAGCCGGATTAAAAGTTGGTCTTGAATTCGCTGACGAAGTATTTCTGCTTGTACACACGCCCCAGCTCAACCGCCTCCCGGCGCTCCGACTCTGTCAGTTTATCGTAGAGCACCATGCGTGTCTCATGGGCATCTTTTATCGATGAGGTGGAGGCTACATAGAACCAGGCATAGGCCTTGACCGGGTCGGGGATCACCCCGTTGCCGGTGTAATAGGCCACACCCAGATTCATCTGTGCCTGTGCATGGCCTTTTTCTGCTGCCTTATGGAAATAGGCCACGCCCTTTTCATAGTCGGTTTTGACCCCGTAGCCATTGACATAAAAACGACCCAGGTTAAATTCGCCTAAGGTGTCACCCTGGGCGGCGGCCTTGCTGAACCAGTCGAAGGCGAGTTTGTCATTTTTTTCGCCGACGCTTCCCTGGTGGTACATCAGCCCCAGCTGGCTTTGTGCACGTGGGTGATTATTTTCCGCGGCCTGTTTAAACCATTTGAAGGCGGTGTCGATATCCTGTTTCACCGACTCACCCTGCTGGTAGAGCCTGGCGAGTTCGTACTGTGCATCACCGATGCCTGCATCAGCCGCTTTCTGCAACCATTTGCGGGCAGTTTTTGTGTTTTGTGTAATGCCGTCGCCCTGTAAAAACATCATCGCCAGCTTGTGCTGTGCCTCGGCATGGTTCTGTTTGGCGGCTTCCTGGTACCAGTAGGCGGCCTTGGGTGGGGATTGCTGAACACCTATGCCCTGGTAGTAAAGTTCGGCCAGGCGGAACTGTGCGCTTCGGTTTTTCAGGCGTGCTGATTTGAGCAACCAGCTGGCGGCCAGAGTATCGCTTTTTTCCACGCCATTACCCTGCTGGTGCATTTCCGATAACAGTAACTGCGCCTCGGGGTGATCCTGCTCGGCGGCTCTGGTAACCCAGCTGGCGGCCTCGGCAGGATCCTTGCGTTGTTCGGTTTGCTGCAGGTACATCTTGCCCAGTCGATACTGGGCATCGGCATTGCCCGCATCCGCCAGCGGGAACCAGAGCATCAGCGCGGTGGCATAATCCTTTTCCTCATAGGCGGCTGCGGCGCGTTTTAAATCCCGTTTAAGTGCGGCGGTGGATTTGGCGCTGTCATTATCGGCGGCCATAGCCGGGGTGTAACCGCTCAGGCCGGTAATGCCCAGGCTGCCAATGAGCACAAGGGTGAAGAAGTGAAACCGTTTTATCTGCATAGGTGTATGGGTCAGGCCAGGGTGATTTGAATTTTAAGGTACCTTAAGTATAGAAGCTAAATGCAATTCATCAGACCCGGTCATGTTCACAGCAGTTCAGCGTGTTGTTCGATAAAGTCGCGGATAAAGCTCAACGGTTTAGCCCCGCTAAAACGTGCCAGCTCTTCCCCGTGCTGGAACAGGATCAGCGTGGGAAAACCTTTTACCTGGTAACGGCCGGCAATTTTCATATTATCCCCTTCATCCACTTCAATTTTGGCAATGCCGATTTCACCATCCATTTCTTCCGCCAGTTGTACAAGGATGGGGGCAATCACCCGGCAGGGGCTGCACCATTCGGCCCATAAATCCACCAGTATCGGTTTGTGTTGTGAGGCTTGAATTACTTTTTCTTCGAAGTCGTCCAGGTTGACGACAAAAATCTGTTCGGACATAAAATTATTCACAAAAAAATCAGGGACGCATTGCGCTTGCGCAACGTTGGTAAACGCTCAGACCAGGCCTGACAGTTTATCTATTATTTATTGCAGTGGTTGCAGCTCGATCGGCCATTCCGGTGTTTCGATTTCCAGCTGGCCCAGTGCATTATACAGCGCAGCCTGCAGCGCTTCTTCAATCACCGGATGGTAGAAGGGCAAGGCTAGCATCTGCTGTACCGTGAGGCCCATTTCAATTGACCAGCACAGTAGATGGCCAAGGTTTTCGCCTTTGGTGCAGGCCATGCTGGCCCCCAGCAGTTTGCCGGTTTTCTTCTCGGCATATATATGGATCAGGCCCTTGTTCTTACCCATAATCAGCGCACGACCCACCGGCGCCATTTTGACTTCACCAACCACAATTTCGTCTGCGTTTAGCTCGGGCAGTTGCTGGCCCACGGCGACAATGTTCGGATCACAGAAGGTAATTGCCAGCAGGGTTTTTTTCCTGAAACGGGTGGGGCTGTCCTGCATGATATTGTAACCCGCAACCCGGCCTTCAAAGCCGGCCTCATGCAGAATCGGTCGTTCTGCAGTGCAGTCACCGGCCATATAGATGGAAGTGCTGCCAAGCTGCATGGTTTGTGGGTCGTATTCCGGTACGCCATTGTCCGCCAGTTTAAGGCTGGTGTTCTGCAGCTGTAATTTATCAACATTGGGGCGGCGTCCCAGGCTGGCAAAAATTCTATCCACTTCAACCGTGTTGTCGCCGGCGCTGACCTGCAGCTTGCCATTGTCCAGTTTTTTAACCTCGGCTGCCTCACCCAGCCAGAGGGGGAATTCCTTGCCGATAATATCAATTGCCATCTGGTTGACATCATCATCCTGGATGCCGCTGATGATATTTTGCTGATCGATGCCGGTGACTTTAATGCCCAGTCGATGCAGCGACTGACCAATTTCCAGGCCAATCACCCCCAGCCCGATAACCGCAACCGATTCGGGCAGGGTTTCCATTTCAAAAATATCGTCGGTGGTGAAAACCTGGTCGGCGAATTCGCTCCAGGCATCGGGAACAACCGGCCTTGAGCCGGTGGCGATAATAATTTTCTGCGCGCGAATCTGTTCGCCATCTTCAGTCTGCAAGGTGTGGTCATCGATAAAATGCACATTGGATTCAATCAGTTGTTCTTCCGGCATCTGGTCGATGGAGTTTGACAGGGTCATGTCAACAAAGGTGTCGCGCATATCCTCAACGTGTTCCATGGCATCGGCAATATTCATGCTGAGGTGTTCACCACCTTCAATGCCTTCGCGCTCGAAAATTGTGCGGCGATGGAAATCCTCGGCCACCTGAATCAGTACCTTGGATGGCATACAGCCAACCCGTGCGCAGGTGGTACCCAGCTCTCCGCCATCAATCAGTACGTAGTTGTCGGTATAGCGTTTCACCTGGCCCATGCTGTAAAGGCCCGCACTGCCGGCGCCGATAATGGCAACGTCTACTTCTCTCATGAGGATTTCCTGTGTGTCGCTTTAAAGTGGCGTCGATTATAACAAGCTGAGTTAGGCATACCACTCAAAGGCCGCGAATTTTTAATTCCACCTGGATTTTGTTGAACACCTTTTCCGACAGCGGCACCGGGTAGGTGTGCAGCCGTTGCCGGGTTTCCACGGCAAAATGCTGGCTATACTGTTCCAGTTGCTGGCGCAGTGAAGGCTCAATGTGATGCAGGCTGAGCAGGCGCGGCGACTGCCAGCGAATCAGTGCCTCGGACGTGTCGCGTTGTGCTGCGGGGAGTAAGGTGGCATCAAACAGCAGCGGCGGTAGTGGCCATGTGTTGTGGCCCTGGACTGCTGGCTCAAGCGGCTCGCCATTGCCGTCAGCCAAGCGCCTGAACCACTGAGTGTGCTGGCCCTGCAGATTAATCTGCCGTTCCAGTGAGCTGAGTGCTTCGGTGCTGAGGTCGGCGGGCAAGGGGTTATTGGCGGTCTGCTGAGGCATGGCCTGCCAGCGACCGAGTTGCAGGTGTGGGATCATCTGTGGATCGGTGACACTGGCTAACAGCGCCAGGGGCTGCCCGCTGGCCTGGTCCATTAACCAGCATTCATAATCATCCTGCGGCGGGAAGGGCAGTGCCGGCTGGTTTTCCAGCGCGCTGATCAGGCCCTGTTGAATGGTCTGCAGGTCGGGCACATCCAGCATCGGGTCCAGCGGCAGGCTGGAAAAACCCAGTAACCTGCTCCAGCTGCCGTAGAGCACATAACGTCTGGGTACATAGGCCTGCTCGGCAATTTGCCAGATCTGCTGATGGGTTTCGCAGCTGGCCTGGATCTGCCACTGCTGGCCATCGGAGCTGAGTGCGCGGCAGTAATCGACTTCGATAATCTGGATATTGCCAACGAAGGGTGATAGCTGGCGCACACTGTAATAGCGGGCTGCGGAATTCATTTATAGCGGGTAGTTGTCGACGATAATCTGCTGTGCCGCATCGCGGTAAATCTCGCCATCTCGCACCGGAAACTCGCCGCGGCGCCGGTCAGCATAATACAGCTTGAGGGTTTCGCGAATCACCGGAAAAGCCAGCTCGTCCCAGGGGATTTCATCTTCGCTAAACAGCCGGGTTTCCAGGCTTTCATCACCGGCTGCGGCATAGCCATCAACCAGGGTGCCGCGGTACATCATATACACCTGGGAAATGTGGGTGATGCTGTAGGTGCAGTAGAGGCGCATATTGTCGAGCCGGGCGTTGGCTTCTTCAAACGACTCCCGTGCCGCCGCCTGCAGGGTGGTTTCCGCGTTCTCCATAAAACCCGCGGGCAGCGTCCATAAACCGTAGCGCGGTTCAATTGCCCGTTTACACAGTAAAATTTTGTCTTCATGTTCGGCAATACAGCCGGCGATAATGCGCGGATTCTGATAGTGCACCGTGTCGCAGGCGGGACAGACATAACGCGGCCGGTTGTCGCCGGGTGGAATTCTGTGTTCAACGGCTTTGCCGCAACTGCTGCAAAAGTTCATCGTTTTATCCTTGTTTATGGCTGAATTACTGCTCGGGATACTGGCGTAAGGTCAGGGTGTCACCACGCTGGGTGAACTCGAGGTGTTTTAGAAAACTCATGCCCAGCAACACTTCATCACCGCGGTAACCGGGGTTGATGGTGGCGCGAACATCATGCAGGGTGATCTCGCCCAGTGAAATCTGCTGAATGCGGGTGAGCTGTACTCGCACCGGGCCATTGGCGGTCTGGTAGGTGGCGGAAGGGCCATCGGGCAAGTTAAGCGAGTCGGCAATGCTGGCGGGAATCGACACATCGGTGGCGCCGGTATCCAGCATAAATACCACCGACTGGTTATTGATATGCCCGCTGGCAACATAATGCCCCTGACGATTGCGCTGTAATACCAGCTGTTTGACGCCGTCTTCAAGCAGGCTGGTGTGTATCGACTGGTTGGGGTTGTTCTGTTTATCAAGCTGCGCGGAAAAGAACAGGCCGAGAAAGATAAAGATGCCCAGCCACATCAGCACAATCATGCCGGTGCCGAGTCGTTGCTGTTGCTGATGTTGTGGGTTATGCATGGTGTTTATAGTAATGGATACGCGCCTGAAAATCATACACGGTGGTGTGTGCTGGTCGTGCTATAGAGAATCGCGATAATTGCAATAGTTCATAATATCTTCACAGTGGCTATGGTATATTTCAGCTTTATGACGTTGATAAGAGTTTACAGGTTTGACCACACTGGATCACACTGAAGAAAATACGGTTTCTGAAAACGAGATGGAAGAGCTGGTGCTGCGCGAAAGCATTGTCAGCGCAACCGGTCTGAATGCCGGTAGCCTGCAAATCGGCATCAAGGGTGACCCTTCATTACGTGAAACCTCACTGGAGCGTAAGCGTTACGAAAGCCCGGTTGATAAGGTGATCGAGCCGCTGATTGTTAACCTTGAGGAGTTGTTGCTGAATCGCAGCACCTATCGCCTGTATATCGGATTTAACAGTGGTGAAGTGCGTACCCATTCAATTTTTGATCCATTGCGCCAGGAAATTCACTCCTCGGATAAACTTGCCGACCGGGCGTATATCGACCGGCAGTTTCCGGCAATCAGCTATGACGACAAAATTCAGGCAATGCGGGATATCTACCAGGCGATACAGGCCAGCTCACTGTTCGACAAGATTCCCGGCTACTGGAAGAATATTTTTGTTAAACGGCACCAAAACTGGGAGCCGATGACGCGGGATGAAATTCACGGCATTATGTCGTCAATTAAGCTGATGCGTGACCTGCCCGATGTGTACCTGCGTAATATCACTATCTGCATAGTACAGAACCTGGTGCGCCTGCAATTTAACTGCGATGGCACACAAATTATCAGTGCGGAAAACTACCAGAAATTTATCAGGGACAATATGCCCTAGCCGGCTAGCTCGACGAAAGATTAGAAGTCGAACAGCTCCTGTTCATTAAACTCTGCCGGTGGCTGTGGTGGGTTGCCGTCATACACCAGGTTCTGACGCCGTTGCAGATAGGCTTCCCGAATAAAGTTGTATTTATCCAGCGCCGCTTCATCCAGAATGCTCTCGCTCTTCAGTAACGAGGCACGAATATTAATCACTTTCAGTGCAGTTAAACCCAGTGCCACATCTTCATCTCGGTGCTCAAACGGTGCGCCGTCTTCAATTTTATTCCAGATGGGATCCAGCTCATTGCCATCGACGATCAGGCCGGTGGTGTCACGGATAGTGCTGGGGCCGAGAAACGGCAGTACCAGGTAGGGCCCGCTGGGTGTGCCCCAGTAACCCAGGGTCTGGCCGAAATCCTCATTGTGTTTGGGCAGGCCCATGTCGGTGGCCCAGTCAATGAGTCCGCCTATGCCCAGTGTGCTATTCACCAGAAAGCGCCCCAGGTCGGAGCTGAACTGCAATAACTTGAACTGCAGCAGATCATTCACCATCACCACTACATCATCCAGGTTGCTAAAGAAGTTGCTGACCCCTTTCTGTACCGGTGCCGGGGTGACCTTGTCGTAGCCGGTGGCCACCGGTTTCAGCACGTACTGATCAACCTTGTCGTTGAACATATACATGCTGCGATTAAAACGTTCCAGCGGGTCATTCTCTGCCGGTGGGCGGTCCAGGGTGGCACAGCCGGTCAGCGTGAGAAGAATAATCAGGGTGAAACTGCGGTAGAGCGGCGGCATAGTGTTGGTGTCTTTTCCAGAGTGTGGTGAAAATTAACAACTGCACTGCGTCAGGTCAAATAAAAGCAGGCAAATAGCCTGGAATTATTCAGTGCTGTGCTTGGGCTATACTTTGTTAAATGCCGGTTTATGCATCCAACTGCAGTTTTAGTGGGGCGCGGCAGCCGGGAGCATAGTATCAGGAGAAACGCGTGTTTTACTATACTGCCAGAATTATCAGACTGCTCGCGTTGTGGGTGGATTTTTTTGTCCTCACGCTATTGCTGTATGGGCTGTCGTGGCTGCCGGCTAAATTGCTCGGCCGCTGGTATTTTCGTTTGTACCGGGTATGGTGCCGGGGTTTTGTGCGTGCACTGGATGTGGATTTAAGGTTACATCAGAAAAACCTGCAGGATATACCCGCGCAATATATTCTGATTGCCAACCACCCCTCGGCATTTGAGGATATTGGCATACCGGCCCTGTTTGAAGTGCATTCCCTGGCTAAAGTGGAAGTTAAGGACTGGTGGATTGCCGGGCGTATTTCCACCGCGGCGGGTAACCTGTATGTGCAGCGGGAATCACGGGAGTCCAGGCAGCAGGCGGCGGCAGAATTAAAACAGGCGGTGCTGGCGGGTAAAAACATTGCGCTCTATCCCGAGGGCGGCTGCAAGGGTAAGCGTATATTCGAGTCCTTTCGTTACGGTGCATTTGATGTTTCAATGCAAACCGGCGTGCCCATATTGCCGGTGTTTCTGCATTACGAGGCACAGGATGATTTTGCCTGGCGCAGCCCACATACCCTGCTCGACAAGATTTACCATTTTTTGAACACGCAAAATAACACGGCGAACTATTATGTGTTTGATGCGATTGATCCGGCCGGTTTTAACAGCAAGGAAGAATATACCGAATATGTCTGGCAGCTTTACCGGCAATGGCAGACCCGATACCTTGAATAAAATGATGAGTAACGACAGATATTCCGTGGATGAGCTGTGGCATTTAACCAGCTAGAAGACACCAACGCGCTGCTGTTGTACCGGGTGGGGCCGGTACTGATGTGTTCACCAAGCCTGCAGGTGGAATCGGTGATTGTGCCGCCAGCGATCAGTCGTGCGAGTGCCAGCAGCGAAGCCGAACCCGGCATATTCAAATCCATGTACGGCATGGTGCGGGTTGTGGACTTGCGTGTGCGCTTCGGCGTGGAGGCAGCACAGCGTAAACAGCCGGGGCAGATCATTATTGTCGAGGTTAGCGGTGGCCATGCCGGTTTCTGGGTGGATGAAATTGAAGATGTGATCGCCTTCCCACAAACCGGCTGGAGCCAGGTGCCCTCCCATGTGCCGGGCAGTGTGTTCAGTCGGGCATTGATGCAGGCTGAAGATATCCGCCTGTATGCGGAATTCGATCGGCTGGACAGCTTTAAGGCCAGTGGTTATTTGCGTGAACATATTCGCAGCCTGCAGCAGACCACGCAGACTGAAAAAAACACACCGATCGATAATAATCCTTCGCCAGCGCAGTCAGCGTCGCCTCAATCACAGTCAGCCCCATCGCAGGCGACACCGGGTCAGGTTTCAGTGGCAAGTTCGACGGATGCCGCAGCAGAAACCGACATTCAGTCGACTGGCCGTTCCGATCAGGTAAACGGTGCAATAAATACTTCCAGCACATCACCAATACAATCTTCTATAGATTCACCAGTAAAGCCGCCGGTAAAACCAGCTGAAAAAACTGTCGCCGCGCGCAACACCGATGCGCAGCACACAGCAGTCAATCACTCTGTCAGTACACAACAAAGTCATGTGGCTTCCGCGCAGGCACAAAAACATTCATCGGCAGTCAGCGGACTTGCAGAAAAACCGCAGAAAACAGACAGACAGTTACATCATCAGCCGTCGCCGATGCAGGCAGGGCACAAAGCAGAAAGGCAGACTGGGTCGAATGCACGTCATGCGAATTCAGTAACACCACCTGCAAATCAGGCGCTGCGATCTGGCGACGACTATTTGCAAATAAAAACTTCGTCGACTGAGGCGGAGCCACAGCAGTCCACAGCTGGCTGGTTATGGTGGTCTGTCCCATTGCTGCTGTTATTTATAGTGCTGTTAATATTTATGCAAAACAGCCGCCCACTTCAAAAACTGATTGCACAGGATGAAACGTCGTCATTACAGACCAGGGTAGACCTGCAGCAGGACACGGTTGTATTCCAGGCAGAGCCAGTAACCGATAGCGATGCTATGCAATATGATTTATCAACCGCAGTTGCAGTTGAAACAGAGATAGAGCCGGTCGTGCAGGTGGCCGATGATGTAAGTGACGTGGTTTATGTCGAACCAGCGACAGGTGACCTGACTATTACAGTGAATGATTACGAAGAGGACAGTGCGTCCAGACCCGAAATATCGGTAGAAGATACGGTACAAAACCAGCTGCCCTCACAGGAGCGAAAGGTTGAAGGGCAGGACGAAACAGAACAGCAACAATTGTCTACTGAAGCTAAGCCAGTTGATACTGAATTGGCGTCAGAAGCTAAAGAACCGCAGGTGACTTCTAAACAGGAAGTTGAAGATGAAACAGAAGTAGTTTCATCGGTCAATGCCAAAGACGTTGATAAAAAAGTACCTGCAATATCCCGCCGTTTACAGCATATTGTGGTTGAAGGAGATACCCTGTGGTCAATTACCGGGCACTATATTAACAAGCCCTGGCGTTACCCGGAAATAGCCCGTTTGAGCAATATCGATAACCCGCACCTGATTTACCCAGGGCAGCGCGTGATTATCGTGTTGAACTATAAAAACCGTTCCGAGTAATTGAGAGGCGCCCCGGTTTTCAGCGCGTTTCTGAATTTTTATCACGAGCAAAGGCCTCGAACTGATCTGCAGGCAAAGGCTTGCTGTAAAAATATCCCTGAACCTCATCACAGCCGAGCTGGCGTAGAATGTCAAGTTGCTGTTCTGTTTCCACCCCTTCTGCGATAGTGGTGAAGCCGAGATTGTTCGCCATGCTGATAATGGTGGCGACAATTGACTTATCATGGGCGTCGGTGGTGATATTTCGCACAAACGACTGGTCAATTTTCAGTTTGTAAATCTTGAACTGTTTCAGGTAGCTCAAGGACGAATAGCCGGTGCCGAAATCATCAATCGACATGCGTACCCCCTGTTCGTAGAGCTGGTCCATAATTTCAATGGCACCCTGCGGGTTACTCATGGTTACACTTTCGGTTAACTCCAGTTCAAGATAACGCGCGGGCAGCTGCTCTTCTTCAAGTATGCCGGCGACCATACGAGTCAGATTGAAATGTTTAAACTGCACCGCAGACAGATTGACAGCCATCAACATGGGTGGCAGTCCATCGTCTATCCAGTGTTTGAGCTGGCGCACCGCAGTGCGCAGCACCCATTCACCAATCGAGACAATCTGCCCACTGTGTTCGGCAATGGGAATAAACTCGGCTGGTGAAATCGGTCCCAGCTCCGGGTGCTGCCAGCGTAACAGGGCTTCAGTACCAATCACGCGGCCATTACTCAGGGAAATCTGTGGCTGGAAATGTAACTGCAGCTGGTTCCTGTCCATGGCGTAACGCAATGCATTGCCAAGCAGCAGGCTGCGCGACAGGTGTTCCTGCATTTCCGCCTTGAAAAAGCGGATGGTATTGCGGCCTTCGTTTTTCGCGCGGTACATGGCGACTTCGGCATTTTTAGACAGGGTTTCAAAGTCCGCGCCATCGTCCGGGTACATGGCGATACCGATGGAGCAGGTTACCAGGAACTCATCTGTTTCTATATAAAAAGGTTGTGCAATTAACTGCAGTAGCTTTTCTGCCAGGTGCAGTGCGTTGTTGTCAGTTTGCGTAGAAAATAACAGTATGAACTCATCACCGCTGATTCGGGACACAGTGTCTTCATCGCGCAATTTATTTCGCAGGCGCAGTGCAAGCTGAATCAGTATTTCATCGCCTGCGCTGCGGCCGTGGGAATTGTTGATGTGATTGAAATTGTCAATGTCGAGAAACATCACCGCCATTTTCTGTTGCTGGCGTTGTGAGTAGCTGAGAGCAAAATCAGCACGATTGCGCAGCAGGGCATTATTAGGTAAATCAGTGAGCAGATCGAAATGCTCGATTTTTTCAATCTGTAATTCCATCTGCTTTTTCTGCGTGACGTCTTCCTTGATCGCCAGGTAGTTGCTGATAGTGCCATCAGACTGGCGTACCGGTGAGATGGACACCAGCTCGGTGTACTCGGTGCCATCCTTTCTGCAGTTAACGAACTCACCTTTCCAGCTTTTACCCTGGGTGAGCTGTGACCACATTTCAATGTAGCGTTCGTTTGGGGTTTTTCCGGAGTGCAGAATACGTGGGTTCTGTCCCATCACTTCCTGCAGGGTATAGCCGGTCACCTGCATAAAGGCCGGGTTGGCATATTCAATATTGGCATCCAGGTCGGTGATGACAATTGAGTTGGGGTTCTGTTCCACTGCCTGCATCAGCTTGTGCATCTGCTGGTCGGACTCGCGGCGTTCGGTGATGTCCCGCGAGAGTACGATAAAATGGGGAATTTCATCGACCTGTGATGGTTTGCGTGAAACCGACAGTTCGAAGTAGCGCTTGCCTTCTGCTACATCCAGTACAATCTGCTTGCCACTGGAGTGACCTTTAAGGTCGGCCTCGTGTAATGCAGACATACAGATATTTGCGGCTTCTTCCGGCATTACATCGAATATGCTCTTGCCAATAAGCGATTCTCCCGATTCGATTAACAGACTGGCTCTGGAACTATGGTAGTCCACATAACGTCCGTCCATGTCGATTTCAAATAACAGGTCGGGCGAAGCATCCAGGGTGGCCTGCAGTTTGTCCTGTGAACTCTGCAGCTGGGTATAGGGACGATCAAATGTGTCGACAAAAATACCTTGATATAAAAACAGGTAACCGACGAATTTGTAAATATGACCCAGCAGGTTGTAGATGTCTGCGGCATCACTGTACAGAGTGAAGCAGAGTTCGCTCAGCGCCAGTATGGTGACTGCGCCAAACATGGAGACAATACGCATTTCCTGAAGTTTGCGCATATGCAGCAGCAGTAAAACAGCCGCCAGAAGATTGGTGCCGATGAGTGCGTATTCATAGCCAATCTTGAAACGGGTCAAACCGTGTTCTTTGTCGAAGGTGGCCGGTAGCAGCTGAGGATAAAACAGAAACAGCCAGTGCAGCAGTACCAGCAGAATAATCACCGTGCCCAGTATCAGGTAGCGCAGATAGTTCGACTGGAAAGCGGGCAGGCGACGGATGGCCACCAGCAGCAGTGCAGCGGCCGCAACGGTACGTGCAGCGAGCCAGAAGTTAATGCCTTTTTCGGTGTCGCTGGGAGTAATAAAATCCGGCATGCCGGGAAAGGACAGGGTATGGGACAGGTCGAGTACCGCGACAGCAAAAAAGGCACAGGCCAGCAGAAAAATATCACCGGGTAATTTCCTCTCATACGCATGCCAGCCCACCACGAAAATCAGCATGGCAATAATGATGGAAATCAGTTCGAATATCAGGTGAAACGACAGGTAACCGGGAACCTGCTCAAGTGAAGGGTGGGGTGGCACGGCATTTACCATGGCAAGTAATAGCGCCAGTGCGGTAATTACCATCGCCAGTTTGAGCATGGGCTCCTGGTAACTGGGGTGTAACCAGCCCTGATTTTTTAGCTGTGGCAGATTGGATTGTGGCTTGCTATGGGGCATGTATGGAGCCTGATTTGTGCGCAGTGAAAGCGGGTGAAAGCCGCAATATTATATGCATACTAATTATAGGGGGAATATTAGCAGATATACTGCAGCAAAAGCAGTTAGCCGCAGCTATGCGGCGGCATTGAATGGTTAGAGAATAAAACTGCCTGGGTTAATTAAGCCTGCTCAGTCACTGCCTGGCTGGCGGAACGAAACTGCAGTATCAGCTGCTCGATGTCCTGTGTTGCCAGGGTCAGGTCACTTTCTGCAGAACTGACCTGTTGAATGCCCTGTGAGGTTTGTTCTGCCAGTCCGCTAATAGAAACCACATTGCGGCTGATTTCTTCTGCGGTGGCACTTTGTTGTTCGGCAGCGGCGGCCATCTGGTCCAGCTGGCTATTGATATTCTGGATTTCGCCGGCAATTTCACCCAGTGCTTCCGCCACCTGTTCCACCTGGTCGTTATTGATGCCGGCTTCCTTGATCGCATTCTCCATTACCGTCACCGCATTGCCCGCGCCCTGCTGCAGCTGTTCAATTTTCGTGCGAATCTGTTCAGTGGACTGCTGGGTGCGGCTGGCCAGGGTGCGAACCTCATCTGCCACCACGGCAAAGCCGCGGCCCTGATCACCGGCGCGCGCTGCCTCAATGGCGGCGTTCAGTGCCAGCAGATTGGTTTGCTCAGAGATATCGTGGATCACATCCAGCACCACGCTGATATCGTCGGACTCATCGCGCAGGGTCTGTACCACGCCTGAGGCCTTGTTGAGGTCATTGAGTAAATTGCTGATGCCGCCCAGGGCCTCGGTGGAACTGAGCGCTCCAGTGGAGGCCAGCTGGCTGGCCTGTTTGGAGGAATCGGCAGCGGTGGCGGCACTGGAGGCAACTTCCTGTGCGGTGGCGGTCATCTGTTCCACTGCGGTGGCCACCATCTCGGTTTCGCTGTGTTGCTGCATGATATGGGTGGAGGTGCTGGCGACGACGCTGGAAACCTGGCCGGAGGCATTCTGTAAATTGCTCACGGATACATCCAGCTTGCCCAGTAACTGTTCCAGCTGTTGTGAAAACTGATTCAGCTGGCGGGCAATCTGTGTGCATTCACCGCCGCGGCTTTCGTCCAGGTGCAGCTGGTAATCACCTTCGGTCATTTTGCTGAGGCTGCCGGAAATGTCCTGCACCATGTGTTTCAGCTTGCGGGTGGACAGCCAGGCAGCGCCAGTGCCGATAATCAGCGCGGCCGCAAATATCAGCAATATCAGCTGGCGGGATCGGTCGATGCTATCTAGCAGCTCGCTCTGCTGATCCAGCTGGGCTGCAATCTCGCCCAGGCTACCCAGGGAAATTGTGGCAATCAGCGCGGTGAACAGCAGCCCCAGACTGAAGCCGATCCACAGTTGTCGATAGAGTGAAAGCTTGCGCATAGTGATCCCGCATCCTGTTGGTTATTATATGAGTGCCCTGCAATCAGCCCTGCTGGCTGAGCTGTACCATCGGCGACCAGACTGGCACAATGTGATGCACATTACGAGCAGTGGCCTGAATGGCCCGGGTGTGGTTTTAGCTTAACATTCCAGGGTTTTGTAATTATATCGGTTGAAAATGGAATTTCTTAAGTAAATGTGAGCAAATTCACTATTTTTTTGCTCTGGCAGCAGCCTCCGGCGCGAATTGAATTGCACTAAAAACAGATAAGGTATTTTGCGTAAATGTTACCCAGACTCATTGTTATTCTCGCACTTGTGGCGCTGCTGATTTTTCTGCTGAAACGTTTCAATCGCCTGAGTAAGGCGAAACAGAAACAGATCAGCAAAATGGCGATTTTCGGTGCGCTCGGCCTGTTGCTGGTGGTGCTGGCATTAAGCGGTCGACTCAGCTGGATTGTGGCTGCGCTGGGTGCGCTGCTGCCACTGATTCCGCGGCTGATGCGCTTTGCCCTGAGCTTCGGCCCCACGGTCTGGCCTTACTTGAAACGCTTTCAGCAAAACCGGCAGAGCCATATGCAGAGCCGTTTTATCAAGTTGCAGATTGATATGCTCAGTGGCGAGCTGAAAGGCGAGATATTGCAGGGGGAACTGGCGGGGCAGAAACTGCAGGATCTGAGCCTGGCGCAGTTGCAGCAGTTACTGCGGGCCTATCAGGCTGAAGATGCGGATTCGGCTAATCTGCTGCAGGCCTATCTCAACCGAGTGCATCCTGGCTGGTCAAGTGCAGGCAGCGATTCGACCTACACCCCCAGCGACAGCCGCATGACCGAACAGCAGGCGCGGCAGATTCTGGGTGTGTCCGCCGAGGCGGACAAGGCGGAGATCAGCAAGGCACATAAGCGATTGATGCAGAAACTGCATCCGGATAGAGGTGGCTCGGATTATCTGGCGGTGCAGGTAAACCAGGCGCGGGATTTACTGATCAGTCTGCTTGAGGGTGGTGCCGGGCAGTAGGTCATTCGGTTGCTTTTGTCTCAGCCGCGACTCTGTTTGATTTGTTCATAGGCGGATTTGATTTCGCCGGTTTTTTCATTGGCCAGTTTAATCATTTCCTCTGGCATGCCTTTGGCCACCAGTTTGTCCGGGTGGTGCTGGCTCATCAGGCGGCGGTAGGTTTTCTTTAATTCTGCATCGGAAATATCCCGGCTCACGCCCAGTACCGCATAGGCATTGTCGATGCTGGGGCGTGGTGTCTGGCCGTGGCTCTGTTGTGCGCCCACCATGCGAATCAGCTGTTCCAGTTGCTGTGGGTTAAAGCCGATATCGGCCGCAATGCGTTTCAGTGCATTGTGCTCAGCGCTGTCCAGTGAATTATCTGCATAGGCGGTGGCAATCAGGATTTCCAGAAACATCTGTAGCAGGCTGGTGCGACGATGGCATTCCTGTTTGAACTGCGTCAGCACCTCGTCCAGCTGGAAATCATCCTGCTTGCCCTGGTTAAACAGCGCAATGGCCGCCTTGCGTTGCTCGGCATTTAAATTCATCTGGCCCATAATGTTTTCAGCCATCTGGATTTCCGAGCGTGACACCTTGCCATCCGCCTTGGCAAGGTAGCCCATTACCGAAAAGGTGGCGGTAAAAAATGCCAGCTGCACCCGTTGCGGGTTGCCCGGTTCCAGTTCGGCCAGATTCAGCCCTTTATCGAACTGATGGCCGATTGCCATGCCCGCCAGTGCGCCCAGTGGCCCGCCAAACATAAAACCGAAGCCGCCGCCGATTACTTTTCCCCACCAGCTCATAATCTGTTCACCTGTGTGTCTGTTTTATTAAAAAATACATATTAAATTGAGTTGTCGTGTGATGCGATGTTGTTTGTACGGCACATGACTTCTGTAGGCCAGATTATTTCCACCACAGCGTCAGTGCCGGAATATAGGATATCATCAATAGCCAGATCAGCATGATACCAAGAAACGGCATGGCCGAGCGGAACAGGGTGAGAATGCTCTTGCCAAAACGCTGCGAGGCAATAAACAGGTTGATGCCCACCGGCGGGGTCATATAACCGATTTCCAGGTTGGCGAGAAAGATAATGCCCAGATGCACCGGATCAATCTGGTAACGGTGGGCCAGTGGCATAATCAATGGCACCACCACCACGATGGCGGAAAAAATATCCATCATCGCGCCGATAATTAATAAAAACAGGTTGAGGGCGAGCAGAAATTCCAGCGGGCTGTGAATAAAGCTGTCGGTAAAAGCCAGTAACCGTGAGGGCAGCTGGGTATCAATCAGGATATTGGTGAGGCCCATGGCGACGCCGAGAATAATCAGAATACTGCCCACCAGTTTGGCGGTATCAATCAGGATTTTTGGCAGATCATCCAGCAGTTTGATTTCGCGATACACCACCGCTTCAACAAACAGTGCATAGGCGGCGGTAACCGCGGCCGCTTCGCTGATGGTAACAAAGCCGCCGAAGATGCCAACGATAACAAGTATGGGTAAAAAAATATCCCACAGGCTTTCGCGCACGGCACTGGCGAGCACGGACCAGGAAAACGGGTGAGCCGGTTTATGCCAGTGTCGCGCCGATTTATAACTGTAGAGTGAGAGTAAAACCAGCAGAATAATTCCTGGCACTATGCCCGCCAGAAACAGTTCATCGATATTGGTGCCGGAGACTATGCCGTATAACAGAATCGCCAGGCTGGGCGGAAACAGCAGGCCCAGTGAGCCGGACGAGGTCAGCAGGCCCAGGGAGAAACGTTCCGGATAATTCGACTGCATAAACAGCGGATAGAGCAAACCACCCAGCGCAATAATGGTGACACCGGAGGCGCCGGTAAAGGCGGTAAAAAATGCACAGGCAACAATCGCCGCCATCGCCAGGCCGCCGGGCATCCAGCCGAGCAGTGCGTTAAATAATTTAATCAGTCGTTGCGGGCTGCCGCCGGCCGCCATGGTCATGCCCGCCAGGGTGAACAGCGGAATCGTCATCAGGTTGGGCTGGTTGGCAAGGCGATAGAGTTCAATAATCAGTATGCTGGGATTAAGCTCGGTGGCATAGCTGGCATAGAGGCCACCGGCGGCCAGTGCAATAAACAGGGGTAAGCCCAGCAGTGCAAGCAGCACTACAATGAACAGTAACAGGATCATTGTTGCTGCCCGCTGCCGGAAGGCAGCTCTGATTGTTTAGCCAGGGTATCAATCAGCGAGTCGTCGGTGTCGGTGTATTGAGTGCTGTCGTCCCGGATCAGGCTAAGCAATAAAAAGTGCAGGCTAAGTATAATAAAACCGGCGGGTAGAATCAGTGCCAGGTAAAGTGCGAACTGTTCACTGGCGGGCGCATAGTTTTTTTCATCCAGCCAGAAAACCACCGCGTACCAGCTGAAGACGCTGCACACCAGCGCGCTGATAAAATACAGCGGGCGTTTCAGTTTCTGCTTACTGCGCTCGCTGATAGTGGCGGTGACGCAGTCGATTTTAATGTGCTTATTGCCTTCGGAAATCAGTGCCGCGCCCATAAAGGTAACAAACAGCACCAGGTGTCGGGTGAGTGTATCCAGTTCGGCAAAGCCCAGCTCGAACAGGTTGCGCATAATCACCTGCGACAGAGATAGCAGCAGTAATAACAGAAGACAGACAGCCGCCAGCAGCTTTTCAAAAACAATTAATTTCTGTTTTATCGCTAGCAGTAAGGGGTTCATTGGTCGGGCTGGTTATCTCGGTAATCCGATAGAATGTTTTTAACCCGGGTGAAATGTGCTTCGGGGATATAGCCGGACTCATCGAGTATCTCAGCCGCGCGATCTCGAATCTGCAGCATCTGCTGTTGTTCTGCCTCATTCCAGTCCCAGCTGAATTCAATGCCGCTCTGTTTTAATAGCTCGATACTTTTTGCATTGTCACGGCGCGAATCCTGGTTAATGTCTTCAGCAACTTTCTTGCCAGTGGTTTTCAGCAGCTGTTGTAAATCCTGCGGCAGCGTATTATAAAAACGCTGGCTCACCACCAGGCTGCCAATCGCATTGGTCATGGGGACATTCGAGGCATAACTTAGTTTGCTGTGCCATTGCATGGCGAGCGCACCGAAAGGCGAGTTGTATACCGTGTCAATGCTGCCGTGCTGTGCCGATAGCTGGGTGTATACATCCATAATCGATAAAGGAACCGGTGAAACCCCGGCGGCTTCCGCAAAGGCTTCACCCATAGGGTCGCCCTGCCATAACCAGATGCGGCGTGATTTCAGTTCCTCCAGTGAGGTGATCGGTAACTTGGAAAAGAAGTGCAGAAAGCCCACTTCGGGCCAGCCCAGTAACTGGTAGCCGGCCTGTTCGAAACCCGCTTCAATCTCCAGCATAATCTGTTTGCGCACGTAATCCGATTCTTCGATATTGCGAAACAGAAACGGCATTTCCAGTACCCGTGCTGGCGGGTAAATACGGCTGATGCCATAGCCGGTAAAAAATGCGCCGTGTAGTTGCTGGCTGCGTATCTTGCGCAGCACGTCCGGTTCATCGCCCATGACCCCACCGGGGTAGATTTTTAATTGCAGGCGACCATTGCTTTGTTGCTCAAGTTCATCATTCCATTGCTGTATGCGATCGACCCAGGCGGTATCCGGTGGAATCAGGGTGGCAAATTTCAATGTATAGGTTTGTTGTGCCAGTGCTGAATTGCTGAGCAGAAAAAAAAGTAAACCTAGGCTGGCCAGATTTTTTATCAGCTGGTTGAACATAGTTAAAACCATTCCGCTTCCTTTTCCAGTAAACGCTGTGCTTTGCGTTTGGCGATGTTGTTAATCAGCGCGAGATCCGTGGCAGCACTGACATCCTGTTGAATCAACTTGCTCAGGCGCGCATGAAATGCCGGCTGGTCGAACCGCTGTCGATCCAGGAATTCTGCCTGCAGCAAATCGATGATTAACAGGGGTTGTAAATTAAGTTGCCGTGCCTTGTCAAAATGTTTCTCGGACAGTTCGAAGTTACCGCCGAGCATGGGCGAGCGGCTGCCGTGGTAAACCCCGAAAAACAGATGGGGACCTGCATAATAAAAGTTTTCGTCCAGTTGCAGCACCCGCTGCATCAGCAACACCGCGCGGGGCAGCTGTGCAATGGCTTCGGCCTGGTTGCGGTTATGGTCAATCCACTTGGCCCAGTTGGAAGCGGCCCAGAAGAGGGCGGGCACCGATTTCTGACCCAGTTGCGCAAGCTGCTGTTCCAGCTCGGTCAGCGGGCCATTCAATATGGCCTGGCTGAGGCCCTGGTCGTGCAGATTGTAGAGTGCGTGATTCAGGCCGCGGCGATACAGCTTTGCGGCACGTTGCGGCTGCTGGTCTTCAATAAAACCATAGGCGAAGCCATAATAGGCCTGGGCTGCATAGTTTCTCAGCTCGCGGTGATCCGGTGCGTTGATCAACATGCCTTCCATCAATTCGATATTGGCGGGCATGGCGGCTTCAGCCAGCAGCAGGTCATCCTCGCGGTTGACCGCCAGCATGCCCCCTTCAATCATTGGCATCGAGGCTCTGACCGTGAGTTCTGCAAAGGAGCAGCCGCCGAGCTGCAGCAGCAGGCAAAGCAGAAACAGGTGACGCAGTGATTTATTCATATGGATGCTTGCTTGAGATTTTCTGCACAGCTTAGCACAGGCGCTGTGCAGCTGTTAATCGGCTTTGTGGCATCGTTATACAGGCGACTGCTTGCTAAATCATCTGCTGGCGATATAGTGGCAGCATTAAGCAAAAAAACTTTGATCAATTCGGTTTTGTATGGCGCAGACTGCGTCAGCCACTATTAGCTCGCGGTAACACAAGCGATAAAACGGACTTGTAAATAATGCGTAAGAAAACTCTTTATGGCGTACTGCTGCTGATGGCCTTGCCAGTGTGTTTATACCTGCTGGGTTATTACCAGAATAATCGACAGCAGCCCTATCCGACACAGTCGCAGCTGGCATCTTCGCTGGAATCATCCCTGGACTGGCTGGCTAAGCATGAATCCGAGCTGCTGGACCAGGCCAATCCCATGCTGTGGTGGATGCTGTATGAGGCACATACGCTGACCCGCGACCCGCGCCTGCAGCAATTACTCGATAAATACTGGCAGCGTTTCCCGCGTATCCGCGAGGGCGTCTGGGCACCGCTGTTTGGCGAGCCGCCACGAAGCTACCTCGCGGCTTATAGCGTACAGGGTCTGCCCTATTACAATCAGCACATTATCTACGGGCTCAACTGTGCCGCGGATATTGCCGAGGAAATTCCCCTGGTGGCGCAGCAGAATGACGCCGACTTCTGTTTCCAGGCCAGTTATATCTACCGCCCGGCCTGTGTGACCCACCAGATGATGGGGATTCATTTTCTGCAACAGCAGAATTGTGGCCTGCTGCAGAATCTCGAGCAGGTGACTCACTCGCTGCAGCAGAGTATTGCATCCCAGCTAACATGGGATTTCCGCGTAGTGGATGTTTATCTGCAGCGGGTGCTGATGCTGCTGGTGAGTGGCGCAGAAGATATGCTCAAACCGGTCTGGTTACAGCGGGTGCTGCAGCATCAGCTGGGTGACGGTGGCTGGGCCGGCGAGGCGCCTATCGTGAGTCTGGGTGGGCGTAGTCTGCAATTCACCTCCCGCGGCATCGGCCTGGGGCCGGGCCGGGAACAGATGCGCAGTAATTACCATGCCACCGCACAGGGGGTGCTGATATTGAGTTACCTGAGCCACCAGCCCGAACTGGAGTAGTCCGTATAGCAGACAGTGGTATTGAATACCTGACTAAATGACTATGGTATAATGTCCGGCTTTGTACTCTAGTCAATTCAGGGTGTGTCTGTGTCGCCAGTGCTTTTATCCATTGTTGAAATCGGGGGCTACCCCAGTTTTTCTGCGTTCTATCAGCAAAAGGGTTTTGCGGTAGAGCAGGTGGAAAGCATGCGCAAGGCCTGCAAGCTGTTGAAAAAGGTGAAGCCGGCGGTGGTGGTGGCGGAATTCAATTTCCAGTCGGATTTTCGTGACCGCACCAGCAGCCTGGAAACCCTGATGGCAACGGTGCAGCGCATCCCGGACTGCAAGGTGATTGTATTCTATGAGCAGGAGCAGCGACCCCAGCTGGAGCGCCTGCTGGCGGTGTTCGAGGTGTTTGCTACGCTGACCTTTCCGATTGACCAGGCTGCCCTCGGGGCTGTGCTGGATAAAACCCTGGAGCCCACGGCATGAGCATTGATACGCTGTTTTCAGCAAAGGCGGGGCGTGCCGAGCGCATGCTGAAACGCCAGTACCAGAATCCGTTGTTTGGCGAACCATCGATAGAACCGTTTGATATCCAGGATGCGCGCCAGCAGGATATGGTGGAAGCGGGAACGTTTATGGAGCAGTTTCGTTCGCTGGTGGAGCAGGTGTCGGCATTGCCAGCCAATGCCGAGGCAGACGATGTGCTGAAACTGAAAGAGGCACTGGACAAGGCCTATGAAACCAGTGCCGGCCTGGCCGGCGATCAGGCCGAGTTACAGCAGATGATCCAGCGCCTGCTGGGGCTGATGATGCAGAGCATGTGGAAAGCGGTGGGTAATGACGCACAGGGTATCTCCAAGCTGGAAATGGAAGAACAGGCGCGACAGGCGCATTTTGCGCTACTGCAGCACCCACTGATTGCCGATATGCTGTCCCCCGACAGCCCGATCGATGACAAGCTGCTGGTGCCCTGCCTGCTCAGTGAGCCGGTGGACGCCACCGCGCTGGCATTTCAGCTGTTCGAGCCAGAGCAGCAGGCACTGTTGTATGAACAGGCGCGCAAGCTGCTGCAGGATAAAGACCCCGCGCATCCGCGTATCGCCCATGCACAGCAGTGTCTGCAAAAGATGACGGAACTGCTGAAGCCGCTAAATCAGCAGCCGGATTAGGCGAAAAGCACAAGATACCCTGATATTAGCGGGTTGAAGGGGTGGAAAAATGCTGTACAAATCCCCATGTAACAGAATCATCTGGAATTAATACACCAGCCAGGGCGCGCCGCATCAGCCAGGCGGCCCGGACTGATTAACTAGACCGAGTACCCAGGAACAAGACCATGAGTAAAGACCCAGGATTAAGACCCGAAGCCGGTGTACTGGAAACCTCCAGCGAAGCCGAGGCCAGAGCCTTTCTGGAAGAGCAGTTAAGAAACTCGCAATACCAGCTGACCACGCTGGCCCGTGATGCGGACCCACTCGAGGTGGGCCGGGTGAAGCTGGATATTGCCAATGCCCAGCTCGGACTGGAAAAGAAAGAAGAGGCCTGGAACGAAGCCCGAGCGGCATTTGACCTGTTTATCGAGAAAGAGGACTGGGCCAGTGCCATTGAGGCCTGCGATATTATGTACCAGTGTGACCAGCCCTCGTCGATACTGGCGCTGGCCCACGGTGTCTGGCTCTCGGTGACCTACCCGGTGTCGCCGGAATACACCATCAGTATGATGAGCTACATTATCGACGAAACCCCGAATGACTCGGATGGTGCCGCAGTGGCGGCTGTGGTGGCCCATTATATTGTGGGCATACGTGCCGATGATGAAAAGCACGACAGCCTCGCCTTCCTGACCACCAATATGATCGCCAAGGTGGCGCAGCGTCACTCCAATGTAAACAGCCAGGACAAGCTGGAATTCTGGCTGGAAAGTATGCAGCTGACCGAGCCGGAACTCTTTTTACCGCGCATGTCGATGGTGGTGGATGCGATTGCCAATGGCCGCTGGTGGTTCGATCGGGATGAGCTGCGCAATAAGCTGCCGGTGAACTAGGCTGCGCCGAGTCTGATGCACACAAAAAAGGCGATGCCCGCGGGCATCGCCTTTTTTATCGCTGCTCGGTCGCTATGCGCTATGCCGGGTCGTCATTTTTGGGTTTGGACGACTTCATGCCGTGCAGCTTGACCACATTGGTTTTCGGCTTGTCACCCTTGTACAGGGGGCGATGCAGGCTGGGCTTGCCCAGCGCTTCAGTGATTTCCTTTTCCCGTGCGGCAATCAGAATAAAGCTCTGGCGCACATCTTCCATGGTTCTTTCGCTGAGTGGGTGTAACATGCCAGGATCAGGGGTGATTTCACGCACCACGCTGGAGATCACCTTGCGCAAGGTAACGAGTACATCGAGTTCTTTCTTTAAATCGGGATCCATAGGGCACCATCTTTTGCTTGTGTGTAAGTTGAGCTCGGGTCGGTTTTCGATTATACCTGCTTCACTAAAGGAATTTACCCGAATATTAGTATTTGTTATTATACCTGACCAATTTACTAAGTTATTGTGAGCCATTATGCCATATTACGTGTACCGCATGGAAACCTCGGAATTTGCGATGTTAAAGCAGCTCGAGATGATCAAGCACTTTGAGAAATTCAAGGACGCCAAGCTGTTCGCCCGTGAACAGCGCGCACTGCAGGCTGAAGGCGACACGGCGGAAATCAAGGTGATTTTTGCCGACAACCAGCTGGCGGCGGAAGAGATGTTGATGGAGAAGCGCGAAAAACCGATCGTGATGGAACATGAAAAATAAGCGCCAGCTATGGATGAAGACAGCTACAAAGCGGCCTACGATCGCATAAACACCGCACCCTGTGCCTTTGAAAAAGGCATATTGTCACTCAAGTGCCGTTGCGCCTATCAGCACATGTTCCGCCTGGCGGATCGCCATGGTGTGGGTTGCCGTGATGCGCTGATGCAGCAGAACTGCAGCAACTTTCTTAACCATCTGCGCAAGCAGACCCGCTTTGTGTTCAAGATTAATATCGATGGCCCGTTGCCGCACAATAAGGAACTGAAGGTGCAGAACGGTGGCATGCTGGGGGTGCAGAAGCTGTTACTGGATAATGCCCCTCATGATGACATGGGTAATGAGGTGGAGAATATTGCCGGGTTGATGACCCGTTCGATTGAGCTGTATGGCTCGATCGAGAATATTCCCTATAACCGCATTATGCCCAGCGTCACCGCCTACCAGACCCGGCCCAGGCGAAGTCGTTCGCGTTAGCTGAGGTTATTCAAGCGATAAAAATATAAAACCGGCGCCTTTATCATTCAAAGCAGCGGGATATAATCACGTTGTATGATATGGAATAAATTCGAGCCTTAATCAAACCTGTTGCATTAACCACACCCACAATACGCACTGAACGTCAGCGAAATCGAGGAGTCAACCATGCAC
>DATCTK010000068.1:0-23119 GCA_036567985.1 Gammaproteobacteria bacterium | reverse complement strand
GCTGGCAAGCGATGAAGTACCCGGCGATGAAATGTCTGCAGACAGCGAAGCCGAGTTGACAGACGAGGTGGTGTTTACCGATGAACTGGCAGAACAGCCAGCCGCCGATGAGAATGCCGAAGCGCAGCAGTCGATGGACTCTGCGAGCGATTATGTCGAGCCTGAGGCTGCTATCGAGCCACCACCGTTTGCTCAGAAACAGCCGAAAAGCTTTATCGACAGCCTGATGAACGACCCGAAAATGCTGGGCATAGTCGGCGGTGGCCTGGCCTTTGTTCTGTTATTGCTGGGTCTGCTGCTGAAACGCATGCGGGGTCGAAAAGCCGACACAGAAACTGCAGACGACGGTGCTGACAGGCTGGATATCGATGACGCAACCCTCGATGACATGGAAGCCACCACCGAGATGATGGCGCCGGGTTATGAAAAAGCCGGTGAGATGGGCGATATGCCGGGGGTGGAAGACGAATCGGCTGATGACAGTGTGTTCAGCCTGGATGAGCCGGAACAGCCGGCTGCGGCTACAGATCAGGATGACGTGCTGGCCGAGGCCGATGTCTACCTGGCCTATGGCATCTATCAGCAGGCAGAAGATCTGCTGAAGAAAGCGATTGATCAGAACCCCGAGCGTGATGATTACCGTATGAAACTGCTGGAAGTGCATTACGCGGCGAAAGATGCCGCTGCATTCGAGCAGCTGGCGCAGGAAGCCCACAGCCGCAAGGGCAATGACAGTAGCTACTGGGGCCGGGTTGCCGCGATGGGCGCGGAATTGGCACCGGGTAGTGCGCTGTTCGCGGGCGCTGGTGATGTGCTGCCGGACTTTGATGCGGACGCTGTGATTCCTGAAAAACCGGCAACCACCGACCTTGAACTGGATGATGATCAGGCAGCTGATACGACAGAGCTGGAGTTGCCGGACACCGAAGAATCTGCAGCAGATCAGGCCGACGAGCTGGATCTGGCCAGCGATCTGGCAGAATTTGAAAATGAAGCGGTATCCGAGCCTGAAACGACGGCTGAAACTGACGAAACCGATGTCAGTTCCGAGCTGGAGTTTGATCTGGGCGAGCTGAATGACCAGGAAACCACCTCGTCTGCGGATGAAAGCCTGTCTGCCGAAGACGAGCTGGATCTGGAAGACGAAGACTTCTCACTGGATTTCGATGCGGCTGATCTGGGCTTTGAGGAATCTGACGCTGACAGGGCAGAGCCTGAACCAGCTACAGATACCAGTGATGAGCTGAATCTGGATGAAGATCTGGATCTGGGTATCTCGCTGGATGAAAGCAGTGACAGTGAAGCGGTGACGGAAACCAGCGATGAGCTGGGGCTGGATGCAGAGCTGGACTTTGATGCGTCCGAGCTCAACCTTGATGACGACAGTGTTTCGGCGGATGATGAAATTTCGCTGGATATGGATGATGCGGGTGATCTTGATCTGGATGATTCACTGGATCTGTCAGATGACAGCAGTGTTGCAGGAATGGCATCAGATGCGGACGAAGACTTCGATATCTCCGAACTGTCAGAAGACATTGATGAAGTCGCCACCAAGCTGGATCTGGCTAAAGCCTATATCGATATGGGTGACAGTGATGGTGCACGCAGCATACTGGAAGAAGTTAAAGCCGAAGGCAATGAGGCTCAGCAGCAGGAAGCCGAGGCGCTGTTGCAGAAAGCTGATTAGGAACAGCCTGCGGTGCATACTGCAGGCCAGTTAATTTGATTCAACAGGCGGTACCGGTTTTGCCGGTGGCCGCCTTGTTGTTTGTGTGGCTCTGAAAGTAGATGATGCAAACAAGTCTTTTAACCCTTATCCACGAGATACACCCCGCATGCGCATAGCCCTGGGTATAGAGTACGACGGCAGCGAGTTTTCAGGCTGGCAGATGCAGAAGCATGGCACCCGCACGGTGCAGGAATGCCTGGAAAAAGCCCTGTCAATCGTCGCCGATGAACCGGTGCAGGTGGTGTGTGCCGGGCGCACCGATACCGGTGTACACGCCACCGGCCAGGTGGTGCATTTCGACTGCAGCGTGTCTCGCCCCGAGCGAGCCTGGGTGATGGGGGTGAACGCGCACCTGCCGGATGATGTGTGTTCACTGTGGGCGCAGTCGGTGGATGAGCAGTTCAGTGCGCGTTTCTCCGCCAGCGCACGGCAATACCGTTATGTGATTCTCAACCGCCAGGCGCGCTCCGCAGTGCTGAATAAAAAAGTCACCTGGAAACACGGTCAGCTGGATGCACAACGCATGCATCAGGCAGCACAGGCCCTGCTGGGTGAGCGGGATTTTTCCTCGTTTCGCGCGGCGGCCTGCCAGGCGGAACATGCAATGCGCAATGTGCACTGGGTCAGGGTGAGTCGCGCCGGGGATTTTATTTATATCGATATCGAAGCCAATGCCTTTTTACACCATATGGTGCGCAATATTGTGGGTTCATTGATGATGGTAGGCAGTGGTGAGCAGCCCGTCGAGTGGATTGATCAGCTGATGCAGGCACAGGACCGCACCCAGGCCGGGCCGACAGCGGCGGCGGATGGTCTGTACCTGGTAAAGGTGGTGTACCCCGAAGCCAGCGGTGTGCAGCAGCCGGTTTATCTGCCAGCTTTTGCCTGAATGTCGAGGTGTACAGGTCTTTAAGCCACCGTCATGAAAAATACAATTAAGTTAAGGTGTTTGCTAAAACGCGGTGTATTTTCTGTTAAAATTCCGTCTTTTGCCGAGTATCGGTAATCAACACACCTATGCCATCCGAGATGCAAACAAGAACACGTGTGAAAATTTGCGGCATTACCCGGCCAGAGGATGCCCTGGCTGCAGCACGGCTGGGTGTGGATGCGATTGGCCTGGTGTTCTACGCAAAAAGCCCGCGCCATGTCGAGCTGGCCAGGGCACAACAGATCTGTCAGGCACTGCCGGCCTTTGTCACCTCGGTGGCGCTGTTTCTCAATCCCGAGCGTGCCCTTGTGCAGCAGGTGATCGATGAGCTGAATATCGACCTGCTGCAGTTTCATGGCAGCGAAAGTGCCGAATTCTGCGCTTCATTTGCCCGGCCCTATATCAAGGCGTTAGGGGTTGAGGGTGAACATCAGCTGCAGCAGCTGGTCGGAGAATACAGCGAAGCCCGCGGCATATTGCTGGACAGCCATGTGCAGGGTGCTGCGGGTGGTACCGGTAAAACCTTCGACTGGTCGCGGATTCCAGCGGCGCTGCGGGAGAAAGTTATTCTCGCTGGTGGCCTTAATGCGGATAATGTGGCGCAGGCGATTGCCCAGGTTCGGCCCTATGGGGTTGACCTGAGTTCAGGGGTAGAGGCCAGCCCCGGGGTTAAGGACATTCAATTAATGACGCGTTTAATGCAGCAGATTAAACGTGTTGATTGCGAGTATGAGTAATGAGCGATAACAGCTGTAAAGATTATGATGCAATGCCCGATGCACGCGGCCACTTTGGTGTGTATGGCGGTAAATTCGTAGCGGAAACCCTGATGGAGCCGATTGAAGAGCTGCGTCAGGCCTACGAGAAAATTAAAAATGACCCGCAGTTCCAGGCGGAGTTCGACCGCGATCTTGCACACTATGTGGGACGCCCCAGCCCGCTTTACCATGCGGAACGCTGGTCCCGCGAACTGGGTGGCGCACAGATTTATCTCAAACGGGAAGACCTGAATCACACGGGCGCGCATAAGATCAATAACACCATCGGCCAGGCACTGCTGGCTCGCCATATGGGTAAGAAACGGGTGATTGCGGAAACCGGTGCGGGCCAGCACGGTGTGGCATCGGCCACGGTCGCGGCACGTTTCGGTATGGAATGCGTGGTGTATATGGGCGAGGAAGACGTCAAGCGTCAGGCGCCGAATGTGTACCGCATGAAACTGCTGGGTGCCACCGTTGTGCCGGTTAAATCCGGTTCGAGAACCCTCAAGGACGCGCTCAACGAAGCCATGCGTGACTGGGTGACCAATGTGGATGACACCTTCTATATTATCGGCACAGTCGCCGGGCCGCATCCCTATCCGGCGATGGTGCGTGATTTCCAGACCGTCATCGGACGTGAAGCCAAACGCCAGATCCAGGCGCAGGCGGGCCGTTTACCCGATGCGCTGGTGGCCTGTGTGGGCGGTGGTTCCAATGCCATCGGTTTATTCCATCCGTTTCTGGCGGATGAGTCGGTGGCGATTTACGGTGTTGAAGGCGGCGGCGATGGCGTGGATACACCCAATCACGCGGCACCGCTGTGTGCCGGCAAACCCGGCGTATTGCACGGCAACCGCACCTACCTGATGGAAGACATGAACGGCCAGATTATCGAAACCCATTGTGTGTCGGCCGGCCTGGATTACCCGGGTGTCGGTCCCGAGCACGCCTGGTTAAAAGACTGTGGCCGTGTCACCTACGACAGTGTGACCGACAAGGAAGCGCTGGCAGCATTTCATAAACTGACCCGCACTGAAGGCATTATCCCCGCGCTGGAATCCAGCCATGCGCTGGCCTATGCGGAAAAGCTGGCGCCCACCATGGACAGGGATCAGATCATTATCGTCAACCTGTCGGGTCGCGGTGACAAAGACATCAACACCATTGCCGAAATAGAAGGGATCAAGCTGTGAGTCGTTTATCCGCAACCTTTGCCGCATTAAAAGCTGAACATAAAACGGCCTTAATCCCGTTTATCACCGCAGGTGATCCGCAGCCCTATGTCACCGTGGGACTGATGCATGACATGGTCGACGCCGGCGCCAATATACTGGAGCTGGGTATTCCCTTTTCCGACCCGATGGCCGAAGGCCCGGTGATCCAGGCGGCCTGTGAGCGCGCGCTGGAACACAATGTCAGCCTCACCGATGTGCTGGGCATGGTAAAGGAATTTCGCAGCCGGGATGCGGATACGCCGATTGTACTGATGGGTTATCTTAATCCAGTGGAAGTTATGGGCTATCAGCGCTTTGCCGATGCCGCCGCCGAGGTTGGCGTGGACGGCCTGATTCTGGTAGACCTGCCACCGGAAGAAGGGGAAGAGCTGATCCGTATACTGAAAGAGAAACAGATCGATCCGATCTTTCTTCTCGCCCCCACCAGTACCGATGCACGCATGCAGATGATCTGTGACCAGGCCAGCGGTTTTGTTTATTATGTATCACTCAAAGGTGTCACCGGCGCGGCCAATCTGGATGTGGAAGCGGTGGTGGAGAAAGTAAACCAGATTCGTACGCACACCAGTGTGCCGGTGGGTGTCGGCTTCGGTATCCGTGATGCTGAGTCTGCGGCAAAAGTGGCAGCGGTGGCCGATGCGGTTGTGGTGGGCAGTGCGGTTGTGAATCGCGTTGCAGAAAATGCCGATAACCCGCAAAAAATTTCTCAGCAGGTGTGTGAGCTATTATCATCCATGCGCCAGGCAATGGATAAGAACGTTAAATAAAACAGCAGGCAATACTGCGCCGGCTAGTTGCAAAAAGGTCTCGAACAATGAACTGGTTTGAAAAATTAATGCCCTCGCGAATTCGCACCGAAGGCAACGATAAAAAAGGCTCGGTGCCGGAAGGTCTGTGGACCAAATGCGATGCCTGCAGTGCAGTGCTCTACCGTGCAGAGCTGGAACGCAATTACGAGGTCTGTCCCAAGTGCAGCCATCATATGCGCATGGGTGCGCGGCGCCGACTGGATATGTTTCTTGATGAAGAACCGCGGGAAGAAATCGCCGCCAATGTAAAGCCCTTGGATATACTGAAATTCAGGGACAGTAAGAAATACAAGGACCGTATCAGCGCAGCGCAAAAAGCCACCGGCGAAAATGATGTGCTGGTGGTGATCAAGGGTCAGGTGAAATCCCTGCCCGTGGTGGCCGCCGCATTTGAATTCAAGTTTATGGGTGGCTCCATGGGGTCGGTGGTGGGTGAGAAGTTTGTACGTGCCGCCAATGTGGCGCTGGCCCATGATATTCCACTGGTCTGCTTTTCTGCCTCCGGTGGTGCGCGCATGCAGGAATCGCTGTTCTCGCTGATGCAGATGTCGAAAACCTCGGCGGTGTTGCAGAAAATGTCGCAACGGGGTGTGCCGTTTATTTCGGTGATGACGGATCCGACCATGGGCGGTGTGTCTGCCAGTCTGGCCATGCTGGGGGATATTAATATCGGTGAACCCAATGCGCTGATCGGCTTTGCCGGCCCGCGGGTGATTGAACAGACCGTGCGTGAAACCCTGCCAGAAGGTTTTCAGCGCAGCGAATTTTTGCTGGAACACGGTGCGATTGATCAGATCATCGACCGCCGTGATATGCGCGACAAGCTGGCGAGTATTCTCAGCATGCTGCAGAATAAACCCGCCGCATAATCCACAACTATTTGCCGGACTCTTCGCCGGCCTGCTATCGCAGGCCGGTTCAAAACCGACCAGTAATCCCATTGCTATTACCCGTAAAGACATAGAACCGAATGCGATTTAACTCACTCGCCGACTGGCTTGACTGGCAGGAAAGCCTCAATCCCCGAACCATTGATCTGGGTCTGCAACGGGTTGCCGAGGTTCTGCAAAAACTGCAGCTGTCAGCGGATTACCCCTGTCCGGTAATCACCATCGCCGGCACCAATGGCAAAGGCTCCAGCGTGGCGCTGGTGGAGTCCATTCTGAGTGAATCCGGTCTTAAGGTCGGTTGCTATACCTCGCCGCATATTCTGGCCTATAACGAACGCATACGCCTGCTGCAGCAGCCGGTGAGCGACGAGATGCTGTGCCAGGCCTTTGATGCCATAGACCAGGCCAGAGGTTCGCTGCCCTTAACCTTCTTTGAATTCGGCACACTGGCGGCGCTGCTGATTTTTGCGCAGCAGCAGGTGGATGTGGCGGTGCTGGAAGTCGGGCTGGGCGGTCGGCTGGATGCAGTGAATGTGATTGATACCGATGTGGCAGTGATTACCAGTATCGATATTGATCATGTGGACTGGCTGGGGACCGACAGGGAAAGCATTGCACGTGAAAAGGCCGGCATTATGCGTGCTGCGCGCCCGGCGATAATTGCCTTCGATGACCCGCCTGCCACACTGTTGCAGCATGCTGGTGCGCTAGGGGCAAAACTTATCCGCAAAGGCATTGATTATCAGTATGACCGCTCAGCGGATGCTGGCTGGCAGCTTCGCTCGACGGACATCGAGTTTTCACACCTGCCAGTACCTGCGCTGCAGGGTGAGTTCCAGTTACAGAATGCCGCAGCGGCGATACTGGCGATTGAAGCGCTACGTGAAAAGGCAGGGCAGGCGCTTGATTGTGTGACCCCGCAAACCATTGCCCAGGGCCTGCAGCGGGTGCAGCTGGCGGGGCGTTTTCAGCAACTGCTGTTGCAGCCGGCGGTGTGGGTAGATGTGGCGCATAATCAGCAGTCGGCCCAGGTACTGGCACAGCTGCTGCAACAGACAGCATCCCCATCTGCAAAGACTATAGCAGTGGTGGCCATGCTGGCGGACAAGGCGGTGCATGAGGTATTGCAGATGATGCAGCCGGTGGTGGATAGCTGGTGCACCGCAGGGCTGGATGTGCCCCGTGGCCTGCCTGCAAAAAACATGGCACAGGCGGTGCGTGAGCTGCACGCAGGTGTTAGACTTAGCGCCTGTGAAACCGTGGCCGAAGCCTGTGCGCAGGCAGCTCAACAGGCCGCTGTAAACGACCGCATTATTGTCTTCGGCTCCTTCTACACGGTCGCCGAAGCGACAGCGTTTTTTACGACAGAGTATGCTGCGTCTGCACAAGACGCGGATAGCTAACGACATGCTCGGTCATACTGGAAACCGGATTGGATAAGAAACTCAGAAAACGTTTAATCGGCGCGATTGTGCTGGCCGCTTTTATGGTAATTCTGTTGCCGGAGTGGTTTGATGGCTCCGGGCATAAATCCCGTTATGGTGAGCAGGTGCAGATGCCGGAAAAAGCAGAGCTGAAACCCATTGCCGATTACATGGCGGCACGGGAAAGTGACGAGACGATTAACCGGCAGATCAAGCCGGAAGAATCCACTATCCATGCCTGGGCATTACAGGTAGGCAGCTTTTCGCAGAAACGCAATGCCGAGGCGATGCGGGATAATTTACGCGCCAAAGGTTATGCCAGCTATGTGGATGTGCAGCGTTCTCCCGATGGCAACAGCTACCGGGTACGCATAGGGCCTGAACTGGATCAGCAACAGCTTGAAGTACTGCGTGAAGAAATCCGCCGCAAGGAAGATATTAATGGCATGGTGGTGCAGCATCCATGAGAGGAAAGTCGCTGTGTGCCATCATACGCCTGCCGATGTGTTCTATCGGCGTGATGCCAGTGGGGCAATTTGCTATGATTGCCACTTTATACAATGGGGACGCTGAATGACACTGGTGGATTTTGGAATCGTTATTATTATTGCGGTTTTACTGGTACTGGGGCTTATCTGGGGTTTTGTAAAAATTGCCATTGCGCTTGGCACCTGGGTCGCCGCCAGCATGGTGTCGTTTAATTTTGCCCCCAATCTAGCGTCCTCGTTACTAACCTCGATCGAGTCGCCGCCGATGCGCCTGGCTGCCGCGATGGGTATTCTGTTTGTGCTGACTTTAATGGTGGGTGCGGTGGTCAGTTTTCTGGTGCGTCAGTTTGTCAGCAAAACCGGGCTTAGTGGGCTGGATCGGGTGCTGGGTATGGTGATCGGTTTTTCCCTGGGGCTGGTGGTTGTGGTAGCGCTGGTATTTGTTGCTGGTTTAACCCAGGCGCCCAGTTATGACTGGTGGCAGTCCTCCATTCTGATAGAGCGTTTTGAATCACTGGCAACCTGGCTACAGGGTTATTTGCCGGATGACGTGGCGAAATATTTTTCATATTAATTCAGGTCGAGCAGACCTGTAGTTGAGGTATCTATGTGCGGTATAGTCGGTATAGTTGGCCGAAGTCCTGTTAATCAATTGTTATACGATGCGTTAACCCTGTTACAGCATCGTGGACAGGACGCTGCAGGTATTGTCACCAGTGATGGTAACAAGTTTCACCTGCGTAAGGGTAACGGACTGGTAAGCGATGTGTTTCGTGCCGATAACATGGTGCAGCTGGTGGGTAATATGGGCATAGGTCATGTGCGTTACCCGACTGCGGGCTGTTCTTCCGCTGCAGAAGCCCAGCCGTTTTATGTGAACTCGCCCTACGGTATTGCAATGGCGCATAACGGCAATTTAACCAATGCAGCAGAGCTTAAAGACCAGTTGTACCAGGATGATTTACGCCATATCAATACAGAATCCGATTCGGAAATTCTGCTTAATGTGTTTGCCCACGAGCTGCAGGCGCTGAATAAACTGCAGGTGACTTCAGAAGAAATTTTCAAGGCTGTTGAAGGCGTTCACCGTCGTTGTCGCGGCGGCTATGCGGTGGTGTCCACTATTGTTGGCAAGGGTGTGCTGGCATTTCGTGATCCTTTCGGCATTCGTCCCGCCTGCTTCGGTAAACGTGAAACCGATGAAGGCGTCGAGTACATGGTGGCATCGGAAAGTGTTGCGCTGCATGCACTGGGTTTCAAACTGGTGCGTGATCTGCAGCCGGGCGAGGCGCTGTATATCGATATCGAAGGTAACCTGACGACGCGGCAGTGTGCACAGGATCCGAAAAATGTGCCCTGTATTTTTGAATACGTGTACTTTGCCCGCCCCGATTCAATCATTGATGATATTTCGGTGTACAAGGCGCGTTTGCGCATGGGTAAAACCCTGGTGCAGAAAATACTCAAGGAGCGTCCACAGCATGATATCGATGTGGTGATTCCAATTCCCGACACCAGTCGTACCGCCGCGCTGGAAGTGGCGTTTCATCTGAACGTTAAATACCGTGAAGGCTTTATTAAAAACCGTTATATCGGTCGTACCTTTATTATGCCGGGGCAGACCCAGCGTAAAAAATCGGTACGTCAGAAACTCAATGCCATCGACCTTGAGTTCAAGGATAAGAACGTATTGCTGGTGGACGACTCGATTGTGCGTGGCACCACCTCCAAGCAGATTATCCAGATGGCGCGTGAAGCCGGCGCGAAAAATGTTTATATGGCATCCGCTGCGCCCCCGGTGCGCCACCCTAATGTGTATGGCATAGATATGCCGTCACCGAAAGAGTTCGTTGCCGATAATCGTACTATTGAGGAAATCACCAGGGAAATTGGTGCCGACTGGCTGGTGTACCAGGATCTGGAAGATCTGGTCAAGGCGGTACAGTACAGCAACAATAACATTAAACAGTTTGACTGCTCCTGCTTTAACGGTGAGTACATCACCGGTGATGTGGATGCAGCATACCTTGATCACCTGGAACAGTTGCGTTCAGATGCATCGAAAAGCATGCGTGAATATGCCGATACGCTGGCGGGCATAGACCTTTACAGTAACCAGTAATGCAGTCAGGGGTTATCGGTATCAAACTTAAAACGACGGCTGCGTGCATAGCATTTGCATGGCTGTGTCTGCTGCTGCCGGCTATGGCGGTGGCAGCCGATACAGCACAGGCAGAACCCCTGTCAGATGAAGCGCTGTTTGCCAGGGCGGTCAGTCTGTCGGAGCAACAACAATGGGGCGAAGCAGAAACACTTTACCGTGCGCTGTTAAAGTCACGTCCACAGTGGCCGGAACCAAAAAATAACCTGGCCATTGTATTGCTGAAAACCGGACGTCTGGAACAGGCCAAGCAGATGCTGGAACAGGCGGTGGTGAGTTCCCCCAGCTACCGTGTCGCCCAGACCAATCGCAGTCAGTTATACAATTACCTGGCCACCCAGGCGTATCACAAGGCACTGGGCGAACGCAGCGAACTGGAGCCGCCAACGCTTGATTTGATCGGTGAGATTCATCAGAACATCAAGCTGGTTGAAAAACCGGTGGAAGTGATCGTTGAAAAGCGGGTAGAAGTGCCGGTGAAGGTGTTTGTAGAAAAACCGGTGATTGATCGCAGTGAATTTACCCGTACTGAGCAGGTGGATTTAAGCGCCGAGCGTGACCGGCAGATCAAACAGCAAATCGAGCAACAACTGGCGCGCTGGTCACAGGCCTGGTCGGCGGGTGATTATGCAACCTATATGCAGACCTATTCCAGTGAGTTTGACCCGGGTGACCCCACCACCAGCCTGGCGGAATGGAAGAATATTCGTCATGCAAAACTGAAATACACCAAAGACACCCAGGTAACACTCGACAAGCTACGGGTGTTCGTCGAGGCATCGGCACAATATGCGCTGGTTGAGTTTGTACAGGCCTATCGTTCAGCCAGTTACAGTGATACGGTGCTGAAACAGCTATATATGACAAAAAGCGATAATAACTGGCGTATACTCTCCGAGAGAGTGATTAAAACCTATTAAGCTGTGTGCATATTATGAAATACCTGCTGATTCCTTTTCTGTTGCTGCTGTCTTCTGTCAGTGCGGCCAGTGAGCCGCATCCGGAAGTGCGTTTGCTGGATGCGGTGCAGGCTATACAGGCACTGCAATTCGATAAGGCGGAGCAGCAACTTAAGCAGCTGTTAAGCGAACGTCCCGACTTCAAACTGGCACAACTGGTTTATGCGGATGTGATGATGGCAAAAACCGGTGCCCTGCCGGATGTGGGCATGGGGCTTAAACAGTCGGAACGCAGATCATTGCTGCTGACTGAAATCCGAAACCGTTACAGTGCTGCCAATGATGCCTTAATTCAGGATAAATACCCGGCGGTGCTGGCGCGGCTGGATAGCCATTACCGTCACTCCATCGTGGTGGATTTGAGTAAATCCCGCCTGTATGTATTCGATACGGCGGGCGAAACACCGCAGTTGATCGACGATTATTTTGTCTCCATGGGGCGCGGTGGTTCAGGCAAGGTAAATGAAGGTGATCTGAAAACGCCGATGGGTGTCTACTTTGTGCAGTCCTATATTTCACCGACACAGCTGGCGGATAAATACGGCTCCGGTGCCTATCCTATCAATTACCCCAATGCATGGGATCGCCTCAACGGCAAAACCGGTCATGGTATCTGGTTACATGGTACACGCAGTGGTACCTATAACCGTCCGCCGCTGGCCTCTGAAGGGTGTGTCGTGTTACCCAATGAAGACCTGCTCAAGGTGGGTTCCTATATTGATCTGAAGAACACGCCGGTGTTGATTGGTGAAAACATACAATGGTTGTCGTTATCGCAGTGGCAGCAGCACCAGCTTGTCTTTAACCGGATTCATCAGCAATGGGAAAAAGACTGGGAAAGTCTCGACGTTGAAAACTACCTGGCACATTACTCCACGCGTTTTTACAGCGGCAAGCAGAATTATGTCAGCTGGGCGGAGCATAAACGTCGGGTTGCACAGTACAAGACCTTTGTCGATGTCGAGTTATCCAATCTCAGCCTGCTGTTGCATCCCAACGAGGATGTGATGGTGGCGACCTACCTGCAAAGTTATAACAGCGATAACTTTTCCAGTCAGAGCTGGAAGCGTCAATACTGGAACCGTGAAGCGGATGGCCAATGGCGCATTGTGTTTGAAGGCGAGGTTGCTGCACCGGTAACTGAGCAGCTGGCGCGTAACTGATTACCCGGCGCGGCTTATTGCGCGGTCAATGACTGTTGCGGAATATGTTGTACCAGCCATTTCACCAGGTCTGTCCAGATGCGACTGACCTCCTGCGGCGGTGGCATAATCCCCGCATAGGGTAATTCCACAGTCACCACCGGAATGCCTTGCTGTAAAGCGGCATAGTTGCCCAGCGAACCCGGGTAGGTGCCGAGTAAATTCAGATACAGAGGTCCCAGCCGTTGCGGCGGTTCCGGTGAGCCATCAAAATCCACCACGCCATAAGGTGCATGCACCGACACAATCGCATCCGGTTTAAATTCGTTAATCAGTTTTATCAGCCAGCGGGTTTCCAGTTCGCTCGCCGGTTGATCCCCCGGGTAGCGTCGCGGATCACTGTAGGCCCGTTGTTCCCAGTAATCGAGGTTGTCGGTGAGGCTGCCGTTATTGGGAAAGTTGCGGTTCAGGTCAACCCCGTTGGCATTCATGCGTTGCGATTTTTTGCGCAGTAAACCATCGGGGTTAACCAGCGGTGCCACTTTCCAGTGAAACAGTCCACTGTGATGCTGGTCGAGTATTTGCATCCACTTGAACATAATGGTTACCGATGAATATTCGTCACCGTGGATGCCACCGAGTAATAAGATTTTTGCCTGGGGCGCGCGTTTTTCCAGTAGCGGCGGGTATTCTTTAATCAGCAATGGTTGTTGTTGATGTGAGTGGAAGCCCGATACCGACAGCTGGCGTTGCAGGCATTCATCCAGCGTCACGCTGGCCAGCTTGCCGGAAATATTGATGCAGGCCTGATGTGCATCAATGCTGGCTGATGCCGAGTGGTGCACAAATAAAATAAATGTCAGCAGATAAATGCGTGTTAGCATATAGTTAGTTAAAATTTCAGTACCGGGTTAATTGTTTCAACCGGGCCATATAAAATATGTCACCAGTCAGCCGAATTATTGTCGATGTCAGCCAGCAAAAACTGTTTGCGCTGGGCTCGCAACAACAGGTGTTGTTCGAGTATGCAGTGTCCACTTCACGCTATGGCGTGGGTAACCAGGACGGCAGCTTTAAAACCCCGCTGGGTGAACATAGTATCGCACAGAAAATTGGCGATGGCTGTGCCAGCGAAGAAGTATTTATCGGCCGCCAGCCGCAGGGGTTGCTGAGTGAACTGCAGGCGGCGGGTAAACCTCTGCCGGAAGATATTATTACCGCGCGTATTCTCCGATTGCAGGGGCTGGAGCCTGGCGTCAACCAGGGTGAGGGTATTGACAGTTATCAGCGTTATATTTATATCCATGGCAGCGCCGATGAAGCCTCGATTGGCCTGCCTGCATCACACGGCTGTGTGCGCATGCGAAATGCCGATGTGATTGAACTCTTTGATCAGGTGGAGGCCGGTTGCCGCGTCTCCATACACGCATAAACGGAAACAGAACCATGAGTGATTACGACGAACTAGAAGCAGAGTGGGGTCTGGCCACCCAGGCGGTAAGGGCGGGGCAAAGCCGCAGCCATGAACAGGAACACAGTGAGCCGATTTTTCTCACCTCGAGCTTTGTGTTTTCGTCTGCGGCAGAAGCCGCGGCACGCTTTGCCGGTGACCAGCCGGGTAATATCTATTCGCGCTTTACCAATCCCACGGTGCGTACCTTCGAACAGCGCCTGGCGCGCATGGAAGGTGCTGAATGTGGCGTGGCGACGGCATCCGGCATGGCGGCGATTCTGTCCACCTGCCTGGGACTGCTTAAAAGCGGTGATCACATCGTTTCCTCGCGCAGTATTTTTGGTACCACCACGGTGTTATTCAATAATTTTCTGGCACGACTGGGTATTGAAACCACCTTTGTCGATCTGTCGGATCTACAAGCCTGGGATAAGGCCATTCAGAAAAACACCCGACTGCTGTTTCTGGAAACGCCGTCCAATCCATTGACCGAAATCGTTGATATCAGGGCGCTGGCGGACATTGCCCATCAGCATGATTGCCTGCTGGCGGTTGATAACTGCTTCTGTACGCCGGCGCTGCAGCGGCCCATTTCACTGGGTGCCGATATTGTGATCCATTCCGCCACCAAATACATCGATGGCCAGGGACGTTGCATGGGTGGCGCGGTGCTGGGTACGGAAAAAATTGTGGGCACCGAGGTGTACAGCTTCCTGCGCAGTGCCGGCCCCACCATGAGTGCCTTCAACGCCTGGGTATTTTTAAAGGGGCTGGAAACGCTGAATATCCGCATGCAGGCGCACAGCCAGAATGCACTGCAACTGGCACAGTGGCTGGAACAACAGCCGCAGGTGGCGCGGGTGTATTACCCCGGTTTGCCATCGCACCCGCAACATGAGCTGGCGAAAACCCAGCAGTCCGGTTTCGGGGGCTTGCTGTCATTTGAATTAAAGGGTGGCAAGGATGCAGGCTGGGCATTGATTGATGCCACGCAAATCTGTTCGATCACCGCCAACCTGGGTGATACTAAAACCACCATTACCCACCCGGCGACCACCACCCATGGGCGACTCACCGACGAACAGCGCCAGGCCTCAGGTATTGCCGATGGACTGATTCGGGTTGCGGTGGGTCTGGAAGATATTGAAGACATAAAGCGTGATCTGGCACGGGGCATGTAAAGCCATGCTTTGCTAAAGTGCCGCAGCTTTTTTCAGTTTGCTGATCAGGTGCTGTGATTGCCAGCCAGCTTAGCAGATGCAAACGGCGTTGCAGTCGCCAGGCACTGCCGCTAAAACCACGCATATACAGGTCATTTCCGTGTCTACATTAGATAAACAAACGACTACAACGCACATAAATGCCCAGCAAAGGGCACCGTTAATCCTGGTGGTGGATGATGATGTCGTGGTGCGCAATATGATAAGCAAGCTGTTGCGCAAACAGGGTTATGATGTGATAGAAGCCGGCAATGGCATTGAAGGTGTTGAATATTTTCGTCAGCACCAGCCTGAGATGGTATTGCTTGATGTGATCATGCCGATGATGAATGGCTTTGAAGCCTGTCAGCGCATGCGTGAGCTGGATTCAGACTCAGCCGTGTCCATTATTATGCTGACCGGGCTGGATGATGTGGTGTCGGTGGACAGGGCGTTTGCGGTTGGCGCCACAGATTTTATTACCAAGCCGATTAACTGGAGCCTGTTTCCACAACGGGTGCGTTATGTGTTGCGCGCACGCGAGACGGATTTTTCCCTGCGCAAGAATCGTCGGCGCATCGATCATGCGCTGCATACCGCCAGGCTGGGTTACTGGGACTGGGATATTGCAACAGATGAGTTCAGGCTGCCATTAAACACACTGGATATGCTGGGCATTGAACGTAACCAGCCCCTGCAGCTGGAAAATTTACTTAGCTATGTTCCAGAGGAGGATCGTGAGCGGGTGCACTATGCCTTTAGTGATGCACGGCAACGGGGTACCGGCTTTATGCTGGAACATCGCCTGCAGGGAATAGATAACAAGGAGCGTTATGTTTACCAGCATGCCGATGTACAGATGGGTGCGGATAATAAGCCCGAGTATGTGCTGGGAACCATTCAGGATATTACCGCGCTGAAACGGGCTGAAGACATGATACTGCATCAGGCCTATCATGACCTGCTCACCGATCTTCCAAACCAGACCCTGTTCAAGGAACGTCTGACCCATGCCATCAAGGTGGCCGAGCACGCAGGGCATATGGTGGCGGTGGTAATGATGGATATAGATCGCTTCCAGTTAATTAACGACAGCCTGGGACACGATATCGGCAATGAGCTGCTGTTGGGCTTCGCCGGTTTTCTGCGCGGTATCGTATTTGAAGGTGACACACTGGCCCGAATCAGCGGCAATGAATTTGCGCTGTTGCTGGAAAGCCCGTCCTCCACGGAAGAAATCAACCAGCTGCTACAGCAGATCCACCAGTCACTCAAACAGACCGAATTTGATCTTGCCGGTGAGCCGGTAGTGGTGTCACTGAGCATGGGGGTTGCTCTCTACCCCGAAGATGAACTGGATGCCGCCGGGCTGATGCAATGCGCTAATGCCGCCATGCGCAAGGCCAAGGGGCTGGGTGGTGGGCAGCAGCATTTCTATACCCATGATATGAATCGCCGTGTGGATGACCGCTTGCGCATGGAAAATGATTTGCGCCATGCACTGGATAATGATGAACTGGAACTGTTTTACCAGCCCCAGGTGGATGCTCAGACACGAAACATTATCGCCGTCGAAGCACTGGTGCGCTGGCGACATAAAACCCATGGCCTGGTGCCTCCCATTCGTTTTATACCACTGGCTGAAGAAACCGGGCTGATCCAGCCACTGGGTGAATACGTTATGCGTCAGGCCATGGCACAATTGAAACAGTGGCAGCAGATGGGGCAGCCATTAAAGATGGGCATCAATCTGTCGGCACGGCAGTTTATGCAGACGGATCTGGTGGACCAGGTGGCGCAGCTACTTGCGGATTACCAGATTGAACCGGCGTCGATTGACCTGGAAATTACCGAAACCATTGTTATGCAGGATGCAGAAAACAGCATCCGCAAAATGCACCAGTTGAAAAAGACCGGGGTGGCATTGTCGATGGATGATTTCGGTACGGGTTACTCATCGTTGAGTTATCTGCACCAGTTTCCGCTGGATGTGATCAAGATTGATCGCTCCTTTATCGAGGACATTCATGGCAATCCGCAGGACGGTGCAATTGCCCGTGCGGTGATTGCCATGGCGCACAGTATGAATTTACAGGTGATTGCGGAAGGCGTGGAAACAGAAACCCAGTTTGCGTTTCTCAAGCAGCATGGTTGTGAAATGATTCAGGGTTATCTGATTTCACCGCCGCTGAGTGCGGCTGAATTTACCCGGCTGCTGCAAACGCCTAAAGAACAGTCTGGCGCATGATTCAAACAGCGTACTGACGGTTGATCTACTGCTCGGGCTGCCAGTCCACAGGAAAGCGTCCACTGACAATATAGGCAAAGGCAATCACTTCGGCAATTACCCGGTAGAGGTTTTCCGGAATCTCATCCCCCAGTTCGAGATCCGCCAGTACCGATACCAGCTCACTGTCCTGTTGCAGTGGCACACCGTTTTCCTCGGCGATGCGTATGATTTCCTCGGCGATTTTACCCATGCCGGTGGCGCTGACCGTGGGTGCACTGTAGCCGTCATATTCCAGTGCCACGGCAATCGGCTGTTTCTGCTGCTTCATATCTTCTCATCCAGCAGGTGTGTCTGCGGTGACAGTACCGGTGATTCATTACTGGCGCGGGTGCTGACCCGCATGCCACTGACCATAAAACCGGCTCTGTCTAAATTGTCCTGCAGCACCGGCAGCAGTGAGCGCACCCGGGCGCTGGTGGCATCCTGCTCACAGTAAAAAACACTGGCGACCTGGTTGTCCATCAGGTGGATATCCGCCTGCAGTTTACCCAGGGTGTTGAAGTTAAAATAGATGCTCACTTTCCAGCCCTGTTGTGCCGGGTCCTGTGCGCTGTTTTCCTGCTCAATGCGAAAGTGGGCATCATGAGCCTGGTCCTTGTCCTTTAACAGCAGGTTGAACAGTAACAGGGTCAGGCCATCCGCCTCGCGGCTCAGCGGCTGTAGCTGGAAGCTGCTGAGCTGCCCCAGTGAGCGTTCCACCTGGGTAGCCAGATCCAGCAGCATAAAGCGGGTGTTGAGCAGGCTCATTAGCTCCTGGGCGTGTTGTGGCGAGCCGGTTTTGTGCTGCAGCGTCTGGCTGATCAGTTCCGCCAGGGCACGCACATCAGCGGAGACGCTGGCCGCAGGTTGCTGACCTGTCAACAACTGTGCCACCGGCTGCAACAGACTGCGTGGCAGTATCTGCATCAGGCGTTCGCTGAGACTGGCATAGCTACGGATACTGCCCTGCAATAACTGCTGTATCTGCTGGCGCTGTTCGTTTGACAGTGGAGCGGCCTCCGCTTCGGCGGGTGCTTTGCCCAGGCCGCTGCTATCAAGTTGCTGGCGGATGTTCAGTAACAGCTGTTTGAAATCCTGGTTGAGATTAACGTTATTGCCCTGGCTGAGATTTTTTAGCTTCGCTTCCAGAAAAATACCGCTGCTTTCTATCTGCTGCCTGAGCTGTTTTCCGCTGAGTTGTTCCAGCGGTAGTTGCAATGCGCTTTGCAGCTGGTTCAACTGTCCAGCCAGTTTTGTCGGAAGCAGGTTTAGCCCCGGTTTATTGGCAAGAATGGCCTGTGCTGTTTGCAGTGGCTGGCTAAAAGCCTGCTGGATGGCAATAAACTGGCGCAGTTTAATTTGCGCCAGCTGGGTGTGCGATAATGCGTTGTTGCTGCTGGGAGCTTGTTTGGGCGGTAAAATCGTCAATAGCGGCAGTTTACCCAGTTCCGCATCACCCGCTGCCTTGACCAGAAGCTTAATCTCCTGGCCGGTTTCCAGTTTTACCGGGGTATTTGCCTGCAGGGTGTGCTCGCCCAGCTGTATCAGCACTTTGGCCATGGCATCGCCGCCCCGCTGGGTGGTGGCATTCAGTACCTGGCCCACGCGCAGGGTCTCAGTGACCCGGCTGATCAGCTCGCTGGGCATACTGCTACTGGGTTTTATTGGCGGTATATTAATCATCCGTATGTCATCTTATCGACTGGTTGTTATCCGGTTTATTCAGAGAGTGACAGTTTTTTGGCTGTCTGCCCAGTTTCATCTGAGCTTATCGGCCAAAACCCTGACTTATACAGCTCAAAAGCAGACGGATGCTGACGATTTGCTGTTACAGCCGATTTGACAGGGGCTTGCCTGTACAGTGCCGGGATTGCTGCAAGCATTCTGTAGTTTGATCTATCTTATTGAAAATTAATGAATTAACACTATGCTTAGTTCAGGTTTAATCGTTGTGTGGGGTATTTTTTCAGTGTGTTTGTGGATTAACTGAAAAAATACGGCACACTCTTTGCATTTATTGCGAATAACAACAGGGGTAGCTGAATGGCTGACGAAGATTTAGAAAACAACGACGAGAATAGCGAAGCAGAGGGCGGCAGAAAAAAACCCGGTCTGATCAAGATTGTACTGCTGGTCAATGGGGTCTTGCTGGCGCTTGCCCTGATTATTGGCCTGGCGGTGTTTTTTATCGGTGGCAGTGACGACGAGGCCGAAACCGAAACCGTGGATGAAGAAGTGCTGGCTGAAACCCTGGCCGAGCCGGAGACCCAATCTGCTGAGGATGCGCCCAGATCAAATCAGCCAATTTATATTCCGCTGACGCCCGCGTTTGTGGTGAATTTTGAAAACCAGGATCAGGTGAGTTTTCTGCAGGTGGATATTCAGGTAATGACCTATGACCCGCGGGTTCAGCCTGCACTGAACACCCACATGCCGGCAGTACGAAATGAATTACTGCTGTTGCTGAGTGGCAAGCAGTACCATGAAATCAATACCCGTGAAGGCAAGCGTGCGCTGAGCCAGGAAGCGATGAAAGTGATACAGGATGTGCTCAAGTCAGTGAACGCACCGAATGAAATCGAAGCACTCTATTTCACCAGTTTTGTAATGCAGTAGAAGATCAATATGGCAACCGCAGATGTATTAAGTCAGGACGAAATCGATGCCCTGTTACACGGGGTAGACGATGGTGATGTGGATACCGAAGGTGAAGACCTTAATGACGGTACCGCACGCTCGTTCGATTTTAATTCGCAGGAACGCATTGTGCGTGGGCGATTGCCGACGCTGGAAATGATTAACGAACGTTTTGCCCGTTACTTTCGCGTCAGCATGTTCAACCTGTTACGCCGCCAGGTGGAAATATCGGTAAGCGGCGTGCAGATGATGAAGTTCGCGGAATATGTGCACAGCCTGTATGTACCCACCAGCCTGAATATGATCAAGGTTGAACCCCTCAAAGGCACCGCCTTGTTCGTGATTGACCCCAAGCTGGTGTTTATCGTGGTGGATAATTTCTTCGGCGGTGAAGGGCGTTTCTATAACAAGATTGAAGGCCGTGAATTTACGCCCACCGAACAGCGGGTGATCAGCATTCTGCTGGAACAGATTTTCAAGGATCTGGAAAGTGCCTGGAAGCCGATCAAGCCACTGAAGATGCAGTATCAGTCATCTGAAGTGAATCCCCACCTGGCGAATATTGTTAGTCCTACCGAAGTAATTGTAGTGAGTACCTTCCGTCTTGACCTGGAAGGTGGCGGTGGTGATCTACATGTCACCATGCCCTATTCAATGGTCGAGCCCATCCGCGACCTGCTGGATGCCGGGGTGCAGTCTGATGTGTCCGAAATTGATGATCGCTGGCGGATGTCATTACGGGATGAAATTTTTGAAGCCAAGGTGGAAATTAAAAGCCAGCTGGCGGAAATTGAAATCAATTTATCCGATCTGAATAAATTAAAAGTGGGAGACATCATTCCCTTTGATATGCCGGATCGGGTGGTGCTGGATGCCGAGGATATTCCACTGTTCCGTGGGGAGCTGGGTGTGTCCCGTGGCAATGCGGCCATCAAGGTGGTCGAGCGAGTGGGTCGTAAAGAGTTAAATTATGTTAACGAAGCCTCTGATTAAGTGTTGAGAATAAAATTATGAGCGATGAAGAAAATACAGAATCTGTTGATGATGTCTGGGCTGATGCACTCAATGAGCAGGCAGAAACCGAAGCTGCGGACGCTGCCAGTTTTAATGAGCTTAAAGATGAAAGTGTGCCTGGCTCCGATGTAAATCTGGATGTGGTGCTGGATATTCCGGTTAATCTCTCGATGGAAATTGGGCGCACTAAAATCAGTATTCGGAACCTGCTGCAACTGAATCAGGGCTCGGTGGTTGAGCTGGAACGTCTGGCAGGTGAACCCATGGATGTGCTGGTCAATGGCACCCTGATCGCACGCGGCGAAGTGGTGGTGGTGAACGAAAAATTCGGTATCCGCCTGACCGATATTATCAGTCCGGCCGAGCGGGTTAAAAAACTTCGCTAGGTTATTGTCGATGAAATTCGCCAGTCAAGTCTGCTGCGCTAACGCCACGGGATTTTTGCTCAATATGAAAATGCTTTCCTGCAAGTTCCTCTCTGTTGTAATCAGCAGCCTGCTGAGCTGGCCGGTGCTGGCACAGGCAACAGTCGAGCCGATTGGTCGAAGCAGTTCTACGGATGCTTTTTCACTGGGCAATATGCTGAATATGTTTATGGGGCTGGCGATTGTTGTTGCGCTGATTCTGGGGCTGGCGTGGATATTAAGAAAATACGGACGACTGCCCGGCAATAACCTGGTGGATATGAAAGTGATTGGCGGCTTGTCACTGGGTACGCGCGAAAAAGCGGTATTGATTGAAGTTGAAAACACCCGCCTGCTGATCGGCGTAACACCGGGACATATCCAGACACTGCATGTGCTGGGTACCCAGGGCGAGCAGGCCTCGGCCTTTGATAAAACCCTGCAGCAGCTGCAACAGAAGAATGGTCAGCGCGATGACTAGTACCATGAGTAAACGCATTGCCGGGCTGTTATTGCTGTCTCCTATATTACTGTTGTTCAGCGGTCCGGTTCTGGCCGAGGCAGGGTTGCCGGCGCTGGTGATTGAAGATACCGCATCCGGTGGCAAGTCCTATTCGCTGTCATTGCAGGTGCTGATGTTTATGACAGTGCTGTCGGTGCTGCCGGCGCTGTTGCTTGCCATGACATCCTTTACCCGCATTATTATTGTGCTGTCGATTTTGCGTCAGGCACTGGGTACGGCACAAACCCCGTCTAACCAGATCCTGATCGGCCTGTCACTGTTTCTCAGCTTTTTTATTATGGCGCCGGTTTTCAGCCAGGCCTATGAAAATGCCTATCAGCCCTATATTGCCGAGCAGATCGGTGCTGATGAGGCAATCTCCCGACTCAAGCAGCCGTTTCATAAATTTATGATTCAACAGACCCGGGAAACCGATATTCAGTTGTTTGCCAACCTGGCGGGTGACGAAGCCTATGATGGCCCGGATGCCGTGCCCATGTCGGTGCTGATGCCGGCGTTTCTGACCTCGGAGCTGAAAACCGCGTTCCAGATCGGCTTTATGCTGTTTATTCCCTTCCTGATTATCGACCTGGTGGTGGCCAGTGTGCTTATGGCCATGGGTATGATGATGCTGTCACCGCTGATTATCTCGCTGCCCTTCAAGCTGATGTTGTTTGTGCTGGTGGATGGCTGGAGCCTGGTGGTGGGCACTTTAGCTGCAAGCTTTGTGGTTACCTGATAAAATCCGCGCCTTTGTAGACTGATACAGGTGGCGCAATGGCCCAGATTCGTATGTACTGCACCCGATCCTGTCCCTATTGCCAGCGGGCAGAGCGATTATTGAAAAAGCGCGGTGTAAAACAGATCGAGAAAATTGACCTCGGCGGAGACCGCAAGCGCTGGCAAGCCATGGAACAGGAAACCGGGCGCAATACGGTACCGCAGATATATATTGGCACTGTGCATGTGGGCGGCTTCGACGAGCTGGCGGAACTGGATCGCAGCGGCAGGTTAAAGACGCTGCTCAGTCAGTGAACCTGCTGAAATTGCCCCATTACCTGAATATTAGACCTAGGGTGCCTCTGAACAATGCTGATATGTCTCTGCGA
>DATCTK010000067.1:0-7774 GCA_036567985.1 Gammaproteobacteria bacterium | reverse complement strand
CCATTATCTGACCAAATCGTGTATTTCTATACATGTTGAAGCCTTTGGGTTGTTGAGTCGTATCAATGGGTTTTACCCTTTAAACCCAGAGGCTTCAATACTTTCAAGGCTTTTGATTTGTTTTATTCCGGACAGTAGTGGCTGCTGGAGGCAAAGAAGTAAGTCGCCAGAAAGGCGAAACACAACAGGTCAGAATATCGCGGATGCAAACTGGACTAAGGGATTGAGTCCTGGTTCGTATAAAAATGATTTTGAAAAAGGCCATGCATCTCAATAACTAGTGGATCCGCTTCGCTTGATCCACCCTACGAGACACCGATCAAACGAGATGGATCCTGCGTATATACCTAAATCCACTCCTGCGGCTTCAGGTATTTGTCATACAGCTCAGCCTCTGCACTGCCCGGCTCCGGCTGCCAGTTATAGCGCCAGCGCACATTGGGGGGCATCGACATCAGAATTGATTCGGTACGGCCACCCGACTGCAGTCCGAACAATGTACCCCGGTCATACACCAGGTTAAACTCCACATAGCGGCCACGGCGATAGAGCTGGAAATCACGTTCCCGTTCGCCGTACGCCATTGCCTTGCGTTTTTGCACAATCGGCAGGTAGGCCTGGATATAGTGATCCCCCACGCTTTGCATAAAGGCAAAACATTTCTCGAAACCCCACTCATTAAGGTCATCGTAGAACAGGCCACCGATGCCCCTGGGTTCATCGCGGTGTTTGAGGTAAAAATACTCGTCACACCATTGCTTATAACGTGGATAAACATCTGCACCAAACGGATCACAGGCCTGCTTTGCCACACGGTGCCAGTGTTTTACATCGTCTTCATTGCCATAATAGGGGGTTAAATCGAAGCCACCGCCAAACCACCACACCGGTGCCTCGCCTTCCTTCTCGGCAATAAAAAAGCGCACATTGGCATGTGAGGTGGGCACATAGGGGTTTTTCGGATGGATAACCAGCGACACACCCATCGCCTGGAATGAACGCCCGGCCAGTTCCGGACGGTGCGCGGTGGCCGAAGCCGGCAGGCCATCACCGAACACATGGGAAAAGTTGATACCGGCACTTTCAAACACAGCGCCATCGGCCAGCACACAACTGCGACCACCCCCGCCCTGCTCACGCTGCCACTCGTCAACAATAAAGGTTTTCTCACCGTCTTCCTGTTGCAGCGCATCGCAGATGTTCTGTTGCAGTTGCAGTAAATAGCGTTTTACCGCGTCAATATCCGGGGTGGAATTCGCGTCACTCACGTAGGCGCTCCTCTAGTGGTTGTGTTGGTTTAATGCAGAGCGTGTGTTGACGCTAGCTGCTGGCCTGTGCTGCTGGCCTGTTTTTATATCGACCTGCGATGGCTGCGGGTCTTGCCGTGTTTTATTTTTAAACGCACAGTTTAGCGGTTGAGGCTTGTGCAATAAAGCAATAATGCCGTCTGTAGCAATCAGTAAGGAAAGGGCTGAGCGGATCTGTATGTTTCGAGCTGTTTATATTATTACGGGGTTTATTGCGGTGTGCTGTCTGTCACCGGCTGCTTTAACGGCGCAACCAGGGCAGTAAAGTTATCTGGGTGAACATACTGGATCACTTCACGGTTCTCTTCGCTCAGCGCGATATCAACACCGAGTTCAGGGTAGAGCCAGTGCACTGCATCACTGCTGGGGTCAGCCAGCTTTTCGGCGGGCAGGCCAAAACGTTTTTCAACCAGCTCTGCACTCAGATTGATTGCCGGCAGGTAGGTAATGGATGTAATGGGCATGCGCCTTACAGTTTGCGCATCGGCCGATGACAGGGTGACTTTACGGGTGCCGCTGCCCAGGGTAGCAATACGCACACCGCGGTCGTACATGTCGTTTAACTGTGCCTGCGGAATATCAATGGCCATTACCATTTTGGATTTGAGGCCGGCGATTTTCACTTCTTCAAAAAATGCTTCCACCGCCGGTTCACTGCCCTCGGCACTGAACAGTGTCAGCTCGGCCACTTCGCGGAACAGGTTCTCCGCCTGGGCCAGGGTGGATTGCCCCAGGGTCAGGCTGAAAACCTGGCTGTGGCCCGACTCAAGCACGGTAACTTCCCAGGGGAAGCCCGCGTGATTTTGCGGCGGGCCGGAGTCGGTGAGTTGCTGTGCCGCAAACAGCGCGATAATGGCAAACGCCAGTACGCCCAGGAAAACGTGCTTGCGTGGCACAGCTTTAGTCGTCATGGAGTGCTTATTGCTCAATCGGTGTCAGTGCATTTTCCGGGTAGCGTTCACTGACCCAGTCCGGCAGGGTGCCGTTTTTCGCCTGATGCAGTGACTCGGATTCAAACACAATCAGCCCCAGCACCGTGATCATCACCGGCAGGAAAGCCACGCCGCCCAGTGCCCAGTGCTGGGGTTTCATATCGCCACCCGACAGCATAAACACCGCCGCCATAACGCTACCCATAACCGCCAGCATAATCAGGAAGAAACGGCTGCGGCGTGCGGCAATCTGCCAGTGGGCATTAACATACCAGCTGGCGTGCTTGCTGGCACGGCTGGCGCCCCAGAACAGGTAGATCAGGCTAACCACGGAGAAGATAGGCACAATCACTATATATTGAGTCAGTGAGCTGGCGCTGATAATCGCCACAAACACCAGGATGTGATTAAAGATCAGATTGGTGAGAAACACTTCATGGGGAACACGGGCTTTTTTAAGCTCGTCAGCTGCAATATCGTACTTCATCGGGTCATGCCTGTGGTTATTCAAAAACTAGTGCCATGTAACATGCCTAATAACGCCTTCAGAGCCCCCGAGCGATGTCAGGGCAAGGCACAGTGCGCAGGCGCAAGGGCCATTCCCTTGTCAAGCGCTGCAACGCCGAACTGGCGTCGCTCGGGGACTCCCTTCGGGCGAGGCGATAAGCGTCCATCTGCTGTGTTACTTGCCCTTGAGGTAGATGGCTACCCCGGCGGGCAAGTGCCTTGCATCTAGCCGCTTCTCGCCCCGCTGAAGGTGTCATTAGGCATGTTACATGGCACCGGATTATAACATTAATAAACGCTTAATTACCCTTAATTAGACGCAGATAATTGACCTTGCTCAACTCGGCAATCTGCTGCAGCGAACTGCCCCGTACCTCGGCCAGGCACTCCGCCACATGGCCCACCCAGCCGGGATGGTTCTGCTTGCCACGGTGCGGCACCGGTGCCAGGTAGGGGGAATCGGTTTCAATCAGAAAGCGGTCATCGGGCACTTTTTTCGCCACATCCCGCAGCGCCTGGGCATTACGGAAGGTGACGATGCCGGAAAACGAGATATACATGCCCATATCCAGTGCCTCGCGCGCCATCTCCCAACTTTCGGTGAAACAGTGCAGCACCCCGCCACACTGCTCTACCTGGCCCTGGCGCAGGATATCCAGCGTATCCTGCTGCGCATCGCGGGTGTGCACAATCACCGGTTTACCCAGCTGGTTGGCCGCCTGCATATGCAGCTCGAAACTGGCCATCTGCTGCGCACGACTGTCGCTGGAATAGTAATAGTCCAGCCCGGTTTCGCCGATCGCCACCACCTGATCATCCGCACCAAGCTCCAGTAGCTGCTGGAGCTGGGCGCTGTGGTCTGCCGCATCACAGGGGTGCACCCCCACCGACAGGTCGATCTGTGGCTGGCCCTGCACCAGCTGCTTCATTGACGGGTAGTCCTGCAGGTTAATCCCCACACAGAGCATGCGCTCAACCCGCCCCTGCTCGATACGCGACAGCAATGTACTGAAGCTGTTATCAAAGTCGTTCAGGTCAATTCGATCGAGATGGCAGTGGGAATCAATAAACATAGGCAGGTTTTTAAAAAACGGGGCTGGTTATACACAGAATACTGGCCGCACAGTGTAACGGATTTTGAGCCGTTTTTCCTGGATGGGCTTAGTTCAATCAGCGAATGGGCAATGGTGAGCCTGGGCCAGGATCGTCGCGAACGGCCTGTATGGGCTTATTTCGCGGCCAGTTGCTGGCCACTCACATGGCCCTCTCACATGGTATGAGTGGTGCGGTCGGACTTCAACGCCCCGGCCAGGTAGGTCTCGATCTTGGTACGGGTCTGGCCGTTATCCTGCGGGCCGAACTGCACACCTATGCCCGTCGATTTATTGCCCTGGGCACCGGGTGGGGTAATCCAGATAATCTTGCCGGCCACCGGTAAACGTTCTTTATCGTCCATCAGGGTGAGCAGCATAAACACTTCCTCGCCCAGGCCATAGGATTTATTGGTGGGAATAAACAGGCCGCCATTCACAATAAATGGCATATAGGCCGCATAAAGCGCCGCCTTGTCCTTGATGGTGAGTGAAAGTATGCCCTGTCTTGGTGTGCCGCCAGCGACCATATATCTATACCCGTTTTAATTGTCTGGTCCATGATAATAGCAAATCTTCCCACAACAGTTGAGAATTCAGCGGAATTGATTGCAATTGTTTCTGTTTGAGCAACTGTTCCAGGTACTCATACAGTGCCGGCAGGCTGGAACGGGGCACCAGCTGGCTCAGCTCCCTGCGATAGGTCTCGTGTACCAGTGTTACCTGCTCACCACACTGATGCAGCTTGATCAGGTCCTGCACCCAGTCATACAGCCAGTTCAGCAAATAGGCCAGCGGCAGCTTATGCAGCAATTCCGCCTGTGCCAGCAGCGGCTGGTTCGCCGCCAGAGCCAGCAGTGATTTAATCAGCTGCTGATGCTGCTCGTACAACTCGCCGCTTTTCAGTTGCTGTGCCAGCAAAGGCGCGCCATGTGCCAGGCGTAACAGTTGAGCCGAATCCTCAACCCCCTGCTGCCTCAGCCAGTCAACCGCCAGCGCTTCATCGGGTTCATTAAAGAGAATACGCTGGCAGCGCGAGCGCACGGTAATCGGTAGTTTTTCCGCGCGGGAGCTGACCAGAATCAGCACCGACCGCTGCGCCGGTTCTTCCAGGGTTTTTAACAGGCTGTTGGCGGCATTGATATTCATATCATGGGCATCCACAACCAGCGCCACCTTGTAACCGCCGAACTGACTGGTGAACTGAAGGCGGGATGACAGCTCCCGTACTTCATCCACTTTAAGCGCCTTGCCTGCCTCCTCTGCCTGCAACAGTAGCAGATCAGGGTGGGTATGCGCCGCTAACAGCTGGCAGGCTGCGCAGGCACCACAGGCAGTACCATTGTCCGTCGGCTGCTGGCATAACAGGCTGTGCGCCAGCGCCTCGGCAAACGCCCGCTTCCCCAGCCCCTCCTTACCCGACAGCAGCAGCGCATGGGGCAGCTTATCAGCGGACAACTGTGACTGAATCTTCTGCCACTGCGAGACCTGCCATGGATAGAGTGAAGATGCTATGGATTCGGAATAAGCCATATGAATTGAACCAGTTTACGAATAAAAAACTTTGATAAGGGAATCATACTATCTGCATCACCAAAGCTCCATAAACAATGGATTTTAAACCCCTTATGCCGTTAATCAGAATTGTCAGTATACGACCAACGAATCACACCGTAACTTACTATACTCAATACGTTGACCAGGTAAAGGTCTACCACCTCCCCATAAGGTCAATGGCAAAAATGAACCACAGGAGATACGAGTTATGATGTTGAATGTAGCCGGCAAAAGCGTAGAAACCAATGAACAGGGATACCTCCGCAACCTCGGAGACTGGAGTGAAGATTTTACCGAAACCGTTGCAAAGAACGATGGCGTGGATCTATATAATGATCACTGGGAACTGATTCTATACGTACGTGAATACTACGAAGAAAACCAGGTTTGCCCAACTATGCACAAGGTGGTGCGTGAACTGGGTAAAAAGAACACCCACTTCCGTAACCAGAAAGAATACGAAAAGCACATCTACAGCCTGTTCCCCCGTGACCCCATGCATGAAGTCTGCAAACTGGCCGGACTTCCCATGCCACAGCCAGATGACTAGTCACCCATAACAACTAGCCAGTTGACAAAAGCACCCTGCGGGGTGCTTTTTTATGGGATGGAATCCTTAATGTCCGTAACTGACAATCAGGCCCATAAGATTACCCTGAGCTGCAGCTTTTGTTATCATCGACGCAATACACCTTGCTTTCATACACATAAAAACCTTAAACATGTCATTTATAAACCACTACCGTACACAGCTTAAACAACACACCATCAGCACCCTGCTGCTGAGCCTGCTGATTCTATTTACCCTGGTGCTGGTTATTCTTCGCCTCAGTCTGTCAGCGATTATTATCCTGTCGGCAGAACGCTGGCTGGCAACACAATCGCTGGATGCCAGTATCCAGCGCATTGAAATTTCTCTGCTTAACGGTCGAGTTTCTCTGCACAATGCGCATGCACAGAATGCACAACAACAGGGTTTTAATATCGGTGAACTGACGCTCGACTGGGACTGGCTGCCACTGTTCAACCAGCAGGTGGAAATCAATGAAATCATTCTGCGTGATTTCTCACTCGATATTGAACTGCAACAGGCTGGCGAGTTGAATATCGGCGGCATCCAGCTAGCTGCTGCGACGGCACAGGAAACGGCTGAAGATACACCGAGCGAACAGACAGAAGGTGCCAGCTGGCAGGCAGCAGTGCACAGGATAGACCTGAGCAATATCCAGCTCTGTGCCACACAGCTTGATAATAACCAGCAGGCGTTACTGGATTACTGCAGCAAACTGCAGCATTTCAACTGGCAGGGCGAACTGGCCTATCGCCCATTGCAGGCGCAAAATAACAATACAAACGCGGCCTTACCACTGTATGTCAATGGTGGCCTGACACTGCAATCACTGCAGCTGCACAACCGGCAACTGCAACGTGACCTGCTGCAAGTTGCCAGTGTCAAACTGCCACAGCTAAACATCGACAGCCTCGATCAGATCAAGTTAGAAACGATTGAAATCGAAACACTGTCATTTCTGCAACAGGCCGTGGCAGACACATCCGCAGAGCATGACAGCGAAACCACGACTGAACCCCTGCTGGGTTTTGCACAGTTAAAAGTTGGCCCGCTCAGTGTGACCCGGCAGCGACAGATATCACTGGGCGACATCAGCCTTAACGGCCTGCGCAGTCATGCCAGCATTACCGCGGACAATCAACTGGACATTCAACCCTGGCTAACAGCGCAATCCACCCCGCCGACTGAGACGGATAATAAGCAGGCGGCAGAGACCTCATCACAGGCAACAGACAATGCGCCAGTCACAGTCAGCAAACCACTTGAACTGGCGATCAACAATGTTCACCTCAGCGACACACAACTCTGCACACGACACGCGGGCAATGCGCAAATCAAACCACTGCATTATTGCGTAACGCTGAAAGATGTAGACTGGCAGGGCGAACTGGCTTATGGCAAGCACACAAGTGATAACACAGCCACTGCACAGCTCCCCGTCTATGTGAATGGACAATTCGCGCTGGATCAACTGCGCATTATCAACCATCAACTGAAGCTGAATCTGCTGGTCATAGACACTGTGCAGATCAATCAGCTGAGCATTGATACCCCGGCAGAGATCACTATAGGTTCGCTGCAGATGGATCAGTTTGCAGCGTTTCAACGAAGCCAGCAGCAGCGTGACAGCACCGAGCTATTAAACACAGCCTATATTTATGCCATCGAGCAGTTGCGTGTGACCCCCGCCAGCATTTCGACCGACTCGATTGCACTCGGCCAGATCAGCGTGACCGGCAGTGAAACCCTGTTTGTGATCGAGCCACAGGGTAAAGCAGAAATCAATCGCTGGCTGATACAGACTGAAGC
>DATCTK010000066.1:0-80445 GCA_036567985.1 Gammaproteobacteria bacterium | reverse complement strand
TTCTCGACACTTATTTCCCGAGGGACATGGCGCAACATGACAACCGGGCAATGCACGATGCACTGCGCAGTTTTTCCACCCTGGTACAACAGTTCCCCGACAGCCGTTACGCCGCCGATGCCTACCAGCATATGCTGCATTTACGCAACAAACTGGCGGAAGCTGAACTGCACGCGGCCAACTATTATATCAAGCGCCAGGCCTGGCTGGCTGCCGCCAAGCGTGGCCAGTATATACTGGAAAACTACCCCACCACGCCGGCCAGCCGAGATGCACTGAAAATTATGGTGCAGGCATACCAGCAACTGGGAATGGATGATCTGGCGGGTGCGGCACAACTGGTGCTGGACACCAATCAGCAAAAAGATTCACAGCAACTGGCGGTGCTCAAGGAAACAGCCCAGCTTGATCAACCCGCTTACCAGTAAGCCATGAATCGCCAACTACAGGCGGGCTAACAACAGGCTGCAGGCCTGCACTACACACTACAAGGCTTGCAGGTCTTTTTCCCCGGTGCGGATGCGCACGGTGTTTTGCATATGGCTGACAAAAATCTTGCCATCGCCGATCTTACCGGTTCTGGCGGCAGCCAGTACTGCCTCGATACACTGATCCAGCAGGCCATCATCCATCACCACCTCCAGCTTCACCTTGGGAATAAAATCCACCACATATTCCGCGCCCCGGTACAGCTCGGTGTGCCCCTGTTGCTGGCCAAAGCCCTTGACTTCGGTGACGGTCAGCCCCGTTAAACCCATATCGGTTAACGCGCTGCGCACATCATCCAGCTTGAATGGCTTGATTATCGCCACCAGTTTTTTCATTCTAGAACCCCGTATGTTCGCACTGCGTTGGTATTGTATTTATCCGCTGTTCAACCACGGCCATAGCCCGAGGTAATTGGATAACGCCGGTCACGACCGAATGCCCGCTGGGTAATGCGCACACCCGGTGGTGCCTGACGGCGTTTATATTCATTCAACTGTACCATGCGAACCACCCGATCCACGGTGTCGGCATCGTAACCGGCAGCGACAATCTCCTGCCGCGGCATGTCTTCTTCCACACTCATACGCAGGATCGCATCCAGCACCGCATAATCCGGCAGGCTATCCTGATCCTGCTGGTCGGCGCGCAGCTCGGCTGAAGGGGGGCGCTCAATCACCCGCCGCGGTATCACCGGTGACAGGCTATTGCGGTATTCACTCAGCGCATACACCAGCTGTTTTTCCACGTCTTTTAAGGGCGCGAAACCGCCGGCCATATCACCGTATAGCGTGCTGTAACCCACCGCCATTTCACTTTTATTGCCAGTGGTGAGCACCATGCGTCGCAGTTTATTGGATAAAGCCATCAGGATCACCCCGCGGCAGCGGGCCTGGATATTCTCCTCCGTGGTGTCTTCCGGCAGGTTGGCGAATTCATCTTTTAGTGTCTGCAGAAATGCCTCGAAGGTGGGTTCAATCGATATCTCGCGATAATCCACACCCAGAGTTTCCGCTTCGGCCCGCGCATCATCCAGGCTCATCTGCGCGGTATAGCGGGACGGCATCATCACCGCATGCACCTGCCTGGCACCCAGTGCATCGGCGGCAATCGCCAGGGTGAGCGCCGAGTCAATGCCGCCGGACAGGCCGATCACCACACCGTCAAAGCCGTTACCTTTAACATAATCGCGCACCGCCAGAACCAGCGCCTTATAAATACTCTGCAGTTCACCGGACACAGGGTGAAACTCAGTATCCAGTGCACGGATACTGTTATCAGCCGCAATCTGGTAGTGCAGGCAGGCTGACGCAAAATCCGGCCCATGCCCCACCAGCTCGCCATCTGCGGACAGCACCAGTGAGTCACCATCGAATACCAACTCGTCCTGGCCACCGATAATATTCAGGTAAAATATCGGCAGGGCATACTGCGCCTGGCGATGGCGCAGCATATCCAGCCGCTGCTGGTGTTTATTGCGGTGATAGGGCGAGGCATTGAGCACCACTATCATCTCCGCTCCTGCCTTCGCCGCCTGCTGCATGGGCAGTTCCGACCAGACATCCTCACAGATCAGCACGCCGATGCGGCGCTGTTTACACTCTATAATCAACGGTGCATGCCCCGGCTGGAAATAACGCATTTCATCGAACACCGCATAATTGGGCAGACGCTGCTTGTGATATTCACCACACAGTTTGCCATGCTGACATAGCAGGGCGGCATTATAGAGTGTGCCGTCGGCGGCACGTCTTGGTGCACCGAAAAGAATCTGTGTCTCGCCGGAAGCGGCCGCGATCTCTTCAATTGCTGTCTCCACCTGACGGATAAAACCGCTGCGCAACAGCAGGTCCTCCGGCGGATAGCCACTCAGTGCCAGCTCGGGAAACAGCAACAGATCGGCGCCCTTTGCCTGCATTTGTTGCGCCAGTGATATGATTTTGCGCGCATTGCCTTTAATATCACCCACCAGAAACTGATCCTGGATCATGCAAATGTTTAGATCTTCACTCATAACACCGTATCTGGATTAGAATAGAAGCTGGATTTTATCAGGAATCGGGAGATCATCCGCAAGATGTTTAGAAGTCTTTTAATTATTATTGTGGTTGCGCTGGCCTTATGGGCTTTCCGCAGCATTGCGCTGCGCAGCAAACTGCCGACAAAAAAATCCTCGCAGCGCAACGCGGATGACCACAACCAGCACACCGCCATGGTGCAGTGCGCCGAGTGTAAAACCTATATTCCTGCCGAGGATGCGGTGAGCCAGGCTGGCAGGCATTTCTGTTCAACAAAACATCTGCAAGACTGGAACAAATCGGTTTGACTAGCAGCCACGGACGCCAGCACCCCCACTCCTTTTTAAGCCAGGACGACATTCTCACCTGGCGGCCACTGCGCCAGTTTAACCATTACCGTTTTCTGCTGGCGCTGGCCTTGCTGGTGATGTTTTTCAAGGATGGCTGGCTGGATTTTCTCGGCAGCCAGAACCCCCAGGGGTTCCTGATTGCCACCCTGGCACTGCTGGCCAGCAGTGTGCTGTATCTCAGCATGAGCATTCGTGGTCGCCCTGACCTGCAAAGCCAGGTGATTATCAGCAACCTGGGCGACATTATACTGATCAGCCTGCTGGCCCATTTCAGCGGCGGCCTCAACAGTTCACTGAGCATTCTGTTGATTATCAATGTCACGTCCACCGGCACCTTTCTGGGCGGCCGCAATGCCTTTCTGTTTGCCGCGCTGGCTTCACTGGCAGTGCTCAGTGAACAGACCTATGCACTGTTAAACGGCACCGGCGATGCCACCGAATACACCCGCGCCGGTTTTCTTGGCCTGGTATTTTTCGGCACCAGTTTTCTAGCCTCCACGCTGTCGCAACAGGTACGTAAATCGGAACAACTGGCAAAACAGCGTGAAGCCGACATTATCAGCCTGGAAAAGCTCAACGAGGACATTATCCAGAATATGCGCACCGGCATTATCGTGGTGGATAACGACGGTCATATCCGCATGGCCAATAGCTCTGCCGAGCAACTACTGGGCAATATTTCACTGCAGGACAAGCCATTGCTGGAAAATATTCTGCCGGCGCTGGACCAGCGCTTCCTCGAATGGCAGGAACACCCGGACATGCCCCATCAGGCGATTCGTCAGGGTCAGGGGTTGCCGGATATACAGCCAGGCTTTCGCGCGCTGCATCGACATGACGAGGACGCGGGCGACACGCTGATTTTTCTTGAGGATGCCACCCAGTTAAACCAGCGCTTTCAGCAAATCAAACTGGCCTCACTGGGACGCCTCACCGCCAGCATTGCCCATGAAATCCGCAACCCCCTGAGCGCGATTAATCATGCCTCGCAGCTGTTACAGGAATCCCAGCTTGATCCCGGGGATCAGAAACTCACCGGCATTATCACCACCCAGGTACAGCGCCTGGATACCATTGTGAAAAATGTGCTGCAGCTCTCCCGGCAGAGTCAGGGGCAATATGAAACCCTTAACCTGCACGACTGGCTGGAGAATTTCTGTGAGGAATTTACACGGGACAGCCAGTTGACTGCAGACCAGATCAGCCTGCAGTGTGAGGATAAAAATATATCAATCAGTTTTGATTCCAGCCATCTGCAACAGATACTGTGTAACCTGTGCAGCAATGCTCTCAACCACAGTCAGCTGCCACGTGATGCAGTCCGACTTCAGTTGATTTGCGGCTACGATGAAAAAACCTCTCAGCCCTACCTGGATATCATCGACAATGGCCCCGGCATCCCCGAGGAGCTGGTTGAGCAGGTATTTGACCCGTTTTTTACCACCAGCAACAAGGGCACCGGGCTGGGGCTTTATATCACCAAGGAAATGGTGGAAAGCAACCGCGGCCGCATTCGCTATATTGCCCAACCCCAGGGTGGCTGCTTTCGCCTGCAGTTTTTACAGCAGGTGCCGCCACTGGAGATTGAGCCGACTCAGCCATGACTGCAGCGGCGTTTAAATAGCCGGTAAAACAGATCATAAAACGGCCCGCAGCGATTTTCTCAAATCCATGCATCCATGTGTTATATTTTGCCAAGCTGATTTTTGCACCCACTCTATGACGATAAGCTATGCCACCCATTCGAGCCCTGATTGTCGACGACGAACCGGATATCTGCCAGCTGGCGGAAATTACCCTTAACCGGATGAATATCGACACCCTCTCTGCCTATAACCTGCAGGATGCCCGGCAGTTATTGCAGGAGAATGAGTTTAATCTTTGCCTCACCGATATGAACCTGCCCGATGGCAATGGCATTGAGCTGGTACAGCATATACAGAACGAATTCCCGCATATTCCGGTGGCGGTGATTACCGCCTATGGCAATGTGGAGTCCGCGGTCAGTGCGCTCAAGGCAGGCGCCTTCGACTTTATTGCCAAGCCGGTGGATCTCAGCGTATTGCGTCGACTGGTGGAGTCATCACTCAAACTCAGCTCCCCCTCTGCTAACGAGCAGGCATCCGCTAAAACCGCCATTATCGGTGAGTCGGATGCCATTCAGGCGCTGAATAAGAGCATTGCCAAGCTGGCGCGCAGCCAGGCGCCGATTTTTATTCACGGGGAATCCGGCACCGGCAAGGAGCTGGCTGCACGCCAGATCCACCTGCAAAGCTCCCGTGCCGACCAGCCCTTTGTGCCGGTTAACTGTGGTGCCATTCCCTCGGAGCTGATGGAAAGCGAACTGTTCGGGCATCAAAAAGGCAGCTTTACCGGCGCCACCGAAGACAAGCAGGGGCTGTTTCTGGCCGCCAATAACGGCACCCTGTTTCTCGACGAGGTTGCCGAGCTGCCATTGCATATGCAGGTAAAACTGCTACGGGCACTGCAGGAAAAGTCTATCAAACCGGTGGGGGCACAGCAGGAAATAGCGATTGATGTGCGCATTCTAAGCGCCTCCCATCAGGACCTGAATGCGCTGGTAGACGCGGGTAAATTCCGCCAGGATCTGTATTACCGCATCAATGTGATTGAGCTGGATATTCCCAGCCTGCGCCAGCGCCGCAGTGATATTCCGCTACTGGCGGAATATTTCTTACAGCGCATACAGAGCCGCATGCAACTACCGCCCCATACGCTGGAACCCTCTGCGATTGAATTACTCTGCCAGTATAATTTTCCCGGCAATATCCGCGAGCTGGAAAATATTATCGAACGGGCGCTGGCACTGGCGGATAATCAGCGCATCAGCGCGGATGATCTGAATATCAGCCCGGAAATTAACCCAGCGATCAACCCTGAAATTAACGCCGCAATCAATCCCGCCAGCCAGCCTGGCACTCAGCCCCAGCAAAGTGACATAGAGCCCACGGCCAGCACGAATCCACCTTCATTGCAGGACAGTGAGCGCCAGGCGATCAAACAGGCACTTGAACAGACCCGCTGGAACCAGGCCGCCGCCGCCCGGCTGCTGGGCTTAAGCGCGCGCCAGTTACGCTATCGCATTAAAAAACTGCAGATTGAATAGCGAGCATTCACGACAGGCATGCAACCCGTGGCTGAATTAGCTGCACACTCATATACCCGCTTCCCCACACTGGTGACAAAGTGACACAGTCATGTGACAGAATTGTCACTTTGTGACATTGCGATACACCGATTGTCACTTTGCCACAACCCACTGGCTCCCCACAAAAACATTTTAAGTCATTGTTTATATAGATTTTTTCAAGATAACTTAAAAACTGGCACGGCCACTGCAACAACAAAAGCAAACCTCACTTAAGAGGCATAATAATTCTTATGTGCTATACGCTGTATGGCATTAAAGACAACCAGCAAACCATCTCGGGAGAGAACAATGAAAAAGATCCAACAAGGTTTTACGTTAATTGAATTAATGATCGTAATCGCCATTATCGGTATTCTGGCCGCGATCGCGATTCCTTCATACAACAACTACATTTCAACTGCAAATATGACCCAGGTACAGACTAACGCAGCTGAAGCGGTGCGTATTATCAAAAACGAAGTGTCTAAAAACAAAACCCAGCGTGCGCTGAATATTGAAACTCCTGACACACTAGTGGATGCAGATGGTGGTGCAACCACCGTTGAGGCGATGGATGCAACTGCCGCTCAGTGGGTTGATCACCTGAATGGTTCAACTGATGCCAAGGCACCATCTGGTGATGATGCCTATGCAGCAGCAGCTGTTAATGAGACTGGTGTTGTAGGTATCGCTCTGGATACCTCTGGATCCCCTGCCATATTCACAGTTAGTACACCAGCATATGAAAGCCTTCCAGCTGATGTAGAAAAATCATTCAATAGATAACAGCCGTTTCATAAAGTCTATGAAATTAAACCAGAGAGATTCATCTCTCTGGTTTTTTTGTGTCTGAAATCTGTGTATTTTAGAAATAAGGTCGAAGATTAATTGCAATATCAGCATAATGACCGACTGCTTATTGAAAATAGCTGATAACTTCATCCCACAATTTAGGCCGTTGACACCTTTGGGCTTACCAAAAAGCATAAAATCGCACTAAGCTATATGACAGACAATATAATCACCGCTGCAGGAGCGACACCAATGAACCACACCAGACAACAGGGCGTAACACTGGTTGAGCTGATGATAGTAATTGCCATTATCGGCATACTCAGCATGATCGCCATCCCCACCTATGAAAACTATATCCGCACCAGCTGCCAGTCTGCCGCCGGCATGAACCTGCAGACACTGCGCAGCTTCCAGGAAAACTACAACCTGGAATTCGGCAATGGCTACCGCGCCGGCGTGCATGATGGTGCCAACCCCGGCGGCTCGACACTGGCCGGCCCACCTTTACGCTGGCAGCCGGATGACAACAATGAATTCCGTTATGTGGTTGGCCCTGGCAGTACCGGCGATATCACCACCTCCTATCAGGTTACCGTAACCGGTGTGGGCGGCTGCGTGGACATGGGAGACCCGATTGTTGCAGGCAACTAGAGTTCTACTGCCGACAACGATTTCAACATCACAGCACGGCACAGGCCCACTGTGCCAGTGACATACCAGCAAAAAACCGGCGGACTACCACTAACGATGGAGTCCGCCGCTTTCATTTCTGGCAGGCTATTCTGCAAGGATTCAACAAAGCTCACAAATTAGCTCACAATACTGGCTAAAGTCTTGATTTAGGCTACAATTTCCCTGTATAAGTTACCCTAAACAGGGCCTGAGGTTATTCTCGGGCCTGTTTTCATTCATTAACCGAGCCCATTTTTTATGCCACCAGATGCAAAACTCAGCGGACTGACTCGCCGCCTGGTTCTTGACGGACTATTAGACGAGGGCGCAGCCCTTGAGGCTCAGGCGGAATCCAAAAAAGAAAAGCTCAACCTCAGTCAGTACCTGGTTTCCAAAAAACTGATCGCCGCCCGTAAACTGGCCACCATTGCCGCCGATGAATTCGGCCTGCCGCTGATTGATCTGGATGCGATTGATAAGGAGGTCATTCCAAAGGACGTGGTCAGTGAAAAGCTGATCAAGAAACACCAGGCGATTCCGCTGTATAAGCGTGGCAACCGCCTGTATGTAGCCATTGCCGAGCCCACCAATCTGCTGGCAATTGATGAGATAAAATTCCAGACCGGTATGAGTACAGAGCCGGTGCTGGTGGAAGTCGACAAGCTCACCGCATTTATCGAGGATGCACTGCAAAGCAAGGAAGACAGCATGGCTGGCATGCTGGACGAGGATATGGATGCGGTCGACTTTGATGACACAGAGGAAGACCTGTCGGAAGATCAGGCCGGCGCCTCAGAAGCCGATGACACACCGATTGTGCGCTTTGTAAACAAGGTATTGCTGGATGCGATAAAAAAAGGCGCCTCGGATATTCACTTCGAACCCTATGAAAAACGCTACCGGGTGCGCCTGCGTATCGACGGCGTACTCCGCGAGGTGGCCAGCCCGCCGGTGGCCATGGGCGGCCGATTATCTGCCCGCGTAAAGGTTATGTCGCGCATGGACACAGCCGAGCGCCGTGTACCCCAGGACGGACGGATCAAGATGCGTATCTCCAAGAACAAGGCGATCGACTTCCGTGTGAATACCTGCCCCACCCTGTTCGGCGAGAAAATTGTACTGCGTATTCTGGATCCATCCAGCGCCAGCCTGGGCATAGATGCACTGGGTTACGAGCCGGAGCAGAAACAGCTGTATATGGATGCGCTGGCCAACCCCTATGGCATGATCCTGGTCACCGGCCCCACCGGCAGCGGCAAAACCGTATCCCTCTACACCGGCCTGAATATCCTCAATACCGAAGACACCAATATCTCCACCGCTGAAGACCCGGCGGAAATTAACCTGGAAGGCATTAACCAGGTGAACGTTAACCCCAAGGTGGGGCTGGATTTCGCCTCGGCACTGCGCGCCTTCCTGCGTCAGGACCCGGATGTAATTATGGTGGGCGAGATTCGTGACCTGGAAACCGCGGAAATTGCGATCAAGGCAGCGCAAACAGGGCATATGGTAATGTCGACACTGCACACCAATGATGCCCCGCAAACCCTGTCCCGTCTGGTGAATATGGGTGTACCACCCTTCAATATCGCCTCCGCGGTCAATCTGATTATTGCGCAACGACTGGCGCGGCGCCTGTGTGAACACTGCAAGGCGGAAGACAATATTCCTGATAAAGCCTTACTGGAAGAAGGCTTCACCCAGGAGCAGGTGGACCAGGGCATCAAGCTGTACAAGGCGGTGGGCTGTGATGCCTGCGACAAGGGCTACAAGGGCCGGGTGGGTATTTACCAGGTAATGCCCATGTCGGAGCAGATTGGCCGGATTATTATGCAGGGTGGCAACGCAATAGATATTGCAGACCAGGCAAAGAAAGAAGGCATTCCCGACCTTAGAGAATCCGGTTTGAAAAAAGCCATTCAGGGCGTAACCAGCCTGGAAGAAGTTAACCGAGTGACGAAGGACTAAACAATGGCACAGAAGCAGAAAAAAGCCGAAAAATCGACCTTTACCTGGGAAGGTAAAAACAAGAACGGAAAGGTTTTAAAGGGCGAAATTCATGCCATGAGCCAGGATCTGGTAAAGGCCGAGCTGAGAAAACAGGGCATAGTCCCTAAGAGCGTAAAGAAAAAATCCTCAGGTTTATTCGGCAGCGGTAAAGGTAAACCAATCAAAACCGCAGATATTTCGATTTTCAGCCGGCAGATGGCCACCATGATGAAGGCCGGTGTGCCACTGGTGCAATCCTTTGAAATTACCGCCGATGGTCACTCCAATAAGTCCATGACCGAACTGATTTATGCAATCAAGGCCGATGTGGAAGCTGGCGGCTCCTTCGCAGATGCCATTAGAAAACACCCAATGCATTTTGATGACCTGTTCTGCCATCTGGTCGCTGCGGGTGAACAGTCCGGTGCGCTGGAAACCCTGCTGGAAAAAATTGCCACCTACAAGGAAAAAACCGAGGCGCTTAAAGCCAAAATCAAAAAGGCGCTGTTTTATCCTATTTCTGTACTGGTGGTGGCGTTTATTGTCAGCGCGATACTGCTGATCTTTGTGGTGCCTTCCTTCTCTAATATGTTTGCTGGTTTTGGTGCCGACCTGCCAGCCTTTACCCTGATGGTAGTAGGCCTGTCGGACTTTATGGTGGCCTGGTGGTGGGCCATCTTCGGCGGCATAGCCCTGGCCATTACCGCCTTTACCCAGTCTTTCAAGCGTTCACGCAAATTCCGTGACTCACTGGACAAGCTTTACCTGAAAATTCCGGTGGTGAGCGCACTGGTAAAAAATTCATCTATTGCGCGTTTCTCTCGCACACTGGCCACCATGTTTGCCGCCGGTGTGCCACTGGTTGAAGCCATGGAATCGGTGGCCGGGGCCACCGGCAATAATGAATACGTCAAGGCCATCAATACCCTGCGTGATGACCTGTCCAGCGGTCTGCAACTGCAGACCAGTTTACAGGCCTTTCCCGAGCTGTTCCCCAATATGGTGGTACAGATGGTGGCGATTGGTGAAGAATCCGGTGCGCTGGATGACATGCTGGGCAAGGTGGCCGATTTTTATGAGTCCGAAGTCGACAACTCGGTGGATGCACTCACCAGCCTGATGGAACCGGCCATTATGGTATTCCTCGCGATTGTGATCGGTGGTCTGGTTATTGCCATGTACCTGCCAATCTTCAAGATGGGCGAAGTCATCGGTGGTTAACAGTGTTGAGAGCATACTGCAGGCCTTCAATGAAAATCCGTGGCTGTTTTACAGCACGGTTATTTTCGCCAGTCTGGCGGTGGGTAGTTTTTTAAATGTCGTGATTTACCGCCTGCCGGTAATGCTGAAAAATGAGTGGACTGCTGACTGCCAGTCATTTCTGGAAATTGAACCGACGCAGCAGACAGCGCCTTTCAATCTGGCAAAACCCAACTCCACCTGTCCTCACTGCGGCCATCAGATTCGTATCTGGGAAAACATTCCGGTTCTGAGTTACCTGCTGCTGCGTGGACGTTGCTCCGCCTGCAAAGCAGCCATCTCCGCACAATACCCGGCGATTGAAGCCATCACCGCGATACTCTCAGTGATGGTTGCCTTACGCTTCGGCGTCAGTGCAGAAACCCTGTTCGGTTTATTCCTTACCTGGTCGCTGATCAGCCTGACGGTAATTGATGCAAAAACACAATTACTGCCAGACACCATCACCCTGCCTCTGCTCTGGCTGGGCCTGCTGATTAACAGCGCCGAGATTTTTACCAGCCTGAATGCCGCCGTATGGGGCGCGGCACTGGGCTACCTGGTTTTATGGACGGTATACCAGCTGTTCAAGGCCATCACCGGCAAGGAAGGCATGGGCTATGGCGACTTTAAACTGCTCGGCGCCCTGGGTGCCTGGATGGGCTGGGAAATGCTGCCACAGATTATTTTACTCTCTTCGGTTGTCGGTGCAGTCATTGGCATTTCGATGATGCTGTTAATCAAACACCAGAAGAATCAGCCAATTCCGTTTGGTCCTTACCTGGCAATTGCCGGCTGGATCGCTTTTATGTGGGGCGCCGATATTAACCAGCTGTGGCTAACTATTTAAACTATGTTACGCATTGCCTTAACCGGTGGCATCGGCTGCGGCAAGTCAGAAGCCTGCCGGATTTTTCAGCAAGAATACAAGGTACCGGTAATCGATACCGATGTGATTGCACGACAGCTGGTGCAGCCTGGCGAAGAGGCATTAAAACAAATCACAACCGCCTTTGGTAAGCACATGCTGCTGCCGGATGGCACACTCGATCGCAGCGCACTGGCCAATGAAGTGTTTAATAACGCGGCAAAGCGCCGGCAGCTGGAATCAATTCTGCACCCGAAAATTCGTAGCGCGGTTAAACAACAGATTCAGCAACTTGATGCCGCCTATGTTATCGTTGCGATTCCATTACTGATTGAAACCGGACAACAGTCAGACTATGACCGGGTACTGGTGATTGACTGCGAACCATCACAACAAATTGCACGTACACTGCAACGTGATCAGCGCAATGCACAACAGGTGCAGGCCATTATCGACGCACAGGTCAGCCGTGATCAACGCCTGCAGGCGGCTGACGACATAATCGACAATTCAAAAGGTATAGATTTTCTGCAGCAGCAAATAGCGCAGTTACATAAAAAATATTTACAACAAGTTCAGCACTAAAGGTGACGAATTAGCAGCTATTGCCTATATAGCTTATGTTTATTACCATTTTGTGCCAGAATACTCCGACACACGTTTTCACGGCTACACTATGTCAGAACAACTCATTTTTGAGCAGCCATTGAATGAACGCATCCGTACCTTTCTACGACTGGAGCATTTGTTCAATCAGTTTCACCAGCACCTGAGCCATAAATCCGGCTGGGATACCCACAGCGCCGTTAAAGCCATTCTCGACATCCTCAGCATGCTGAGTCGTGGCGATATCAAACGTGAAACCATCAAGGAGCTGGAAAGGCAACATGCCAACCTGCAGGCATTTATACAGATCCCCGGTATTAACCATGGGCGCCTGAGTGACATTATCCAGGAGCAGGAAGCCTGCATACAGGAACTGCACAGTATCAGCAGCAGCATTGGTCACAAGCTGCAACAGAACGAACTGCTTAGTGCAATACGCCAGCGCCTGAGCATGCCTGGGGGTTTATGTGATTTTGATTTACCGGTTTATGCCTACTGGCTGAATCAGCCCTATGAAAAACGAATCGAAAGTTTAAATAACTGGTTTGAGCCTTTCCGCACACTCAATACCGCAATCAATCTGATTTTAAAAGTGATTCGAGACAGCACCGATGCCATCGATGAAGTTGCAGAAGGTGGCTTTTACCAGAAAAACCTCGACTCCAGCCAGACATGTCTGATTATCCGCGTGGTCGTGCCAAAAGACAGTCAGGTATTTCCTGAAATCAGTGCCGGCAAACACCGCTTTACCATTCGTTTTCTTAAGGCAGGCGACCCATCACAGCGCCCCGAACAGCTCAAACAGGACGTACCGTTTAAGCTGGCCTGCTGTATCCTGTAACCGATAGCAACTTATTACTTCGCATAAAATCAGGGCTGGATAAAAACAAACTCGCTCTGGTAATGAGCCACATCGGTCTGTAAAACAACACTCAGCTGCCAGTCGTTACGACTCAGGGTGCACACAGGCAAAACCACCTGCGCCTGCCAGACACCGTCAATACGCGCTAGCTGATGCGTATTAAATCCCATATCCATACCCTGCATACTGAAACCCACACTCACCGCCTGCGGCTGCCAGTCCGCTGGCTGTAGCACCTTCAGCTGTACCTCGAACGGTGTCAGTGCGGACGGGGTTTGTGAGAATTCAACGCGGTACTGAATGCCCTGCTGTTCAACTTCGCAGGCGGTTGCCACCAGATCACAATCCGAACGAACAAGGCTTGTCTGTATTGCTTGTGGTTTGTGCTGCAACCAGGAGCCCAGGAGATAGGATAATAACAGGCTGAGTAAAACCAGTATAAAGGCTATGCGCATAAAATAATCCTGAAGATTTGCTCTGGCTATTTACCCTGTAAAAATCAATCTACGAATTCCATAAATACGATATAGCGGCAATGCCCTGCCCTCCCAGTGCTCGGGCCTGCTCAATATCTTCTGCCTGCATACCCCCTAGCGCATAGCTACAGATATCACTGGCTTCTACCGCATCGGCAAACGCCTGCCAGCCCAGTGGTTTTGCCTCGGGGTGACTGCGGGTTGGTTTGATGGGTGAGTACAGAAGGCAATCAGCTGCAAGTCGCCTGGCCTGTGCGATATCCTGCAGGTTATGACAGGACACGGATAAAAGCTCGTCCGTAGCCAGGGGGCGCTGCTGTATTTCATTTAACAGTCGGCCATTTAAATGTAAACCGGCTGGCTCACAGCCCTGCTCACGTATTTGCTGGTAAAGCGCTGGCGTGGTGTTGAGTAAGAGTTTTGCATTAAACGTCTCACAAAGCTGCGTCGCCTGTTGTGCCAGCCCACTGAAGTCAGTCGCGTCCAGTTCTGGGCAACGCATCTGCACCAGGCGAACGCCTTGCTGCAGGCCGTTATGCAGGCGCGAAAGAAAGTCTGAGGAAGAATTAAACTGTCCCGTAATCAGGCAGGCCTGTGGCAGTTGTAATGCCCGGATAATACTGCGGTTGGCAGCTGGAAACATTGCCGGTTGCAGTCGCTCAATCGCCAGCCATTTTAATGGCTGGCCTTCAGCACCGACGGGTGTTCCGTGAAATGCATCCACCAGACAGGCATGCAACACCACATGTTTGTCCGGATACGCATATTGAATGCTTTTGAATGGCTCACTGTGAGTGACTACAATGCCAAGCTCTTCGCGCACTTCACGGCTAATGGCCTGCTTAATGCTTTCGCCTGCTTCAATTTTTCCACCGGGAAATTCCCACAAACCACCCTGGTGTGCCTGCGGGTCACGCAGTGCCAGCAGCACTTCACGGGCATCATTTATAATTATCGCTATCGCTACCTGTAGTGCCTTGTCTGACATTCAGAGCAGCCTGTTCGAGCGTCTAACTACGGTATTCAGCGTTAATCTTGACATACTCATAGGACAGGTCACTGGTCCATATACGCGCCTGTTGATCACCGGTGTTGAGATCAATGCGAATCAGGATTTCAGGCTGCGCCATTACCCGCTGCCCCTGCTCTTCTGTATACACAGCATCACGGCCACCATTTGAAACAATGCACACGTCATCAAGATAAATCTGGATTTTATCCAGCTCGAACTCGACGCCGGAACGTCCCACAGCCGCCAGGATACGACCCCAGTTAGGGTCACTGGCAAACAGCGCGGTTTTCACCAGTGGTGAATGGGCCACGGTATAGGCAACCTGCCTTGCATCCTCGATGCTTGCTGCTGCATTCACTTCCAGGGTAATGAATTTGGTTGCACCTTCCGCGTCACGAATAATCGCCTGCGCCAGGTACAGACAGACCTGCTGCAGCGCCTCACTGAATGCCTGGTAGTCTGCATTTTTACTGCTGATAATTTTATTACCCGCACGAGCGGTGGCCATCAGCACACAGGCATCATTGGTGGAGGTATCACTGTCAACGGTAATCGAGTTAAAGGAGATGGCCACGGCATCCTGCAAACACTGCTGTAGCAGTGACTGTTCAATGGCTACATCGGTTGCGATATAGCCCAGCATGGTTGCCATATTGGGCTGTATCATGCCTGCCCCTTTGGCAACACCGGTAAGGGTAATGGTACGACCATCTATTTCAAGCTGACGGGAAACACCCTTGAGCAGGGTATCCGTGGTCATAATGCCACGGCCGACAGCTAGCCAGTTATCTTCTGCCAGCTGACTGAAAGCCTGTGGCAGGGCGTTTTCGATTTTATCCACCGGCAGGTTCTGGCCAATAACACCGGTAGAAAAAGGCAACACCTGATTGTCTTCACATTGCCCATGCTGCGCCACACTCTGGCAACTGCGTATGGCATCCAGCATGCCCTGCTTGCCGGTGCCAGCATTGGCATTACCCGCATTAATCAGCAGATAACGAGGGCTAGCCTTTGCCAGATGCTCTCGGGCCAGGGTCACGGGTGCCGCACAGAATTTATTGCGGGTAAACACCGCAGCACAGGTGCTGCCTTCTGCCAGTTCAATCAGCACCAGGTCATTGCGTTTATTTTTCTTGATGCCCGCGGCAACAGATGCCAGACGCACACCATCAATCGCCAATAAAACTTCAGGCTCGATTAAGCCAACTGCCATTTTCGTGTTTTCCTAATTCAGTTTGCCATGACATTGTTTGAACTTTTTGCCTGAGCCACAGTAACATGGGTCATTACGACCAATTTTCCTGTCGCTTCTTACAAAAGGCCGTTGGTGCTGTTCACCCTGCTGCGCTGTATCTTCTTCAGCCTGCATACTCTCTGTGCTGGCGTGCTCATAGCTCATATCTTTTGGCATTTTCTGCTGTTGTTCAAGCGCGTCAATCTCTTCCTGTGTGCGAATTTCTACCTTGCACAGGGTTGAAATAACTTCCTGCTTGATCTGCTCCAGCATCTCGCCAAACATCTCGAAGGACTCACGCTTGTACTCCTGCTTCGGATTCTTCTGTGCCATGGCACGCAGATTAATACTCTGACGTAAATAATCCATCGCAGACAGGTGTTCTTTCCAGTGTGTATCCAGTACCTTGAGCAATACGTATTTTTCAAAGCGGCGTAATTCAGTTTCACCAATCTGCTTTTCTTTCTCGGCGTATACCGCTTTTAACTCGTCGATAATCCGTTCCGGCAGCTTGTATTCATTCAGCTGATCATCTTCGTCCAGCCATTGCTGGATATCATATGATTGTCCGGTGGCTTCTTCCAGTGCGGCTTGCAGGCCTTCAATATCCCACTGTTCTTCCAGTGTACCTGGCTGCACATAGGTAGAGACAATACCTTCAATCACATCTTCACGAATTGATTCAACCATTTCGCTCAGGTCGTCTTCAACCATCATTTCATTGCGCTGCTGATAAACCACCTTACGCTGGTCATTGGCCACATCATCATATTCCAGCAACTGCTTACGAATATCGAAGTTATGGCCTTCCACCTTACGCTGCGCATTTTCGATAGAACGGGATACCCAGGGATGCTCAATTGCTTCGCCCTGTTGCATGCCCAGTTTTTTCATCAGGCCAGCGACCTTATCCGAGGCAAAGATACGCATCAGGTCATCCTGCAGTGACAGGTAGAAGCGTGTTGAACCCGCATCACCCTGACGACCCGAACGACCACGCAACTGGTTGTCTATACGCCTTGATTCATGGCGCTCACTGCCAATTACGTGCAAACCACCGGCTTCCAGCACAAGGTTATGCCGCTTCTGCCAGTCCTGATGTAATGCCGCTTGCTGTTCTTCACCAACTTCACCCAGGTTGGCCAGTTCAACATCGAAGTTGCCACCCAGCACTATGTCTGTACCACGCCCCGCCATATTGGTGGCGATGGTTACCGCACCCGGCACACCGGCTTCTGCAATAATGCTTGCTTCACGCTCATGCTGTTTTGCATTCAGTACATTGTGTTTAATATTTGCCTTGTTCAACAGATTGGACAGGTATTCTGACGCCTCTATTGAGGCCGTACCCACCAGAACCGGTTGCTGGCGCTGCTGGCAGTCCTTGATGTCTTCAACAATCGCATTGAATTTTTCTTCTGCGGTAAGAAAAATCAAATCGCCATAATCTTTTCGCGCCACCGGAAGATTGGGGGGAATGATCATGACTTCAAGCCCGTAAATCGACTGGAACTCATAGGCTTCAGTATCGGCGGTGCCGGTCATACCAGAGAGTTTTTCATACAGACGGAAATAGTTCTGGAAGGTGATTGAAGCCAGCGTCTGGTTTTCATTCTCGATGCTGACGCCTTCTTTCGCTTCAATCGCCTGGTGCAGGCCATCTGACCAGCGACGTCCTTCCATTGTACGGCCAGTGAATTCATCAACAATCACCACCTTGCCGTTCTGCACGATGTAATGCACATCCTTCTGATAGATGACATTGGCGCGTATCGATGCATTCAGGTAATGAATCAGGCTGATATTGGTTGCACTGTACAGACTATCATTTTCTTCCAGGATGCCTTCGCGGAGCAGAATCTGTTCTACTTTTTCATGGCCCTGTTCGGTAATGTGAATCTGCTTGTTCTTTTCATCAACCGTGTAATCGCCATCCGGTTCAATTTCTTTTGACTCCGGTGTTTCGGCACGCGTCAGTTCTTTTACAAATTCATTAAAGCGTTTATACAGTTCCGAGTTATCACTGGCCGGGCCGGAGATAATCAACGGTGTTCTCGCCTCATCAATCAGTATCGAGTCAACCTCGTCGATAACGGTAAAGTGCAGGTCCCGCTGTACCTTCTCGTCAACACTGAACGCCATATTATCGCGCAGGTAATCGAAACCGAATTCATTATTGGTGCCGTAGGTGATATCCGCATCATAAGCCTGTTTCTTTGCCAGGTGATCCATACCGGATATAACCACACCGGTGCTCAGCCCCATAAAGGCATACAGTTTGCTCATCCAGCTGGCATCACGTTGCGCCAGGTAGTCATTCACTGTGATCACATGCACGCCTTTGCCGGGCAGGGCATTCAGGTAGGCTGCGAGGGTTGCCACCAGGGTTTTACCTTCACCGGTTCGCATCTCGGCGATATTACCGTGGTGAAGTACGATGCCACCAATCAGCTGTACATCGAAATGGCGCATCCCCAGCGAGCGAACACTGGCCTCACGAACCGCCGCGAAGGCTTCAGGCAGCAAGGCGTCCAGTGTCTCACCATCGCTCAGACGCTGGCGAAATTCCGCTGTTTTAGCACCCAGCTGCTCATCAGTGAGCCCTTTATACTCGTCTTCCAGGCCGTTGATTCGAGTAACGATTTTGCGATACTTTTTTACCTGACGATCATTACGACTGCCAAAAATTTTTCGCATTAAACTGGATGCCATTGTGTATCCTTATTTACGTGAGGTGGTGTTGATCAACATATTATTAAAATGAGGCTGTATTATGCCTTAGAAAGCGCAGTGGCTTAAGCATTGAGGGGAAAAAAACAGGAAATAGGTGCTGTACGGACTAGCGCTTCTGGACAAATTTCTGCGGGTTAATCTGTCGCCCATTCTTTAATACTTCAAAATGCACATGTGGCCCGGTTGAACGCCCGGTTGAACCCATTTTGGCGATCACCTGGCCTTTTTTGACGCTAGTTCCAACGCTGACCAGCTGTTCTTTATTGTGCGCATAGCGGGTGATATAGCCGTTACCATGATTGATTTCAACCAGGTTGCCATAGCCGTAACGCCGGCCAGACCAGGTCACAACCCCCCCCGCAACGGCCAGTACATCTGCACCTTCCTTACCCGCAAAGTCCATGCCTTTATGAAACTGCAGCTTACCGGTAAATGGATTGGTACGGGTGCCATAGTAGGAGGATATCCAGCCACGCTGAATGGGCCGTCCTTCGGGGAATACCTCTTCCTGCATATGGCTGCTCATCAGCACATCTTCCAGTACCCTTAACTGCTGCTCCCGGTCTTCCAGCGCACGAATCACTGAATCGATTTCACTGCCAAAATCCAGCTCCTGCAGGCCAGGCTCATCCGGGCCACCAATACCCGGTGACTCCTCAAAATTGAATTCACCACTGTCCAGCTTGGCGATGGTTACCAGCTTCTGACCCAGCGCATTGAGGCGCATCGCATGTGCCTGCACTTCGCCCAGCCGCGCTGCCAGCGCATCCAGATCAGCCCGCGCATTAAAGCGCGTCTGGCTGATCAGCTCACGCTGCAATTTAATTTCCTGCTGTATTGAGCTAATACTGGAGGATGAGGCCTGAGACTGACCAACCCAGTAGCCAAACAGCCCCAGCCCGGCCGCGAAAACCGCACCGAACAACATCAATAACATGAGCTGTACAGGGCTGCCAATCTGCACACGGCAGGGGCGCCCGCGAAATTTACTGAGAAGAATTATGTCCATAGGGAAAACTAACGTGTAATGAATAATCTATGAGTGTTTGATAACCTGAAATATAGCTTAAAACATACCATATTACCCAAATGGATTATAGAACTTTGGTCTAAAATGAATAAATAGCCTGCACTGAACCGGGTGGAAAGGCCATTGATTCATTCATTTATACCTTTTATCCATTATACTGCCCTTATGGACAGCATCTCCAACAAACTGCAGAGCCGCCTGCGCCGTCAGGCACAACAATTACAGGGCATTCTCAGCGCCCTCAAATCCGCCCTGCCCGAGGAGTGCCAGCCCCATCTCGAGGTGGGGGGCATTCGCGATAACCAGCTGGTTATACTCACCGACTCCACCGTGTGGCAAACCCGTCTGCGTATGTACAGCCAGAGCATGCTGGAGTCGGTTCAGCAACACACTGAATTACGACCCAGCCGGCTGATTATCAAGGTCTCTCCGCCCAGGCGGCCGCCTGCGGAAGAACATCACCCGAGGCGTTTTATCAGCCAGAAAAACGCTGATATTATCGAAAAGACAGCGCAGGGTATCAGTGACCCCGAGTTACGAAAAGCCCTGGAAAAGCTGGCAAAACACACAAAATAGTCGAAAAATGCCGGCTTTCTATATCTTTATAGGCAAAAAAAGCCCTGATTTATCAGGGCTTTTTTTTATTTGCTTTCAGTAGCTAAACGTCTCAGTCAGTTGCAATTTATGCATGCACAGGCTGTGAGTAGGAAATAGGCGACACCGCCTCATCATCCTCAAAAGTCACTTCTTCCCAGGCATCTGGCTGGGCGATTAGCGCCTTTAACAGCGCATTGTTCAACGCATGACCCGATCTGTAACCGGAATAAGCACCAATCAGGCTATGACCCAGCAGGTACAGATCGCCGATTGCATCGAGAATCTTGTGTTTGACGAACTCATCCTGGTAACGCAGGCCGTCTTCATTCAATACGCGGTAATCGTCAACACCAATGGCGTTATCCAGGCTCGCACCCAGTGCCAGGTTATTAGCGCGCAACTTTTCAAAGTCACTCATAAAGCCGAAGGTACGGGCTCGACTGACTTCTTTTACAAAGGAGGTGGAGGAAAAATCAATCGATGCCTGCTGCGGCGCGCCATTAAATACCGGATGATCGAAATCAATGGTAAAGGTTACTTTAAAGCCTTCAAATGGCTCGAACTTCGCCCATTTGTCTTCTTCTTCGACGATAATCGGCTTCAATATACGTATAAATCGCTTGGCTTTTGCCTGCTCCACTATGCCAGCGGATTGCAGTAAAAACACAAAAGGGCCTGAGCTGCCATCCATAATCGGTACTTCATCAGCACTCAGGTCCACATAGGCATTGTCTATACCCAGGCCTGCCATGGCTGACAGCAGGTGCTCAACGGTTGATACCTTAACCCCGTTTTCACCCAGTGTTGTTGACAGCTGTGTATCACACACATTCTCCGCTTTTGCGAAAATCTCAACCGGCTCATCCAGATCGACACGGCGGAAAACCACGCCTGTGTCGGGCGCTGCGGGACGAAGTGTAAGATACACCTTGTTTCCAGTGTGTAAACCGACACCGGTGGCGCGGATTACATTTTTGATAGTGCGTTGGCGAATCAAAGTCTTTAATTCCTAATTTGGCTAGGCGAACAAGCCTGAGGGCGTAAATCCGCGCAAATTATACATAAATTGTAACAATTAGAACATAATATTCTGATATAGGGTCATTATAGGCCAGTTTGCGGCACAAACAGCCAACTCCTACACAAAATTCGATATTACTAACTGCCTCTGGCGCTGATTCAGCTCATGGGTTTAATCCGCCTGGCGCCGTAAAAAGGCCGGTATATCCAGCATATCATCATCCAGGCCACCACTCAGACCATCGCCAGACGCCTTTTTACGCTGGATGGTCGGCTTGTCGTATGCATTATAGTCTACATTGCCGGTTGCGGTGCGCTGCACAATCTTCATATTGTCCTTCGCCAGGTTAACCTGATGACCCAGACCGGTAGCCACGACTGTCACGCGCAGTTCGTCCTGCAGATCAGGGTCTATCGCCGTACCCATAACCACCACTGCTTCATCGGAAGCAAAGGAGCTGATAATCGCGCCTATGTCTTCAAACTCACCCAGCGTCAGGTTGGTACCTGTGACATTCACCAGGATGCCCCGTGCACCGGAAATATTCACATCTTCCAGCAGCGGACTGGCCACAGCGGCTTCGGCGGCCAGGGTCGCGCGGTTATCACCGGTCGCCAGACCTGAGCCCATCATACCCATGCCATTCTGTGACATAACGGTGCGCACATCCGCGAAGTCAACGTTAATAACACCGGGATGAGTGATCAGCTCAGTGATGCCCTGCACTGCGTTGTGCAACACATCATTGGCACCATTAAAGGCATTCATTAAATCAAACTCACGGCCATAAACACTCAGCAGTTTGTCGTTTGGAATAGTGATCAGTGAATCAACGTGCTGACTCAGCTCCTTGATACCGTTCTGTGCAATCTTCATTCGGTTTGCGCCTTCAAACACAAAGGGTTTGGTCACCACACCGACACAAAGAATACCCATATCACGCGCAATCTGTGCAACGATTGGCGCGGCACCGGTACCGGTTCCACCACCCATGCCGGCGGTTACGAAAATCATATCCGCACCCATAATGGTTTCCTGAATGCGTTCACGGTCTTCGAGCGCAGCCTGTCGACCAATTTCCGGGTTTGCACCAGCCCCCAGACCTTTGGTGATATTGCCACCGATCTGTAACGAGGTTGCGCCATTGATTTTAGTTAAAGCCTGCGCATCTGTATTGGCACAGATAAAATCAACACCTTCTATACCGGTTGAGACCATGTGTCTAACAGCGTTACCACCGCCGCCACCGACACCGACGACTTTTATCACGGCATCTTGTGCAACAGAATCCATTAATTCAAACATGTGATATCTCCTCATTTATATATTTATGCTGGCAGCCTGCTGCTACCAGTGTGTTCGTAATAAAAAAACCATTAACCCGCGTTTTCAACCCGGGCACAGTAACTAAAAATTTCCCTGAAACCAGTTTTTCATGCGATCCCATAGGCCTTTCATCCCCCTGTCTGTTGAAAATATACGCGTACCACTGTTCTGGTGCTGCTCGCCATACAAAAGCAAACCAACACCGGTCGAATGAATTGGATTGTTGACCACATCTGCCAGGCCACTGACATATTGTGGTTTACCTAAACGGACTGGCATATGGAATATTTCCTCAGCGAGATCCACCACACCTTCCATTTTCGAGCTGCCACCGGTAAGTACAATGCCGGCAGCAATCACATCTTCAAAACCACTTTTTCTTAACTCAGCCTGTACCAGTCCCAGCAATTCGTCATACCTGGGTTCAACCACTTCAGCCAGGGTCTGGCGTGACAGTTTACGTGGTGGACGATCACCCACACTGGGCACTTCAATGGTTTCATCGGCATTGGCCAACTGGCGCAGTGCACAGGCATACTTGATCTTGATTTCATCCGCATACTGGGTGGGTGTTCTCAATGCAACTGCGATGTCATTGGTTACCTGATCACCTGCAATTGGAATAACCGCGGTATGGCGAATCGCACCATCGGTAAACACCGCAATATCGGTTGTGCCACCACCTATATCCACCAGGCAGACACCCAGTTCCTTTTCATCTTCAGTTAATACGGAGTAACTGGATGCCAGCTGTTCGAGAATAATGTCATCAACTTCAAGACCACAACGCCGAACACACTTGATAATATTCTGTGCTGCTCCCACCGCGCCTGTTACCAGGTGCACCTTGGCTTCAAGACGCACACCGGACATGCCGATGGGTTCACGCACGCCTTCCTGCTCATCAATAATAAATTCCTGCGGCAGTATATGCAGAATGCGTTGATCCGCGGGAATGGCAACAGCCCGTGCAGCGTCTATTACGCGATCCAGATCCATTTCGCTTACTTCACGATCCTTTATCGCGACAATGCCATGGGAGTTGATACTCTTTATATGGCTACCTGCAACACCGGCATAAACGGAATGAATCTGGCAGCCCGCCATCAACTCAGCCTCTTCAACCGCTCTTTGTATCGACTGTACGGTGGACTCGATATTTACCACCACACCCTTTTTTAATCCCCGGGATGGATGCGAGCCGAGACCGATGATTTCAATTTGTCCGTCGGCTGTTATTTCACCGACAATAGCAACCACCTTGGATGTACCTATATCCAGCCCCACAATCAGATTTTTTTCAGATTTTTTCGTCATGCTATTTACGCCTCTTTCCAGGCTACTGCAAAACCATTGGTATAGCGCATATCTATATGCTCAATTTTGCGTGTTTCAGATTGAAAATTATTTCGATATACAGAAGCAAACCGCTGTAACCGCTCATACATATTATTTCTACCCAACCTCAGTTCTATGCCGTTTTCCATAATCAGGGTCCATGACCTTCGTGGATCCAGTTTCATTTCCTGAATATACAAACCGGTTTCCAGCAACCAGGCCTGCATTCTGGCCAGCTCCTTGAACATGCTGCCGTGTAAACCCTCAGGGCCGCTCATACGTGGCAGTCGCTCACTCAGTGTTCGCCCCGGCGAGAACAGGTCACCCTTTGAGCTCAGTACCGCATCCTCACCCCAGAATACAACCGGCTGTTTTTCCATTACTCTAACCAGCAACTGATCAGGCCACTGCCGCCTCACAGATACATCTTCTACCCATGGAAGCTCAATCAGTACATTACGCACAGCCACCAGATCAACACTGAAGAAACCACCATCAACCACCGGCATGGCATGCTCCCTTAACTGCTCTTTATCCAGGTACTTAAACTCACCCTCTATCTTGACTGACGATATAGGCAAAACAGTACTCATAGTCAGTTTCTGGTATAGAGCCATGACCAATAACATAAACATCGCGATAAAAAACAATTTTGGTCGATAAACAAAAACCGCAATATCAGACAACTGTTTGAAAAAAGCAGCATTACGCTTCTGCGGCCTGGCTTTACTGACTCGCCTGTTGAATTTTACTGGCTGCTTACGCTTAATCATGCAGTTCTGCTCCCTGCAATATCCTGATTACCAGTTCATCAAATGTATAACCGGCCTGTCTTGCCGCCATGGGCACCAGGCTGTGATCGGTCATTCCCGGCACGGTATTTACTTCAATCAACCAGGGCTTGTTGTCTTTATCAATCATGAAGTCGACTCGGCCCCAGTTTTTTGCCATCACCGCATCAAACGCCTGCTTCATTAGTTTTCCCAGCTGCAATTCTGTTTCTTCTGCCAGACCACAGGGACAGACATAACGCGTATCATTGGAAATATACTTTGCCTGGTAGTCATAAAAATCGTTATGGGTTTCCAGACGAATCATTGGCAACACCTCATCACCTAAAATCGTCGCCGTATACTCCTGACCCTCAATGAATTTTTCAGCCATAATGGCACCACCACAGGCTTGTGCCATCTGCCACGCAGGCAACATCTCCTGTTCGCTTTTAACCTTACTGATACCTATGCTCGAACCTTCAAGTACCGGCTTGATCATCAGTGGCAAACCAAGTTTCTGTAATGCACGTTTACAATCTTCTTCAGATTCGAGCATCTGATATTCAGGTGTTGGCATTGACAGACCAAGCCACAATTGCTTACAGCGCATTTTGTCCATTGACAGAGCCGAGCCCAGCACGCCGGAGCCTGTGTAGGGAATCTTCAGCACATCCAGCACACCCTGAATAACACCATCCTCGCCACCACGACCATGCATCATATTAAATACATGGCTTACCTTTTCCTGTTTCAGACGCTCACAGATATTTTTATCAACATCAATACCGATGGCATTTACACCCTGCCTTAACAGCGCATCAAGTACCGCTTTACCACTGTTTAACGAAACCTCACGCTCCGCAGACCAGCCACCCATCAAAACTGCAACTTTGCTGAAATCAGTCATTGCTAACCCTGCCAACAATCTTCACTTCAGACTGTAACTTCACATTAAATTTTTCGTTTACTGTTTTCTGAATATGCTGCATTAACGCTTCCACATCTGCGGCCTTTGCCTGCCCGATATTGATAATGAAATTGGCATGCTTATCGGACACCACTGCATCACCTATACGAAAACCCTTCAGTCCACTGGCTTCAATCAATCGTGCGGCATGATCCCCCGGCGGGTTTTTAAACACCGAGCCACAACTCGGCACGCCCGTCGGCTGGGTTTCGCCACGCTGTTTAAGCAACTGCTTTACCTGCTGCGCAGCCTGCTCGCCATCGCCTGGGCGCAGGCATATATCGGCATTCACAAACCATTCGTTTTCATGGCCTTTAACCGAACGATAACCAATCTGGTAATCATCTCTGGTACGCGTATAAACATTGCCAGACCGGTCTACGGTATTCACTGTTTCTACAACCGACCAGGTTTCACCACCAAATGCACCGGCATTCATTGCCAGTGCGCCACCTAGCAAGCCGGGAATGCCGGCAAAAAACTCGGCCCCCAGTAAATTGTTTCTGTGACAGAAGCGCGATAACTTTGCACAACTTACACCTGCACCTGCACTCACTCGGTTATCTGCATGTAAATTGATATTTGCCATACTGCCTTTGAAGGAAATAACAGTACCCTCTATTCCGCCGTCTCTCACCAGCAGGTTGCTACCCAGGCCGATAAACATCAGCGGCTCGGATTCTGGCAAACTCGTCAGGAACAATGCCAGATCATCGATATCCGCAGGCGTATACATCCGTTCTGCCGGACCACCGATTTTCCAGCTGGTGTGCCTGCTCATTGGCTCATTCACCAGTAAATTACCGCGCAATGTCTGTAAACTGGAGGCCGCCATCATTTTGCCAGCGCCCCGGGTAGTTTTTCTGCAATTGAACCGATACTGCCTGCACCCAGTGTCAGCAATACATCACCGTCTTCAATTACGTTTAAAATCGATTCATTAAGTTCATCCAGATTTTCCACAAACACTGGATTGACCTTGCCACGGGCACGAATCGCAGCACACAGTGCGCGACCATCGGCACCTGCAACTGGCTCTTCACCCGCTGCATATACCTCGGTTACTAACAATGTATCTGCTTCAGACAGCACCTTGCTGAAGTCTTCAAACAGGTCCCTTGTACGGGAGTAACGGTGTGGCTGGAACACCACAACAATGCACCTGTCACTCCACGCCCCTCTGGCTGCATCCAGGGTCGCCCTGATTTCTGTTGGATGATGGCCGTAGTCGTCTACCAGCAATATGCGCCCCTTTGCCGTATCAATTTCGCCATACTGCTGCATACGTCGGCCAATACCATCAAAACCCTGCAGTGCCAGCTGTATAGGTGACATTTCAACACCCAGTAGATAGGCAACCGTAATCGCTGCCAGCGAATTCAACACATTGTGTTTTCCCGGTAGATTCAGTGTAATCGGAACCGACTCACTCTTACCGGGTAACAGCAGATCATAATGGCATTGCATGCCGTTACAGCGAATATTGCTCGCTTTAACATCCGCATCGGTTTCTATGCCATAGGTAATAACCGGCCGCGAAATATCATCCAGCAGTTCTCGGTTAACCGGATCATCCAGGCAGATAATTGCCTGGCCATAGAAGGGTAAGTGATGCAGAAATTCGATAAATGACTGTTTGTACTTTTCAAAATCACCGCCATGGGTCTCAAGGTGATCCGCATCGATATTGGTCACCACCGCGATCATCGGCTGCAGTAATAAAAATGAGGCGTCACTTTCATCGGCTTCAGCAACAAAGTATTTACCTTCACCCAGCTTGGCATTGGTGGCCGCACTGTTCAGCTTTCCGCCAATCACATAGGTAGGATCAATACCGGCTTCTATCAACAGGCTTGCAGTGAGACTGGTGGTTGTGGTTTTGCCATGCGTACCTGCAATCGCAATGCCATACCTGAAGCGCATAATTTCTGCCAGCATTTCTGCACGACGAATAACCGGAATGCGCAAATCCCTGGCAGCAACCACCTCGACGTTATCAGCTGCAATCGCGGTAGACACCACAACCACTTCTGCCTGTTTAATATTATCCGCTGACTGACCAATCTGGATATTCGCGCCCTGCTCAAACAATCGCCGAGTTGCTGCATTCTCCCTGACATCTGAACCGGACACCTGGTAACCAAGATTGAGCAGCACTTCCGCAATACCACACATGCCGACACCACCGATGCCAACAAAATGCACGTGACGAATTTTACGCATGGGATGGATTTCAATTAACATCATATCCCCCTGCAAGCAGGCAGGCCTGTGTCACCTGCTGCGTAGATTGCGGCATGCCACGCTGACGGGCTTTCTTCGCCATTTGCAAAGCCTGTGGTCGATCAATTGCCTGTAAAATATTTACTAGTGATTGCGTGTCCAGTTGTTGCTGCTGAATCAGCACGGCCGCGCCGCTGTCACTCAGGTATTTTGCATTCATTGTCTGATGATCATCCACTGCATAGGGATAGGGCACCAGGACAGAGGCCACTCCGGCAGCAGCCAGTTCGGCAATGGTCATTGCTCCAGCGCGGCAGATCACCAGATCTGCCCATGCATACATTGCAGGCATATCATCGATATATTCGAACACTTCAGCGTCCACACCCAGTTGCCTGTAATTGGCATTGGCCTGCTGGAAATTACCCGGACCTGCCTGATGCCTGATACTCAACTGTTTGTTTTTCGCAAGTTCTGCACAGGCCTGCGGAACCACCTCATTAAGGCGCGAAGCACCCAGGCTGCCACCAAACACCAGAATTCGCAGCGCTCCATCGCGTTCCGCAAAGCGCTGTTCCGGTTCTGCTATTTCAGAAATTTCAGAACGCACCGGATTGCCGACGTGTTCGGCATTATTCAGACTACCCGGAAATGCCTGCATCACTTTATTCGCCAGTTTAGCCAGCAGACGGTTACTCATTCCAGCCACCGCGTTCTGTTCATGAATCAGTAATGGCAGACGTAATAACCAGGCCATTACGCCACCGGGGGCAGAAACAAAACCACCCATGCCCAGCACAGCAGCAGGTCTACGGCGGATTAAAATACGCGCAGCCTGGTAACAGGCAAGTATAATTTTTGCCGGCGCCAACAATAATGCGGTAATGCCCTTTCCGCGCAAGCCACTCATACCCAGCCAGTCAATTTCAATACCTGCTGCAGGAACCAGACGTGCCTCTATACCCTTACGCGTACCCATCCATACCACCGGAATACCGCGTATTCTTAATTCTTCCGCCACTGCCAGCGCAGGATATACATGACCTCCAGTACCGCCTGCCATAATCATCACCGGGCGCATCACATTATTCATGCGGCCTCCCCGATTAAATCTTTCACGCTTTTGTTTCTTGTCGTGCGTGAAACTGCTCGCGCAGTCTTGCGTTCACTATTCTGCCGGCCACCCGAAACTTTTCGACTGATTGCCTGAGCAGAAGAGCATTCATAGGCAATGCGTAATAGCAACCCAATCGACATGCACACAACAATCAGGCTACTGCCACCATAACTCATCAGCGGCAAAGTCAGTCCTTTGGTGGGTAACACACCCATATTGACACCAATATTGATAAATGCCTGCAGCCCCAGCCAGATACCAATGCCATAGGACAGATAAGCAGCAAACTGGTTACCGCTGGCCTCCGCCTTACGCGCGATCATAAAGGCTTTCAGCACCAGCGCCGTAAACAGACCAATCACCAGCACAACCCCCATCAGTCCAAGCTCTTCAGCGAGAACGGCAAATAGAAAGTCGGTATGTGCCTCAGGCAGATAAAACAGTTTCTGCACACTGCCACCCAGGCCGACACCGGTCCAGCCACCGGAACCAATGGCGATTAATGACTGGGTTAACTGGAAGCCACTGTTAAATGGATCGGCCCATGGATCAACAAATGCGGTCAGGCGCTGAAGTCGATAGGGAGACGAGACAACCAGTAAACTGGCAGCTGCTGTAAATAATGAAATAACCGCGGCAAACTGAATAAAACGTGCACCCGCAAGATAGGTCATACTCAGTACCGTTGCCATAATCACAACCGCCGCACCGAAGTCGGGCTCAAGCAACAGGAACAGGCACACCGCACCCACCATCAGCATGGGTTTTGTAAATCCCAGTAAACTCGTACGTACACCATCACCATGCCGTACCAGATAGCCTGCGACATAGATCATTAAAAACAGCTTTACGATTTCTGAAACCTGGAAGTTCAGAACACCAATTGGTATCCAGCGGGTTGAGCCATTAACGGTTTTACCAATACCTGGCACCAGTACCAGAATCACCAATGCAAACGATACTGCCAGCAGCACCAACCCGGCCTTTTCCCAGTACACCAGTCGAATTTTAAAAATTGCGATGGCTGCGGCTATACCCAGTGCAGCTGCAATTAACTGCCGGTACAGGTAATAAAACGGCGTTGATGTTTTACTGTCTGCTACGCTGATCGATGCTGAGGCAACCATCACCAGCCCAATACATAACAGTGCCAGTGCCAGCAACAGTAATCCGCCATCCAGACCTTCAACCATCAGTGGTCGCTCACCATAGGGTTTAGCTAAACCATGTTTCTGCTTGAAAAGTTGCAGTGGATTCATATTAATGCCTCCACCGCCTGCACAAAGACTTCACCACGCTGCTGGTAACCATTAAACATATCAAAACTGGCACAGGCCGGTGACAGCAACACTGTATCACCAGGGTGTGCAATTTCAGCGGCGATACCCACCGCATCAAACATATCTCTGGCATACCAGACAGGCACAACATCCTGCAGTGCCTGTTCGATCATAGGCGCATCCTTACCCATTAAAACCACACTGCGCACCTTGTCTGCCACGACACTTCTCAGGCTGCTAAAATCAGCATCTTTTGCCAGCCCACCTGCAATCAGGATCAGTCGATTTTTAACCTCGATACCGGCAATGGCTGCCATCGTTGCGCCAACATTGGTACCTTTTGAATCATTCACCCAGCTAACTTCGTTTTTCTCCGCCACAAACTGTGTACGGTGCGCCAGCCCGGCAAATGTTTTGACAGTGTGCAATACTGCATCCATGGCAAATCCGACGGCTTCAGCCATGGCCAGTGCAGCCAGCACATTGGCAATATTATGCTGCCCCTGCAATCGAACATCACCTTGCCTGATAATTTTTCTATCACCCTTGCATAGCCAGACTTCATTATCAAAACTGCGCAGCCCGTAATCACCTTCTGCTGGTTCATGCAGGGTAAAACCTGTTACCTGTTGATGACCTTGCTGCATTGCGTTAACCCGCGGATCGTCACGGTTAACCACAACATGCTGGCAGTTGTGATAAATGTTCTGTTTGGCCTGCGCATAGGATTCAAAACTGTCGTAGCGATCCAGATGATCGGGACTGACATTCAGTACCACCGCTGCCTGTGGTTTTAAACTGTGCAAGGTCTCCAGCTGAAAGCTCGATAACTCCAGCACATACAATTCTGCATTATCATCCAGCAGGTCCAGTGCCGGTGTACCAAGATTGCCACCAACCCTGACATTCACATTTGAAGCTTTGGCCATTTCACCCAGCAAGGTAGTGACCGTGCTTTTGCCATTTGAGCCGGTAATCGCCAGCAAGGGAGCATTTACCTGTTGTGCAAACAGCTCAATATCGCCAATAACCTCAACCCCCTGCTGTATGGCATGCTGTATCACACCCTCGCGGGCTGAAACGCCGGGACTGACAATGATTCTGCCAGCACCCATAAACAGGGCTTCATCAAATTCACCCAGCACAATCTCGGTTTGCGGAGATACTGATCGCATCGCCTCAAGGCCTGGTGGATTTTCACGACTGTCGGTGACCACAATATTCTCACCGCGCGAGATTAGGTAACGCGCAACCGACAAGCCGGTAATGCCGAGTCCGACAACCAGTGTATATGCTGATTTTTGCTTATCGTTAGTTGTCATTGCAGTTACCAGTGCAGCTACAGAAATACTCGACAATGTTTCCGCAGTTACGTTCATGTGCTCCGTTTAGCCTTTTAATTAGCCTGTCGTTTAACGTACTTTTAATGATGCCAGCCCGATCAGTACCAGTACCACGGTAATTATCCAGAAGCGGACAATAACTCTTGGCTCCGGCCAGCCTTTCAATTCAAAATGATGGTGCAGTGGCGCCATTCTAAAAATTCTTCGTCCAGTTAATTTGAATGAAGCCACCTGTAAAATTACCGAGATGGTTTCCATTACAAACACACCGCCCATAATCAATAACACCAGTTCCTGCCTGATCAGTACTGCCACCACACCCAGTGCTGCACCCAGCGCCAGTGCACCGACATCACCCATAAACACCTGTGCCGGGTAAGTGTTAAACCAGAGAAAACCCAGGCCAGCACCGACCAGGGCACCACAAAAAACCACCAGCTCACCCACACCGGCAACATAGGGAATACCCAGATAGCTGGCGAAATTTATATGCCCGGTTACATAGGCAATCACCCCCAGTGCACCCGCCACCAGCACAGTTGGCAATATGGCCAGACCATCCAGGCCATCCGTCAGATTGACTGCATTACTGCTACCGACAATCACCAGGTAGGCCAGAACAATGAATCCTGCACCCAGCGGAATCAGTACGTCCTTTACAAATGGAATCACCAGTGTGGTTTCAATCGACTGTTGTGCACTGGTATAAATATAAAGCGCCGCACCCAGGCCGAATACACTTTGCCAGAAATACTTGGTTTTTGCGGTTAAGCCCTGGCTACAACCACCCTTGAGCTTTTTGAAATCATCAATAAAGCCAACCGCACCAAACAACATAGTAACAATCAGCGCCACCCATACCTGACGATTGGATAAATCCATCCACAACAGGGTACTGATTGCGACTGCAACCAGAATCAGTGAACCACCCATGGTTGGCGTGCCAGCTTTGGACAGGTGCGCCTGAGGGCCATCATCACGTATATTCTGGCCAATCTTGTACATGGTTAAGCGGCGTATCATTGCCGGACCGATTATCAGTGATATCAGCAGTGCGGTAAGCGTGCCCAGAATGCCGCGCAGGGTCAGATAACGAAACACATTAAAGCCACTGTAATACTGTGTCAGGTAATCGGTTAACCAGAGCAGCATTAAACCAACTCCTCTGTCAGTTGCTTAACGATTTCTTCCATATGCATAAAGCGCGAGCCTTTTACCAGCACGCCCAGCGCAGTCGTTTGATGCAATTTTAAAAACGTCATTAACTCATCTTTATTTTCAAAAATCTGTGCGCCATCGCCAAATGCATCCACAGCATGCTGACTAGCCTCTCCCACCGCCAGTAAACGACTGATACCGGCTCTTCGTGCCTTGATACCCGCATCAAAATGTAACCGCGTCGCATCCCTGCCCAGCTCGCCCATATCACCCAGCACCAGCCAGTGCTCGCCAGGTAACTGTTTGAGCACATCGATACCAGCACTCAAGGAAGCTGGATTGGCATTGTATGTGTCATCTATCACCACCAGTGTTGGTGACACCTGATGCATTTTCAGGCGACCCTCCACTGATTCGAATTGTTGTAATGCTTCGCTGATTTTTTCCACTGGAACCTGTAATGTCACCGCCACGGCAATTGCAGCCATTGCATTCATTGCGTTATGTCGACCATATACTTTGAGTACAACCCGAAACATATTGTCGTTATGCCAGACCTTGAGCACACCACCCTGCTCTGCAGGCTTCCATTCGCCGTAAACCGTCGCAGCTCTATCACGCAGCGAGAAATCAACAATACAGTGCTTCTCACACAAACCACACCAGTAGTCACTGTAGTCATCATCACGGTTAATAATTGCAACGCCATTTTCGGACAGTCCCTGGTAAATTTCGGCCTTGGCTTCAGCCACACCCTTGATCGAACCAAAACCCTCAAGGTGCGCCGGGCCCGCATTGTTAACAAGAGCAATATCAGGTTTTGCAATATTTGTCAGGTAGGCAATTTCACCATGGTGGTTAGCACCCATTTCAATCACCGCATAATCCTGATGTTCCAGACCCAGCAGCGTTAACGGCATACCAATATCATTATTAAAGTTACCCCTGGTCACCAGCACCTCACCCTGCTTTCTCAGGATGGCAGCAAGCATTTCCTTGACAGTGGTCTTGCCATTACTGCCGGTAATACCCACCAGCGGGCCCTTGAATGCCTGTCGTCTGGCAGCTGCCAGGCAACCCAGTGCATGACGCGTATTATCTACCTTTATATAAGGCAGGGATGTCATAACATCGGTTTGCACCACTGCTGCCACCGCACCGGCATCCTGTGCCTGCTGGATAAAATCATGACCATCGAAACGCTCACCCGGCAATGCGATATACAGGTCACCGGGCTTGAGCTGCCTGCTGTCTGTTGAAATGGATGAAAAACTCACATCATTACCGTGCATTTCACCATGGACTATTTCTGTCGCCTGTTGAAGCGCCATCATTTAATTGCCTCCAGGCCTTTCAACGCCTGTTCCCGATCACTGAATGGGATCTTTTTATTACCAATAATCTGATAATCTTCATGCCCTTTTCCGGCGAGCAAAACCAGATCATCGGCCGATGCCATATTAATCGCCTGCTGTATTGCACGGGCGCGATCTGCCTCCACAATCAGTTTGAGCTGATCACTGATTCCCTGCTGCACTTCATCAATAATCAGCGCAGGATCTTCATTGCGAGGGTTATCACTGGTGAGAATAACCAGATCGGCATTCTGTTCGGCGACCTGCGCCATAATTGGTCGCTTGCCTGCATCCCGGTCGCCACCACAACCAAATACGCAAATCACTTTGCCATCAGTATGCTTGCGAATGTTTTTCAATACCTGTGACAGGGCTTCAGGGGTATGGGCGTAATCGATGACCACTACCGGCTTGCCCGGCTGCGCAATAATTTCCATTCGGCCAGGTACAGTCTTTAGTTTTTCTATGCGTTTAACAGCAAGGTTAAAATTCAGACCGCTTTGCAACAGCACGCAAAAACACGCAAGCATGTTATACACATTGAAGTCGCCAATCAGTCCGGTTGAAATTTCTGCTGAACCCTGTGAGCTATGCAGCATAAACTTCATTCCATCACGATGCGTTTCCAGCTGAGTTGCATACACATACATCTCACTTTTACAGGCCTTATCTTTATTCATGCCATAAAGCCAGATCGACTTATGCCCGGCCAGTTCTAGATACAGCTCCTGCCCCAGCCCATCATCCGCATTCAATACCAGTGCTTTACTCAAGTCGCCCGTGAACAGTTTCTTCTTCGCCTGTTTGTAGTTTCCCAGGTCGCCGTGATAGTCAAGATGATCCCGACTTAAATTGGTAAGTATTGCCACATCAAAGCTAACCCCGTTGACCCGATTCTGATCAAGCCCATGTGACGATACTTCCATCGACACACTACTCGCACCAGCATCAACATACTGCGCCAGCATGCGCTGCAGGCTTAACATATCCGGCGTAGTTTGTGCTGATTTATCCAGCTGATTAATCAAACCGTTACCCAGTGTGCCGATCAGGGCTGCAGGTGATTCGGAACTCTGCATAGACTGCGCAATAAAATGACTCACCGTGGTTTTACCATCGGTACCTGTGACACCACTGACAAACAGTTTTTCAGAAGGGTAATCATAAAAAATATTCGCAAGCTGGCTCAGCTTGATCGGCAGATGCTTGATCGGCACACACACGGTGCGTGAGCTGATTTTCGCCAGTATCTGCTGACAATACTGGTCATATTGCGCATCGCACAGTACGGCAATAGCGCCACGGGAAATGGCGGCTTCAGCATAAGCCAGTCCATGTTCAAAGTGACCTTCCAGCGCAACAAAGATAAAACCCGGTTCTACCTGGCGACTGTCCAGTGCCAGCCCCTTTACTTCCACATCCGGCAGGAACTCGCTGTCACACACATCCTTTAACAACTGGCTGAGTGTTATTACCTGTGACTGTTGATCACGAGCTGTCATCATGCGCTCTTACCTTTAGTAACCGTGGCATTACCTGGTCGTCTTACGTATTGTAAATTATCCGGCTGGATATCAAGCAGACGCAGCGCACCCGACATCACTTTTGAGAACACAGGTGCTGCAACCTGCCCACCAAAGTATTCCCCATTCCGCGGCTCATCCAGCATCACTACCATCACCAGTTGCGGATCAGATGCCGGCGCCATGCCGGCAAATACCGAAAGGTAACGATCATCTGCGTAGCCACCTGAGATAAACTTATGCACCGTGCCGGTTTTTCCAGCTACGCTGTAATTGGCAATCGCAGCCTTTTGCGCTGTGCCTTCCGCACTCACCACCCGCTCCATCATGCGACGGATTTTTCTGGCGGTATCTGCCGACATTACCGTATCGCCCTGTATATCACCGTCCTGGCGTAAAAAACTCACAGGATAAACCGTTCCACCGTTGGCAATGGCTGCATAGGCTCTTGCCAGCTGTAACGGCGTAACCGAAAGACTGTAACCAAAGGCCATGGTAGCCCGCTCAAAATCACTCAGGCGCTGGCTGCGCAGGTTGCCATTACGCTCACCCGGGAACCCACTGCCGGTATCCACGCCAAAACCAAGCCTGATATACATGTCCAGTTGTGTTTCCTGCTCCAGTGATAGCGCCACTTTACTGATACCAACATTGCTCGATTTGAGGATAATCTCACTCAGATTGATTTTTCCATAATCGCGCATGTCTTTAATAGCGCTACCCTGTACGCTGTAATAGCCGGGCGAGGTATGCACATTATCCATCGGATGCCATTTGCCCGACTCAAGTGCAGCGGCAATGGTAAACGGCTTCATGGTAGAGCCTGGCTCAAACACATCAGTCACCGCACGATTTCGATAAACACCGGGTCGTAGCTGGCTGCGATTATTGGCATTGAACGATGGCTGGTTGACCATCGCCAGAACTTCACCCGTATGAACGTTTAAAACCACTGCAGATCCTGCAATGGCTTTATGTTCCTTTACCGATGATTTAAGGGCCCTGTAGGCCAGATACTGTATGCGCCGGTCGATACTGAGATGCACAGGCCGGCCCGGTTCTGCCGGGCGTATTCTCTCCACATCATCAATCACCTGCCCCAGTCGATCACGCATGATTTTCTTGGCGCCCGGTTCACCGCGCAACCAGTCATCATAGGCCAGCTCCAGCCCTTCCTGCCCCCGATCATCAATATCGGCAAATCCCAGCACATGGGATGTCACTTCACCGGTTGGATAAAAGCGCTTATATTCACGCTGCAAATACACACCCGCGAGCCCCAGTGACTTCACCTGTTCACCGGTATCAGGTGACACCTGACGTTGAATATAAACAAACTCCTTATCGCTTAATTTATTCAGCTTGTTCTGCAGCTGCACCTGGTTTAAATCAAGTATCTGCGCCAGTTTTTTAGCCGGATCTGCGCCTACCTGTAGTTCTTTTGGGTTTGCCCACACTGAATCCACCGGCGTACTGATCGCCAGTGGCTCGCCATTACGGTCGTAAATATCACCACGGTGCGCTGTCAACGGCACTATGCGCAAATGGCGCGCATCACCTTGCTGCTTGAAGAAGGTCTGGTTAATGACCTGCATATCCAGCGCACGGTATAACAGGCCGACAACAAGCAGCATAAACACGGCGAGAACAACCATGCGTCTGAGCTGAAACTGTGGCTTGTTAGTATTAGTCTTCATCAGTGATATATAAAATGTCGTTTGCCTTTGGCAGTGTCATATTTAGTTTTTTACGCGCTATTTCTTCTATTCTTCCATGCGAGGACCAGGTGCTCTGCTCCAGCTGCAAACGCCCCCATTCGATATCCAGTTCATCTATCTGCTGATACAGCGCCTGTAATTCAACAAATGATTTCCGGCTCTGGTGTTTGCTATAAACCACCGCTACCGCGGATAACACAACTGCCAGAACCAGCCCTGATAGCAGTGTTAGCTGTAATTTCACTTAATACGCTCCAGCACTCGCAGCACTGAGCTTCTGGCCCGCGGGTTCTGCTGCAACTCCAGCGCACCCGGCTTTATCGCTTTACCCACCACGCGATATGGCTGCTGCAAATCCTTTGACATTATCGGTATATCTTTTGGCAACTGTGGGCCACGCGATATATCCCTGAAGAAACGCTTTACCATGCGATCTTCCAGTGAATGGAAACTGATCACTGCCAGTCGACCACCCACCGATAAAACATTCACCGCTGACTTCAATGCCTGCTCCAGCACTTCAAGTTCACGGTTGATAAAAATCCGCATGGCCTGAAAACTTTTTGTTGCCGGATGTTTCTTCTTATCTTTCACCGGTATCGCCCCGGCAATAATATTTGCCAGCTGCACCGTGTCATTTATCTCTGTCTGCTGCCGGTACTGCACAATCGCATGGGCAATGCGTCGCGCAAATTTTTCTTCACCCAGGTGCATCAGCACGGTTACCAGGTCATATTCATCAACCTGTGCCAGCCATTCCGCTACAGACTGACCTGCCTGCGGGTTCATGCGCATATCCAGTGGCCCCGGTTTAAGAAAACTGAAACCTCTCGATGCATCATCCAGCTGTGGCGATGACACACCGATGTCCAGCAACACACCGTCTACCCTGTGCATCAATCCCTGCTCTGTCACAAAATCCTGCAGCGATTCAAAATTGCGCTGCACTATCTGAAAGCGCGCATCCTCTGCAAATTTCTGCTGCGCTGCGGCTATCGCCTGCGGGTCCTGGTCCATCGCCAGCAATCGGCCCTGCGGCCCGAGCTGCGCCAGTATCGCGGCGGAATGCCCACCCCGACCGAAGGTGCCGTCCAGGTAAACCCCGTCGGGCCTGATCGCCAGTGCCGCCACCGCCTCGTTAAGTAACACCGGGCGATGGTCCGTTATTTCATTGCTCATTACAGCGACAGACTTTCCAGTGCATCTGGCAACACACTGTCATCCGCCTCGACCTCATCCAGCCAGGCCTGCTGGTTATCGTTCCAGACCTGTTCATCCCAGATTTCAAACTTCTTGCCCTGGCCGATCAGCACACATTTTTTATCCAGGCCTGCGTAATCCCGCAGCATGGTTGGCAGCAAAATCCGACCCTGACTGTCCAGCTCCGCCTCGGTGGCATGGCCGATTAATAAACGCTGCAACAGACGTGACTGCTTGTTCAAACTGGGCAGCGCGGCCAGCTGGGCCTCAATCACTTCCCACTCATGCTGCGGGTACACCAGCAGGCAACGGTCACGATCCACGGTCACAATCAGACGCCCACCGCAGGACTCCATGAGCTTGTCACGGTAGCGGGACGGAATGGCCATACGGCCCTTGGCGTCGAGATTCAGATTGTTGATGCCACGAAAGATCATGTTGTGCGCGGTGTCATCCCTAAGGCTATTTATTGCGTTATTGGTTACTGGCTAAGGCCGCCGATGCCGCCTTACCGGCCGGAAAAGTGACTGAGCCGTGGTCGAAAAACACATTTTCACCCACAATCACCCACTATTCCCCACACAACTGAACTATAGGTACCACCCCCCACCACTGTCAAGCAAAAACAGGTGAGAAACAGGGAATTTTTTCCTTATATGACAACAACTTAGAGCCATTTCACAGAAAGCGAGAGGCGACGGACGGGATAACAAAAGATAACTCAGCGAGTTAAGAATACTACTTAAGAAACTACATTAGGTTTGAGGAGGTTCGGGGATAATTCAAAGAAAGGTGAAGTTGGCCTGTAAGCCGGGTTCTGTCAGCCGAAGCTGTAGCAATCATTCATCTAGGACGCACATCACTGTACGCCTCAAGCAACCTACCCAGAAGCAGCGCGGGCCACGCCTCAGCTTCTCTATTTGGTCTTGCTCCAAGGGGGGTTTACCCTGCCACAACTGTTACCAGTTGTGCGGTGCGCTCTTACCGCACCATTTCACCCTTACCCCGGCGAACCGGGGCGGTATATTTTCTGCTGCACTTGCCGTGGGCTTGCGCCCCCCAGGCGTTACCTGGCACTCTGCCCTGCGGAGCCCGGACTTTCCTCTCTGTAAACACCGAAGTATTCACACAGCGACTGCTCGGCCAACTTCGCGGCAGACTATAGCATATTAAAAAATGTCACAGTCGACTTTTTTCGCCGCAGCCACTTGCCCAGCATCACATTAAGTTTATGATTTCTCGACAGAAACGGTATCGGCTTACGGCCGCGCACACCCAGTTTCTGCTGCATGGCGCGCAAACCATGGTGCTCCGACTGTAGCCGCAGGTACTGCTCCAGTGTATTAACAGCCGCCTTTCGATTCGCCACAAAGGCCTCGGCACGCACCAGATTCAGCGCCACATCCGCATCCAGTGGCGTTTTCTGCGCCGCCATACGACAGATATCCAGCCCCCGAGCATCGCCATCAAGCAATACCGCCAGCCCATAGCAGGCACTGTATTTGAAAAAGTAGGGATCTTCCGGGGTAACTCGTTGACAGGCACGATAGAAACAGTCAACCGCTTCGGCAATGGCCGACTGTTCCAGCAACTCCACCCCTTTGACAAACTCCTCACAGCAGGATTTCAGATCAAAATAAACCGCTTTTACATAGCACACAGACACCTCCTTGTTTATCCCGCAAACTCCGTTGCAGCTGCAATATGCCTATGAATTACCCGGCTAAAATAGCCTGTACACGAAGATAATCCGCACATCAGCAAGCCGATAGACTACAAAACGCGAACGAGTAATACACCCGGACAGCAGGTTATTTTCACAGAATGGTAAAACAGAACACCGGAGAGAATGACCGGCGGAATTCGTTCAACATCCTGTTATCACGAACTTAGAGACTATATAGCCTGGCTAGATTATAAAACACATCGTTAGATGGCAACCCTTTTCTGGCCGCCTCATGGTATAAAAGCTGGTCGTTAGTCCTTCGTCGTTGGTCGTTAGTCTGATCTTTTGACTCACGACCAACGACTAACGACTTTTTCCTGTACATAAAAAAAGCCACAGATGAGACATCTGTGGCCAACCACGCTAACCCTTTTTTTATAGCTACTTCCTTTGGTATCTTTTATCATTTTAACCAGTATTTTCTGGCTTATGCTTATTTATCGTTATTATTCAATTTAAGCTGCCTGCCTCAGAACCTCGAGCGTAACAGCCGCCCCAGTGCCTGATTCAGCGGATGACTCCGCGGCAGAAACGGCAATGGACTTCTCTGTCTCACCCCTAGCTCTTCGCGCATCTGCCGCAAACCGGGATGAGCAGCATCGACACGTAACCCTTTTTTCAGTGCAATCACTGTTAATTTTCGGTTTTCAAAATACCACTCGGCCCGTGCCAGGTTGAGAAAAACATCACCGTCATACAGTTCGCTTTTCGCCGCCTCACGGCACAGCTGCAGTCCACCCGCATCACCTGAGAGCACACGGGCCAGACCACAATAGGAGGCATATTTGTTATGGTAGATATCCGCGCGATCCACCGACTCATATGCCTGCTGGAAGCGAACTGCCGCCCTGGGCATAACACGGTGATTGAGTAGCTCGACCCCTTCAACAAATTCATCGCAACAGGCGCTGAAATCCTGGTAAACTGCTTGCGGTGGTGCCATCTTGAACTCCATCTAAAACCTGTTCTGATCTGCCAGCAATGCTCGGCAGACACTTTAACTCACCAGTATTTTTTTCATTTAGATGCCTTACAGTCCCAAACCGGCGGCGCTTTAATTTATTAATCTGCTTCTTTTTACGCCATGGCTGCAAGCCTGCTCTGGCTATTGCACATGCCATACCCACTTTTAAATATCTTTTATAAACAATGGGTTAATTTTTTAACTAGAAAATCAAAGCTGACAAATCTGGTAAAATGTAAGTTTATCCGACATTGCAGTGTTTATTTTTTATCTCTTAAATCTAATTTTTACTTTTTAAAGACTTATCAATCACTTAAAACAGTAAGGTTTAGTGACACCCCGAACGGGTGAGACAGCCTAATCTCGAACAACCGCAAATTATATTTATATTTTTCAGTCACTTACCAGCCAACTGCAGGGCGCGCTGGTAAACCTGGTTTTTTTTCAGACCGGTGATTCTGGCAGCCATCTGCGCTGCCTGTTTCACCGGCAACTCCTCCAGCAGCACCCCCAGCACATGCTCCAGCTCCACCGCCAGTGCATCAGCCTGCTCGATTGCTCCCTGCACCACCAGTACGAACTCCCCCTTCTGCTGATTCGCATCCGCAGCTATCCACTCAGGCAATGCCCCCAGCGTCGTACTGTGAATGGTTTCGAAGGTTTTACTGATTTCACGGGCCAGCACAATCGCCCGCTCTGCTCCGAACACATCCCGCATATCGGTGACTGAATCCAGCACACGATGGCTGGACTCATAAAAAATCAGGGTTGAGGTCTGCTGGTGCAGTCCTTCATAGAAGCGCTGCCGTGCACCCTGCTTATGGGGTGGAAAACCGGCGAACAGAAAACGATCGGTTGCCAGCCCGGACGCCGACAGGGCTGCAATCGCCGCACAGGCACCGGGCACCGGACTCACCCTCAGGCCGGCCTCATGGGCCATCTTGACCAGGCGATAACCGGGATCACTCAATAGCGGCGTGCCCGCATCTGAAATCAGTGCAATGCTTTCACCATCCAGCAGTCGCTGCACCAGTTTTGGTGTTAACTGCTCTTCATTGTGCTCATGGTAAGCCAGCATGGCCTTGTCGATACCATAGTGATGCAGCAACGGTTTGCTGTGACGGGTATCTTCCGCCGCCACCAGATCCACCTGGCGCAGTACCTCCAGCGCCCGCTGGCTGATATCCGACAGGTTTCCAATCGGCGTAGCTACTATATAAAGTGTGCCCTGATTCATTGACAGTCGCGGCTCCAAACAAGATACTCTGAGGCCGCCATCATAACATCACCTGGTAATTTCACTTGGCCACACACCGAATAATGACTATTTTTTTACAACGCGCTCTACCCTTATGTCTACTTGCCCTGCTTTTTACACTGTTTCAGGGCTGTACACCGAAACCCGGCATAAGCCCTGGCGAGGATATCCCGTCGCGAGATGACAGCAGAACAGCCGACAGCCAGGCCGCACAGATACTGATTGAGAAAGCCCGCATTAGCCAGGGCGCAGAACGCAATGGCTATCTGCTTGAAGCCACGCGTCAACTGATTGCGGATCAACGTTTTCTGCTGGCGGAACAGACCCTGGCCGATATTGATCCGACACTGCTCGACCACAGGCAGCAGACCAGCGTAACACTGCTCAGCACCGAAATTGCCCTTAACCAGGGACGCCCCCGGGATGCCCTCAAACTGCTGCAGATTCCTGCAATTCTCTCTGATGGGGAGCAGATTCACCTGCTTAAACTGCGCGCCCGTGCTTTCCTCGATGCCGGTTATCCGTTTGAATCCGCCAAATCACGGGTACAACTGGATCAATTACTGCACGACAAACAGGAGCAGAATTACAACCATCAGGCCATCTGGGAAACCCTCTCGCTGCTACCCCAGACCAGCCTGCAACAGATCAGCCAGGCACCACTCAACCCGGAGCTGCTCGGCTGGGTAGAGCTGGTCAAGATTGCCAAACGCGGCCAGCTCGACTGGGCCTATTTACAGGACGGCATCTACCAATGGCGACAGACCTACCCTCAACATCCTGCTGCTGCGGTATTTAGCCGGGAACTGGGAGAACGGCAGATCGAGCTGATTGAAAAGCCGCAGCACATTGCCGTGCTGCTGCCCCTGAGCGGCAGCTATGCACAACTGGCGAGCGCAATTCGAGACGGCATTATGTCGGCCCACTACCAGCACCCGGATACTGACTTCAAACCCCGCATCAGTTTTATCGATACCAGCGACAACCAGGCGGCCATCTGGAGTTACTACCAGAAAGCGACGGATATGGGTGCTGATTTTGTTATCGGCCCGTTTTTAAAATCTGCGGTGGATACACTGGCACGCAGCTCGCAGATGAGTGTGCCCACCCTGACCCTTAACTACACCAGCCAGTTCAACAACACCGTTAACCAGCTGTTTCAGTTTGGCCTGTTGCCAGAAGACGAGGCACGCCAGTCGGCAGAAATGGCATTTCGCCAGGGGCACACCCACGCCGCCGTACTCACCCCTCAGGGCGAATGGGGTGAGCGTCTGCGCAATGCCTTCCAGCAACGTTTTGAAGAGCTCGGCGGCAAGGTGATCAGTACCCAGGTCTACCGTGCCGATAGCAATGATTTCAAGCGCCCGATCCAGAGCATGCTGAATATCGATCACAGCTACAGCCGTTACCGTCATATCAGAAGCATCAGCGGTGAAAATCTGCAGTTCACCCCCTATCGACGCCAGGATGTGGACATGATTTTTATGGTGGCCACACCCAAAGATGCGCGCCAGCTAAAACCGCAATTCAAGTTTCATTACGCCGGTGAAATTCCGGTGTATTCCACCTCACATGCTTTCAGTGGCCAGGTGCAGCCGCAGGATGACCGAGACATTGACGAGCTGAACTTTATCGACATGCCCTGGATACTCAATCCGCCCAATCATTTCAAACAGTCACTACTTGAACTCTGGCCTGAACAACAGCGTTACACCCGCCTGTTTGCGCTGGGCGTGGATGCCTACAACGTAATTCCATTTATTGGCCGCCTGCAAAACCGTAGCCATGAACGCTTTTCCGGGCAGACCGGCAACCTGTATATCGACCCGTTTAACCGCATACACCGCGAACTGCTATGGGCACGTTTTGAGAATGGCCGGCCCGAACTGATTGATATCAGCAACCTGATTCCGCAATTAAACCTTGAAGATCAACCTGTTCAATCATTGCAGTAAAGGCCAGCTGGCCGAAGACATGGCCTGCCAGCATCTGCAGCGGGAGGGACTGACCCTGTTGCAGAAAAACTTTCACAGCCGCTTTGGTGAAATAGACCTGATAATGCAGCACCAGCAGACCCTGGTGTTTGTTGAAGTGCGTTATCGCAAAAACCGTGACTTCGGTGGCCCTGCCGCCAGTATCACGCCAGCCAAACAGCAAAAGATCCAGAAAACGGCGCTGTACTTCATGCAGCAAAAAGGCCGCGAATTTAATGCCCGTTTTGATGTACTGGCGATTTGCGGTGATGACCTGCACAAGCCGCAGCAACTCACTATTGAATGGATTAAAAATGCGTTTTAATGTTTAAAGCCCGTCAACTATTCATTCACTGTATACCCCAAACATTCTCCCACACACCACAGCCACTGATATAAACTAGCCGCATGAATCTAAACGACATTATTCAACACAACTTCAATGAAAGCATTGCCACCAAACAGCGCACCCTCGACACAGCACAGAACGAGATTGCACTTGCCGCACAACTGATGACACACAGCCTGTTATCCGGTGGTAAACTGCTGTCCTGCGGCAATGGCGGCTCCGCTGGTGAAGCACAACTGTTTTCATCAAAGATGCTTAACCGCTTTCAGATGGAGCGCCCCGGACTGCCAGCGATTACCCTCTCCACCGACACCTCGATTCTGACTTCGATTGCCAATGACTACAGCTACGACCAGATTTTTTCACGGCAGATCGCCGCACTGGGCCAGGCCGAAGACATTTTATTTCTGATTACCACCAGTGGTAATTCCGGTAACCTGGTGAGTGCGGTAGACATGGCACACGAACGCCACATGAAAGTAGTTGCCCTCACCGGCCAGAGTGGCGGTGAAGTCAGTGCGAGATTGTCGGCGGATGATATTGAAATTCGCGTTGATTCGGACTCCCCCATCCGTATTCAGGAAACCCACCTGGTGATTATCCATTGCCTCGGCGACCTGATTGATGCGCAGCTGCTCGGCGCCTGAAATCACTCACTTATTGAGTGCGATTCTGCGTTAAAATGTAGCTATGCACACAGACTTCATCCAGCTGCTCGAACAGATTGTTGAGCCCGCCGACCTGCTCACCGACCCCAACGAATGCCTGACCTATGGTTATGATAATAGCCGTCGCCAGGCACAACCACTGGCAGTGGTGTTTCCCCGCAATGAATCACAGGTGGTAGAAATAGTTAAGGCCTGTAACCAGCACCACATTCCACTGATTGCCCGTGGCCGCGGCACAGGTACAACCGGCGCGACCGTGCCCTTGCACCACGAGTTGATTATTTCTTTCGAGCGCATGAACCGGATTCTGAAAATGGATGCAGACAATCGCTGCATGGATGTACAACCCGGGGTGACCAATCAGCAGGTACAGGATTGTGCCGCCGCACATGGTTTTTTCTGGGCGCCGGATCCAACCAGCGCTGCCTTCTGCAGCGTAGGTGGCAATCTGGCTTATAATTCCGCCGGGCCCCGGGCAGTTAAATACGGCAGCTGCCGGGAAAACACCCTGGGCCTGCGCGCGGTAACCGGCAATGGTGAGCTGATTCAATGCGGCGTTCACACCACCAAGGGCGTGGTGGGCTATGACTTTACTCGTTTGCTGATTGGCTCTGAAGGCAGTCTTGCACTGATTACCCAGGCCACTTTAAAACTGCTACCCAAACCGCAAACCAGGCACACGCTGAAAGCGATCTATCAAAGCATTGACGCGGCGGCGCGTGCGGTTTCACAGATTATGGCGCAACCGGTGACACCCTGTGCGCTGGAATTTATGGATAGCAATGCCCTGGACATGGTACGTGATTACTCATCCGCGGAGCTTCCGCTGGATGCCGGTGCCATGCTGATGATTGAAGTCGACGGCAATAAAGACACGATTATGGTCGACACCGAAATCATGCTTGCGGCGAGCAAGGTTGAAGGCCATATAGAAACCATCATTGCGGCGACAGCTCAGGAAGCCGCCGAGCTATGGCAAACCCGCAAGGCACTTTCACCCTGTCTGCGAAAAATTGCCCCGAAAAAAATCAATGAGGATGTGGTGGTGCCGGTATCGGAAATTCCCGCGCTGATTAACGGCCTGGATGCCTTAAGCAAACAGCATGGCATTAAAATTGTAAACTTTGGCCATGCCGGCAATGGCAATATTCATGTCAATCTGCTGGTGAACCCGGATGACAGGGACGAAATGCAGGCAGCGGAAAATTGCCTGCACGACGTTTTCACGCTGGTGCTAAAACTGAATGGTACGCTTTCTGGTGAACATGGCGTAGGACTGGAAAAACGCGATTATATTGCAATGGAACTGGGGCAGGCCGAAATCAGGCTGATGCATCAGATCAAACAGGTGTTTGATCGAAACAATATTCTCAATCCACAAAAAACCCTGCCACTCGAATAAGCCGACTGTTAACCGCGCTTACTTCACCACGCGCAGTGAGGGGCGCTTGCTGCTGCCATCCGAGTCATCACCCCCATCGGGGTCTGATCCATCCGGTGGTGTGCTACCCGGCTCTTCATTGAACATCATGCCCTGCCCATTCTCACGGGCATAAATCGCCAGCACGGCAGAAGTGGGCACTGCCAGGTGTACCGACTGTCCACTGAAGCGGGCACTGAAACTGATCAGCTCATCACCCAGGGTCAGCCCCTGCACCGCCATCGGCGCAATATTCAGAATAATTTTATTGTCCTGAATATGCTGCGGTGGAACATCCACGCCATCCAGCGTTGCATCGACAAGAATATAGGGCGTCACGCCATTATCGACAATCCATTGATATAAAGCTCGAATCAGATAGGGACGGCTGGATGTCATAAATAATCAGCTACCTTAATCAAATGGATTAAAGACGCATTTCCTTTTCAGCCTCAGTCAGACTCAACTGGAAAGCTTCACGGTTAAAAATTCGCTGCGCATAATCATTCACAGCTTTGGCTTCTGCAGGCAGCTCGATACCCAGTGCAGGCAGGCGCCATAACAGCGGTGCAATGGTGGCATCCACCAGGCTGTATTCTTCACTCAGAAAGAATGGCAGCACCTTGAATAATTCATTTGCCGAGACAATGCTTTCACGTAACATCTTGCGTGACTTGGCCACGGTCTTTTCACCCTTATGCAGAATATCATGCATCAATGGGTACCAGTCTTTTTCAACACGGTGTAATGCCAGGCGTGTTTTTGCACGTGACACAGGGTCTACGGGCATTAACGGCGGATGTGGAAAACGCTCATCCAGGTATTCAACAATCACCCGTGAATCATATAACACCAGATCACGGTCAATCAGTGTCGGCACGGTATTGTACGGGTTCAGTTCGGACAGATCCTCCGGCAACGAGTCCACATCCACTTCAATGGATTCAAAGGTAATATCTTTTTCTGCCAGCACAATGCGTGCAAGATGACAGTAGGGACAGGTCGGAGAAGTAAACAGATTCATAACAGATCTGCGATTGGCGAGAGTATTAGACGCCATAATTAGTTTGCCTCAAAATTTAACAAAGCCGTTTGTCATAAGCCAAAAGTCGCCAGCCAGAACCGGAAACACCTGTTTCCAGCCCCGGTCTGACGACTTACTAACTGCTTAGTGTACGTCTTTCCAGTATTCTTTCTTCAGCAGATATGCAATCACCGCGAAGATCAACAGGAAGATAATGACTTTAACACCAAGGCTTTTACGCTCAACCTGAACAGGCTCGGCCATGTAAACCATAAAGTTTACAAGATCACCAACATAGGCATCATATTCTTCAACTGACATGGAACCGGCTTCTACGATTTCCATGCTTTCGAAGATATGCTTTTCGTTACCGTCCTTATCGGTTTCAGTACGGAAGTTTGCCTTCTGCAGCCCCTGCTGTTCCCACAGCACATGTGGCATGCCCACATCCGGGAACGCCAGGTTGTTCACACCCATGGGGCGTGAATCATCCAGGTAGAAGGTACGCAGGTAGGTGTATAACCAGTCAGCACCACGGGCACGAGCAATAACTGTCAGGCCGGGGATCTTGGTTCCAAAAGCTTCTTTGGAGTAATCATTATCCATGGCGACTTTCATTAACTCACCCACTTTGGTTTTCTCACCGTCGGCACCGCGTGTTGAAATCAGCTTGTCGCTGACTTCTTCATCGCTCATGCCCAGGTCAGCACCAATGCGGTTGTAACGCATATAATCAGCTGAATGACAGCTCAGGCAGTTAGTGGCAAAAATTTCTGCACCACGCTTGAGTGATTCTTTGTCATGCAGGTCAACCGGTGCCTTATCCAGTGGAATGCCGGCACCCGCTGCCATCAGCTGGCTAGAAAACGCTAAAAGAATGACACCTAGTAAGTGTTTCCCAAGGAGTTGTCTCATTTCGTAATCCTCTCTGGAACTGGCTTGGTCTTTTCATTCTTTGAAGTGAAATACAACACAATAAAGAAACCGAAATAAATCACACTGAAAATCTGCGCCATCAGTGTCAGCACAGGTGTAGCAGGCTCCATGCCTAACCAGCCCAGCACGACAAATGACACAACAAATGCAGTTAATAAAACTTTATAGCTGGTACCGCGGTAACGGATAGACTTCACTTTGCAGCGGTCGATCCATGGCAGCAGGAACAGAACCACAATCGCTGCGCCCATGGCGATAACACCCATCAGCTTGTCCGGAACCGCACGCAGAATCGCGTAGAACGGCGTGAAGTACCATACAGGTGCAATATGCTCCGGTGTCTTCAACGGATCAGATGGAATAAAGTTTGCGTGCTCCAGCAGGTAACCACCACCTTCCGGCGCGAAGAACAATACCAGGCTGAAGAAGATCAGGAAGACAATTACGCCGACGATATCTTTCACCGAGTAGTAAGGGTGGAAAGGAATGCCATCGAGTGGAATACCGTTTTCATCCTTGTTCTTCTTGATTTCAATACCTTCAGGGTTATTTGAACCCACTTCATGCAGTGCAATAATGTGCGCCACAACCAGGCCTAACAGCACCAGTGGCAGTGCAATAACATGCAATGCAAAGAAACGGTTGAGGGTTGCATCGGATACAACGAAGTCACCACGAATCCACAGGGTTAATGGATCACCGATAATCGGCAGTGCACCGAACAGTGAAATAATAACCTGCGCACCCCAGTAGGACATCTGACCCCATGGTAACAGGTAGCCCATAAAGGCTTCGGCCATCAGTACCAGGTAGATAAACATACCGAACAGCCATACCAGCTCACGAGGTTTCTTAAATGAACCGTAGAGCAGGCCTCGGAACATGTGCAGATACACCACCACGAAGAAGGCGGTTGCACCGGTTGAGTGGATATAGCGAATCAACCAGCCGTAGGGCACATCACGCATGATGTATTCCACCGAGGCGAAGGCCATGGCACCGTCAGGCTTGTAGTGCATGGTCAGGAAGATGCCGGAAACAATCTGGATAACCAGAACCAGCAGCGCCAGCGAGCCAAAGAAGTACCAGAAGTTGAAGTTCTTTGGTGCGTAGTATTCAGCCAGATGCTCGTTCCACATTTTTGTTGCAGGAAAACGATCATCGACCCAGGACATTAAACTTTTAAACATTATGCCGCGCCTCCATCTTCACCGACCAGAATTGTGCGGTCGCTCTTGTAGAAATGGGGTGGTATTTCCAGGTTAAGCGGTGCAGGAACACCCTTGTATACACGGCCGGCAAGGTCAAACTTGGAGCCATGGCATGGACAGAAGAAACCGCCTTTCCAGTCCTCGCCCAGATCCGCCGGTGCCATTTCAGGACGATAGGTTGGAGAACAACCCAGGTGCGTACAGATACCCACCATCACCACAACTTCAGGCCTGATAGAACGGGTTGGATTGGTTGCATATTCCGGCTGCTGAACATTCTCGGACGCAGGGTCACGCAAATTATCATCCAGTGTTTGCAGATCTTTCAGATTCTGCTGAGTACGCTTGATAATCCACACAGGCTTACCACGCCATTCAACCGTGAGTAACTGACCTTCTTGCAGCTTACTGATGTCCACTTCTACAGGCGCGCCTGCAGTTTTGGCGCGCTCACTTGGAGCCCAGGAAGCCAGGAAGGGTACAGCGACAAAACCAGCTCCGACAGCACCCACTACAGCAGTGGTGTTTGTCAGAAAGCGGCGTTTATTTTGATCTACGCCTTCTGTAGCCATGAGTACCTCTCTTAGACTATATTGATTGAAATCATGTTGTCTGACACATCAATCTGCAGCGGGATGATCAACACATCAACGCCACACACGTCATCCAGAAAACTGTATTTGAACTTTGCTCTCGCGTTTTAGCCCTTTGTTTAACCCTGTGGAAGCACAGGAAAAAACGCCGCAGCATTTTAATCGATTTCACCACTTTATCCAAGGGCTAAATAAGTTTTACCTTGAATATCAATATCTTAAACTCGAACAGGGGCTCGCATGAGAATTGTGCGAAAACCCCGTGCTACACGGGGTTCGGCACATCAATAAACTCGCAATGCAGATCAAACTGCTGTGACAGATGATTCGCCAGTGCCTGCACACCGTAGGACTCGGTTGCATGGTGCCCGGCGGCGAAATAATGAATATCCAGTTCCTGCGCCAAGTGAAAGGTCTGCTCCGACACCTCACCGCTGATATAGGCATCCAGCCCCTGTGCGGCCGCCTGCTCGATATAATGCTGCGCTCCGCCTGTGCACCAGCCGACACGTTTAATCTCACGCCCACTGCCCGCAGGCAGGTGCAGCGGCTCACGTCCCAGGCGTTGCGCGATATGCTGCGCAAATGCGCCTGGTTTCATTGACTGCGCCAGCTGACCGCTCCATAACAGCCCCCCACTGTTGACATCTTCCACCTGCAAATCCAGCTTTTCCGCCAGGGTGGCGTTATTACCCAGGGACTCATGGGCATCCAGCGGCAAATGATAGGCCAGCAAACTGATGCCGTTTTGCAGCAATGCGCCGATACGTTGTCGCTTGATACCGGTAATTACCGGCGATTCGTTTTTCCAGAAATAGCCGTGATGTACCAGAATGGCATCTGCCTGTTGCTCAATCGCCCGATCAATCAACGCCTGGCAGGCGGTAACACCACTAATTATTCTGCCAACCTCGGATCGCCCTTCAACCTGCAGGCCATTTGGGCAATAATCACTGAACTCGTTTACTCGTAACAGGGTGTTACAGTAATCTACTATCACATCAAGTTGCTGCATGGGTTCCCCACAAAAATATACACATGGCTAACACCTATTCTACACGCTTTATCCTGGGCTGGGTTCTAATCGGCCTGCTGCTCGGCACCGGGCTGTTTTTTCTGCAAAACAAACAGACAAGATCACCACACATCACCCCTGCCCAGCACAGTCCCGTGGACAGCTACGCGGACGCGGTGAACCGCGTTGCCTCGTCCGTGGTCAGCATAAAAGCCTATTACCTGGCGGATGAAACAGCTGCGCCGCCGCTACTCAGTGCACCGGATACCGACAGGCCACAATTCAAGGTGCGCCCCAATAAAGGCTCAGGGGTAATCATCAACAGCAATGGCTATATTGTCACCAATCACCACGTGGTGGCCGGCGCGGAAAAAATCGAGGTGATACTCGATGATGGCCGCCAGCTACCCGGCACCATTCTCGGGCTGGATGCGGACACCGACCTGGCCGTACTCACCGCGGGCATTGACTCGGTACCCCCGGTAGCCATTGCCGACAGCGAGAAAATACGCGTCGGCGATATTGCGCTGGCCATTGGCAATCCATTCGGCATTGGCCAGACCGTCACCCAGGGCATTATCAGCGCCACCGGCCGTGACCGGGTGGGGCTTAATACCTATGAAAATTTTATCCAGACCGACGCGGCAATCAATCCGGGCAACTCCGGTGGCGCGCTGATTAACTCCAGCGGCGAAATTGTCGGCATCAACTCCGCCATCTACAGCCAGACCGGCAGCTACCTGGGCATCAGCTTTGCGATTCCAATTGACCTGGTGCTTGACGTGGTACAGCAGATTATCAAAAACGGCGAAGTGATTCGTGGCTGGCTGGGGGTTGAAGGGGTGGATTTAAACAGCCAGATAGTCGAGCATGTCGGCCTCAGTAACTTGCAGGGGGTGCTGATTACCGATGTCTTCGATCGCGGCCCGGCTGAACTGGCCGGGATTCGTGTCGGCGACATCATCACCCATATCAATCGGCACCCAATTCGCGACACCCGCGATGTACTGGACGAGGTCGCCCAGGGCAAACCGGGGGACGAGATAAGCATTAGCGGTATTCGCGAACAGCAGAGCTTTGTCACCCGCGCCACCCTGGGACAGCGCCCGGCGTTCTAAGCACGATGCTCAATTAAGCCATAAGAAAAAGAAAACGCGAATGAACGCAAATAAACGCAAATAAGCGCGATCAAAGCCTTATATCTCTTTAAGCATTAGCGTTCATTCGCGGTTTTCACGTTATTGGCGTTAATCTTTATAACAGCAAAAAGAGACAACAAAGACAGGCGTCCTGTTGGCAGATGATTTCGCTGGACTAATGACGAAAGACCAACGACTAAGGACTGTAACGGCTTATCAGCTGTTATCTGTCAGGCTCTCCGCCAGCGCCGCCAGCATGGTTTTATTTTCTTCCTCGGTGCCAACGGTCAGGCGCAGGCACTGGTTCAACGCGCCACCCGCCGGGTGCATGTTTTTAATCAGCACACCCTTCTGCTTCATCGACTCGAAGATACCAGTGGCATCCCCCTGCAACACACGCAGCAGAATAAAATTGGCGCGACTGGGAAACACCTCAAACTGGCTATAGCCCTGTAACTGCTCGAACAGCCATTGGCGTTGCTCACAGATACGTGCCGCCTGCTCGGCAAACACATCGGCGTGACGCAAGGCAAACTCTGCGGTCAGCTGGGTCAGCACATTGATATTGTAAGGCAGGCGAACCTTGTCAAACTCGCCCAGCCATTTTTCCGGCCCCGCCAGCAGACCCAGACGCAAGCCCGCCAGGCCCATCTTGGACACGGTGCGCATCACCAGCAGATTATCAAACTCCCCCAGACGCGACATAAAGCTGCTGTCGGCGAATGGGTGGTAGGCCTCGTCCAGCACCACCAGACCACTGCTGGCTTCGAGGATCTGCACTATATCGCCTTCATCGAACAGGTTACCGGTAGGATTATTGGGGTAGGCAAGAAATATCAGCACCGGCTCCTCGCGGCGGATCGCATCCAGCATGGCCGGCAGGTCCAGGGAAAAGTCATCCTTTAAGGGTACGCCGACATAGTGCATCGCGCTGAAGGTGGCGATCATTTTATACATCACGAAACAGGGTTCCGGCGCCATGATTTTTTTACCCGGCTGGGCCATGGCCATTGCCATAATCTGGATCAGCTCGTCGGAGCCGTTACCCAGTATCATCGCCTGTCCCTCGGGCACGCCCATTACCTTCCTGAGCAGGGCCGACAACTCACGTGCTGTGGGGTCCGGGTAGCGATTCAGCGGTGCCTGTCGCATCAGCTCCAGCCACTCATCCTGCAATGATGACGGGATGGTATAGGGGTTTTCCATGGCATCCAGCTTGATCATCTTGCCCGGATCCGCCACATGATAGGCCTTGAGTGCCTGGATTTCTTTTCGGATTAAATCTGACATTTGCCGGAGTTCTCTGCTGTGAATCTGAACGCCGATCATAACAGATAAGCGGTATTTTTTGATACTGCTCAAGCTTTGCCGTTTTTTTCCCTGCGCCAGACTTTTTTTCAATCACAGCGCTTGAAAATAAAATCCCGCAACCACATTTATGCATCAAGCCATTAAGGCAAACAGATAACCACTTACGGGAGTAAAGCTATGAGTCTGACACACTACAATCCATGGAGCCTGCTGGATCAGCTGCAGCAGGAATTACAACGCGGCCATGTGCGCAAGGACAAGTCCTATGATGAAAGCAATGTGGTGACCAGCGACTGGGCACCGGCGGTTGATATCAAGGAAGAGGATGACAAATTCCTGTTAATGGCAGATATCCCGGGTGTTGACCCCAAAGATATCGACATTCATATGGAACACAATGTGCTCACCATTAAAGGCGAAAGAAACCGTGAACTGAAAACCGAAAAACAGGGCTTCAAACGCATTGAACGCCAGCACGGTGTTTTCTACCGCCAGTTCACCATGCCGGAGGGTGTGAATGCCGACGGCATAACCGCCAACAGCGAACACGGCGTACTGACCGTGAGCATTCCAAAACAGGAAGCGAAGCAACCGCGCAAGATCACTATCAACTAGACAGAGATTGCCGACAATAAAAAGCCCCGGGTTATTAGCCGGGGCTTTTCTATTACAGCCGACTATGAAAGCGCAACCGTAATTCCTGCAGACTGTATTTCTTTTTAAATTCAGCCGACCAGAACAATTTACGGATACGTGGAATAAAATACTTTTTCACATAGCGTTTCAAACGTCGCCATTTCCATAAACTGTAATTTTTATATTCACCGGGCATACGGTTGGCCACATTACGCTCATGCACCACCATTAGCCAGTGAGGCCCGGACTTAAGCTGCCGCACCTTTGCCAGCTGATGTATTTTCCCGTGCGCCGCACCCCAGATGGTTTTAAATGGCGTGTTTTTTCTGAATTCGATTAATGAACTAAATGGATTATATTTCTGCGAGAAGACTTCAGCCTGATCAGTCGCCACATCATAGGAGTAGCCAAAGCGCATATTGATACACAGATCCTCAGTCAGGCCATCCAGCTGCTGCCTGATTACCTGCAAGGCATCATCGCGAAATGCATCGTCATTATCCATTCGTGTCGTAATCAATACATCCGTATCATCTTTGATATGCTTTTCCAGTTCCGGCATCATATTGCTGCCCGCCAGGTAAATATCGACAATCTGCGGACACACTGATTTTGCCTGTTCTATGCGCTTTCGAAATACTTCAGGCGTATCAATATCAAACAGAATGATCCAGCTGAAATCTTTATTTGTCTGTGCAGAGATGGAAGGCAGGCAATACTTTTCAAACAGATCAAAGCGATGGCTGAGCCACTCGATATCCTGCGTGCTCATCTGGTTTTTATCTGTGGTGAAGGATTCCGACACCTTGAGATTAAAACGGGTAATAATAAAGTGCTGTATTTTTAACATGGTTGATTATTTTAAAGCGCCGTGTTTTTAGTTGCGCCGCAGCGTTTGCATTTATACACCGTCACCAGTTTACCCTGCCTGGTATCAAACTGTTTTTGCTTGTCGATTTCCCATTTATGAAAGCCGCGTTTGCACAAGGTATTGCCCTTATGTTTTTCCGTGGCTGTCTTTTTTTTAAAGGGAACGATTTCGCCCATTGGCTCCAGGACACCTAGTCTTTGATACGGTATTCCGCAGAACGCGCGTGCGCCGTCAGGCCTTCACCGTGCGCCAGGGTCGAGGCGATTTTACCCAGCTCGGAGGCACCGGCTGCGGAACAGTCAATCAGGCTTGAGCGTTTCTGGAAATCATACACACCCAGTGGTGAGGAGAAGCGCGCGGTGCGTGAGGTGGGCAGCACATGGTTAGGTCCGGCACAGTAATCCCCCAGTGCTTCAGCGGTGTAGCGTCCCATAAAGATCGCACCCGCATGGCGAATTTTCTTTGCCAGCTCACGCGCATTATCCACCGATAGCTCAAGGTGCTCCGGTGCGATATAGTTCGCCACTTCAATTGCTTCATCCATGTTCGCCACTTCAATCAGCACACCCCGTTCACTCATCGATTTTCTAATAATCTCGGCGCGTGGCATATCTTTAATCAGTTTATTAATGCTCGCCTCAACCTGCTCGATATAAGCGGCATCGGGACACACCAGGATCGACTGTGCATCCTCATCGTGTTCCGCCTGGGAAAACAGATCCATGGCAATCCAGTCCGGATCGGTTTTACCATCACACACCACGCAGATTTCCGATGGCCCGGCAATCATATCGATACCCGCGGCACCGAATACCATGCGCTTGGCGGTGGCCACATAGATATTGCCGGGGCCGACAATCTTATCCACCTGGGGAATCGTCTCTGTGCCATAGGCCAGTGCCGCCACCGCCTGCGCACCGCCAATCGCAAATACCCGATCAACCCCGGCAATCGCCGCTGCGGCAAGCACCAGGTCATTCACCTCACCATCCGGTGTGGGCACCACCATAATCAGTTCCGGTACACCGGCCACTTTTGCAGGCACCGCATTCATAATCACCGAGGATGGATAGGCGGCCTTGCCACCGGGCACATACAACCCTGCACGATCCATGGGCGTCACCTGCTGGCCCAGAAAGGTACCGTCATCTTCGGTGTACGACCATGAATCCATCTTCTGGTGTTCCGCATAGGCACGCACACGTTCTGCGGCTTTTTCGAGTGCCGCACGTTGTTCTACGGAAATTTTATCCAGTGACTGCTGTAAACGCGAAGTGGGAATTTCCAGCTCGGCCATGGATGATGCATTCATTCGATCAAACTTATTGGTGTATTCCACCACTGCGGCATCACCCCGTTGGCGAATGTCCGCAATAATGCTGTTAACCGTATTCACCACCTGCTCATCGGATGCGGAATCCCAGGCAAGCTGCTGTTCAAGCTGCTGCCAGAAATCCGCCTGCTGGCGATTTAAGCGGGTTACCCTGATCATGATTTAACCGCCTCACGCATCTGTTCCACCATCTGCTGAATACGATCGTGCTTCATTTTTAATGAGGCCTTGTTCACCACCAGTCTTGAACTGATATCCGCAATATGATCCATCGGCTTCAGCCCATTGGCTTTTAATGTATTACCGGTATCCACCACATCCACAATCAGGTCCGACAGGCCAACAATCGGCCCCAGTTCCATCGAACCGTAGAGTTTAATCACTTCAACCTGTTTGCCCTGCTCGGCAAAAAACTGCCGCGCCACGTTCACAAACTTGGTGGCCACCCGCAGGCGACCGTCATGGGGCACGTAATCCACCATGCCGGCGGTCATCAGCTTACATTTGGCGATATTCAGATCCACCAGCTCATACAGGCCATCACCACCATGCTCCATCAGCACATCCTTGCCCGCTACGCCCAGGTCGGCCGCACCGTATTGCACATAGGTGGGCACGTCGGTGGCGCGGATGATCACCAGTTTCACGTCATCCTGGTTGGTGTCCAGGATCAGCTTGCGGCTTTTTTCCGGATCATCAATCGGCGTGATACCGGCAGCTTCCAGCAATGGCAGGGTTTCTTTAAAGATGCGGCCTTTAGATAGCGCGATCGTAATTGTATTGCTCATAATAATCAGTACAGGTTGTGTTAATTCAATATTTCGGGAAGCTGATCCGCTACTCGGGCACCCGGCGAATCTGTGCGCCAAGGTAGGCCAGTTTTTCCTCAATCAGCTCGTAACCGCGGTCAATATGGTAGATACGCAGCACTTCGGTTTCACCCTTCGCCACCAGGCCCGCCAGAATCAGGCTGGCTGAGGCACGCAAATCGGTGGCCATTACCGGCGCACCATTGAGTTCATCCACACCGCGCACAATGGCGGTATTGCCTTCCACTTCAATATTCGCCCCCATGCGTTGCAGTTCCTGCACATGCATAAAGCGATTTTCAAATACGGTTTCAATAATCGTGCCGGTGCCCTCGGCGATGGCATTCAGCGCCACAAACTGCGCCTGCATATCCGTGGGAAAGGCCGGATAAGGCGCGGTACGCACACTCACCGCTTTTGGCCGTCGGCCTTTCATGTCCAGCTCGATCCAGTCTTCGCCGCTGGTGATTTCCGCACCGGACTCACGCAGCTTATCCAGCACCGCATCCAGCAGATGAGGGTCGGTGTCTTTCACCCTGACCCGGCCACCGGTAATCGCCGCGGCCACCAGAAAGGTGCCGGTTTCAATCCGGTCGGGCACCACCTTGTAGGTCGTGCCCTGCAGGCTTTCCACCCCTTCAATGGTGATGGTGTCGGTGCCGGCGCCGGAAATTTTGGCGCCCATTTTATTCAGGTAGTTGGCCAGGTCCGTCACTTCCGGTTCACGCGCCGCATTTTCCAGCACGGTGGTGCCATCGGCAAGGGTGGCCGCCATCATCAGGTTTTCGGTGCCGGTTACCGTCACCATTTCCATCATAATGCGCGCACCTTTAAGGCGATCGGCGCGGGCGATGATATAGCCGTTCTTCACCTCGATATCAGCGCCCATTTCCTGCATGCCCTTGATATGGATATTCACCGGACGCGAGCCGATGGCACAGCCACCGGGCAGGGACACTTCGGCGTAACCGTAGCGGGCCAGCAGCGGCCCCAGCACCAGAATCGACGAGCGCATAGTGCGCACCAGTTCATAGGGCGCGACCTGGGTATCCATGGTGGAGGCATCCACCTCGATGCTCATGCTCTCGTCCACCACCACCGTGGCCCCCATGGTACCCAGCAGGGTCACCGTGGTGGTCACGTCCTGCAGATGGGGCACGTTCTGCACCACCGACTTGCCATGGGCGAGTATGGTGGCCGCCAGAATCGGCAGCACCGCGTTTTTTGCGCCGGAGATACGTACATCTCCATTAAGGGTGACACCACCCTGGATTAACAGCTTATTCATTCAACAATCTAGTATTGCAGCCCGGCTTACCACTCAGGCTATCGTTAAGGGGAGCTCGTGGTCTATGCCATAGGCTTGCGCAATGACCCTGAGTTGCTCAGGGGCGTTATGATACTTGATTTGCAGGTGGTTTTGCTGGGCCTTTTGCATCCAGTCGAGCAAAAGTGTGAGCACGGCACTGTTAAAGCCGCTAATGGCCGACAGATCCACCTCGATTTGCCCATTCTCTGCCTGACTGGCATCGATGCTGACCGGCGATTTGTTCAGCAGCTCGGCCACACTGGCAAAATCCAGTTCGCCGCTTAAACGTATCTGCCCCCGACTTTGCTCACATGACACCATCGATATCAGGCCTCTTCCGGCTTGTCGTCGGATTTCGCCAGCAGTTTTTTAATCAGGCCTTCCATACCCAGCTGGTTAATGTCGGCGGCGAAGGTATTGCGGTAATTGGTGACCAGGCTGATGCCGTCGATTTTGATGTCATACACCTTCCAGATATCGTCCTTGATGCGCAGGCTGTAATCGATGGGAATCACCGGGCCATCATTCTGCTTGATCTGGGTCTGTACGGTTACCGTACGTTTGCCTTCGGCCGGTGGCCGGTAAGGCAGAAACACAATCTCCTGCCCGGCATACTCGGTGAGCGACTTGCTGTAGGTGCGGATCAGCATATTTTTGAAGGCATCGACAAAACGGTTCTGCTGATCCTCCGTGGCACTGCGCCAGTTCTTGCCCAGCGCCAGCTTGCTCATCGCGCGAAAATCCAGATGCGGCAGGATAATGTCATTCACCAGCTGATTGATTTCATCCGGCTGCTCTTTGTATTTCTCACGATTCTGTTCCAGTGTGCTCAGCACTTTTTCAGAGGTTGACTTGATCAGCTCATCCGGCTGCATCTCCGCCGCCTGTGCCGGCAGGCTGATCAGCAGCAGTGCCATGCTCAGAGAAGTCAGTAGTTTTTTCATGGTCGCTCCAGCGTGTATCTTAATTATCTCGGTCTTATCTTTGACCGGTTTTTCGAGCCATTGTTGCGGCAGATTCCGGCGAGGAACTATGCCTACTCTTCCTGCGCCTTGGAATAAAGGAACTGGCCAATAACCTGCTCCAGCACCAGCGCCGACTGGGTCAGCTCGATTTCATCGCCCTGCTGCAGGTTTTCCTCATCCGCACCGGGCACCAGCCCCACGTACTGTTCCCCCAACAAACCGGCGGTGAGGATACTGGCCGAGGTATCCAGCGGGAACTGGTATTTATCTTCCAGCTGCAGGGTCACCTGTGCGGTAAAGGCCTGGTTGTTGTAGCTGATATTCGCCACCTTGCCCACGCGCACCCCGCCGGCGCTCACCGGTGAACGCACCTTGAGGCCACCGATATTTTCAAACTGTGCGGTAACCTCATACACGTCGCCCTCATCGCCATAGCTGGCCAGGTTACTCATCTTCAATGACAGCAGCACCATCGCCAGTATCGCCAGTACCACAAAGGCGCCCACCAGTATTTCCAGATTTCGAGTTTTCATCAGTCAATTAAATCCTGTTTGCTACACAGCCCCTGCCGAACGGCAGATGCCCATTACACATTAAACATCAGTGCGGTCAGTATAAAGTCCAGCCCCAGCACCGCCAGCGAACCATGCACCACGGTGCGGGTGGTGGCCTGCCCCAGCCCTTCCGAGGTGGGCACACAGTCATACCCCTCAAAAACCGCAATCCACACCACCACAAAACCGAACACCAGGCTTTTGATCATGCCGTTAATCAGGTCATCGTAAAAATCCACCTTGGCCTGCATCTGCGACCAGAACACCCCTTCATACTGACCCAGCATCTCGGTGGCGACAAAAAAACCACCAAGAATAGCAATCGCCATAAAAATCGCGGTGAGTAGCGGCACGGATATAAGCCCCGCCAGAAAACGCGGTGCAATCACGTATTTCATCGGGTTGACCGCCATCATTTCCATGCCTGACAACTGCTCGGTGCTTTTCATTAAACCGATTTCCGCGGTCAACGCGGAGCCGGCGCGACCGGCAAACAGCAGACCGGTAAACACCGGCCCCAGTTCGCGCAGAATACTCAGGGACACCATTAAACTGATGGATTCCTCGGCACCGAAATCCACCAGCACGATATAGGCCTGCAGGGCCAGCACCATGCCCACGAAGGTGCCCGCCACCAGGATAATCAGCAGGGTCTGTACCCCCACCGAATACAGCTGGCGCACCAGCAGCATGGGCTTTTGCGGAATATAAGTCAGCGCCAGCAGGCACTGCCATAAAAACAGCGTGGCCCGCCCCATGCGCGAGATGCTGGAAAACACCCGGTGACCAATCCCCTGTAACCAGTCCAGCATCAGGCCTCACCTCGCCCGTTGTACGGCATCAGATCGTCCATCAGGGGTGTGTTGCTGTAATGGAATGGCACAGGGCCATCGGCCAGCCCGCCCATAAACTGCTGCACCCATTTTGAATTCGAATGTTTAATGCTCTTTGGCGTGCCGTGCTCAACCACCTGCCCCCCGGAAATAACATAGATGTAATCGGAAATACTCGCGGTTTCACCCACATCATGGGACACCACCACCGAGGTCATGCCCAGCGCATGGTTCATGTCGTGAATCAGTTTGACAATCACCCCCATGGAAATCGGGTCCTGCCCGGTAAAGGGTTCGTCATACATGATAATTTGCGGGTCGAGGGCAATCGCACGGGCCAGCGCCACGCGGCGCGCCATACCGCCGGAAAGCTCTGCCGGCATCAGCTCCCGCGCACCGCGCAGGCCGACCACCTCCAGCTTGAGCATCACCAGCTGCTGGATCGCGCGCTCCGGCAGGCGGGTGTGTTCCCGCAGCGGAAACGCCACATTCTCGAACACCGACATATCGGTGAGCAGAGCACCGCTCTGGAACAGCATGCCCATGGTACGTCGCCGCAGGTCATACAATGCCTTCATCGACAGCTTATGGATATTCTCCCCCGCCACATGCACCGTGCCTGCATCCGGTTTGAGCTGGCCGCCGATCAGTTTTAACAGGGTGGTTTTACCGGTGCCACTGGGGCCCATGATAGCGGTGACCTGACCCTGACGAATATCCATGTCAATGCCGTCGAAAATCACTCGACTGCCACGGGAAAAGCTCAGGCCACGAACCTGCACCAGGGGTTCTGATGAATCAGTTGAAATAATGCCATTCCTTAAAAAATGTTCACAGGTTACCGCACACACCTGGCGGCATCGCTGCCCGTACTATATACAAGTCTCCAGGACGTGCAAAGTGTGGCGTGCAAAGTGCGCAGCGGTTTTTGCTGGCGGGCGGGCTAGAAACCCATCAGCTCCACCAGCGATTTGAAATCCGACAGCTGCTTGATGCTCAGTGCAGGATCACACAGAAACACCGCCTGTAAGCGGGGTCCGTTCTGCTCCAGCCACTCACGCCACTGCCGCAGACTGCGCTCATTATAATGTATCAGCGCAATATCACTTTGTGCTGCGGACACCATGCCGGCAAAGCGCTGTCCCAGGTGCTGCTGAATATGCGCCTGCTGTTGTGCACTGAGATTCTCTCCCTGCAGATAAAAGCGGAACTCATCGGGCACATCCTCTGCCCAATCCGCCAGATGCTGCCATTGCTCCTGCCATTGTTGCTGGGGCACCAGTACCGCGGGAAATTCATTGGCATAAAAGCTCAGCCTCCACTCCGTCGGCAGGTCATCCGGGTAGTAGTGATCCTGCCAGTGGGCATGATCCCAGCCAACTGCACCCACCCGCAGTCTGCGCTCTGCGGGTTCGGCTGCATCTTGTTGCGGATTTTGTGCAGGTTTATCGTGTATCATTGCGCTCTTTAAATTTATGCATTGGGAAAACCGTGTCTATTCTAATTGATTTAATCGCCATACTGGCGGGTTTTGCACTGTTAATCTGGAGTGCCGACCTGTTTGTCACAGGCGCGTCCGCCACAGCGCGCAACCTGGGCGTATCGCCGCTGGTGATTGGCCTCACCGTGGTGGGCATGGGCACCTCTGCACCGGAATTGCTGGTATCCGCAATTGCCTCGCTGGAAGGCAATCCCGGACTTGCGGTGGGCAACGCCATCGGCTCGAATATTACCAATATTGCCCTGGTACTGGGCGCCACCGCGGTGGTCGCGCCCCTGTGGGTACACTCCAGCATTATCAAGCGCGAATACCCGCTGCTGTTTATTGCCACCCTGCTGGCGGTATTGCTGCTGGCGTTCGATAACCACCTTGGCCTGCTGGATGGCTTTTTAATGATACTGACCCTGTTCGCCATTATGGGCTGGGTGGTGTATCGCGCCCTGCAACAAAGCAAGCAGGCGCAGCTCAGCGCTGACATCGATCCGCTGACCAGTGAATTCGAACATGAAATCCCCGAAGGCATGCCCATGCAGAAGGCCTTGCTGCTGTTACTGGCGGGCATTATTCTGCTACTGGCCAGCTCCAAGCTGCTGGTCTGGGGTGCGGTTAATATCGCCGCTTTCTTCGGCGTCAGTGACCTGGTGATTGGCCTGACCATTGTTGCCATCGGCACCAGTCTGCCGGAGCTGGCCGCCTCCATTGTCAGCGCACGCAAGGGCGAGCATGACATTGCGCTGGGCAATATTATCGGCTCGAATATGTTTAATATACTTGGCGTACTGGGCGTTGCTGGCCTGCTGCAACCCGCCCTGCTGGATGACGGCGTACTGATCCGCGACCTGCTGATTATGGTGGTGCTCACCATTGCGCTGTTTATTATGGCCTATGGGCATAAACGCAAGGGTTATATCAGCCGGCTCAAGGGGGCAAGTCTGCTGGCAATATTTGCGGCCTACCAGCTAATCCTATATTTTACTGCCATACGCTAACAGCGACTTTAAGCCGAACCAACTGGATACCATGTGAATCAGAACACTCCGCATAAACCGATCAACACTGAACAGACCCGCAAACTGGGGCTGGCCGTCATCGAAACCGAACTGGCCGCGATTGATGCCCTGCGCCACCGCATCGACGATGACTTTGCCAAAGCCTGCGAACTGATGCTGAATTGCGAAGGCCGCGTAGTGGTCACCGGTATGGGCAAGTCGGGGCACATTGGCAACAAGATTGCCGCCACCCTGGCAAGCACCGGCACCCCGGCATTTTTTGTACACCCGGGCGAAGCCAGCCACGGTGACCTGGGAATGATCACCCCAAAAGATGTGGTACTGGCATTGTCCAACTCCGGCGAAACCGGCGAAATTCTTACCATACTGCCGATTATCAAACGCCTGCAGGTGCCGATGATCAGCATCACCGGCAAAAAACACTCCACCCTGGCGAGCGAAGCCGACATCAACCTGGATGCCGCGGTGGAAAAAGAAGCCTGCCCACTGGGGCTGGCGCCCACCTCCAGCACCACCGTGGCACTGGTACTGGGAGATGCACTGGCAGTGGCACTGCTGGATGCCCGCGGCTTTACCGAGGAAGACTTTGCCCTGTCCCACCCGGGCGGCAGCCTTGGGCGTCGCCTGCTGCTGCATGTCAGCGACATTATGCACACCGGCGACCGCATTCCCCGGGTACCGGAACAGGCCAGCCTGCGTGACGCCCTGCTGGAGATCACCAATAAGGGGCTGGGCATGACTGCAATTGTCAACCAGCAGCAACAGGTGCTGGGCATCTACACCGACGGCGACCTGCGTCGCACACTGGACAAAAACATTGATGTGCACACAGCTGCAGTTAAAGAGGTAATGACCGCCAGCTGCAAAACCATTCAGGCCAATATACTTGCCGCAGAAGCATTGACGGTGATGCAACAGAAAAAAATTAACGCCATGCTGGTGGTGGATCAGAACAACACCTTAATCGGCGCATTCAATATGCACGACCTGCTCCGCGCCGGCGTGGTTTAGCTTCAAGGAACTACAGCAATGCAAGATATTCTGCAAAAAGCAAAAAACATAAAACTGGTGATTTTCGATATCGACGGGGTGCTCACCACCGGCGCACTGTTTATTGGCGATGATGGCCAGGAATACAAGGCCTTTAATTCCAAAGACGGCCATGGCCTGCGCATGCTACAGGATGCCGGCGTCGAGGTGGCCATCATAACCGGACGCCAGTCCAATGTGGTTAAACACCGTGCACAGGATCTGGGCATCAGCCGGATTTACCAGGGCAAGCGTGAAAAGCTCCCCGCCTATCTGGCGCTGCTGGAGGAAACCGGTCTGAGCCATGATGACGTTGCCTATGTGGGGGATGACGTGGTGGATCTGCCGGTGATGACCCAGGTGGGGCTGGCAATTTGCGTACAGGATGGCCACCCGTTTGTAAAAAAACACGCACACTGGATTACCGATCACAATGGTGGCTGTGGTGCGGGACGTGATGTGTGTGAACTCATTCTGCAAGCCCGTGGCGTCCTCGACGACATGCTGCAGTCCTATATCACCACCCGGCAGGTTTAGGCACGGCACTGCCCCGGCCATATTAACCACAGGCACACAACAAAAACCGATAATGAAAGCACAGCTGACTTAAAACATGCGCACCTATATTACTCTGGTTATAGTGATCGTAATCGGCATTATCAGCCTGTGGCTGCAGGAAGACAGCCAGCAAACAGACGACAGCCCAGAAGGGGCGGATAAACAACTGGCCGACTCCTTTATGCATGATTTCACCATCACTCAGATGAACCCGCAGGGACAGGCAGAACATGTACTGAAGGCGCGTAAGATGCTGCACTATAAAGACGACAACCTCGCGGAGCTGGAACAGCCGGTGATTTTATTTCGCCAGCAGGACAAACTGTTCAGCGTGCAGGCGGATCGCGCCATCTACCATCAGGATCAGAACCGCGTGCAACTCTATGACAATGTCATTATCAAACGCGACGCCGGCCTGTCTGATGACCAGGCATTAACCGCACTGGGGAATAATCTGCAAAATGAACTGTCGATATTTACCGACTATCTTACAATTAACACCGAAACACAGCGCGCCGAAACTGATCAGGCAGCAAGCTTAAAAACTGTCGATGCAGAACTGCACAGTATCGGTCTGCTGATTGATAACAAACAGGGCATTGTGAAATTAAAATCCCAGGTTAAAGGCCGATATGAACAACCCCGTTAATCACTGGCTAATTGTTTTGTTGCTGAGTCTGAGCTGCACGTCCCTGCCGGCCTATGCCAAATCGGAGGACAGCAACGCACCGATTAATATCGAAGCGGATGCGGTGGAAATGCGCGAAGCCGAAGGTATCAGCATCTACACCGGCAATGTAAAAATCAGTCGAGGCAGCATTGAGTTCAGCGGCGATAAAATTATTATCAGCAGCGAAGCCGGACGTGTGCAACAAATTGACATTGAAGGCCAGCCCGCCACCTTCTACCAGCTCAATGACCAGAACGAAGATATACGCGCACAGGGTTTGCAGATGCGTTACCTGGCTGCAGATGACACCCTGGAACTGCACGGGCAGGCGCTGCTGGTCAAACAGCAGAGCCGCTTCAGCAGCGAGCACATTATTTACGATGCGGGAAAGGATGTGGTCACCGCCGGCCAGCTACAAAGTGAACCGAGCGCAGACGCAGAGACGGGCTCCACCGAAAAACCACGGGTAAAAATCACCCTGCACCCCGAAGAGACCACCCCGCCAGAACCGCAACCCCAGGACAGCAAGCAACCATGAACACCCTGCGCGCTGAACATATGGTTAAACGCTTTGCCAAGCGACAAGTCGTGCAGGATGTGTCGATTCACGTCGACAGCGGTGAAGTGGTGGGACTGCTTGGCCCCAATGGCGCGGGCAAGACCACCAGCTTTTATATGATGGTGGGGCTGATTCCGGTGAATGCCGGACACATCTACCTCAACCAGCAGGACATCACCCATCTGCCGATGCACAGCCGTGCCAAACTGGGCATCGGCTACCTGCCACAGGAAGCCTCGGTGTTTCGCAAGCTGACGGTGGCGCAGAACATTATGGCGATTCTGGAAACCCGTAGCGAACTGGATCGTGATCAACGGGAACAGGCCCTGCAAAACTTGCTCGATGAGCTGCAAATTGACCATATCCGCGACAATAACGGCATCAGCCTGTCCGGCGGTGAGCGCCGACGGGTGGAAATCGCCCGTGCACTGGCGGCAGAACCCCGCTTTATTCTGCTCGACGAGCCCTTCGCCGGGGTCGACCCGCTGTCGGTGCTGGAAATCCAGCGCATTATTCACCAGCTCACGGAAAAAGGCATTGGCGTACTGATTACCGACCACAATGTGCGCGAAACCCTGGGCATCTGCTCGCGGGCCTATATCCTCAGCGCCGGCCAGGTGATTGCCGAAGGCAGCCCGCAGGTGGTGCTACAGGATCAGAAAGTCAAAGATGTTTATCTGGGTCAAAACTTTAGCTTATAAATTGGGTACAAATTTCATCAGGACTGCTATCATAAGCAATAGTGGCACAACATCTGCTTATCCCCCGACTTTTTCCATGCCACCACGATTTTGATGCTCAAAAAACCATAAGAAGTTTTAATAACCCAGATTATGAAGCAGTCCTTACAGTTACGCATCGGTCAGTCCCTTACCATGACCCCCCAGTTGCAACAGGCGATCCGCCTGCTGCAGCTGTCGACACTGGAGCTCCAGACTGAAATCCAGGAGGTACTGGAATCCAACCCCATGCTGGAGGTCGAGGAAGACAGCGCTTCCTCCGACCCGCTGGAAAACACCTCACAGTCCACCGAAGACAAAAACCGTAACGAGCAGGAAGCCGACAGCCAGACAGACACCTCGTCACAGGACCTGGACCTGGACATGGACCTGAACAATAACCACGACATGCCGGAAGACCTGCCGGTGGACTCACAGTGGGACGATATTTATGAACCACCCATGCCCAGCAGCAACGCCGCCAGCGGTGATGATGACAAGGCGCGGGAATTCCTGGAAAACCAGAGCAGCAATGACGATGCGCTGATCGAACACCTGATGCAGCAGCTGCTGGTGACACCGATGAGCGATACCGACCGCGCAATTGCGCTGGCCATTATCGACGGCATCGACGAAGACGGTTACCTGAAGGAGTCGGTGGAGGACATACTCGGCGGCCTGCAGGACGAATTTGAGATCGAGCTGGACGAGGTGGAAGCGGTACTGCACCTGATTCAACGCTTTGATCCGCTGGGTGTCGGCGCGCGGGATCTGCGGGAATGCCTGCTGCTGCAGATGGAACAATTCACCAGCGAGGACTTCCCCGGGCTGAAAAAAGCCCGGCAGATTGTAAAAGATCACATTGATCTGCTCGGCAGCCATGATTATGCCAAGCTAAAGCGTTATAATAGAATTAACGACGAGGAGCTGGGGGAGATTATTCGCTTTATCCAGCGATTAAACCCAAAACCTGGCGGACGCATCAGCCAGTCAGCGCCACAGTATGTAATCCCCGACGTATTCGTCAGCAAACAGGAAGGCCGCTGGATCGTGCGATTGAATAGTGAATCTGCACCAAAGCTACGCATCAACCCGACCTATGCCGCCTACATACAACGGGGCAAACAGAGCGATGACAACACCTTCCTGAAAAACAATATGCAGGAAGCGCGCTGGTTTATCAAAAGTCTGCAAAGCCGTAATGAAACTCTGATGCGGGTGGCGACGTCTATTGTAGAACACCAGCGTACCTTCCTCGACTATGGCGAAGAAGGCATGAAGCCCCTGGTACTGCGTGAGATTGCAGAAGAGCTGGAACTGCATGAATCCACCATCTCCAGGGTGACAACACAGAAATACATGCACACCCCCAGGGGCGTGTTTGAATTCAAATACTTTTTCTCCAGCCATGTGGGCACAGCCGATGGCGGAGAATGTTCAGCTACGGCCATACGAGCCATGATCAAAAAGCTGATAGAAAGTGAAGAACCCAGAAAACCTATGAGCGACAATAAAATTGCCAGCTTACTGGTAGAACAGGGTATAAATGTGGCGCGACGCACCGTGGCTAAATACCGAGAAGCCATGATGATACCGCCGTCAAACGAACGTAAACGCCTGTCCTAGGCAATGCACTAAGGAGTCCTTATGCAACTTAATCTAACTGGACACCATATCGACATCACCGATTCACTGCGCAACTATGTTGAAGAAAAAATCCAGCGCATTGAACGACACTTCGATAAGGTTACCAACACACACGTAATCCTCACTGTAGAAAACGTTCGTCATAAAGCTGAAGCCACTATCAATATGGCCGGCAACAATATATTTGCCGAAAGCACAGAAGACAACATGTACGCGGCGATTGACAGCCTGATCGACAAGCTGGACAGACAGGTTAAGAAACACAAGGAAAAACTCACTGACCACCACCAGAAAGAACCTCTACCACAGGCGGACATTGAATAAAGGTTGAATAAGTCGTATGAATATCAACCACCTCATCGCACCTGATCGAGTCAGGTGCCTCGACGGCATCAGCAGTAAGAAGCGGGCACTCGAGTCACTCAGTGACCTGCTGGGCAAGGGTGCCAGTGAAATCGACCCGGTGGATATTTTCCACCAGCTGGTTGAGCGAGAACGTTTAGGCTCAACCGGACTGGGTCACGGTGTCGCCCTGCCCCACGGGCGACTTGATTTCCATACCGGAAGCCAGGAAAAAACCGTGGGCTGTTTTGTCAAACTGGATCACGGTGTCGATTTTGACAGCCCCGACGCGCAACCTGCCGATCTGCTGTTCGCCCTGCTGGTACCGGAGCAGTGCACCGACGAACACCTGAAAATTCTCGCCGCACTGGCCGGCATGTTCAGTGACAGCGAGTTCTGTGAGCAGTTACGTAGCTGCATCACAGACAGGGACCTCTATGCACATCTCGCCGGCTGGATGCACGAACACCAGGCCGCTTCCTGACACAGCATCTATGCTAGACCAGCTAACCCCTCTTGATCTGTTTAACCACCTGCAGGATAACATTGACCTTAAATGGCTAGCTGGTAAAGGCAACAGCACACGACCGATCAAACGTTCCATGCACCTCAATCAGCAATCGACACTGATTGGCCACCTCAACCTGATACACCCCAACCGGGTTCAGGTTATTGGCAAAAAAGAATGGCTGTACCTGAGCAAATACTATATACCCAAGAATGCGCTGAGTGATATTTTCACCCGCCGTACTGCGGCAATTATTATCACCAGGGGCATACCTGTGCCCGATGAAATGCTGCGCCTGGCGGACCAGACCAACACCCCCTTGCTGCAATCCGACCTGGACAGTGGCACGCTGATTGACTCGGTACGCTTTTATATTTCCGATATGCTGGCAGAAAAAATCACCCTGCACGGCGTGTTTATGGAGGTTATGGGCACTGGCGTACTGATTACCGGCGAAAGCAGCATCGGCAAAAGTGAACTGGCACTGGAACTGATTACCCGCAACCATCGACTGATTGCCGATGACGCAACAATTTTTTCCAAAATAGGGCCGAATTTACTGGATGGCACCTGCCCGGAAATGTTAAAAGACTTTATGGAAGTGCGTGGGCTGGGCGTGCTGAATATTCGCGCCATGTACGGCGAAAATGCGATCAAGCCGAGCAAGCATCTGCGGCTGGTGATCCACCTGGAACGCATGACAAAAGAATCGCTGCAGCAATTCGATCGCCTGTACGGTTCGCACTCGATTAAAACCATACTTGATGTACCGATTACTGAAATAAAATTACCGGTAGCATCGGGGCGCAACCTTGCAGTAATGGTAGAGGCCGCGGTGCGCAATCATATACTGATGGAAAATGGCCACAATGCCAGCGATGACTTTATTCAGCAGCAACAACAGTATATAAATATGAACACCGCATCGTCAGATGAAGAAGATCAGGATTAACTCAGGGCTTCATTACAACAGACCAGGGGCAGATTCTGCTCTGTTTTTGCTCTGCTCATTCAGCGATGAATGCCTCAGAGCCATCTCAAACACAGTACACATTATTTTATGAAACTCGTCATTATCAGCGGTCTATCAGGTTCGGGTAAAACAGTGGCCCTGCACACACTGGAAGATGAAGGCTTCTATTGTGTCGATAATCTGCCGGTGGGGCTGTTACCCGCCTTTATCGAACAACTGAGCAGCCGGCAGATGCAGATTTACGACCAGGTCGCAGTCGGTGTGGATGCACGCAGCGGTGCATCTGACCTGAAGCGCTTTCGCGACATTATCAGCTCAATGAAAAACGACAAAATTGATATTGAAGTGGTTTATTTCGAGACCGCCATCAATGAGCTGATCAAACGCTTTAGTGACACCCGTCGCCGCCACCCATTGACTCGCAAGGGTATACCACTGGCGGAAGCAATCGACATTGAACGCAACCTGTTATCCCCGATTGCACTCACCGCCGACCTTTGCCTGGATACCACACACACCAATGTGCATCAGCTGCGCTCGTTGATAAAAAAACGCATTATCTCCCGACCACCGCAGCAGTTGTCGATTCTGTTTCAGTCATTCGGCTTCAAGCACAGTGTACCCACAGATTCCGATTTTGTCTTCGACGTGCGCTGCTTACCCAACCCCCACTGGGAGCCAGCCCTGCGTCCGCTTACCGGGCAGGACCCTGAAGTACAGGCATTCCTGAAACAGCAGGATGATGTGATTGATATGTTTAGTCATATTCGTAATTTCCTCGAATACTGGATACCCAAATTCGCCGAACAGAACCGTTATTACCTCACCGTATCCATTGGCTGTACGGGTGGACAACACCGTTCTGTTTATATTGCCGAGTTGCTTAACAACTATTTCCGTGACAAATTCGAAAATGTATCGCTGCGTCACCGTGAAATGGACAACCCATAAGATCAAGAGACTATTATGAGCGTAGGTCTACTCCTGATAACGCATCAGAACATTGCGTCTCATTTGCTGGAAACCACCAGGAAAATGTTAAACACCTGTCCGTTAGCAACCCGTGCACTGGAAGTACCACTGGATTATCCGGTCGAAAAAGTGCTGACACAGGCCAGAGAATATATTAAAACACTGGATACGGGACATGGCGTGCTGGTACTCACGGACATCTATGGTGCCACTCCCAGTAATATCGCTAAACAGATCAGCGAAGATAAAAATTATAAACTGGTATCGGGGCTTAATTTACCGATGCTGGTACGCATACTTAATCACCCGCAACTCAGCCTGGAAGAAATGGCACTGAAAGCGGTTAGCGGTGGCCACGACGGCATTATATTATGTGAGTGTCAAAAAGATTCATGAGTACAATCAGTCAGGATATAAAAATAATCAACAAACTTGGCCTGCACGCCCGTGCCGCTGCCAGGCTGGTCAATGTTGCATCAAAATACAGCTGTGGGCTTGAGATAGAAAAATCCGGCCAGCGTATCAATGGCAAAAGCATAATGGGCGTGATGATGCTGGCAGCGGGCAAGGGCAGCATCATTACACTGCATCTGGATGGTAATGATGCGGATCAATGCCTGAAAGAAGTCAGCCGATTAATTAAAAACCGTTTCGATGAAGCAGAATAGAAGCTTATGCTATATAGCGCTCAACCAGCCGCAGTACTAAAACCGGGATTCAGCAGATGAGCACGCTATTGAATGGTATTGCGGTATCCAGGGGCATCAGTATTGGCCCCGCCTATATTTATCACCGGGAGCTGCCGGAAGTCCTCGAATATTCCATTTCCAAATACGATGCCGACCATGAAATAAAACGCTTTGAGCAGGCCCGCCACCAGGCCCAGCTGCAACTGATTCAGATCAAGGACACGGTGGCTCAGGACACCCCCCACGACATTACCAGTTTTATCGACACCCATTTATTGATGCTGGACGATCCTGTGTTATATGAAGACACGGTGAGCCATATCCGTGCGCGTCTGTGCAATGCGGAATGGGCATTACAGGTGCAGGTTGAACGCATTGTAAAAGTCTTCGATGAAATGGATGACCCTTACCTGAAAACCCGTAAGGATGACATCATCCATGTTGCAGAACGCATTCAACGCTGTCTGCTCAGCGAAAGCGAATCTACCCATGCCGATGACAAGGTCGAAGACCATTTAAAAAACCGCATTATTGTAGCCGACGACCTCACCCCGGCGGATACCCTGTTAATGCAGCATCAGAAAATTGCCGGTTTTATTACTGAATACGGCGGGCCGCTGTCGCACACCGCGATTCTGGCAAAAAGCCTGGGTATTCCGGCGATTGTCGGTGTGCACGGTGCACGGCATTTTATACAGGCCAATGACGTACTGATACTGGATGGCAGCAGTGGCGAAATTCATATCAGCCCGGACAGAAAGGTTCTCAGCCAGTTCAGAAACCTGATCCGTGACGAACGCCAGCGACGCAAGCAATTATTCGAGTTAAAAAATAAACCCAGCCAGACCCGGGATGGCTTCAAGATAAATCTGCAGGGCAATATCGACCGCCCGGAAGATGTGCGTATTCTGCGCCAGTTTGATCACACAGGTGTTGGCCTGTATCGCACCGAAATGCTGTTTATCGAGCATAACCATATGCCCGATGAAGAAGTACAGTTTGATATTTACCGCCGTGCATTGCGCGCCCTTAAAGGACACCCGCTGACTATTCGCACCATGGACCTGGGTGCCGACAAAGAACTGGCTGATACCACCCAACACGGGCCACTGGTGCATAACCCGGCACTGGGTCTGCGCGCAATTCGTCGCTGCCTGAAAGACCCTGAACTGTTTCTGCAGCAAATCAGGGCTATTTTACGCGCCGGTGGTTATGGCCCGGTGCTGATGATGATTCCCATGGTGACCTGTGTCTCGGAGATGGCCCAGGTACGGGTGCTGCTGGAACAGGCTAAATCGGAACTGAAAAAACGCCGTGTGCGTTTTGATCCCAATATAAAAATCGGCGCGATGATTGAAGTACCCGCCGCCGCGCTGGCAGCCGACAGCCTGGCCAGTCAGCTGGACTTTCTTTCCATTGGCACCAACGACCTGATTCAGTACACACTGGCCTTTGACCGCATTGATGATGAAGTCAGTTACCTGTACAACCCGCTGCACCCGGCCGTGCTAAAACTGATCAAGATGACCCTGAGTGCCGGTGAAGCCCATGGCATTCCGGTGTCCATGTGCGGTGAAATGGCGTCTGATACACAATACACCCGCCTGTTGCTGGGCATGGGACTGAAACATTTCAGTGTGCAGGCCAACAGCCTGCTCGACGTTAAACACATTATTAACCACAGCCGCTTTGAACAACTGCGCCAGTCCAGCGACGATATTTTACGCCTCTCCTATCCTGATGAAATTTCACAGGCAGTCAATCAGCTTAACCATAATTCACTCTAGGGTACGCAGCCTGCCGCTTTTCCACCCGTATTTTTTCGCTATCATTAGCTGATTCACCTGTAGCAGCCACTGATCGCCGGCGCTTAAGCTACACTTGATAACAATCTTTCTATAAAATTCAGACAGTATCCAGCAATGCACTGCCGTGGCCAGTGCATTTTTAACCAGATAACGGGCTTAAACATGGTCGATAGCACAGACCTCGCAAAAAAAACAGAACAGAAGGTTCGCGCTTTATCCGATGCGCTGGAAGCGGGCACCATGCACCATGCGGCGGGCATGCTAAATGCCATGCACCCCACCGAAATCGCCCACCTGATTGAATCCCTGCCACCGCGGGAGCGTTTTGTCGTCTGGTCACTGGTCGCGCAGGAATCTGAAGCGGAAGTCCTGATTAACCTGGGTGATGAAATTCGTAACGGCCTGATCAAGGATATGTCGCCGGAGCAACTGGTGCAGGTGGCGGAAGACCTGGAAATGGACGACTCCGCCGACTTTGTGCAATCACTGCCCAAGGCGGTAATTGATCAGGTACTGCATTCCCTCGATAGCCAGCACCGAAAGCTGCTGGAATCGGTGCTCTCCTTCCCGGAAGACAGTGCCGGTGGCATGATGAACACCGACACCATCACCATCCGCCCGGAAGTGACCCTGGACGTGGTGCTGCGCTATCTGCGACTGCTGGGAGACATACCCAACCTCACCGACCACCTGATTGTGGTAGACCGGGAAAATCACTACCTGGGTATACTGCCATTGTCGCAACTGTTGATTAACGAACCCAGTAGCACGGTTGAGGAAATCATGGATGACACGGTGGAAGCGATTCCGTCGGATATGGAAGATAATGATGTGGCAAAAATATTCGAAGACCTGGACCTGATCTCCGCCCCGGTGGTGGATGGCAACAATATGTTACTGGGGCGAATTACGGTTGACGACGTGGTCGACGTTATCCGCGACGAGGCAGACCACTCGGTATTGAGTATGGCGGGTCTGAACGACGAGGAAGACCTGTTCGCACCGGTGCTGCCCAGCTCGAAACGCCGCGCGGTCTGGCTGGGCATTAACCTGCTCACCGCCTTTCTCGCCTCCTGGGTGGTCAGCAACTTTGAAGCCACCCTGGAAAAAGTGGTTACAGTCGCGATTCTGATGAATGTGGTCGCCAGCATGGGCGGTATCGCCGGCAGCCAGACCATTACCCTGGTGATTCGCAGCATGGCACTGGGGCATATCAGCCCCAGTAACCAGCGCTGGATATTCAATAAGGAAATTATGGTTGGCCTGTTTAACGGCCTGGTATGGGCCGTGGTGGTGGCGCTGATTGCCACCTTCTGGTTTGGAGACTACTCAGTTGGGCTGGTGATCGGTGCCGCACTGATTATCAATCTGGCCTTTGCCGCCGCCTCCGGGGTCACGGTGCCGCTGGTGCTGAAGCGCTTTAAAATCGATCCGGCGATTGCCGGCAGCGTGATTCTCACCACCATAACCGATGTGGTTGGCCTGCTGGCCTTTCTCGGGCTGGCGACCATTTTCCTGCTCTAATAAAACGCTGAGGCTTCAATTATCGCGTTAATGAAATAAACCCACAGGTTCGCTATAATCGCGCCTTCCTGACCTATTAGCGGTACAACACGCATATGAAGTTTATCGAAACCCGTGGCAATGATGGCAAGCGCCCAGCGCAGATCAGCTTTTCCGAGGCCATACTCAGCCCCATCTCTTCGTTTGGTGGCATTTACTCACCGCAATCCCTGCCCAACCTGGGCAAGGATTTTCTCGCGCAGCATATTGATGCCGACTACAAGCAGCTAGCCCGTGACCTGCTGGCGGCATGCGAGATCGATATTGATCAGGCGGTGATTGACCAGGCGCTGGACCTGTACGATAACTTCGATGACAGCCGCAATCCCGTACCGGTGAGAAAAGTCTATGACGACCTGTTTGTCAGCGAGCTCTATCACGGCCCCACCCGTGCCTTTAAAGACATGGCGCTGCAACCCTTTGGTATGGTGCTGTCATCGATTGCCCAGCAACGCAATGAACACTACCTGATACTTGCTGCCACCTCCGGCGACACAGGCCCGGCGGCACTGGAAACTTTCAAGAACCGTGCGAATGTGCGCGTCGCCTGCATGTATCCAGATGGCGGCACATCCGATGTGCAACGTCTGCAGATGGTGACAGAAAATGCTGACAACCTGAAAGTCATCGGCATCAAGGGTGACTTTGATGATGCACAGAGCGCACTCAAACGCCTGCTGGGTTCAGATACCTTCCGCCAGAAGCTGCAGCAAAAACACATCTTTTTGTCCGCCGCCAACTCGGTGAATTTCGGCCGCATTATCTTCCAGATTATCTACCACCTGCATTCCTACCTGGAACTGGTGCGACAGAATGAAATCAGCCTGGGCGATAAAGTCTACCTGGACGTGCCCAGCGGCAACTTCGGCAATGCACTCGGCGCCTACTATGCGATGCAACTGGGCCTGCCAGTGGAAAAAATTCTGATTGCCTCCAACAATAACAATATCCTCACCCAGTTCATCAACACCGGCGCCTATGACCTGCGTGACAAGTCGGTGATAGCCACCACCTCACCGGCAATGGATATTTTAAAATCCTCGAATATTGAACGTATCCTGTTTGATATGTTTGGCGAGGCACGCACCCGCGAGCTGATGCAGCAGCTGGATAATGAAAAACATTACCAGCTGAATGCAGATGAGCTGGCACAGATACAGCGGATATTCGCCGCCGACTACTGCAACGATGACGAAGGCAAGCAGTATATCAAGGCCGCTTTTAACAAAGGCTATTTAATGGATCCGCACACCGCCACCTGTTTTAAAGCCTACGACACCTGCCGCGACAAACCGCTGAAAACCATTGTCTACTCAACCGCAGAATGGACCAAGTTCTCCCCGGTGATTGCCAATGCACTAACCGGTGAAATCGACACGCGGGACATCGATGCACTGAAGTCCATTGCCCAGGAAGCAGCTATTGAAATTCCTGCGGTGATCAGTGAACTGTTTGAAAAGGAAATTGCACAGGGCACGATTATCGATAAACAGGATATCGAAAAGGAAATTCTGGCGTTTCTATAGACTCCAGCAGAGTGTGAATAAAAGAAAACGCAAATGAACGCAAATAAACGCTAATAAAGATTTATGGTGTAAGGTGTCGGAGTCAGGTCTGACTCCGACACCTTCAGACGCAGGCGATTATTTTTCCTCTCGTCCCCACGCTCCCGCGTGGGAACGCATATGCAGGCAAAGTTAATGAGATTAACATGCACTGTACAGCTAAGGGTTCCCACGCAGGAGCATGGGAACCAGCCAAGCAGCAAAAAGCCTGCTAATGAATGCAAAATTTTATGTAGGTTGGGGTAAGGAACGCACCCCAACAGACACATTAATAAAGCCGTTGGGGTTCCTTCGTCACCCCAACCTACCGACTAAAGTGCAGGAGCGCTTTGAATATTTATTAAGCTTGTTTTGCGTTCATTTGCGTTCATTCGCGTTTTCTTTTAACTACCCGCTCAGCGCTGATTTATTCAGCGACAGGCGGATAATAAACGCAAGGAATTATTTTTTACGTCGCGCACCAATACGTAGACGCAGTGCATTGAGCTTGATAAAGCCTTCCGCATCTTTCTGGTTGTATGCACCTTCATCATCTTCAAAGGTGGCGATCTTTTCATCGAACAGTGAATCGCTTGCGGAACGTCGACCGACGGCGGTCACAGCACCCTTATACAATTTAACCCGTACATCACCGTTAACGTGCTCCTGTGAAGCATCAATCATCTTCTGCATCATTTCACGTTCCGGGCTCCACCAGTAGCCGTTATAGATCAGCTCGGCGTATTTGGGCATCAGTGAGTCTTTAAGATGTGCCACTTCACGGTCCAGGGTGAGTGACTCGATCGCGCGGTGCGCCTTGAGCATAATGGTGCCGCCAGGGGTTTCATAACAGCCGCGGGATTTCATGCCCACATAGCGGTTTTCTACGATATCCAGACGACCGATGCCGTTCTGTCCACCCAGTTCATTGAGTTTGGCCAGTACCGTTGCGGGGCTCATGGACTCGCCGTCAATCGCCACTATGTCGCCCTTCTCGTAGGTCAGTTCGATATAGGTTGGGGTGTCCGGCGCATTTTCCGGTGATACCGACCAGCGCCACATGTCTTCTTCGGCTTCCGCCCAGGGGTCTTCCAGGATGCCGCCTTCATAGGAAATATGCAGCAGGTTGGCGTCCATCGAGTAAGGGGATTTTTTCTTGTTCTTGGCAAAATCCACATCAATGCCGTGCTCTTCCGCATAGGCCATCAGCTTTTCACGGGAATTCAGATCCCACTCACGCCAGGGCGCGATCACTTCCACACCCGGCTTCAGCGCGTAGGCACCCAGCTCGAAACGCACCTGATCGTTACCCTTGCCGGTAGCGCCGTGGGAAATCGCATCGGCACCGGTTTCAGTGGCAATTTCCACCAGTCGCTTGGCAATCAGCGGGCGGGCAATCGAGGTGCCTAACAGGTACTCACCTTCATAGATGGTATTGGCACGGAACATAGGGAATACAAAATCACGCACGAATTCTTCACGCAGGTCTTCAATATAGATTTCCTTGATACCCATGGCTTTCGCCTTGGCACGTGCAGGCTCCACTTCCTCGCCCTGGCCAATGTCTGCGGTAAAGGTCACTACCTCGCAGTTATAGGTGTCTTCCAACCATTTAAGAATAATTGATGTATCCAGACCGCCAGAATAGGCAAGTACGACTTTTTTGACCTTAGACATGTATGCTCCGAAATTCAGTAAAATGCTGAGTGTGTGGCTTGAACCCGCTCAGGGTTTCAGCAGCCGGACTGTGCCAGCGCTGTGTGCTGCAGAATTATACCGGAGACGGCGAAGAGTGTCCTGTTTTGCGAGGCGCTGCTGGCTAAAAACCGTATTGCACAGGGTTTAGTCCCGTGCCAGCAGTATATTCACCCGACGGTTTTTAGCACGCCCCTGGGGGGTACGATTGGAGGCAACCGGCTGGTCCTCACCATAGGCACGACGGGTAATCTGGCGGGCCGAGACGCCCTGCTCCAGCAGATACTGTTCAACCGCACGGGCACGCTTCTCCGCCAGCTGCCGGTTATAGGCACGGCGCCCGCGGGCATCGGTATGGCCGTGCAGCTCGATCTGCATCTCGCTGTCTACCTGGGCAAACAGCACGATATCCCGCAGCTTGCGCAGCTGGCTCTGCTGCAGCACATACTCATTGTTATTAAAATGCACCACCGTGTCTCTGAGGCTCTCCGGCCCGTAGGGCAGCGCATCGCTGATGCACTGCTGGAATTCGTCCAGGTTGGCATGAAAGTTAACCGAGGAAATAGTCACCACCACATCGTTCTTATAGGTAGCCCAGTCCTTATAGTGCAATGTCGGGTGATGCCCGGCCTCCAGCTCATTAAGAATCTGCTGCGCCAGGTCACCACCGACATACACCGGCATCTTGCCCCTGGAGAAGGTAAGCTGGGCAATCTGGCTTTCCCCCTGCTCGCGCCAGTAGGGCGCAACAGAGTACAGGCTGGCCACACCGTCCTTGGTGGGCGCCCGCAGTACCCTGAGCTGAAACGCCAGCTCGCCGCCGGAGGCATAGACAAAACGGCCCTCACCATAGTGATCAATCGGATGAATCATCTCGCACAGCACCGGGCTGCTGTTTACATTCCAGTCGGCACTGGCAACAGGGGACTGATAGCGCTGCACGGCGGGCAGACTAAAGGAAAGCAATACACTAATAAGAAACGCACTGAAGCGGAGCATGATAAACCCTGTATCTCGACCTATCTTTAAATAGCGACCGCCAGCGTAAAAGCTTTAACTGGATTTACAGCCTCGGTGAGCTATCCGTGTAAAATGGCGAATGAACATGACTAGCCCTGGCCAAACGCGGTATATTGCACGCGGCTAATATAATAAAGACGATCACCACCTGGTGTCTGCACCTTCACCTCGTCACCCTGCTGCTTTTTCATTAAAGCCCTGGCCACCGGTGAGTCCATACTGATATAGCCCTTGTCCGCATCAAATTCATCAGGGCCCACAATGCGGTACACCAGCAACTC
>DATCTK010000065.1:0-6720 GCA_036567985.1 Gammaproteobacteria bacterium | reverse complement strand
AGAGGTTCCGCGGCACAGGGATGTGCCGCCCCATGACTAAACTAACATGGCAATAACTGCTAAGTTATTGAAAATGAAAAACAAATAAAAATCGCATTTTAATTTGTTTTTGCTCTGATCATTGTTCGTCTCATCCATGAGGCTCACCCCTTCGGGGCTAGTGCGATCATTCGTTCCAGACGAATGATTCATGGATGAATTATTCAGAGCTTCCTTAAAAATTAAAGGATCGGCTGTAATGTATCAATTTAAAAAAATTCTCTGCGTGGTCAGTTACAGTGGCGATAATCAGCCATTGTTGCAGCAGGCAGTGTCGCTGGCCGAGGCGCACCAGGCGGAGCTGACACTGGTCAGTGTGATCGAGGATCTTCCGCAGACGCTGGAATTGCAGGAGGATTTTATTGCGGCGGAAAAAATCATCGAGACCATGCTTGGTGAACGTCGCCGTTTTCTTAAAAACCTGGTCGATTCGCTGAGGACGCCACTCGACGTATCATGCCAGGTGCTCACCGGCACCGCCTTTATCAGCATTATCCATGAGGTGCTGCGGCATCAGTATGATCTGCTGATCAAGCAGGCGGACAGTGGCGGTCTGGTACAGCGGCTGTTCGGCAGTCTTGATATGCACCTGTTACGCAAGTGCCCGGTGCCGGTCTGGTTAGTGAAACACGGTGCGCCGCGTGTCAATAAACGCATACTGGCGGCGCTGGATGTGAACAATTACTACCCGCCAAAAGAACTGCAGACGCGGCAGCAACTTAATCAAATGACCCTGGATATGGCCGATTCCCTGGCGGAATTTCTCTCCGCGGAAATCTACGCGGTGAGCGTGTGGGATGCCATTGCCGAAGACTTTCTGCGCGCCGGGGTGGTGGGGCAGCTTGAGGATAATATCAATCTGTATATGGATTCGGTGGCGCAGCGCTATCGCAATAACCTGCATCAGCTGCTTGACGAGATGCAGGAAAACAGAGCGCCGCAGCATGAGCACACACCGACGCCCCAGGCGATTTTACTGAAAGGTCAGCCACGGGAAAAAATACCTGAATTCAGTCGTGAAATCGATGCGGATCTGGTGGTGATGGGCACGGTGGCGCGTACTGGTATCAGTGGCCTGATTATGGGTAATACCGCCGAGAGTATTCTTCATCAACTGGACTGTTCGGTGCTGGCGATCAAGCCACCGGGATTTGTTTCTCCGGTTAAACTGGACGAGTAAAAACCAGTCGCTCGCTCTGGCTCGGGGTGCGGCTCATAAAATTTAAGGGTAGATAGATGTTTGAAAGTATCTTTATGCAGATGACTGTGGTGCTGGTGCTGGCAGCAATGGGGGGTGCGCTGGCCCAGTTGCTGAAGCAGCCGCTGATCGTGGCCTTTATTGCCGTGGGTATACTGCTGGGCCCATCGGTGAGTGGCGTGGTGGAACACAGCAGTGAAATTGAATTGTTTGCCAGCATGGGCATTGCGCTGTTGCTGTTTGTGGTGGGGCTGAAGCTGGACCTGCACATTATCCGCACGGTAGGTCCGGTGGCGCTGGCCTCGGGTCTGGGTCAGGTGCTGTTTACCTCGGTGGTGGGGTACCTGATTGCGTTGCTGCTGGGCATGTCACATATCGTAGCCATCTATGTGGCAGTGGCCCTGACCTTTTCCAGCACCATTATTATCGTCAAGCTACTGTCCGATAAACGTGAAGTGGATTCACTGCACGGTCGCATTGCGGTGGGTTTCCTGATTGTGCAAGACATCGTAGTGGTGCTGGTGATGATCGGCCTGACCGCCTTCGGTGAGGCCGGTCGTGAAGTGCACCTGGGGGTTGAAGCAGGGATGATTCTGCTCAAGGGCGCGGCCATGTTGCTCAGCGTTGCGCTGTTGATGCGTTATGTGCTGCCGCGCCTGCTCAAGCATCTGGCGCACTCCTCCGAGTTACTGATGCTGTTCGCGATTGCCTGGGCGGTGCTGGGTGCTTCGCTGGGTGATGCGCTGGGTTTCAGTCGTGAGGTGGGGGCATTTCTGGCAGGCATTTCCATTGCATCCACCGCCTACCGTGAACAGGTGGCTGCGCGCCTGGTGAGCCTGCGTGACTTTCTTCTGCTGTTTTTCTTTATCGAGCTGGGTGCGACACTCGATATGAGCGCGCTGGGTGCGCAGGTCGGCCCGGCAATGGTTTTTTCACTGTTTGTGCTGCTCGGCAACCCGCTGATCGTTATGGTGATCATGGGGTATATGGGCTATCGCCGCCGCACCGGTTTTCTGGCGGGACTCACGGTGGCGCAGATCAGTGAGTTCTCGCTGGTACTGGCGGCGCTGGGTTATAGCCTGGGACACCTGGATAATGACACGGTCGGACTGATTACTCTGGTAGGACTGATTACTATCAGTGCATCCACCTATATGATTCTGTACTCCCATTCACTGTATTCAGTGCTGGCACCTTATTTGTCGGTGTTCGAGCGTAAACACCCCAGTCGTGAACTGGACAGTCCCTGGGATGAGGAAAAACAGATTGATATACTGCTGATTGGTCTGGGACGGTTTGGCGCGGCCATGGCTCACAATTTGCGCCAGCAGGGTTATCGTCTGCTGGCGGTGGATTTTGACCCGGAAGCGGTGCAGCGTTATGCGAAGGAAGATTACACGGTGCATTACGGTGATGCGGAAGACCCTGAATTTATTGCCTCACTGCCGTTGCACAAGGTGAAGTGGGTGGTAAGCACAGTGCGGGATACTCACATCAGCAGCATGTTACTGCATGGCTTGCAGCAACAGAATTACCAGGGCAAGGTGGCCCTGTCCACCTCCAGTCAACATGATGCACAGCTGCTGCGGCAGCGAGCGGTTGATCTGGTACTGGTGCCCTATGCAGATGCGGCCAAGGAGGCTGCGGATCAGTTAACCGCCTGTCTTTCCCCTGCGCAGGCAACGCCGCTAAATGGGTGAGCCCGGTTACAGCCATTTGCGGCGTTTGAAATACACCAGCAACACCAGTGGAATAAGAATAAACGCAATCCATAGCACCGGGTAAGCCCATTTCCATTTCAGTTCCGGCATGTACTCAAAGTTCATGCCGTAGATACCGGCGAGAAAGGTGAGTGGAATAAAGATCGAGGCGAATACGGTCAGGACTTTCATTACCTCGTTCATTTTATTGCTGACATTGGAAATATAGATGTCCAGCAGGCCGGTAAGAATTTCACGGTAGGATTCGATCGACTCAATCACGCGGATGCTGTGATCATAGACGTCGCGTAAATAAATATGCGTTTTCTCGTTAATCAGTGGCGATTCGCTGCGCAGCATGCCGGCAATCAGTTCCCGCAAGGGTGAGATGTGGCGGCGAATGCTGATGACTTCCCGTTTCAGTTTCTGAATGGTGTTCAGTGTTTCGTTGTTCAGTTCGGCCTGTAATAGCTGATCCTCCAGTTCGCTGATGACATCGTCCAGTGAATCAATCAGCACGAAATTCTGATCAACAATAATATCCAGAATGGCATAGGTCAGGTAATCGCTGCCCAGGCTGCGCAGCCGACTGCCGGGATTGCGCAGTCGCTGCTGTAAGGGGGAAAACAGCTCGTCCTGTTTTTCCTTGAAGGTGAAGACAAAATTATCCAGCACCAGCAGGCTGATCTGTTCGTAACTCACATCAAATTCACTGCTTTGCGGTTGCAGGCATTTGAGCACGATATACAGGTGGTTGTCGTATTCCTCGAATTTGGCCCGTTGGTGAGTGTTGAGGATATCCTCCAGCACCAGTTGATGAATACCAAACGCATCACCGATGGTTTGAATCATGTTGACATCACTGAGACCTTCGATCATTACCCAGGTGAGGCTGTCGGTTTTTCTGTAAGCTTCAAGCTGTTCGACGGTGATGATCTGCGGTTCGTCGAGATGGTCTCTGGCAAAGTCCATCACACTGATGCGACTGACCGTCTGCAGCACCTCGCCCACATGTATCAATGAACCGGGTGGCAGGCCGGATTTTTCAGAAACGGTGCTAAACGATTCCATGGGTCTGATTCCTGTGATGATCGGGTTGAATAAAAATCTTATTGTGTCTGCTCGGACGTCATCTGTTCTATGGCATAAACCTTTATAGCATTCTGGTACGCCATCTGCTGTGCTACCTCCTCGGGCAATTGAGCCAGCCACTGACGGATGCTTGCCAGCGCATCACTGTAGTTCTGCCAGCGTGCGACGGCAAAGGTATCAACGCCCAGCAGAAAACGATCCGGGTACTGGATAAACAGTTGATACCAGGCATCATCCAGCTCGCCCTGTGGGGCAATACGTGTATCACGCACCGACAGATCGATCATCAGCTGCGGGTAACGTTGCAGGTAGTCGGCCAGCAGGTCAGGGTAGGCAAAGGTGCCTCCGTGGGCCCAGATCAGCCTGAGCTCGGGTGCCTGCTGGTAGACGCTGTCGATTACCACCGGGTCGGTATGTAACAGCAGCGGCAGGCGGTGGCTTCGCGCCAGCTCGATCAGTTGTCGAAACACCGGCCTGTGTCGCTGACTGGCAAACAGGTGCAGTTCACCGATGCCGCGCCAGTGACCCTGCTTAAGCTGTGCCGCCAGGTGCGACACCAGCTTATTGTCCTCAAGCCAGGCGCTTTTATCTGCCGGCGTGCGATAGGCGCCGAGCAGTGGAATGATCCGTTGAGGTGACTCTCGGTAAAGTGCAAGACTGTGTTCGGTCGGTGTACTGGTGACCACGCCGTAGGCCACGCCATTTGCCTGTAGCCGGGTGATAATTTCGGCTGCGTCAAAGTGTGCGGCATGTGCTGCGTTGTAATGCAGGTGGGTGTCGATAAACGCTTCAGGTGTACGGCTGTCGGCCATGCTTGATGTGGCAAACAGCAACAGGCTGATCAGCTGGCCTGCGAATAAACAGTTGGGTTGTTTTATGGCACGGTTCATACTGTTCAGCATAACGTGAAATCATGGCAATACAAATGTTTAACGCCTGTCGAGTCTGCTGCCTGTTACTGTCTGCGCTGACGCTGTCATCTGTTGCAGTGGCGCTATCCCGTGACTGTTCGCAACCGGCCAGCCGGTCACAGCAGGCACAAGATCTGTGGCAGGTAAACCTGATTGGTGTCGGTGCAGTCACGGCCTGGGGTGTGGCGAACTGGGATTATTTCAGTAACTCACCCAGGTCCACCTCAGAGGGCTGGTTTGACAATGGCACCGCATCCGGCGGTGCAGACAAGCTGGGTCATCTGTACACCAGTTATGTAATGGCCCATGGCCTGTCCAGTTTGTATGCGCACTGGTGCTTCAGCCAGCAGGATGCCGCGCTTTCTGGTGCCCTGTCATCGCTGGCCATACTCGGTTATATGGAGCTGGGGGATGCCTTTAGTGATTACGGGTTTTCCAGCGAGGACTTTATTGCCAATGCTGCCGGTGCCCTGCTGGGGTATTACTTGTACCGCTCGCCCGCGCTGGCGCGCAAGCTTGACCTGCGCTGGGAGTATGGACTGCACCCCAATGACAATGACTTCACCACCGACTATGAAAACTCGAAATACCTGTTTGCACTCAAGCTTAATGGCTTTGATGCGCTGCAAACAAGCTGGCTGCGACACATCGAATTGCAGCTGGGTTATTACACACGGGGGTTTGATGATGCAGCAGAAACCCGGCAGCGTAACCTGTATTTCGGAATTGGGTTTAATCTGACCGATCTGTTTAGTCGTCATGGGTATAAAAAAACTGGTACGCTGCTAAGGTACCTGCAGATACCGGGTAGCAATGTGGAGTTCAGGCGGGATATTAATCAGTGAAATTTATATAAGTCCGCAAATAAACGCGAATAAACGCAAATGGTTGTCATATTATGATTGCCTTATCCCTTGGGGGTGATGCTGTTGTATGGTGGTATCAAGCGAAGCGGATCCACCAACTGCCATGCGGCATGACCTGTATTAAAAGCACTCTGCTTAATCAGCCTTAATGTGTTATTTATTATTTACCTTCACGACATGCTGAGCTGTGCTGTTTCGCCTTTCTGGCGACTCACTTCTTTATGAAAGCCATCCCTGGCTTTCACCCTTCGGGCCAGGCAAAGCCTGTTCTAAAACGCTCCAGGCGTTTTAGTATCAACAGCGACAAAGGAAGAAGCAAGAAAGCGCCGCCCAACTCACCAACTGATGCTCTATAAATCTGGCTTGTAAATCTCCGATTGCGCCCACACAAGCTTTTATTTTAAACAGCGAAAATAAAAGTGCCTTCTTCACTCCCGATTTTTGTGGCTGCTGCGGAACTCACGAATCATAAAAAGCATGATTCGCTCAAACATCCTCGCAGAAAGCCTCCACAAAAATCACTCGCTCATCAGCTTGTGCGAAGGGGAAACAGCTGCGTACCCAACGGTTAAAATGCTTTTCAAATGATGGGCTTGTGACAAATTTCCCTGTCACTTGCCGAAAATGCTTTCTGCATAGGGGCAAAATCACAGGACGTGATTTTGAGTGCTGATGTGCCTGGACGGCACTCCAGCACGACCCGGCAACGAAGCTAATACCATCAATAAACTAATCGAAAACCAATAATCTTCTCATAGCATTTTCGGGAAACCGCGCTTTTTGCGGGCAAGTGACCGGGAACGGCATTTTCTTGCTTACTTCTTTTTTGCTGAAGAAAAAGAAGTGAGTCGCCAGAAAGGCGAAACAGCACAGTGCAGAACTTAGTGAAGCTAAGAATAGATAAAAAATTAAAG
>DATCTK010000064.1:0-39770 GCA_036567985.1 Gammaproteobacteria bacterium | reverse complement strand
GTAGTTGAGAAAATACAGTATTATAATGACTCATGGTCTGGTTTCCTTTTTGTTTTTCAATGACTTGTGATAACTTCATTGTAACAAACTGAAGGGTTTCCAGACCTATTTATTTACGCTCTTAACGGGACAGCAGTGATTGCAGCAGTATATTGAGAAACCCGCTTAGAACGGTCTGTAGTTCCTGCATGAGCTATTTTCCGGAAGCGCTGGATTGCTTTTCAACCAGCTGGGTTAATTCATCAAGTTTCTTGTGCAGCAACATAATTTCCAGGTCAGTTTTCAAGCTGACCTTGTAGTTTTCAGTAATATCCAGCCGATCCTTGGCTGACTGGCGGTTTTGCGACATCATAATAATTGGCGCCTGCAGGGCTGCTATGGTCGACAGCACCAGGTTAAGCAAAATATAGGGGAAAGGATCAAACGCCCCCGAGGTCGACGCAAGATAGTAGGAATTAAGTACCATCCATGAAATCAGCACCAGCAGGAAAATGATAATAAAGGTCCAGGAACCGCCGAACTCAGAAATTTTATCGGATAAGCGCTGGCCGAATGTCAGCTGTTCATTGAATGTCAGATTGACGTCTTCAACAATCGACTCGCCATCGGCAATACTTTCGATAACCTCTTTTTCACTGTCATCCAGTTCCTTATAGGAAACCCCCATCAGTGCTTTGGCTGTATTTTCTATATACTTCTTCATATTGAGCTTGCCCTGTTATTCACCATCTGTGCTCAAGCAGTGTTGCGCACAGTTACTTGTTAGGGAACCTCTGAAAAACTCAGAGGTTCCGCGGCACATGGATGTGCCGCCATTTTCAATAACTGCTAAGTTATTGAAAATGAAAAACAAATTAAAATCGCATTTTAATTTGTTTTTGCTCTGATCATTCATGGATGAATTATTCAGAGCTTCCTTAGATTTAAATCAGGCCTCATCATCATATTTATGTTTACTACCCAGCTCACGCTTCCAGCGCAGCTTTTTCTCGATGGCGGCTATCATCATGCCAGCGATATCCTTTCCAGTTGCGGTTTCAATACCTTCAAGCCCGGGAGATGAGTTCACTTCAAGTAACAATGGGCCGTTCTGTGAACGGATGATATCCACACCGGCAACTTTCAGGCCCAGCGTTTTCGCGGCCTTTATTGCCAGCGCTCTTTCCTTTGGGGTGATCTTAACTATCGAGGCAGAACCACCCTGATGAATATTCGCACGGAATTCACCGGGCGCTGCAGTACGCTGAATTGAGGCAACGACTTTGCCATCAATCACAAAACAGCGTAAATCCTTGCCATCGGCTTCCTTGATAAATTCCTGTACCAGCAGATTGGCATTCAGGGTTTTAAAGGCATTAATCACACTTTCTGCCGCTTTTTTGGTTTCAGCCAGCACCACACCCCTGCCCTGTGTGCCTTCCAGCAGTTTAACTATCAGCGGTGCGCCACCCACCATATCGATCAGGTCATTGGTATCCATGGGTGAGTTGGCAAAGCCACTGGTAGGAATACTCACACCGTTTTTCAGCAGCAGCTGCAATGAAAACAGTTTATCCCGTGACTGGGTCACCGCCGCCGAGGTATTGATGGTGTAAACCCCCATACTCTCGAACTGCCGTGCCAGTGCACAGCCATAAAAGGTCATACTGGGGCGAATACGGGTAATTACCGCATCCAGTTCTCCCAGCACCTTGCCGCCACGATAATGGGCTTCCGGTTCATGGGCATCCAGTTTCATATAACATTGCTTGATATTCAGAAACACCATCTCATGACCGCGCTCTTCGCCGGCTTCGAGTATGCGCTGATTGCTGTATAAGTCCTGGTTACTGGCCAGCAGGCCAATTCGCAAACCACTGCGCTGGTTTTTCTTGGTGCCGTAATAATCATCCAGTTTCTGTTTGGGCATCTCACCCAGACAGAAACTCAGTGACGGGTCTACCAGCATGCGACCACTCATGGCTTCGCGTCCCAGCAACATGCGGTAACCCATGGAATCCCGGTTCGCCAGGGTAATTTCTATATCCCAGGACTCATCACCCACCTTGATTTTAGCGGCAACAACATAACGGGTTTCAGCAATGCCACTGGAACTTTTTACCACTCGCTTGTCAAGAATAGGCTGCTCACAGCGAATGACGGTACGCCTGTCACCCTGTAGCGGATGCACTTCAAAACTGATCCAGCTTTCACCGTTACGGCGAATTTTATGAATATTAAACGCATGGATGGATGAGGTTTTGGCGCCAGAATCAACTCGCGCCTTGATCGCTGGAATGCCAAGCCCTGGAAAAGCACACCATTCTTCACTGCCAATAATAATTTTATCTGTTGTTTGCTTCATAATACGTATCTTTTAGTTTTTATGCAGTCTGTTTACAAGTGTTTAAAAGCGTGCGGCTTAATAAACACGCGTTCATTATGCGACACTATAAATGTTGCAGTAAAAACTGCCTGCAACCAGCAGACAGCTTATTATGCCAGAATGCTCTGGGCTGTCATTCACTTATTGTGTATATCCTTTAGACGGCTGGCACAGTGCATTACAGGCTTAATCATCAATATCTGTGCTAGCCTGCATCCGCCAGCCAGTAGAAATGATACGGCGGAATAATCAGCTGGTTTTTAAACAATGCGGGTACTTCACCGGAATACAGGTCTCTGATTTCTCCGTGCTGCAAACGGAAGGTGCTGTTCACCACATCCAGGTCAAGATATTGTGGGCGCGCATCAAAATTACCAACCACCAGCACACTGCTTGAACTACGACGCAGGTTAAAACGGGAAAACACAAACAGATGTGGGTTATCCAGCTGAATCAGCTCGCGGTTATTAAAATCCGCAAAAGCCGGTATCTCCTTGCGCACCGCAATCATTTTTTTAAGCGCGGTAAAGATGCGGTGTTCCACTGTGCCTGACTGATGCCTACGTTCAGCCTTATCCCAGTCAATGGTTGGCCGGTGCGCCCAGCGGGTATCATGCTGCTTGTGTCGGTCATGCTGAAACGAGCAATCATTGAGTGTGCCGATCTCGTCACCATAGTAAAGAAGGGGTATTCCACCGAATGACATAATCATGCTGTTAAGCAATAGGATATGTCGTACTGCATGATCAATTGCCTGTTCCTCGCCCAGCTCCAGTGCTGCCTGCAAGCCGGCCAGTGAGGCCAGTGTGCCCGAGATACGTGCATCCCCGGTTTTGATGTTCTGGCCAAAGGGCAAGCCCCTGGCCATTGAATCGGCAAAATTCCCGGTATAATAGTCGATTAAAAACTTGCGGTGTTCAGTTGGCTCGTAGCCCACAGCGCGTATATCTGCATCGTCAAAGCCCAGGCCAATGTCATCATGACAGCGCACATAGTTGAGCCAGGTCGCTCGTTCCAGCTTGGCCGGAATACTCTTGATGCCCTGATACAGCAGCCGGGCATTTTTAGTGGCCACTGCATCCCATAACAGGGCCATATAGGTGGCGTTATAGGCAATCTCGCACTCCTTGGCATTGATTGCATCCTCACCGAAGTATTTGGTGATTTCCACCGGCGCGACTATAGCTTCCGCAATAAACAGCACACCCGGCGCGGTAACCTGGCAGCAGTCTTTCATTAACTGCAGAATCAAATGCGCTTCCCGTTCATTCTGACAGGTACTGCCGATTTTTTTCCACAAAAAAGCCACCGCATCCAGGCGTATAATATCCGCGCCCTGATTGGCCCAGAACAGAATGATATCCAGCATTTCAATAAATACCGCTGGATTGCTGTAATTCAGATCCCACTGATAATTATTGAATACCGTCATCACCCATTTTTCCATCTGCTCATCCCAGGTAAAGTTACCCGGTGATGTTTCGGGAAAAATTTCCGGCATGGTTTCTTCGAACATATCGGGGATCTCCCGACTGTCAAACAGGTAATAATAATCCTGATAAAGCTTGTCACCCTGACGTGCTTTCTGCGCCCATTCATGCTCGTCTGAGGTGTGGTTCACGACCACATCCAGTGTCAGTAACATATCGCGCTTTTTCAGGTTTTCCGAAACCTCATGTAAGTCGTTCAGTGTGCCAATACGTGGATCGACCTGGCGGAAATCACTCACCGCATAGCCGCCATCACTCTTACCTTCAGGGCACATCAGAATCGGCATAATGTGCAGCATATTCACACCCAGCTCCTGCAGATAATGCAGTTTACTTTTTAGCCCCTGCAAATTATCAGCAAAGCCGTCACTGTACAGCGCCATGCCAACCCATTCCTGGCTCAGAAACCAGTTGTGATTCTTTTCACGTTCAAGGTCTGTTTTCTTAAGATCATCCTCACGATTGATATACTGACGCGCCATGGTTTCAACCAGACGCTGCGCCTGCGCTTCAAAATCATCACGCGCGCCATACAGCACATGAAACAGAGAATAGATAGAATAGAAATTTGCCCCAAGACGGGTATAAAAATGACGGATCTGTTGCTGTTTGATTTCAGGGTTTAACCTGAACAGAATATCGTTTAATAACGAATGTGAAACCTGCTCATACATAATTTATGATTTTTCCTGGTTTTGTACCTTCAGTAAACCCAGCTATATGCTCACTACATCCAGGTACTGATTCAAGCCCCGCTCTACAGTTGCCAGGCTTCGATAAAGGGCTGGTAGAATTGAACATCACTGGTGGTTGCTCCCTGCAAACCGACCACGGCGCTGGCAAATTGCTGTGCCCGATGCAAACGGGTGTGCAATGGCCATTGCAGGGTCTGCCCCAGCAATAACACACTACTGAAGGCATCACCGGCTCCGACAGTATCCGCGACCCGACTCAGCCTCTCTGGCACAACGCGGCTGATCCTGCCTTGATGATCACAGGCTACAACCCCCTGCTCGCCTCTGGTGACTATCAGCATCTCCAGCTGATACAGCTGCAGCAGTTGAATCAACATCTGCTCATCTTCGACTGTCGACTCTGCTAAATCAGGCTGTATCTGCACAAGTTCATGCTGGTTCAGCTTAAGCCAGCGTGCATCGCTAACCATCTGCCGGATCTGCGGCAGTTTCCACCAGGGCGATCGCAGATTGATATCGACAAAAATCGACATGCTTACCTTCTGTTTAATATAGTCGAGTGCAGCGGCAGATGCTGCGTTACGCAGAGCCAGTGAGCCATGATAAAGAATACTGTTATTGTGCAGTTTTGGCAGGCAGCTTTTATCGATAAAATCCCATGCACTGTTTTCAACGATGGTATAGCTGGGCTCCCCCTGCTCGAAACGCACATCAACCACACCGCTAGGGTGTTGCGAATCAATCTGCAGGCCATCGGTTACCATACCCCAGTCACGCATGGCCTGCTGAATCTGCTGGCCGAATGGATCATCACCCACTCGGCTGATCAGCAGGGGCTGCATGCCAAATGCCTGGCAATGCCAGGCCACATTAAAGGGCGCCCCACCAAGCACACGCTTACCATCGGGAAAACAGTCGTATAATACTTCTCCAAAAATCACCGTTTGCGGCTTATGCATCATCGTCTCCAAACCAGCTTTCCAGCTGCGGCAGATAATGAGCAACGCCCTCCAGTATGCCTGCGCTGTAGTTGCCGTTCATACCAAGATAATTTCCCTGCGCAATATACAGACTGTTGAGCTGTTCATTTGCCGCTGCATGCTGAATCGCCTGCTGTTTGACATCCTTATTGGCATTGGCAACCAGTACCGAATGAATCGGACTTTCCATCACTGAAATATCGTTACCACTATCCCCTGCAAATACGGTTTCATCCAGACTAAACCCAAGCTGCTGCATCAGAAATTCAATCGCATGACGTTTACCGGCACTGGCGGGCAATATATCCAGCAGGCCGATATTCGCCTGCTCATCAATACTCCAGACAAGATTAACCTGTAAACCATGTCGCGCAAAGTGTGCGTAGATATTCTCCAGCAGGGTTTGATGTTTGACATACAATGGCACATAGTAACTGAGTTTGTGAGTGTTCTGCTTGCTCATTTGCTGCAGGCGTAAATCACGGAAACCTTTCAGTGACTCATGTAAATCCCGATGATGCCAGCCCTGCCAGTCCTGCCCGATTTCATCCTCCCATAGCTGCCAGTGCTGCCACTCACCTTCAACAATCTGGTAAATTGTTGAACCCACATCGGCAATCACATAATCTGGCAACGGTATCTGGAAATTCTTGATGGCCTTTTGTACCAGCACACGGTCGCGACCGCTCACATAGGCCAGGCACACCTGAGGGTTCGCAGCCAGTGTGGCGAAGCGTTGACGGGCGTGTTTCGATTCCGGTTGTGAACCATTGGGTAACAGCGTGCGATCAAGATCTGTACACAGCAGTAATCTCATTTACCCTCCCGCGATGTGTCGGACACCGGCACGCGACAACTGCCCAGAAAATCATAATATTCAATGGCTTCAAGTATGCCGTAGGCACCGGCCTCTCTGGCAAAATACACACGCTCCAGATCTGTTAAATCGGACAGTTCCTCATCATGCCGGTTAGCCACCACCACGGCCAGGGTGTTGCCTCGCATCATATCCTCATCCGCCCCGGAACCTCCGGCCACCAGTATGTGTTCCAGTGGAATATCCCACTGGTTGGCGAACCAGCGTAAGGCATACCCCTTGGATGCACGTACTGGTACGATATCCAGGTACTGACCGAAGGACATAAACACATTCACTGTCTGATCCTGTTTATGTAACAGGCTGGTTATCTCATCAGCACTGGGCGCAACAGACGGGTCGATGTAATAACTGATCTTGAACTGACTCTGCTCAGCCCTTGGCTGTAGCTTAAGCCCGGGCAGCTCGGCCAGTACACGACGCACTATCGCAGGCTTCCACAGGTAATCAATATGCTCTGCCCATGCAGTATCCCGGGTGAGATTCGGCGCATAATAAATTTCTGTGCCCAGGCTACTGATCAGCACATCCGGTTGTGGAATATTATAATCCTTAAGTTTTTTCAGCACTGCATCGAGCCGTCTTCCAGTGGCAATACCAAAGGTTGCGCATTTTTTATTATCCTGAATCACATTTACAAAGGTTTGCAGCGCACCAGGGATATCCAGTAAATTTTGATCAAGATCGGAGAATATCGCGCGGTCGTGGTAAATCATTGGACGTCGATACAGACTGGCTTTACCTGTTTGCAGGTGACGACTGATCAGCGGCCGGGTTTCCTGCAGGTATTTTTCCACATGAGCCTGCCATGAATAATGCTGTTTCACACCACTGATACCACTTGCGGAGAGTTGTTTCCAGCGGGATTTATCTTTAAGGACCTGATCAATGGTTTTTATAATTTCCGCTTTATCCAGCGGATTGATCAGGTAACCGTTGTGACAGTTATTGATAATGTCACGCGGCCCACCATCCTCGGTGGCAACGATTGGCAGACCGCAGGCTGCAGCTTCAATGAGGGTAAGTCCAAAGGGTTCTGTCAGCGCCGGGTTAACAAACACACCCTCTGACAGGCTGGCAAGACGATACAGAATAGAGACATCACCGGACTGATGGTGCTTTGGATACGCCACCTTGCCATATAAATCATAGCGATCGATACTGAGCAACAGTTCAGACAGCACCTGCTGTGCGCCCTCGTCCAGTTCGCTGATATCATCACGATTACCCGCCACAATCACCAGATTTGCCTGTGCCTGCAGTGACGGTGACTCCCCATAGGCCTCAACCAGCGTATTGATGTTTTTACGCTGATCCGGCCGTGACAGCGCCAGTATCATTGGCCTGTCCGGCTGATTGAGAAACCGCGTCAGCTCACGGCAAATGTCACTATTTTTTTCATCACCCAGGGGCGGATAAAAAAGTTTGAGATCGGTACCCGGCGGAATAACCCGCATATTATCCGGCTGATAGTAATCATACAGACCATACTGCTCGCTGATTTCCTGGTGGGTACTGGTAATCACCATATCCGCCACACCCAGTGTATCTTCTTCACCATTAATACGCCGTGCCATATTGTATCGTTCTTCAATATCCGCGGGCTTTAAACCACTGGCCAGTAAACGACGACGTTTTACCCGCCCCAGTGAGTGTCCAGTGTGTACCAGTGGAATATCCAGCAGATGTGAAAAACGCGATGCCACATAACCGGCATCGGCATAATGGCTGTGAATCAGATCCGGTGCTTTGGGCTGTTTACGAATGTAATCCAGAATATTGTCAGCGAAGCTGTCGAGATCACCCCATAACTGTTCTTTGGGAATATAGGTGGGTTCGCCACAATCCAGGCGCACAATCTGTGCACGGTCAGATAGCGGCTCGAAGGATTGTGAATAGGTTTTATCCAGTCCCGGCTCCTGTATACGCTTGGTCACCAGATCAACGCGATAAACATCCGGATGCTGACTTAGTGCATAGGCCAGCTCAACCACATACTTGGTCTGACCGCCGGTATCTGCGTCCCGCCCCAGCTCAAGGTTATTGGCACGAATCAGTCCATGCACACTGATCAGCAGAATATAGAGCCTGTCATTTTCTTTTGTCATATGCCGTGCAACCAACCTGTGTTATGTGGTGACTATAAAGCACTTTATATGTCGAATTTTTCTGGGATATGCCCAGCAGCCTACGACTGTTAAACTGCAGCGATAATTTTCTATTCTGTACCCCCGAATTGACTGCGCGTTTTATTTCCGCCAGGCAGGCTGACAAATATACGTTAACTGTGCTCCTGCAGACGACAGCTAATATCATCCATACTGACATGGTCCAGCAGTGGCTGTAGCGCAGGATCAGTATTGATCTCATCACGGTAGTTTTCATTTCGCCGGATAGCCTCTACCAGGTAGTTCGCCGCATCTTCATACTGTTCCAGGGTAGTATGGGCGCATGCCAGCTGGTAGAAGGCGTGACTGTTTTCAGGATCAACCTCCAGTGCCTGATGACACAGATTCACCGCCCACTGGGGTTCATTCAGTTCAAGCACAGAGTCGGCTTTATAGGTCAGAGCTTCCGCATCGAAGAAACCCAGCTTGATAATCTGGTCATAGATATCGATCTTGCTTGCCGGGTTATGATCCTGCGCAGCACGTAACCAGAGTGCCTGGGCTTCCTGGGTCATTTCGATTTCTTCACGGTTCTTTTCAATAAACTGTGATTTTTGGTTAAGCTGCCGTTCGATATTTCCCAGTCGGTTTTCATATTCATTTATCAGCTTGTTAATTTCCTCATCCGCCAGCGACTGTACCCGTTCCTTGATGTCGCGAATCGAAGTCCAGCCCACCAGCACCAGCACCGAGGTGGCTGCAGCAATCAGGTAGAAAAAATAGGTGACCGTGTTGGTGGCATATTCGACGCCGCGATCCACTGAGCGGTGTTCACGATCAACGATCTGCTGAATCATATCATTGCGCTGTGCTGCCATGTCGATACGAATCTGCTTTAACTCATCCAGCACATAGCGTTCAACGAAGGGGTTATAGAGTGGTTCCTGTAATGACTCGACACTGTCTTCCGCCTGTTGCCGGGTACTTTCTTCTGCCTGTACCAGGCCAGTAAACAACAGCATACACAACAGAAAACTTCTTGCTAACATGCCATACATATTGCTTTTCCATGATCGTGAATTTCAACCAGCGATGCATGTAGACTCTTGATGGTTTCGTTATAGTCGGCTTCATTTACCACAAATTGCATATTCACCTGGCGCATGGTCTGGTGCAGGGCGAGTACTGAAATATCCTTATCAGCAACTGCTTTAACTGTTTTCGCCAGCAGGCCGGGAATCTGCATATCACTACCAATCGCAGACACAATCGCCACCTTGCGCTGGTCCACTTCCGCTTCAGAGAAACGTTTTTCCAGTGCACTGCGAATACGCTTGATGCTTTTCAGATTAGTTGAGAGGTAATGGGTAATGGTGTTTGCATTCATGTCCTTGGAGACAATGTGCGCACCGAACTCCTTGATGATATTCAGCAGTTCGTGATCATACACATCGATACTGCCGGCCATGTCCTGATCAAAAATAGACAGCGCATACACACCCTTGCAACCGGCAATAATTTCCACCCGGGGCGAGTCACTCACATAGTCACCGGTAATTAATGTGCCGGTGTGCTCCGGCTCAAAGGTGTTTTTAACCCGCAGTGCAATATTGTTTTTACGCAGGCCCTTGGCAGCCCTGGGGTGAATCGCTTCCATCCCCAGATTGGCCAGCTGATCGGCCACATCGTAATTGGTTCGGCCAATGGGCACCGCATTGTCTTCGCCCACCAGGCGCGGGTCTGCACTGCTTAAATGAAACTCCTTATGGATTACCGCCTCACTGGCATGGGTGATTACCGCCAGGCGACTGAAGGTCATTTCACTGTAGCCACGATCGAAAGACGACATCAAACCGGATTCACTGTGTGCATAGCCGGTGACAATCGGTAACTGGGCTTCAAGATCAAGGTCATTAAAGGCCTTACTGATGCGCTCGTCCAGTGAGACATGGGTGCCGGTGCGCCAGCCGGTTAAATCCACATAGCAGGCATTAACACCATCGCGTTGTAACAGGTGCGCCATATTCCATGCACTGTGCGCCTCACCCAGGCTGGCCAGCATTTCACGCACTGTCCACAGATGGGCTTCCAGTGCGAAGTGGCCATGCATACACAGATTGTGCAAATCATTCAGGCAATTTTCTGCATCATCCAGACGCTCGCCAATAAATTCATTAGCTTTTTTTAGATCAGCCTTGTTCTTAAACAGGCTGGCATTAATACCAAACATTTCATCGCGTACATCCTGCAACGCATCCAGCCAGCTTTTATCTTCCATACTGCTGGCAAACAATGAAAACACCCCCGGCTTGCCGCTCTTTTTATACTCCAGCAGTTTATCGGTGATACCGCCATAGGCAGAGACCACAAAAATTCGCTGATACAATGTATCGGCATTGGCCGGTTTGAGAATAATATTATCTCTAACTGAGGCATAATCACTCATTGATGTGCCGCCAATCTTTTCTACAGTATGCATAATATTCCTCTTATGTATTTTTTCTGTTGTTTCCCTTTTCCTGCATTGATCATTGAATGAGATGCCGTCAGGAAACCTGAATTTGCGGTTTATCTGCTTTGTTAACTACAAACCTTAAAATATAACTTTCGAACCATCAGCGTTTGCGCAATACAGCATAACTGATTAATCTACACCATGATGGCAGGCACTTCACAGCCTGCACAGACAAGCGGCTTACGCCTGCTTGAATGGACCGACCCGTACCAGCATCTCTGTGGCATGCTCACCATCAAAATGTTTGTCACGATCAAACTGCACCGAATGGTTGAGTTCGGCACCGAGCTTTTGCGCCAGACGCTCAAACAACGCCCAGGATGCGCGGTTATCCTCGGTAATAGTAGTGTCTATATAGGACACCTTCTGGCAGGCATCCCGTTGCAGAATCGACTGCAGCATGCGCGTTGCCAGCCCCATGCCACGGGCCTTTTCGCCCACCGCCACCTGCCAGATAAACAGTGTATCCGGCTGCTCCGGTTCGATATAACCACTCACAAAGCCCACCAGCTCGCCTTCAATTTCGGCGGCAACCGAGGTTTGTGCGAAATGGCTGCATTGCAGCAAATTACAGTAAACAGAGTTGGTATCCAGTGGCGGACACTGTGCGATCAGTCGATTGACCCGAATGCCATCAGCTGCAACGGGTGGACGTAAGCTTAATTGTTGAGATTCCACTTAATCACCTAAATATCTAAAGTTAAGCCAATACGAATCAGTCGTATTGAGCTACGCCGCAGACTGCTGTTCTTTTCAACCAGGCAGTACCTGTGACGATTGAAAACGGAACCGGCTAAACAGATTTATATTTACCCCATTCCAGCCCCGTTTGCAGACATAGTCTTTGCAGGGCTTTCATAATCCTGTTGATTCCACTCCAACTCATTAAGCCATCTAAATAAGTGAAACAATACTGATGCGCGCCCAAACCGGCCGTTTCGTCTTATTTCCAGCCTTTTTACATTGCTATTGTTTAGAGTTCTATGTATTGTACACTAAATAGTTTAATTTACCAGCAGTAATCTGTGCCGCCACTGACCAACCGCCATTGCCAAGTGCCTGATAACAGTAACAATTATCAGGCTGACTGGCGCCCAGGTCGTCACTGGCGGAGCGCCCGAACGCCTGTAGAATCGGGCATCTATAGCCATTATAGACACAGTACACCAGGCTTACATAACAGGAATAGAACATGAGAAAAGCTGCCAGGCAGGAGACGCTCTCAGTGTATACTTCAACCCCCACCCGTTCTGAGAGCACCGCATTAACAGAGGAAACACTCGATTTGAACAGTATTAATGAAGTACTGGTCGCCCTGCGCCGCGTAATCCGTGCCACTGACCTGCACTCCAAGCACCTTGCCAAAACCACTGGCCTGACTTCACCACAAATCCTTCTGCTGCAAACCATCCGCGACAAGGGCGAGGTTACCATTGGCGAACTGGCCAACAAGATGAGCCTGAGCCAGGCCACTGTGACCACCATTCTGGATCGACTGGAAAAGCGTAAGCTGGTCTTTCGTGAACGCTCCACCCAGGATAAGCGCAAGGTTCACGCCTACCTCACCGATGAAGGCTTTGAAATGCTCAAGGGTGCGCCCATGCCACTGCAGGAACAGTTTGCACGCCAGTTCAGCGACCTGCATGAATGGGAACAGACCATGATTATTTCCTCACTGCAGCGGGTGGCGCAGATGATGGATGCACAGCACATTGACGCTTCGCCGGTACTGGACATTGGCAAACTGGATAGACAACATGCGGTGGAAAAAAACCGCGCTTATGAAGACGATGAGAAATATTAGACGCATCTGAACAACCGACGCGCCAGCCCCAGACATAAAGCAAAACAGGCCGGGGCTGTTACTGAATAAACCAGCACAACCCCGGCCTGCGAACCATCACACTGCCCGACCTTCTCTCCTTAAACAGATTAAACGGCCAGGCAATGCCAGCTCACCGTCAGGCAGCCCTGTCCTGCTTTTTATCTGCCTGATGCTCAAGCACTTTACCCGATGCACTGGCCTGTGCATTAATCTCGATACGTCTTGGCTTCATCGCCTCGGGCACTTCCTTTTCCAGCTGAATGGTTAACAGGCCGTTTTTCAGGCTGGCATCACGCACCTCGATATAATCCGCCAGGTTAAATTTCTGCTCGAACGCCGCCTGGGGTATACCACGGTACAGGTACTCGCGGTTTTCCGGCTCGGCCTTTTTACCGCTGATAGTCAGCACGTCGTTTTCCACCTGTATTTCCAGCTCCGACTCGTCAAAGCCTGCCGCCACCAGGGTAATGGCATAACGGCTTTCATCCAGGGCTTCAATATTGTACGCCGGCGTTGCGCTTGAGGCCTTGTTCATACGAAGCGCATTATTCAGCAGCGGCGCGAAGTGATCAAAGCCGATACTGTTTCGGTACAGAGGGGTTAAATCAATCGAATTCATAGCATTCTCCTGTAAAGAAAAAGTATAAATACAATGTACAGTTGTCTGAATTGCAAGTTCACTTGCAGGTACTGCGGAAATAGCGTCGGCCATGGGTATTTTCAAGGCCGGCCGGGTGAATTTTTTTATAAAAGTTTTTTATTAAAAATTGAGAAAAATTATTGCCCGTCGACCCGCTAATCCAACAGCTTTAATGGCTTAACCGGCGCTTCCAGCCAGCTGTCATTATGCCGCCAGTCATAGGCAGGATTATCCACATAGAATTCAACTTCATTACCGTCCGGGTCATGCAGATACAGGCTCTGGCTCACGGTATGATCCGACATGGCGCTCACCTCGTAACCCAGTTCGCTCAGGCGCTGATGACATTGCCTGAGCTGCTGCAGGCTGTTACCCACCTTCCAGCCCACATGGTACAGACCAATGCGTTTGCCGGTTAGCGGGCCATCGGCCTCGCCCACCTCGATCAATAACAGCTCATGGTGTGTGCGCCCACCGCTGAGCAGAGCAGCCTTCTGGTTGAAGATTTTTCCCCGCAGAGTCAAACCCAGTGCATCCGCGTAAAATCGAATGGATGCCTGCAGGTTGCGCACATAATAAACCACATGGCCCAGCTCAATTTGAGGTTCATGCTGCTGGTTAGTTGTATCTGTATCTGTCTTGCGCATATCAGCTCCTCGAAGCAATTTATCGGATCGACATAAAATTTCCGCTAAAAACCGTAATGCCCGTCAAGCCAGCGGGTTTCACCGTGTTTATACACCTCGAATTCACTTAATGGTAATTTTGCCTCGATTAAGGCTTCACGCAGTTTACGCGGCGGCTCGTCCAGTGGCTCATCGGTAAGTATAAAGGTACCCCAGTGCATGGCCACCGAGTAGCGAGCCCGCAGGTCCTGGTGCATCTGCACCGCCTCCTGCGGGTTTACATGATAACCGCGCATAAACCAGCGTGGCTCATAGGCACCGATGGGCAAAAGGGCCAGATTGAAACCATTGTATTGCTCACCCAGCTGGCGAAAGTGATCCGCATAGCCGGTATCACCGGCAAAGAAAATACGCTGTTGATCCGCACTGATCACCCAGGAAGCCCAGAGGTGCTCATAGGCATCGAACAGGCTGCGCTTGCCCCAGTGCTGGCTGGGTTCTGCAGTAAAAGTAACATTTTTTATAGCGTATGATTGTTGCCAGTCGAGTTCGATAATCTGTATATCTGCAGCTGTTTTGAAATCCTGCCCGGCAAACCACTCCTTCAAGCCCAGCGGCACAATAATCGTCAGTGGCTGCTGTTTGTTATGCGCCAGCAGCCGTTCGATGGTGCCTGTGTCCAGTGCGTCATAATGATCATGGGAAACCAGCAGCACATCAATTGTCGGCAACTGCTGCATCTCGATGGGCACAGGTACCTGACGTTTGGGACCAATCCAGCTAAAGGGCGAGGCACGCTCGGTTAGATGGGGATCGGTGAGAATATTCAGCCCCTTGAACTGCAACAGAAACGTGGCGTGGCCGAGCCAGGTTAAAGACGCCCTGTCGTGGTTATCTTTTAGCAGTGCATGCTGGGAGCGATCCAGTTCAAAGTGGTATTCACGATCAGCCGGAGATTCACTGAATAAACGCTGCCACTGCCATTTGAGAAAGGCCCCCAGCCCCTTATCATCCTCGTAGTTAATATTCCTGAACCCCGATTCGGTATGGTGCGCCCTGCCCGGGTCATAATGGCTATTACTCGCACAGGCAGTGAGGCAGAGACTGCTCAGTATAAACAATGTAATAACGGTAATTAAATGCATCGGGTTCCTGTACAGTTGGCCAACTTCTGCTCTGAACAATAACAGACCTTAGCTTTGTTCGACAGTTTCGGGAAATGTAAATTCAGATCGATGCTTCCGGCCTGCACGCTGTGTGCTGGCCGGCATTAAACAGGTATACTCCTCATTAACGGGTCGCCAGCCCGCCCTGTTATCAACTGACAACACCGTAAGGGTTAGTACAACCCTTTCCAAACGTAATCAAGGATTAACCATGCCCGAGGTTCGGCACTGGCTGCTGATTGCTCTTACCTGCTGCCTGAGCTGTTTCTACAGCACATCGACACTGGCACAGATCAATGTCGACGTTCAGATCAGCGGGCTGGAAGCACCACTCGAGGCCAATGTTCGTTCGCTGTTAAGTATCGAGCAACAAAAGAACCATCACCTGTTAAGCGAAGGTCGACTACAGCGCTTACACGATAAAGCCACAGAGGAAATCCGCAATGCACTGCAACCCTTTGGTTACTATCGCCCGCAGATTGAAAAATCACTGCAGCAGACCGCAGAAGGCACATGGACGGCCCACTACCAGATACAACCAGGCCCGGCACTGATCATTGCTGAATTAAAACTGACGTTTGACAGCTCGCTTCAGCAGGACAGGGCATTTCAGGCATTGATAAAAAAACCTCCGCTCAAGGTGGGTGATGCGTTTAATCACGCGGTTTACGATGACTTCAAGGCAAGCCTGTCAAAATACGCACTGGAACAGGGCTATTTTAATGCGCGCTTTACCCAGCACCGGGTTGAAGTTGATCTGGACGCCTACAACGCCCGTATCGAACTACAGTTTGTGGGTGGAAACCGCTACACCTTTGGCGACGTTATCCTTGAACAGTCGGTACTGAATGATGAACTGCTGCGTCGCTATATTCCATTTGAGAAAGGCGACCCCTACTCGCTGCAACAGATGATTGAACTGCAACAGGCGCTGAATGACAGCCAGTATGCACAAACCGTCGAAGTCTCCCCCGGTGACCCAATTGAAGGCCGTTATGAAATCCCTGTGATCGTTAAACTCACACCACGTAAGCCGCACCGTTTTACCATTGGCCTTGGCTATGGTAGTGATACCGGCGCCCGTGCGAAATTCGGCTGGGAAATGCCACGCCTCAATCAACGCGGCCATCGACTGGACACCGAAGCACGTATTTCCGAACTGGGCTACAGCCTGAGTGGCAACTACCATGTGCCGGTATTCAATCCGCGTACCGATCAGCTGAGCTACAATGCCGGGGTCGTCAAGGAAACCACCGACAGCAGCGAGAGCACCCTGCGCAATATCGGTGTCACCCTTAAACACAACCGGGGCAACTGGCGCGAACATATCTCACTTAACTATCAACAGGAAAAGTTCATTGTTGCCGATGACCGCGGCAACTCCACCCTGGTGATGCCCGGTATCAGCTGGAGCCGAACCTGGGGCAATCAGTTTATACATGCCATCGACGGTCTGCGTTTTGATATCAGCCTGCGTGGCGCCAACGATCAACTGATGTCCGACACCTCCTTCACACAACTGCAGGGTGGTATCAAGGCGATCAGCTCGCTTAACCGTGATAACCGTTTAATTGCCCGCGGCCGCCTTGGCAGTACCTGGACCGATGAATTCAACCAGCTGCCGTCATCGGTGCGTTTCTTTGCCGGCGGCGCACAGAGTGTGCGCGGTTATTCTTACCAGTCACTGGGGCCGGTAAATGAAAACGGTGAAGTGGTGGGTGGTAAACTGCTGATGGTGGGCAGCATTGAATTTGAACACAGCTTTAACAGCCGCTGGGGCCTTGCGGTATTTTATGACGGCGGCAATGCGATTGATGATTTTGATGAAAAACTGGCACGGGGTGCTGGCCTGGGTCTGCGCTGGCAGTCACCGGTGGGCCCGGTACGCATTGACCTGGCCCGCGCACTCAGTGATGACGCCAAAGACTGGCGTATTCATATCAATATCGGGCCGGATCTGTAATGCGTAAACTACAACACAAATGGCTGAAGCTGTTCGCCCTGCTGCTGATATTACTGGGTGGCGTTATCATCTGGCTGGGCAATTCATCCAGCGCACTTAACTGGAGTTACCAGCAACTGCGCGGTAGCATTCCCGGTCAGCTGCAGTTTGAATCACTGCAGGGAAAACTGTTTGGCCCGGTAAAGATTACACAACTGGACTACCAGCTTGATGGCTTACAGTTTAACAGTGAGCAGCTGATTATCGACTGGCAGCCGCTGTCTTTACTGCGCGGTAAACTAAATATCCGCCAGGTTGCTCTACATAACACCCGGATAGAACAGGCACTAACAACGCCCGAACCCACTGCATCGGATCAGCCACCATTCAGCCTGCCCGAGATTGATTTACCCTGGCCGATTGAACTGCAGCAACTGCAGATGGATTCGCTGCAACTCATTCGCGGCTCAGACATGGTTGAGCTGCAACAACTCACATTGTCGGCCAGCTCACTGTTTGGCGAGATCACCATTGATCAGTTATCGGTTCAGGCCGAACAATTTAATGCCAGACTGAATGGCACGCTGCGTCCCTCAGGCAATTACCGCCACCAACTTGATCTTGACTGGCAGCTTCAACGGGACGATACATTGTTATCTGCCAAAGGCTCCCTTGAAGGTAATAGTCAGAGCACGCAACTCACACAACAGTTTACCGGTGCGTTACAGGGCACACTGAAACTTGAACTGAACGAACCCTTAACAGAGCCTCGCTGGCAGGCCACACTGGACGCCAGTGAAGTAAAACTTGGTGCAATCTATAAAACCGCGCCGACTTTTATCGGCTCAGTTGATGTTAAAGCCAGGGGTGATCTGCAAATGGCAGAACTGTCGACCTCCCTGGCCGGACAGTTCAACGGCGATCCGACACTGCCTGGCGAGTTCAGGGCGGATTTTAATCTGCGTGGCAGCATTGATGGCCCCATTCAACTGCAAAACCTGAAATTGCAGCACCGTGAATCGGCAACGAACACCAGTGCCCCCAGCACGCAACTCAATGCCAGTGGTGAATGGCAGCCGAGCAACAACACTGAAGCATTTAAACTTAAGTTATCCTGGCAAAACCTCTACTGGCCACTGCAGGCATCGCCCTGGTTTAACAGTGCAGAGGGTAAGGCAAGCATTGCGGGTAATCTGCAGCACTACCGTTTTCAGATACAAACCGAGCAGCCCTTTGCAGAGTCACCGCCATCCATCTGGACAGCTAATGGCAACGGTAGTTTACAGGGTCTTGAATTTGACAGCCTGCGCGTGGTTAGCGCCCACGGCGAATTACTTGCCACTGGCCAGCTGGACTGGACAAGCCATTTCAACTGGCAGGCCGAGATACAGGCACGCAATATCAACCCTGCAGGCTTGTGGCCACAGCCACTCGGTCAGCAATGGCCGGTGCTGGACGAATTCAACGGTAAACTCGATGCACAACTGAGCAGTAAGGGCGAGGTTAAACAGCAGTTAACGGCAACCACACAGATCCGTCAACTGACTGGCACGCTGCGCGGGTATCCGGTGAGCCTGCGTGGCCAGTTAGACTGGCAGAACCATGGCCTTGATATCAAGCAACTTAACTTCAGCTCGGGCACTGCGAAGGTTCACGTCCAGGGCAGGCTGGCGAGGCAATGGGACCTGAACTGGCGCATCAATGCCACCGAACTGGCAGAACTCTACCCGGAGGCCAGTGGCGAATTTAACGCCATCGGTTCGCTTAAAGGTTCAGCCGACGCGCCACTGATTAACAGTGACTTTAAAGCGAAGTCACTGCGCATACAGGATTACCAAATCGCTCAACTTGATGGCACCGTATCCCTTGACCTGTTTCAATGGCAGAAGATCAAGTTACAGCTTAACGCCATTGATCTGGCCTATGAGGATTATCAACTTCAATCACTGCAGCTGGTCAGCGATGGCCAGCAGATGTCACTCAATGCACAGAATGAAACCGACTCGCTACAGGTTGAGGTAAGCGGTCAGGCCATTAATGAGCAATGGCAGGGACAATTATTAAAGGCAAACCTGATGAGCCAGCACTACGGACAGTGGCAACTCAAGGCACCCGCTGAATTAACCCTGGCGGCGCAATCGCTTAATATTGCCCCCTTGTGCTGGCGCAATACACAACAGGCTGAATTCTGTGCATCGATCAAGGGCGACAATCGCCACTGGCAATCCAGCCTTAGCAGCCAGCATTTTCCGCTCCTGCCCTTTAGCCACTGGCTATCCCCCGAGTTAAAATTCAATGGCACTGCCCATGCCAGTGCACAATTACAACTCATACTGGGTGAACGACTGCATGATCTGTCTGCAGCAAAATTGCAGGGGTTTGCGCAACTAGATTTGCCCGAGGGTCATATTCAGTTTCCACCCTTTGACACAGACAGCGAAGCCCTGAACTACAGCAGTGGAAAAATAAATATTCAACTGAACGATGAGGGCATTGAAGCCAGTGGGCAACTGGCCATGCAAAACAGTGATGGCTTGCAGATTGAAGTGACACTGCCCGGTGCCAATGCGCTGGATATTCGTCCCCAACAGTCCATTAACAGTAAGGCTAAACTGCAGTTACACAGACTAACCCTGATTGAAGTCCTGGTTCCCGAGTTACAGCACCTTCAGGGTGAATTCTCACTCGATGCTTCGGCCACTGGCACATTGGAGAAACCTGAGCTCGCGGCACAGATAAAACTGCTGAATGCGCAGCTGCAGGTACCACGACTCGGACTGAGCATAAAGCAACTCAACCTGCGCAGCCATACCGATGCGCAGCAACGACTGCAGTTTCGCGGCAGTGCCCGCTCCGGTGACGGCGAGCTTGTAATCCGCGGGCACACCCTGCTGAATGCAAAACGCGGCTGGCCAACTGAGATGAACATCCAGGGCAAGGACATTGAAGTAGCGCGCATACCTGAAGTGGTGGTTCATGCCTCGCCGGATTTACAACTGAGTATTGAGCAGCGAAAACTGGATGTGCGCGGCGATGTACACATCCCCTATGCCCGTCTGCAGCCTAAAGACATCAGCACCGCGGTGACCGTGTCCGATGACGTGGTAATTGTTGGCGGTGAATCGAAACCGCAGGACGCCTGGCAGATCAGCTCGCGCATTCGACTGACACTGGGGGATCGGGTCAGTTTTTATGGCTTCGGTTTCGAAGGCCGATTCAGTGGCAGCCTGTTACTCATCGATCAACCCGGCGAGCTGACCACCGCCAGTGGCGAGCTGAACATCCCCGAAGGCCGCTACCGCGCCTACGGGCAACGGCTAGATATTACCGACGGTCGATTACTGTTCAGTGGTGGCCCCTTAACCAATCCCGGGCTGGATATTCGCGCGGTGCGTGTAACCGGCGATGTCACCGCCGGTATCAAAGCACGTGGCAGTTTGAATCAGCCCGTACTGGAACTGTTTTCCATACCGGCCATGGGTGAGACCGATGCCCTGTCCTATCTGTTACTGGGCAGGCCCATGGAAAACACCTCGGACGAGGAAGGCGCCACCATGGCAAAGGCAGCACTTGCACTGGGACTGGCCGGTGGCGATAAATTTGCGCGACTGATTGGTGACCGATTTGGCCTCGACGAAATGCGCGTTGAAAGCAGCGATGGCGGTGACCAGGCCTCACTGGTCATGGGGCGCTACCTGTCACCAAAACTGTATATCAGTTATGGCGTGGGTCTGGTCGAAGCGTTTAACACCTTTGCGGTGCGCTACCAGATTTCGGAAAAATGGCAGCTCAAGGCGGAGAGCGGCGAGTACCAGGGTGCAGATCTGTTCTATACCATAGAACGCTAAACACCACTGACTGCTTCAAACCGGCACTGCACTAGAAGGTTATACTCTCGCCATATTCTGGAATCTGTGCATCCCAGTTTTCTTTTTTCAGACGCTGCTGCAGTGCCAGCTTGGCATCGCCTTCACCGTGAATCAGATACAGTTTCGGGTGCGGCTGTTTGAAATGACTGACCCAGTCGATTAACTGCGACTGACTGGCATGGGCCGAAAAACCACCCAGTGTATGAATCGCCGCATTCACCTGGATTTCATCGTTGCCGATTCTGAAGGTTTTGGCACCATCCACCAGTGCGCGTCCCGGCGTACCAATCGCCTGGTAACCGACAATCACCACATGGGCATTGCGTCGCCAGATATTGTGTTTGAAATGATGACGAATGCGCCCGCCGGTACACATGCCACTGCCGGCAATAATAATCGCACCGGCTTCAATTTTATTCAATGCCATCGACTCTTCGGTGGAGGTGGTGTAACGCAGCACTGGCAGAAACGTGTGCAGGCTGGCATTTTTACCACGGCGCAGTGTGTTTCTATCTTCCCGGTTAAAGACATTCTGGTAGCGGTGATAAATTTCGGTCACCGCAATCGCCATCGGGCTGTCCAGGTAAACCGCCTGGTGCTTAAGCAGGCCTTTCTGGTACAGCTCACCCAGATGAAAAATAATCTCCTGGGTACGCCCCACCGCAAATGACGGAATCATAATATTGCCGCCATTCTCCGACGCCTCAACAATGATGTCTTCAAATTCCTGCAGGGTTTCATCCATCGGCCGGTGGTTGCGGTCACCGTAGGTGGACTCCAGCAATAACACATCCGCCTCTTCAATCGTCACCGGATCACGCAACAGCGCGGCGCAGCTATTGCCCAGGTCACCGGAAAACACCAGTTTCTTCTGTTCGCCCTGCTCTGTTATAAATAACTCGACAATGGAGGAACCCAGGATATGCCCGGCATCGTTAAAGCGCACTTCAACCCCATCGGCAATCTGCTGGCGCTCGCCGTAATCTAAACCCTCACACAGTGACAGCGTGGTTTCCACATCATCCAGCGTGTAGATGGGTTCAATTTCTTCCTTGCCTGAACGACGACGGCGTTTGTTCTCCCACTCCACATCCCGTTCCTGTAATGACGCGGCATCTTTGAGCATCACATCCAGCAGATCGGCTGTGGGAAACGTCATAAAAATCGGCCCGTTAAAACCCTCTGCCACCAGCTTGGGTAAACGACCGGAGTGATCCAGGTGGGCATGGGATAACACCACTGCATCAATCCGCGCAATATCAAACGGGAACGCATCCTTATTGGCGTCCTCTTCTTCACGACGCCCCTGAAACAATCCGCAATCCAGTAGCAGTGTTACCTTATCGGTTTGCAACAGGTAAGCCGATCCGGTGACCCCGTCTACCGCGCCATAAAATGTCAGTTGTGCCATCTTGTCTCCATGCAGAATATGTCAGTATTTTTTCACAATAACACTTTCTGACGAAAAGTCATGTGCAGACAACCATGCACTGCCTGGTAGTCGTTAGTCGTTAGTCGTTAGTCATTTGTCGTTTGTCGTTCGTCGGGTCTGACTAAAGACAAACGACCAGGGACCAATGACTGCTTGCCTCTCTCGGAATACCCCATAAAAAAAGCCCCGCCAGAAACTGACGGGGCTTTTTCAAGCGCCAGACCCGGGGTTAAACCCCGGAGTCTGGATTAACACTTGATGTTAGCAGCCTGAGGACCTTTAGGGCCTTGCTCTACATCGTATGTAACTTCCTGGCCTTCAGCCAGTGTACGGAAGCCATCGCTTTGAATAGCAGAGAAATGTGCAAACACATCTTTGCTGCCATCAGCAGGAGTAATAAAGCCGAAGCCTTTAGATTCATCAAACCATTTAACGGTACCTGTTGCCATGATATTACCTCATTGAGCATTATTAATTAGGGGTTTTGTTACACATCTTACGAGGAAATTCACAGGATAGTGCTTGATAAAGTACTGCTGAAAGAACCAGAAAAGAATGTATCGAGATGGATTCTAACAGCATTCCAGCTAAAAACACCAGCTTTATTCATCGCTAAATACAAATAAATGCAAACCGCCGGTCTGTCTCGCCAAAGCCCGCTGTAGCGGCCTTTCAGCCCTTTAAACCACGCCACCAACAACTCCCCTGTACAACTTTTATAAAAATATCTGAAAATTCTATCGGTTTTTCGAGGGTATTTTCAGCGCCATTTACCCTAGAATAGAGCGCACATTACCAGACGCAACCAACAGGATCGCTGAATGCCCGTTATTCTACTCTGTGACAATGGCTCCACCCAGCCCGGTGCCACACTGCAACTGCGCCGCCTGGCGCAACAGCTCTCAGAACAGTCAGGCCAGACCATCCATCCGGTGTCACTGCAACATGCCAACCGCATTGCGGCAAACGAGATTGATGGCAAGCCGGCACAGGTGTTTAGTGAGTTTATGCAGCAACAGCTCAGCGCCGGCGTGACCGAATTTATCCTGCTGCCGGTTTTCTTCGGCAAGAGCAAGGCCCTCACCTCGTTTGTACCCGATGAAGCCGACAAGTTGCGCCAGCAATACGGTGATTTCAGTCTGCAGCTGGCCGAGGTCATCTATCCCCTGCCCGAGGGCGAGCCGCTGCTGGTCGATATCATCCACGACCACATTCAGCAAACCGCCGCGCAGCATAATCTGCCACTGCAGAACCTGGTGCTGGTCGATCACGGCTCCCCCATTCCCCGGGTCACCGAGGTACGGCAAGACCTGACACAAAGAGTGCAAAGCAGGCTGGCCGATGGCACCCGCCTGGAACAGGCGGTAATGGAACGCCGCGAAGGCAAGGAATACGACTTTAACGGCGACCTGCTGGAACACTGGCTAAGCCAGAAAGCGGAAGTCGGCGCAAATACGGCACTGGTGATTATGATGTTCTTCCTGCCCGGACGCCACGCCGGCGAAAACGGCGATATCGTGCAGATCTGTGATTCCGTGATGCAACAGCACCCGGGCTTCAAGGTTGCCATCAGCCCGCTGATTGCAGAGCACCCGGCCTTTGTGAACATATTGCAGCTGCGCCTGCAAGAGGCACTGGAGAAGGCTTAAACCCGACTATTATGCATAAAGCCGTACCGCCGCTGATTTACCGGCCTAATCAGTTGATATATAAGAAATTACTTTTACAAGCGAGTGACACAGTGTAGAATTCACAGCCTCTTCGGGGCGTAGCGCAGTCTGGTAGCGCACCACACTGGGGGTGTGGTGGTCACAGGTTCAAATCCTGTCGTCCCGACCAAATATAAAGGGTCGCCTTATGGCGGCCCTTTTTATTTGAGCGGGTCACAGGTATTCGTTCTAGCGAGGTGTTTTTTACCGAGCGTATCGGTTCAACAAATCGCCGGGAGCGATTTGTAACATGGAGATGCTGTTTATCTCCATGGCCCTGAAAGGGTGGAATACATGGATGTATTCCATAAATCCTGTCGTCCCGACCAAACATAAAAAAAGCCACCTTCTATGGTGGCTTTTTTTATGTTTGGTCGGAATGCCAGAATGCGTTCGTTAGCGGAGCGTATCGGTTCACAAAATTGCCGGGAGCAATTTTGAACGTGGTGGATTACTCTTTATCCACCACGGCCCGAAGGGAACGCGAATTAGGTAGATAAACTTCAGTTGCATCGGTTATCAGGCCTGAGTAGTCACAGGAATGTGATACATAAACCCTGTCATCGACCAACCACAAAAAAAAGGCCCACCTGAATCAGGTGGGCCTTTTTTTATTTGCCCATGGGCGGTTATTCCCGCTTCTGGCTGTCTTTATTTCTTCAACAACTGCAGAATCTCTTCCAGCTCGTTACGAATCTGCTTAACAATCTGGTTGCTCTGCGAGGAATCTTCCTTCGCCTGTTCACCGGTGAGCTGCTGGCGCGCGCCACCGATGGTGAAGCCCTGATCGTACAGCAGGCTTCTGATCTGGCGAATCAGGATCACGTCGTGACGCTGGTAGTAGCGGCGATTGCCACGGCGCTTTACCGGCTTCAGCTGTGAAAATTCCTGCTCCCAGTAACGCAGCACATGGGGCTTTACACCACATAGCTCGCTGACTTCACCAATGGTGAAATAACGTTTACTGGGGATTACGGGTAATTCGTTATTGTTGCTGGCTTCCAGCATAGTCCTCAACTCTTTGTTTTAATTTTTGACCAGGACGAAAAGTAACCACGCGCCGCGCACAAATCGGGATTTCTTCCCCTGTTTTGGGGTTACGGCCCGGACGCTGCGTTTTATCTCTTAATGTGAAATTCCCGAAACCGGAGAGTTTTACGTTATAGGTATCTTCCAGTGCTTCGCGTACTTCTTCAAAAAACAGTTCAACCAACTCTTTGGCTTCTCGCTTGTTGAGTCCTAGCTCTTCAAACAATCGCTCAGCCATATCGGCTTTGGTTAACGCCATTTCTACTCCCGTAGTGTAGCACCATATCTTTCATTTAAGACGGTGACGATTCTTATAATTTCTTTTTCCACGTCCTCATCCTTAAGAGTGCTGGAAAATCCCTGTAAAATCAAGCCTAAAGCGACACTTTTTAGACCATCTTCTATTCCCGTACCAGTATAGACATCAAATAATAAAATTTCCTGAATTATTTCAGAAGTCGCTGATTTTATTGATTTAACCAGCTCGTCCACGGGGATATCCTCGCGCACCAGCAAAGCCAGGTCGCGGCGCACTTCGGGGAAGCGTGAAAGTGGCTGAAACGCCGGTATGGCGCCCTCTAACAGGGATTGCTGGTCCAGTTCGAAGACATACACTACGGGCTCAATATCGAGCTGTTTGAGGGTATTTGGGTGCAATGCACCGACCCAGCCAATGGGTTGATTTTTCTTTAAAATTTGTGCACTTTGTCCCGGATGCAGCGCCGCATGCTCGGCTTTTATAAAGGAAACCTCGTCCAGCCCACCCAGTGACAGCAGCGCCTCCACATCGGCCTTGATATCAAAGAAGTCCACCTTGCGTGGGCTCTCGCCCCACTGCTCCGCCATCAGTGGCCCGGCAATCGCACCACATACTTTAGAACGTTGCTCCAGGCCATTGTCTTTATTGATAAAAGTCAGGCCGGTTTCAAACAGCCGCAGACGGTTTTGCTGGCGATTGAGGTTATGCTGGATGGCTTTCAGCAGCCCGGGCCAGATACTGGTGCGCATCACCGAAAGATCGGCGGAAATCGGGTTGGCCAGTTTCACCGGCGGCAGGTCCGGGTTGATCGCCGCCTGCCATTTGGGGTCGACAAAGCTGTAACTGATGGCTTCGAAATAGCCCCGCTCCACCAGTGCATCCTTGACCCGTTGCAGGGAAACAGCGGCCTCATCCAGCGGCTTCATCAGCGGCGTATAGGCGGGCATGGTGCGCGGGATATTGTTATAGCCGTGAATACGGATGATCTCCTCGATCAGGTCCGCCTCGATGGCGATATCAAAGCGGAAACTGGGGGCGATCACCTGCCAGCCATCCGCCTCACGCGTCAGCTGCATGCCCAGTCGACCCAGGATGGCTTCTACCTGCTCCTCTGTAAAGGTTAGGCCCAGCATGCGGTTAACCCGCGACAGGCGCAGCTGAATCGGCTCACACCGCGGCAGATCCGCTGCCGAGCTGTGCTCGATCACCGGCCCTGCCTGTCCACCGCATATACCACTTAACAGGCGGGTGGCACGGGCCAGTGCCCTGGCGGGCAATTCCGGGTCAACACCGCGCTCGAAGCGGTGCGAGGAGTCGGTGTGCAGACCGTATTCACGTGCCTTGCCGGCGATGGCCAGCGGGCTGAAATGAGCAGCTTCGAGGAAAATATGCCGGGTGCTGTCGGTGACGCCGGAGTGCTCGCCCCCCATAATGCCGGCCAGCGCCAGCGGCGCTTTGTCATCGGCAATCAGCAGGGTGTCTTCGACTGCTTCAATCTGCTTGCCATCCAGCAGGGTGATTTTTTCACCCGGCTGCGCCATGCGCACCTGGATACCCCCCTGCAGCAGATCCAGGTCAAATGCGTGCATCGGCTGCCCCAGCTCCAGCATCACGTAGTTGGTCACATCCACCACCGGGCCCAGACTGCGAATGCCGGAACGACGCAGCTTTTCCACCATCCACAGCGGCGTGGCGGCGCTCACATCCACATTGTGCATGATCCTGCCCAGGTAACGCGGACAGGCTTCACTGGCCGAGACAGACAGTGGCAGCACATCATCGATATCTGCCGCCACTTCAGCGATTTGCGGGGCATTCATTTCACATTGATAGAGCGTAGCCACTTCCCGGGCAACACCGGCCACACTCAGGCAGTCACTGCGATTGGGGGTCAGGTCAACCTCGATAATGGTATCGTCCAGCCCCAGGTATTCACGGATATCATCGCCGATGGGGGCATTATCCGGTAACTCCATCAGGCCATCTGCCTGTTCTGCCAGGCCCATTTCCTTTTCCGAACACAACATGCCAAAGGACTCGACGCCACGCAGTTTTGATTTTTTTATTTTGAAATCGCCGGGCAAAACCGCACCGATTTTTGCACAGGCGACCACCAGCCCTTCGCGCACATTGGCGGCACCACAAACGATTTGCAGCTCCTCTGTACCTGTGTCCACCTGGCAGACATTGAGCTTGTCTGCATCCGGGTGTTTTGCTACCGATTTAACCCGTGCCACCACAATATTGCTAAAGTCACCGGCAGCCGGCTCGACCGAATCAACTTCCAGCCCTGCCATGGTGATTTTTGCACAAAAGTCCTCGGTGCTTACCTGAGGATTAACCCACTCGTGTAACCAGTTTTGTGAGATTTTCATCAATCAAACCCTTGATCCGTAATGACGGATTTAAACTAAATTAAAGCGTTTCTGCTCGCCGCTTTATCGATGGTATTTTTCAGCCAGTGCTGGCCTGCACATTAGTGCAATCAGGCAAACTGTTTTAGAAACTTGATATCATTTTCAAAAAACAGGCGCAGGTCATTCACGCCGTAACGCAACATCGCCAGTCGCTCTACCCCCATACCGAAGGCATAGCCGGTGAATTTTTCATTATCTATGCCCACATGGCGGAACACTTCCGGGTGCACCATGCCGCAACCCAGCACTTCCAGCCAGCCGGTGTGGCTGCATACCCGGCAGCCCTCGCCTTCACACATCACGCACTGTATATCCACCTCGGACGAGGGCTCGGTGAAGGGAAAATAGGATGGGCGAAAACGCGTTTGCAGTTTTTCGTTTTCAAAAAACAGCCGCAGGAAGCGATCCAGGGTTCCCATTAAATCGGCAAAGCTTACATCGGTGTCCACCATCAAGCCTTCCACCTGGTGGAACATCGGCGTATGGGTCAGATCGGAATCACAGCGATACACCCGTCCCGGTGCAATCAGACGCAACGGCGGCTCACTGCTTTCCATCGCACGTACCTGCACCGGTGAAGTATGGGTACGTAGCAGTGTGCTGGCATCAAAGTAAAAGGTATCGTGCATGGCGCGCGCCGGATGATGGGACGGGATATTCAGCGCTTCGAAGTTATGGAAGTCATCTTCAATTTCCGGGCCTTCCGCGACATCGAAACCCAGCCCGCTAAACAGTTCCTTAATGCGCATCATAGTGCGACTCACCGGATGCAAACCACCCGGTGTCTGTCCACGACCCGGCAGACTTACATCTACCGTATCTGCCGCCAGCTGCGCATTCAGCTGCGCTGCTTCCAGTGACTGCTTGCGCTGTTCCAGCACTTCCTGGAAGGCTCGCTTGGCGTCATTGATTTGCTGCCCGGCGGCTTTGCGTTCGTCTGCCGGTAGCTGGCCGAGCTGCTTTAACTGTGCGGTAAACTCGCCTTTTTTACCCAGGTACTGCACCCGAACCTCGTCCAGTGTCTGCAGGTCTGTTGCATCAGCAACCGCTTGTTGCGCCAGTTTTAATACATCTTGTAAGTCAGCCACAATAAGTACCATTTTCTGTTTGGTTATAAAATGAAAGCCGGGGCATTGCCGGCAAATAGTTTTTTAGTCTTTGGTCCGCTAATGAACGCAAATAAACGCAAATCACCTGTAGGGTGGATCAAGCGCAGCGGATCCACCGAATTCCTATTTGCACTCATTTATTCCGCACATCCTGTGCTCCATCCTTCGAGCCGTGCATGCGCAAGTTCAAAGTGCTCCTGCATTTTAGTGCGTTGTTCGCGTTTTTTTTCAGTTTTGTGGTGGATCCGCTATGCTTGATCCACCCTACGCTACTAAAGGCTAACGATGTCACACGCCTCCCGCGGAATACCGTGCATCCTGTACATATCGCTACCGGCGTCCTGCCTCTCGCGAAATACCGCACATCCTGTACATAAAAAAAGGGAAAGACACTGGCCTTTCCCTTTAGTTCTTGTCTTGCAACTGGTGATTCAGGTTGCGTCTGAGTAGTTTCAGGGCCAGGCGAAAAATGTAAGTTTACACTGAGTAAATGCCCATTTTTCAACAACGCCCTGGAGCTACTCAGGCGTGAGCTGGATTACCAGCTTAGAACTACGCTGCTTTTGTAAGGCCAGCTTTAGCTGCTTCAACTAACTGACCAAACGCATCGATATCATGCACAGCGATGTCTGCCAGTACTTTACGGTCAAGGCTGATTTCAGCTTTGTTTAAACCATCCATAAAGCGGCTGTAGGACATGTCGAACATACGCGCGGCTGCATTGATACGGGTGATCCACAGTTTGCGGAACTCACGTTTCTTAACACGACGGTCACGGTACGCATATTGACCTGCTTTAATGACAGCCTGATGAGCTACACGATAAACACGACTACGTGCACCGTAATAACCCTTGGCTTTCTTCATTATTTTCTTGTGTGCAGCTCTCGCCTGAACACCACGTTTAACTCTTGCCATGATTCAGACTCCTATACGTAAGGTAACATACGGTTAACCATGCGAATATCGCACTTGGCAACCTGTGAAGGTTCACGTAAATGACGTTTACGTTTAGTAGACTTCTTGGTCAGAATGTGGCGACGGAATGACTGGCCGCGTTTGAAGCCACCCGATCCGTTTTTGCGGAAACGCTTTGCAGCTCCGCGGTTAGTTTTCATCTTTGGCATTGCTTACTCCAAAATAATGCTTTAAAAGACCCAGTCCCAACTGTTAAGGATTAACAGCGGATGCAAGGTGATTATTTCCGGGTTTTAATGTGTTGCCACATCACATGGAAACCCTGGTTAACCATGGCCGGCTATTGCAAACCGGCAGATCTTTTACAGCGACTAGTACATTGACTAGGGCTTGGACTTTCTCGGTGACATCATCATCACCATCTGGCGACCTTCCATTTTCGGCATCTGATCGACCGTGCCGTATTCATCAAGATCGGCGCTAACGCGCTTGAGTAACTCCAGACCCAACTCCTGGTGGGCAAATTCACGACCCCGGTAACGCAAGGTCACCTTGATCTTGTCACCCTTTTCCAGGAACTCCCGCAGTTTTCTAACTTTGGTTTTATAGTCGCCTTCTTCAGTACGCGGACGGAATTTAATTTCCTTCACCTGTACCTGCTTGGTTTTCTTCTTGTTCAGGTTTAACTGCTTTTTCGCTTCAAACCTGAATTTGCCGTAATCCATAATACGACAAACCGGAGGGCTCGCATTCGGTGATACTTCTACCAGATCCAGATTTTGTTCACCGGCCTTTGCCAGCGCATCAGCAGAACTCATGATGCCTAGCTGCTCTCCCTGATCATCAATCACACGTACCTCCGGGTAGGTGATCTTGTCGTTTATGAGAGTTTTCTTCTTGTCAGCTGCGATTGTTTTATTCCTCCGAAATAGCGAGACCGTGCTTCTCGATCGCGTCTGCGAGGTGGTCAGCGAACGCGTCAACGCTCATACTGCCAAGATCCTCGCCGCTTCGTGAACGCACGGCCACACTCTGATTTTCCAGTTCCCGGTCACCAATGACCAACATATAGGGAACACGCTGCAATGTATGCTCGCGGATTTTAAAGCCTACCTTCTCATTTCTCAAGTCCGCTTTCACCTTAAACCCACGTTTATGCAGCATTTTTTCAACTTTCTGCGCAAATTCGGCCTGTTTGTCGGTAATGTTCATGATTACGGCATGCATCGGGCTCAACCAGAGCGGGAATTTGCCCTCGTAATGCTCGATCAGGATGCCGATAAATCGCTCGACCGAGCCCAGAATGGCGCGATGCAGCATCACCGGCACCTTGCGGCTGCCATCTTCCGCCACATACTGCGCATCCAGCCGGCCCGGCATGGAGAAATCCACCTGCATGGTGCCACACTGCCAGCCGCGCTCCAGGCAGTCTTTCAGGGTGAATTCGATCTTCGGCCCGTAGAACGCGCCCTCGCCCGGCTGCAGCTTGTATTCTATGCCCTTGGCACTGAGTGCATCCGCCAGCGCCTGTTCCGCCTGATCCCAGATTTCATCGGAACCCACGCGCTGCTCCGGGCGGGTGGATAACGCAATTTCTATATTGTCGAAACCGAAATCACGGTACACATCGTAGGTCAGGTCAATAAAATCAGACACTTCATCCTGCAGCTGCTCTTCGGTGCAGAAGATATGCGCATCATCCTGCACAAAGTTACGCACCCGCATCAGGCCATGCAGCGTGCCCGACGGCTCGTTGCGGTGGCAGGAACCGAACTCCGCCAGGCGCAACGGCAGGTCGCGGTAGGATTTCAGTCCCTGGTTGAACACCTGGATATGGCAGGGGCAGTTCATCGGCTTGACCGCGTAGTCCCGGCTTTCAGAGTGAGTGGTAAACATCATCTCGCTGAACTTGTCCCAGTGGCCGGACTTTTCCCACAGGCTGCGATCCACCACCTGGGGTGTATTGATTTCCTGGTAGCCATGATCACGCAGACGGTCGCGAATGTAGTTACGAATGGTCAGGTTGAGATCCCAGCCATCCTTATGCCAGAACACCATGCCCGGCGCTTCTTCCTGGGTGTGGAACAGCCCCAGCTGCTTGCCGATTTTGCGGTGGTCCCGCTTTTCCGCTTCTTCAATGCGCCTGAGATAGGCCTTGAGCTGCTTCTTATCGGCCCAGGCAGTGCCATAGATGCGTTGTAGCATCTTGTTATTGGAATCGCCACGCCAGTAAGCACCCGCCAGCTTGGTCAGCTTGAAGGCCTTGATCTTGCCAGTGCTGGGCACGTGAGGGCCACGGCACAGGTCGGTAAATTCACCCTGGGTGTAGAGCGACAGCGCCTGATCCGCGGGAATATCCTCGATAATCTGCGCCTTGTATTCCTCGCCCATATCGCGGAAGAACTTCACCGCCTCGTCGCGGCTTTTGACTGAACGGCTGACCCTGTAGTCTTCTTTCGCCAGCTCGGCCATCTTCTGCTCAATTTTCTGCAGATCCTCGGGGCTGAAACTTTCTTCGTAATCGATGTCGTAGTAGAAACCGTCGTCAATCACCGGGCCGATGGTGATTTGCGCGCTGGGGTAGAGCTGCTTCACCGCCTGCGCCAGCAGGTGCGCGGCGGAGTGGCGAATAATCTCCAGGCCTTCTTCATTCTTGTCGGTGATAATCGCCAGCTCGGCATCATCGTCCATCACATAGGCGGCATCCACCAGCTCGCCATTGACCTTGCCCGCCAGCATGGCCTTGGCCAGGCCGGGGCCGATTTCGGCGGCGACATCATAAACAGAAACAGGGGATGAAAAAGTGCGCTGACTCCCGTCAGGCAGGGTAATAACCGGCATATTGGCTCCTGGCTACAGTGGTGACCCATACGTAAGGCCACGTGGTAATTTAATCAGACATACACAGGCCTGATTAAACAGGTTGTAAAAGTGTTTGAATAACAGTGTGTTGCGGCAAGTCTAGCCAGTGGCGCCTGAAATTACAACTGTTTAAAAACCGCGGGCACGGTGCCTAGAAAGTACCGGCCCAGCTGTTTTTCTTTTTCCAGTTAATGCGGGTAATCAATAGCCCCAGCAGCAAACTGCCTATGGACACCGCCGCACCGATTAAAAACCACTGTTTCAGGCTGTCATCCGCCAGAAAGGCATTCTCGCTGCGCAGACTTTCATTAGTGGCCCTTGCATCGGCCAGCGCCTGCTTGAGCTGCAGGTTTTCCTCTGCCACACGAATCGGCTCCGCTGCGCTTTCCTGCAACTGCGCCAGTGTGCTTTTCACCTGTGCCAGCTCATTTTCCTTTTTCTTCAGTGCAGCAATCTGCTGTTTAAGCTCCGCCTGCTGATCCAGCAAAGCCTGGTTTTTCTTTCTCACCTGCTGCAACTGCTCACGGGCACTGGGCTGCTCCATCAGCAGCTTTGCCTCAACCCAGCCGGTGTTGTCAGGCTCATCGACCAGCGCGATGCGCACATGGTTACCATCATCCGAGGTTTCCAGCACCTCAACCGGCATGCCGCTGTTAAGAAACTTTAAAATTTTATGATTAAAGGTTGTGCCGGTTCGCATCGGGATGGTGAGATCATCACTTACATAACGCACATCTCTGGCGACTGCATTCAGGCTAAACAGCATCAGACAAAGGGCCAGCAGCCGGGTATAAATTGAGCGTTGCATCGTAAATAACTCGCTTTGGATTTTTATCAGTTGATGAATATCAGGGAATGTACAGCAAAGCATGCAAAATGAGAAATTTACCCCCGCCAGATTGAGGGATAAATCACAATTGAGTTTGGCTCAAAGTAAAACGCCTGGGCATTAATGCTGTAGAAAGCGGAATGTTCTTACCGGGTATTAATAAGTTCAGGGGGATTGTTTGAAGTGGTAGGCGCAAGTGGATTACGGCGGGCGTCCTGCCCAATCAAAACAACCATGACGAAATATCAGATATTTCATCGCCATTACACCATTCCCTTCGGGCCAGGCTGACTGACGTCAGCCTGTTCTGGTTCGCTCCCGGCGAACCAGTCGAACCAACGACTTCGAAGCAAGCGAACACCGGACTTGTAGTGCTGGCTGTAAAGGCCACGGTTCTCATCCACTTGCGCATTATTTTAATGGCAATCGGACTGATCTTGTTGGGTACTAATTAATTAGGGGAAGTGATTGAAGTGGTAGGCGCAAGTGGATTCGAACCACCGACCCCCACCATGTCAAGGTGGTGCTCTAACCAACTGAGCTATGCGCCTGTAGATTTACTTCATTTAGACTCGATATAAATCGAACTGTAATCGCAAGTGGATTACGTCGGACTCCTGTCCTCCGCCCTTCGGGCCATGGCGCTTAAAAAGCAAAGCACCATGTTCAAATTTGCTCCCGGCAAATTTAGTCGAACCACCGACCCCCACCATGTCAAGGTGGTGCTCTAACCAACTGAGCTATGCGCCTGTAGATTTACCTCATAAACCCGGTATGGGAAACCGGACTGACCCGCAGACGGGTACTGAAGAGGCGTGAATATTACTGACTGCATGGTTTGATTGCAAGCTGGTATTCGCCGACGGCAACTAAATCGTTCGCAGAGCTGCGTTTGTACATTGAGTACAAACGCAGCTCTGCTCACCCCGGTGGCCAGTTCATCTGGCGTTTACCTAACACATGCAGATGAATATGGTGCACACTTTGTCCGCCATCATCATTGCAGTTCATTACGCAGCGGTAGCCGGATTCTGCCATGCCTTCATCTGCCGCCAGCTGCTTTGCGGTTAGATACAACTTGCCCACCAGCTGTGCGTCATCGGCCTGCAGGTCATTGATGGTGGAAATGTGTCGTTTTGGAATCACCAGCAGATGCACCGGTGCCTGTGGCTGCAGGTCACGAAAGGCCAGTACCTCATCGTCCTGGTAAACAATATCGCCGGGTATGTCGCCACTGACGATTTTGCAGAAGATGCAATCGCTCATGTATATATCCTGTGGTTATTTGTTTCAGACTTCAGATAATACGCACTGCGGCGATGCGAGACAAACGCTAGACGTAGAGATCGATAATGCCGGAAACCTGGCGCACGCTATTGGGCTGGCTCACCATGTCTTCGTTTTGCTGGAAGTTCTGAATGGCCTGGTTCATCGACAGACGCCGTGGGTCCGGCTGGCCATTGGGGGTTTGCTGGCGATCTGCGGAAGGTGTGAGAAAACTGATACCACCCTGACGATCCGGTCGATAAGTGGCGGATGACAGCACTTCACCATCAATAACCCGCCCTTCATTTGCGGATGCAGTCTGATTACTGCGCTCTACCCGGCGCGGCGGGGTTTGCTGGTTCTGTAAATCGCGGGCACGCTGTTCGCCGCTGCGGTCTGCAGGGTTGCGATTACCCTGCCGTGAGGCATCGGAAGCAAGGGGTGTAAAAGATGGATTAAACCCGGTTAGCGCGATTTCCATGAAACGGTCTTTGCTTAAACAATGCTCAAAATTATAGCAATGAAAAGCGGCAAAAAGGCAGCATTAGTCGGAAAAAGTTTGCCGCAGTCGGCACAAACCGACCAGCCGGCTGACAGAGTGCGGGTTTTAGCGATTATCCAGCCGACGCCGGCCACTGAAGGCATGGGCCAGCGTGCCGCCGTCGATATACTCCAGCTCGCCCCCCAACGGGATGCCATGGGCCAGGCGCGTGGCCTCGACGCCGTACTCGGCCGCCATTTCCGAGATATAGTGCGCGGTGGTCTCGCCTTCCACCGTGGGATTGGTGGCCAGAATAATTTCCTTTATCAGCCCCTGCTGCAGACGCTGTTCGAGGCGATCCAGCCCCAGCTCCGCCGGGCCAATGCCGTCCAGCGGTGACAGATGCCCCATCAGCACAAAGTAGCGACCATTAAAGTCGGTGGCCTGGTTGATCGCCAGTACATCGGAGGGGGTCTCAACTATGCACAGTAACTCGTCCATGCGGCGCGGATCGGCGCAATACTGGCAGATATCGCTTTCCGACAGGGTACGACACTCTGTGCAATGACCGATGTGTTCGACCGCCTGCTCCAGCGCCTGGGACAGCTGGGTCGCGCCCTTACGGTCACGCTCCAGCAGATGAAAGGCCATGCGCTGCGCCGATTTTTGCCCCACGCCGGGCAGGCAGCGCAGTGCTTCAATCAGTTGCAGTAATAAGGGGGACTGACTCATTAACAGGGAACCATCGTAAAGTGAATATGAAATAAAATCGGTGTTATGCAACTCTCGGCAGGCTAACTATCTGGCTGGCAACACTGTGAACCTGCCTGTATCGGCGGACAGGGCGTATCCCCATAGGAACAGAACACGCAGCAGTCACCCTTTAACGGTTTTAACAGGGCATGACAGGCCTTGCACTCATAAAACCACACACAGGCATTCTCGGGCATGGCCTCGGTTTCACAGTGACCGCATTCAGGACAACAAAGGGTGCTGAGTGTTTGCACTTGCATATCGGCCAGATCTCCTGCGTGGTCGCAGATCGACTTACCGGCAATTAACACCCGGTTAATTGCCGGTGGATAAGGCAACTAGAACGGCAGCTTGAGCCCACCAGGCAGATTCATACCGGCGGTGACGCTGGACATTCTTTCCGAGGATTCGGTTTCAATGCGACGCACTGCATCGTTAACGGCCGCTGCCAGCAGGTCTTCGATCATTTCCTTGTCATCCTGCATCAGGCTGTCATCCAGCTCGACGCGGCGCACCTCGTGGCGGCCATTCATGACCACCTTAACCATACCGCCACCGGACTGACCTTCGACTTCCATATTGGCAATTTCTTCCTGCGCTTTCTGCATATCAGCCTGCATCTTCTGCGCCTGCTTCATCATATTGCCTAAGCCACCTTTCATAATATTTTCTCTCTATAACGTGTAAATGAATAAATTAGCCGGGTATCAATCGACACTGGATAATCGGAACATCACTGATCCACCGGTTTAACTGAATTGGGCACCAGCTGGGCATTAAAGTTCTCTTTCAGCGCCTGCACCATCGGGTCCCGTTCAATTGATTGCTCCGCAGACTGCTGGCGCTCCGCCTGGGTTCGAGCCTCGGTCTGTGCCGGTGATTCGGTGTCGGACACACCCAGGCTGATCTTTAATTTGAGTGTCTGTTGCAGGCCATTGCACAGCGCATCCTGCAACTTGGCCTGCAGGCCAGGGGTTAGCAGCTGCTCTTTCTCCTTGCTTAAAATCAGCTGCACTTCAGTGGCACTCTTTTCTTTTAATGTGCAATTCACCGCCAGCTGTTTCACCATGCCGCGCAGGCTCATTGCCTCGACCAGCCCGGCCCAGTTATTGTCCAGTTTAAGTGGTGCAGACGTTGCCTGGGCTGCTGGTTGTTGTGCCGGGGCTGGCGATGCCATTCCAGCCGGACTTGCAGGTGCTGCTGATGTTGCCTGTGCCGGTGTTTGAGGCGTCTGAGTGTGTTGAACCTGAGTTTGTTGAGCCTGAGTTTGTTGAGCCTGAGTTTGTTGAGCCTGTGCCGCTGCAGCATTCCCACCTGCATTGCCAGCCGCAGGTGCTGCAACCGCGGCACTGGCCATACTTGGTTTAAATGCCAGCATTCGCAGCAGTGCCATTTCCAGGCCACTGCGCGGGTCCGGTGCCAGTGGCAGATCGCGCCGTCCCAGCAGCCCCACCTGATAGAACAGCTGGATATCTTCGCTGCTCACCTGGGTCGCCAGCTGCTGCAATGCCTCGCGGTCCAGCAGGTTTTCATCCACCGCATCCGGCACTTTCTGTGCCAGCGCCATCTGGTGCAGCATCGCCAGCAGTTCCGCCAGCACACTGGCGTAATCCGGTGACAGATCTGACAGCTCGGCCACATAGCGCATTACTGCAGAGGCATCACCAGCTACCAGCGCCTGCAGAATTTTCATCACCCGGTCACGGGATACCGTGCCCAGCATCGCCTGCACTTCAGCCTGCTCCAGCTTGCCACCACCAAAGGCAATGGCCTGATCCATCAGGCTCAGCGCGTCACGCATCGAGCCATCAGCACCGTGAGCCAGCAGACGGATTGAGGCCTCATCAAAGGCAACCGATTCCTGCTCGAGAATATGTTTTAAATGCCCTTCAATCAGCGGCAATGGCATGCGCTTTAGATTGAACTGCAGACAGCGTGAGAGGATAGTCACCGGCAATTTCTGCGGATCGGTGGTGGCCAGCAGGAATTTTACATGGGGTGGTGGCTCTTCCAGGGTTTTTAACAGCGCATTGAAACTGTGCCCGGAGAGCATGTGCACCTCGTCGATCAGATAAACCTTGAAGCGGCCGTGGGTCGGCGCATACTGCACATTGTCCAGCAGTTCACGGGTGTCCTCGACCTTGGTACGGGAGGCTGCATCCACTTCAATCAGGTCAATAAATCGCCCATCGGCAATGTCCTTGCAGGCCGCGCAGACACCACAGGGTTTGGAGGTAATGCCGGTTTCGCAATTCAATGATTTGGCAAAGATACGCGCCACGGTGGTTTTACCCACGCCGCGGGTGCCGGTAAACAGATAGGCATGGTGCAGACGGTCTTCATCCAGTGCATTAATCAGGGCACGCAGGATATGTTCCTGACCCACCATTTCGGTGAAATTGCCGGGCCGCCATTTTCGCGCAAGTACCTGATAGCTCATGAAATACTGATCATCTGACTGGTTGTAAAAAGAAGCAAGTTTAGCATGTGCAGGCTTTGAGATTACAGGCTTATCATTCTAAATTAATCGCTTGAGCGTTTGGCTACACGATATGAACAGGATATTCGGGAATAACAGTGGAGTGAGATAAACCGTGGGTGGCGGCCTGCATGAGCCACACCCCGGCGCCCGATGTCACTGCTACCGTTGCTCCCTTCCGGGCCTGGCGGAGTTTACAGCTAATCGTCGCGGGGGAACCCACACAGGTCACCATAACGAGGTAAAACAGGGGGGCGATTATGCGGGCTTTGGACACGGGATTCAAGTAACCCGGCAGATATGTGCTCTGATGATACTAAAGTGGATTCACATCAATAAATATTAGCTTGAACTAATACACCATAAACCGATCTACTTTAGATTCCCTGAAAATCATTCCTGAACCCAGCTAGACTGGAAGTATCAAAGCGGAATAAACAGGTAAACATAACCCAAGCACGCTAAACAGCAAAGGTGACACAAATGAAAACAAACACAGGCAATATCGACCGCGCACTCCGCGCCATTTTCGGACTGATCCTCCTCTCACTGGTGTTTGTCGGCCCGCAAACAATGTGGGGACTGATCGGCATAATTCCCCTGGTAACCGCCATTATCGGAATTTGCCCGGCCTATTCACTGCTCGGCATCAATACCTGCAAAACCCCGCAGAAATAACCGCGGCAACACATTAAGCCGACAACCCGGCAGCGACCAGACCGGCCCAGACAGCGCCCGGTCTGCCTGCGAACCAGGCACCCTGCCCGGCCATAAAAAATCTCGACAAACATTCATGCTTCACAAAACTTTGTGCTAGAATCCCCAGCCTTTCGGGCAAGACCCGAATAAGGCGCACGCTGCTGGCGCCGTTAGCTCAGAGTGCGATGCACTCAAACGCAGCAATAAAAGCACGTTTATAGAGAGGTGGCCGAGTGGTTGACTGAATGGCCGGGAGCCATTCAGAGCATGGTCCGCCTTTCGACCATGACCCCGAAGGGGTGAGGTGCAGGACGCACCGAATAAGGCGCACGTTGCGGGCGCCGTTAGTTCAGAGTGTGATGCACTCAAACGCAGCAATAAAAAGCACGTTTTATAGAGAGGTGGCCGAGTGGTTGACTGAATGGCCGGG
>DATCTK010000063.1:0-8886 GCA_036567985.1 Gammaproteobacteria bacterium | reverse complement strand
AACCGAAGCCAGAACCGAAGCCAGAGCCTAAGCCAGAGCCAGAGCCGGAAAATAAACCTGTAGCAGATGAGCAGGTGCCAGAAGAGGCGCAAGCCGAGGTCGAGTTGCCGCAGTACCAGGCGGATTATCTGCAGAATCCGCCACCGGTTTATCCGCGACTGTCGCAACGCCTGAAAGAGCAGGGTGAAGTCCTGCTGCGGGTACGGGTGGGTCTGGACGGCCAGCCGCTGGAAATCCGTTTACAGCAGAGCAGTGGCCATGCGCGGCTGGATCAGGCGGCGCAGAAAGCGGTGATGCAATGGCGTTTTGAGCCGGCGCAACGCAACGGAAAATCGGTGGTTGCCTGGGTGGTGGTGCCGTTTGAATTCTCCTTAGGAGGTTAAGGTAACTATGAACACACCTGTAAGCCAGAGAGTTGTCATCATTATTCAGAGGTACCTTAAATGAATCTTGCAATTGTTTTTCAGGAAGGCGACAGCGTTTTAATCGGCGTGTTTCTCAGCCTGCTGTTGATGTCGGTACTCACCTGGTATCTGATTCTGTCGAAGTCGGCAGCCGCCTATCAGTGGCGTCGCCATAACCGCCAGTTTTTACAGCGCTTCTGGGACGCACAGACACCGCGCGAAGCCTGGCAGCAGGCAAGGCAGAACCTGCAGGCACCGCTGGCGCGTCTGGCCGATGGGGCATTTAACGGCGTGCAACAGTTTCAGCAGCGGCCGCGACTGGGTAACCAGGATGAGTTCCTGGTGCGCAATCTGCGTAACGGTATAAACCGTGAAACCTCACGCACTGCGGCGGGCATGACATTGCTGGCATCCATTGGCAGCACCGCACCGTTTATTGGTCTGTTCGGCACCGTATGGGGTATTTACCATGCGCTGATTACCATTGCGCAGTCCGGTAATGCCAGTATGGAAGTAGTGGCCGGCCCGCTGGGTGAAGCACTGGTGGCTACGGCGGCGGGTCTGGCGGCGGCGATTCCGGCGGTGCTGGCCTATAACGCCTTTCAACGGGCCAATCGCACACTGCAGGAAGAGCTGGATGGTTTTGCCCATGACCTGCATGCATTTTTAATGAGCACTGAAGTCAGTGATGATCTGCTTGACGCGGTTAACCCGGTTGACAATGCAGCGGATAAAATTGCGCAGGAACGGGAGGCTGCCTGATGGCATTTGGTGGATTTGAAACCTCGAGGGATGCGCCCATGGCAGAGATGAATATGATTCCGCTGGTGGACATTATGCTGGTGCTGCTGGTGATTTTTATTATTACCGCGCCGGTGATTACACACTCGGTAAAAGTGGAAATGCCCCAGGCATCGAGCCAGCCAACACCGGCTAATGAGCAGGCATTGCAACTCAGTATTCGCGCCGATCAACAGATTTTTCTGAATGATACCCAGCTGAGTTTAACCGAGCTGGAAGCGCAACTGCGTGAACTGGCAGCGCGTAATCCGCAGCAGAAAATCCATTTACAGGCGGATCGCAATGCGACCTATGATCTGGTGGCGCGCAGCATGGCCGCGGCACAACGTGCCGGCATTGTGCGCATTGGTTTTATCACCCAGGCCGAGAGCACGACACATGAGTGAGAAAAAAAATATGAAATTTTCGTCGACAGAATCGCCCGGTATACCGCCTCGCATTAGCAGTGAAACTCTGCTTGCCGGTGCCCAGGCGCTGCATATTGAACATGCAGGCGAGCTGTATATTTTGCGTCGCACAAGTAACGGCAAACTGATTTTAACCAAGTAACAATTTACCAGTAACAATTTAGAAAAAACGCCCGGTTTATAAACCGGAAAAAATTCCGCAAGCCAGCCCCATAGCATCACTATGTAGCCAGCCAGCCCAGACATTATTGTAAACCTATCACAATATAAACGGAGACTGGCATGAGCTGCACCTCGAAATACCCTGTAAATATAAACAGAAAGAAGAAATTTAAGCCCGGCTTGCTGGCGACGGCCGTTACCCTGGCATTTAGCCCTGTGCTATTACAGGCGCAGGAAGTTACTCTCGATAAGATGGTTATCATTGGCAGCAGTGAAGATGCCAGACAACTGGCCGGTTCCGGCGCAGTGGTTGATAGTGAGCAGATGGAAACCGAAGTCGCCAGTGATATCAACCAGGTACTGAAAACGGTTCCCGGTGTGTATATTCGCGAAGAGGAAGGCAGTGGCCTGCGTCCCAATATCGGTATCCGTGGCGCCACCAGTGAGCGCAGTGCAAAAATTACTCTGCTGGAAGACGGTGTGATGATTGCACCGGCACCGTATTCTGCGCCTGCTGCATACTATTTCCCCACTACTCTGCGTATGTCATCCGTTGAAGTGCTGAAGGGTGCACCGTTGTTGCGTTATGGTCCACAAACCACCGGCGGTGTAATAAATATGCTATCGACTCCGATTCCGCAGGAAACCGGTGGTGAGGCAACTTTCAGTGCCGGTTCACATAACAGCAGTGATCTGCATGCATATTACGGCGGCACCGAAGGTCAGTGGGGCTGGTTATTTGAAGCGGTAGAACGCAACAGTGATGGTTTCAAGACGATTGATCGCAGTAATCGCGACACCGGTTACAATATTTCTGACTATGTGGCCAAGCTGCGCTGGGAATCGGATCAGGGGCCGAAACAGACGGCGCAATTAAAACTGCAACGCTCGGAAGAAATTTCCAATAACAGTTACCTAGGTTTAACTGATAATGATTTTGCCGCGGATCCGAATCGTCGTTACGGTTTGTCGAGCATTGATCAGATGGTGAATGACCACAGCGGTATTCAGTTTGTCTATAGCCGCGAGTTAACGGACAGTGTGACTGCCAGCGCCACGCTTTACCACAACGAATTTAACCGTAACTGGTTCAAACTGTCCGGTGGTGGAAATCTGGTTGAAGATGCCAATAACGGTGATGCGACTGCACAGGGCATTCTGGATGGTGATATTGATACCACAGGTCTGAATTACAAGAACAATGATCGTGCCTATGAGTCCAGCGGTATTGAAGTGAACTTTGATGTGGATATGGGATTGCATCGCCTGGCGATTGGCGGTCGTTTGCATGATGACGAGGTGAGTCGTTATCAGCCGGTGGAAGTGTATGACCAGGTGAATGGCTCACTGGTATTCCAGTCAATTATTGACCCTTCCAGTGGTGATAATCGTCTGGAAAAAGTTGACGCCACCAGCTTATGGATTACCGATGACTGGCAGGTCAGCGAAAAGCTGAATGTAAACCTGAGTCTGCGTTATGAAGATATGCAAGCGAATGGTGTTCGTTATGCAGATCTAGCACGCACCACCGAAGCATCCTCCAGCTCCAACCAGAGCAGTGAAGTGCTGCCCGGTGCATCATTTACCTATAACCTGAATAACAGCTGGCAGGTACTCGCCGGTGTGCACAAGGGTTTCTCACCCCTGGGTGGTGGTGCCAGCGAGCAGGAAGAGCCGGAAACCAGTACTAACTGGGAATTTGGTGGTCGTTACACAGGTGCGGATGTGTTTGTAGAAGCGATTGCGTTTTACAGTGACTTCTCCGATAAGACTGAAAACTGTTCCGTGGGATCGCCCTGCAGTGATGGTGCAACCTCTGGCACATTCAAGAACGGTGAAGCGGTGATCAGTGGTCTGGAAGCCCAGCTGGGTACTGAATGGCAGGGTAATGAGTTTAATGTGCCATTGAACATTGCCTACACCTATACCCAGGCTGAAATCAGCAGCGACAATATCACCAATGGCCTGCAGGAAGGTGATGAGTTGAAAGATGTTCCGGAAAGTACCTTCAGTGCCCGCGTGGGTGTGGAGCACAGCAGTGGCTGGAACAATTATGCGGTTGCCAAATACGTTGATGAAATGTGTGTATCTGTAGGATGTAACCGTTCGACCTCGCCACAGGCAAAAACCGATGCGGTCTTTGTGGTGGATTACATCAGCCGCTACAGCCTGGATAAAAACGCCGAGGTGTTTTTCAAGGTGGAGAACCTGTTTGACGAACAGGAAATTGTGTCACGTAGCCCGGACGGCGCGCGCCCCAATAAACCCCGCAGTGTCATGCTGGGCATGACGGTTGGTTTCTAGGCGATACTGGAAACAGACAGGGATGTTGTTTGTGAACCATGAAAACCATGTTTTCAGAATTTACCCAGTCCTTCGTAGTGGGTAAATGCCAGTAGTCTGGACTCCTGCTGGTTCTGGTCAGGCCGGTGCAATGCACCGGCCTTTTTATATACAGGATGTATGGTATTCCGCGGGAGGCAGGACGCCGGTAGCGGTTATATACAGGACGTACGGTATTCCGCGGGAGACAGGAGAGGCGTCTTTAGTCGTTAGTCTTTAGTCGTGAGTCCGACCCAACGACTAACGACTAACGACTAACGACTAATAACTAACGACTTCTCGTTCCCACGCTCCCGCGTGGGAACGCAGATCGGTTCCAGCTGGGTTCACGGCACTGATGCTACCGTGGCTGGACGCTTAAGATTAAAAATTTCATTGAATAGTAACAATTCTCATTTGCATTTTTGATTACAGCTGGTATTATTCACTCACCATTTATCCATGCGAGGTTTCTATGTTTATTCAGCGTTTTACTCTCGGACTACTACTGACATCCAGTCTGTTATTGGCCAGCATTCCGGTGGCACACGCCGCCGATGACAAACTGGTTCATCTTTATTCAGCCCGTAAAGAGGCACTGATTAAACCGGTGCTGGACAAGTTTACTGAACAGACCGGTATCGAAGTCAAACTGATTACCTCCAAGGCAGATGCACTGTTAAAGCGCCTGCAAACCGAAGGTCGTAATAGCCCGGCGGATGTGTTGCTCACCACCGATGCCGGACGTTTGCACCGTGCCCATGAGGCGGGTGTGTTGCAGCCAATAGAGTCGGAGGTTTTGAACAAAGCAGTGCCCGCCAACTACCGTGATGTGGATGGCTACTGGTATGGCCTGTCGTTACGCGCACGGCCGATTGTGTATGCCAGGGACCGGGTCAAACCAGAGCAGCTGTCCACCTACGAGGCACTGGCAGAGCCGGCGATGAAAGGCCGGGTGTGTATTCGTTCTTCGAATAATATCTATAACCAGTCGCTGGTGGCCTCGATGATCAGCACCCGCGGCGAGGCAGCCACCGAAGCCTGGGCGAAGGATTTTGTGAAAAACTTTGCTCGTCCACCCCGTGGCGGTGACCGTGACCAGATCAAGGCAGTGGCCGCGGGCCAGTGTGATGTGGCGGTGGTAAACACCTATTACCTGGGCGTGATGCTCAGTGGTGGTGATGCGGATGAACGCGCCGCAGGCGAAAAAGTGGCGGTGTTCTGGCCCAACCAGGACGGTCGTGGCGCCCATGTGAATGTATCCGGCGCCGGTGTAACCGCCCATGCCAAACACCGCGAGAATGCGATTAAACTGATTGAGTTCCTGGCATCGCCGGAGGTGCAAAGCTGGTATGCGCGGGTGAACCACGAATACCCGGTGGTGGACGGTGTTGAGTCCAGTGAGCTGCTGAAAAGCTGGGGCGAGTTCAAGGCGGATAATATCAACCTCACCGAACTGGGACGCCTCAATGCCGATGCCTTACGTTTAATGGATCGTGCCGGATGGCGTTAATATTGCGTATAATGGCGCGATGTTTGTAGCCCCGTTATCCTCGATTCGCCGATGGTGTAATCCGTTCAGTCGCCAGTGGCCCCTTTGGGACCCCTGGCGACTTGGCGTTATGCTGGTGGCACTGGTATTTGCGGTGCCGGTGCTCACGGTGTTCAGCTTTATTTTTCATGGCGATACCGAGGTGATGTCGCACCTGGCGGACACGGTATTGCTGAACTACGTCTCCAATACCCTGTGGCTGGTGCTGGGGGTGAGCTATGGCACCCTGAGCATCGGCATTGTCTGTGCCTGGCTGGTGAGTGTGTGTGAGTTTCCCGGCCGTCGCTGGTTCCAGTGGATGCTGCTGCTGCCGATGGCCATGCCGGCCTATATCATTGCCTATACCTATACTGGCATGCTGGATTTCGCCGGACCCGTGCAAACCAGCCTGCGGGAATGGTTTGGCTGGGGCTATGGCGATTACTGGTTCCCGGAAATCCGTTCATTGTGGGGCGCCATGGCGATGCTCTCGCTGGTGCTCTATCCCTATGTCTACCTGCTGGCCCGCGCCGCCTTTATGCAGCAGTCGGTAGCAGCGCTGGAAGCCAGCCGCATACTCGGTGCCGGCCCCTGGCAGAGTTTTTTCAAGGTGGCGTTGCCGATGGCGCGGCCGGCGATCATTGCCGGTTTGACCCTGGCGCTGATGGAAACCCTGGCGGACTACGGCACGGTGCAGTACTTCGGCGTGGATACCTTTACCACCGGTATTTTCCGCACCTGGTACGGGCTGGGTGACAGTGCGGCGGCAGCCCAGCTGTCGGCGATGCTGCTGGTGATGGTGTTTGCGCTGGTGGCGATCGAGCGCTATTCACGGCGCCGCGTACGTTACCATCATCATTCCTTGCAGCGTGCGCGCCAGCCCCGTTACCAGCTGAGCCGTCGTCATGCGGCACTGGCGGTCGTGGCCTGCCTGCTGCCGCTGCTGTTCGGTTTTCTGCTGCCGTTTGTACAGCTGCTAGTGTGGGCGCTGGAAACCGCCACCGAGATGGTGGATGCCGCCTACCTTCAGCTGGTTTTCAATAGTTTAATACTGGCCAGTATGGCGGCATTGCTAGCACTGCTGCTGGCGCTGTTTATGGCCTACGGCCAGCGCCTGCGCCCGGTGCTGGCGGTACAGATCGCGGTGCGCGTGGCCTCCATGGGCTATGCCATTCCCGGTACGGTGATCGCGGTGGGGGTGATGATTCCGCTGGCGATGCTGGACCAGTCACTGGACAGCTGGCTGCGCGCCAACTGGGGCATTTCCTCCGGCCTGCTGTTTTCCGGCACCCTGGTGGCACTGATGTTTGCCTATATCGTGCGCTTCCTGGCGGTGTCGATCGGTACAGTGGAGGCGGCACTGACCAAAATTCGCCCGTCGATGGATGATGCGGCCCGCTCGCTGGGTTACAGTCCGGGGCAGGTGTTGCGCCGGGTGCATATACCGATTATGCGGGTATCATTGCTCACCGCGGTGCTGATGGTGTTTGTGGATGTGCTGAAAGAACTGCCCGCCACCCTGATACTGCGGCCTTTTGATTTTAATACCCTGGCGGTACGCGCCTATGAACTCGCCTCGGATGAGCGCCTCGCCGATGCCTCGACGGCAGCGGTGGCGATTGTGCTGGCGGGCATTGTTCCGGTGCTGTTACTGAGCCGTTCGATCTCCAGAAGTGGAAACCCCGATGAATGAACTGCTGAAAATTGAACATATTTCCGTCGCTTACGGCAAAAACACCGTGGTCCGGGACGTCAGCTTTAGCCTGAACGAAGGCGATATCGGCTGCCTGCTCGGCCCCAGTGGCTGCGGTAAAACCACCCTGCTGCGCACCATTGCCGGCTTTGAGGTGCCCACCACCGGCACCATCAGTATCAGCGGCATGCAGTTCAGTGGTGCCGGCCATGTGCTGGCACCGGAAAAGCGTCGCATTGGCATGGTGTTCCAGGACTTTGCGCTGTTCCCCCATTTATCGGTGTTCGACAATGTGGCCTTTGGTCTGCACAAGTCGATGGGGCGGGTGGCGATTGCACAACGCACCAATGAACTGCTGCAGCTGATCGGTCTGCCCGACAGTGGCGAGAAATACCCACACCAGTTATCAGGTGGCCAGCAACAACGGGTGGCACTGGCCCGTGCAATGGCACCCCGGCCCGATCTGCTGCTGATGGATGAACCCTTTTCCTCGCTGGATGTGGAGCTGCGCCAGCAGCTGTCCCGCGAAGTGCGGCGCATTCTCAAGCAGGAAGGCATTACCGCCATGCTGGTGACCCACGATCAGCAGGAAGCCTTTGCCATGGCGGATTATGTGGGGCTGATTCTAAACGGCGAGCTGGTGCAGTGGGACAGTGGCTACAACCTGTATCACCGTCCGGCGAACCGCGATGTGGCGGATTTTATCGGTGATGGCGTGCTGATTCCCGGTGAAGTGATGTGCGACTACAGCATCAAAACCGAGCTGGGGCTGATTCACGGCAAGGTGCCCAAGGGCTGTAAAGAGGGGTGTTTTGTGGATGTGCTGATTCGCCCGGACGACCTGATTCACACCGATAACAGCCCGATTGCGCTGGAAGTGACCGAGAAGTTCTTCCGTGGCTCGGATTTTATCTACACCCTTAAACTGCCCAGTGGCCAGGAAGTGCTGTGCATTGCCCCCAGCCACCATAACCATGCGCTGGGTGCGCCGCTGGGGATTACCCTGGATGTGGATCACCTGGTGGTGTTCAAGCGCGAAGCCGGATCAGCGGCATCGGCATAATTGTGTTTCGTGGTGTCTAAGCCATCCGCTATGAAGCTGAAAAGAAAACGCGAACAACGCAAATGAACGCGAATGCACGCAAATTTATACATACTCCAGTCGTGCAGCTTGCCAGATTTTTAAAATACGTAATGCGCCTTGCTGCAGGTCAAACGGTGGATCCGCTTCGCTTGATGCCACCCTACAAAAACCGTATTTACTTTACCGTAGGGTGGAACAAGCGAAGCGGTTCCACCTGACACCTGTTAAAGTCCGCCAATGCACGCGAATAAACGTACGAATAATTCGGGGTCAGAGTGGACTTCCCGGGATTTTAAATAGATAAAGCTTTAATAGCGTCTATTCGCGCTGTTCGCGTTCATTCGCGTTTTCTTTTTGGCTGGTTCCCATGCTCCTGCGTGGGAACGAGTATACGCATCACTTGATCAGTGTTTGCGCCTTTTCCAGGTACACCTTACCCCGTGTGCTGACCGTGTCGCCATCGGCTCGCTCCGAGGCCTTGT
>DATCTK010000062.1:0-120062 GCA_036567985.1 Gammaproteobacteria bacterium | reverse complement strand
GGCTCGGCGGCCTCCGTAGTCAGCTCGCTGTGCACCGGCTGATTGCTAAACAGCCCCGGCAGTAAACTGCCAAGCCAGATCGCCGCCAGAATCACCGCTATCCCCAGTAGAAATTTCAAGGCGGACTGACTGTGCTCGCCCTGTCCGAAATCGCTGTCCTTCGCCGCCAGGTCAATGTGCTTTTTACCAATATTATGGCCGCCCTCCGCATAGGCAGCGAGCAATGCCTTGTCCGCAAGAATATTGATGCGTCGTGTCAGGCCACTGGATTTGCGCTCGATACGGTTGGCCACTTTCTGTGAAAACAGGTCCGGCCCGCAGTAGCCCACGGCGCGCATGCGGAAATTAAGGTACTCATACACATCATTTGCCGGGAACGGATCGAGATAGAAATTATGCGTGATGCGTTCCTTTAACTGGCGAATCGCCGGGTTGCGCAATTTTTCATCCAGCTCCGGCTGGCCGAACAGCACCATCTGTAACAGCTTGTGCTCATTGGTTTCCAGGTTACTCAGCAGGCGGATTTCTTCCAGTGTCTCAATGGGCATGCTCTGCGCTTCTTCCACAAACACTACCACCTGTTTATTGTGGGCGTGGCGTGCCAGCAGGTAGTTCTGCAGGGTCTGCATCACTTCCAGCTTGCTCGACTCCGGGGTGATATCCAGTTTCAGTTCGAAGGCAATCACATGCAGAATATTTTCCGGCGACAGGCTGGGGTTGGCGATATAAACCACTTCCACCGAGTCGTCCAGTTCCACTTCCAGCATGCGGCACAGCATGGTCTTGCCGGAGCCCACCTCGCCTACGACCTTGATCATACCTTCGCCGGACATAATCGCGTATTTCAATGCCTGCAGGGCAGCACCGCGCTTGTTGCCCGGGTAGAACATGCTGGTGTCCGGGGTAATTTTGAAGGGCTGGCGTTGCAGACCAAAATGGCTCAGGTACATGCATCACCTGTGCGGCTGTGGTGTTTACTGTTTCTGTTCATGTTTCTGCATCCGGCTGTAAAGGGTGGTGCGATTAATCTGCAGGGCGCGCGCCACCTTGCTCAGGTTGCCGTTATACAGTTGCATTGCCTGCTGTATAACAAAGTCTTCCAGCGCCTGTAACTTGTCATTTAAATTCAGCTCGCCACTGGCCAGCTCCTGCTGAATCATCTGGCTGCTGAACTGATCTACCTGGCTGTGGGCGGTGGCGTTAAGCAGTTGCGGTTCGAACTCATCCTGTAGTTGTTGCGCGCTGATGGTCTGTCCGGGGTAACGGGTACAAAGGCGAATCACGATATTGCGCAGCTCCCGCACATTGCCGGGAAAGTCGTAACCCAGCCATAATTGCCTGGCCTGTGTATCCAGTTCAATTGGCTGCAGTGATTCGGAATAAAAATCCATAAAATGCTGTAGCAGCAGCAGGCTGTCCTGCATGCGCTCGCGTACCGGCGGCACATGGATTTTCAGAATGCTCAAACGGTGAAACAGGTCGGCACGAAAATGCCCTGCTGCCACTTCATGCTGCAGGGTTTTATTGGTGGCGGCGATAATCCGTGCACGGGATTGCAGGCAGCGGGTTTCACCCACGCGGTAGAATTCACCGCTTTCCAGTACCCGCAGTAATTTGGCCTGCAGGTCGTAGGCCATTTCACCGATTTCGTCGAGAAACAGCGTGCCTTCACCCGCCTCTTCAAAAAAACCACGACGGGACTTGTCGGCGCCGGTAAAGGCGCCTTTGGCATGGCCAAACAGCTGTGCCTCCAGCAGCTCCGGTGCAATTGCCGCGCAGTTAATGGTTAAGCAGGGTTGCCCGGCGCGGCGGCTGGTCTGGTGCAGTGCCCTGGCCACCAGCTCCTTGCCGGTACCGGATTCGCCTTCCACCAGCACCGGAAAATCCGCACTGGCAAACTGGCTGATCTGCTCACGCAGGGTGTGAATGGCACTGCTGTCACCGATGATTGCCGAGTCGGCGGATTGCGGTGCGTGCCGGCTTTCTACCTGGCTGAGCATCAGGTGATGTTTGAGCCGTGCCTGTAACAGTGCGGTTTCCGCCGGTTTGGGAATAAAATCAACCGCACCCAGGGTCAGTGCATGGTGCATATTTGCCTCGTCGCTCTGGCCCGATAGCACCAGGATTTTAATCTGCGAATCATGGGCCAGCAGGTCTTCAATCAGCGCGAAACCTTCATCGGCCCCATGGGGGTGTGGGGGCAGACCCAGATCCACCAGCGCCAGCCGGGGCGTGTGCTCCAGCCCGTTGAGCAGGGCCCTGACCTCTGCCCGGGATTCAGCGGTGTAAAGCTGGTAGTCCTTTTGCAGAATAAACCCCAGGCTATCTGTGATCAGAGGGTCATCATCAACAAGCAGTAAGGTGGGTTTTTGCATATCTGGTCAGTTTTGCCGTGGGGCGTCCCTCGCCGTTTTATTTAGCCCTGAACCTGTGGCCAGGCCGCCGGTTCAGGTATTGTTAACAGGCCGTATTATTGCAGATTTTTTAGACGTAATTCACAATTTAGTCAATAATTAATACACGCTTATTATTGTAGTACATAAATAAACTCTTTTAACCAGTTGAAAATAAAGATTAAATGCTCAGTATTATTCTCTACGAACCGGAAATACCCCCCAATACCGGCAATATTATTCGCCTGTGTGCCAACACCCACAGCCAGCTGCATTTAATCGAGCCGCTGGGTTTTGAGCTGGAGGATAAAAAACTGCGCCGCGCCGGGCTGGATTATGCGGAGTTTGCGTCGGTGAAGGTGTGGAAAAGTCTTGATGAGTGCCTGCAGAACAATGACTTCAAGCGGGTGTTTGCCTGTTCCACCCGGGGTACACGGCGCTATACCGAACCGCAGTATGCCAGCGGTGATGCTTTCCTGTTTGGCCCGGAGACACGGGGCCTGCCGCTGGAATATCTGCAGCAGCAGCCCGCGGGGCAGGTGATTCGCATCCCCATGTGTGCCGACAGCCGCAGTATGAACCTGTCGAACTCGGCGGCGGTGATTCTATATGAAGCCTGGCGTCAGCTGGGGTTTGAGGGTGCAGTTTGAGGGAGCTTACTCGGGGCGGGCTTCCCGGCCCAGCAGCGCATGCACTGCATCCAGCGGTTTGCGCCCTTCGTAGAGCACACGGTAGGTCTGTTCGATAATCGGCATCTCAACCTGGTAGCGTTGCGCCAGTTGCCAGGCTTCCCTGGCGGTTTTTACCCCTTCAACCGCCTGGCCAATTTCCTCGCGAGCCGCTTCAATGCTCTTGCCCGCCGCCAGCGCCAGGCCCATGCGACGGTTGCGTGATTGGTTGTCGGTGCAGGTGAGTACCAGGTCACCAAGGCCTGCCAGCCCCATAAAGGTTTCTGCGTGGGCGCCCATACGCAGCCCCAGCTGGGTAATTTCATGCAGGCCGCGGGTAATCAGTGCGGCGCGGGTATTGGCACCGAAACCCAGGCCATCAGCAGCACCGGCAGCAATGGCAAGTACGTTTTTAAGCGAACCACCGAGCTCTACACCGATCATGTCCTCCGAGGTGTAGACGCGGAAATTGCCGTAATGGAGAAAGCTGGCGACTTCTGCGGCTATGGCGTGACTGCTGGAGGCTACGGTAACTGCGGTGGGCAGATCCCGGGCGACTTCGCCGGCAAAGGTGGGGCCGGAGACCACCGCGGTGCTTTTACACTGCGGCAGTTCTTCCGCCACCACCTGGTGCACCAGCTTGCCGCTGCCCTCTTCCAGTCCCTTGGTGGCCCAGACAATGTGCTTGTCGGCGCTGATGTGGCTGTGATTCTGTTGCAGAAAGCTGCGCACCGCATGGCTGGGAATGGCGATTAACAGGGTTTCTGCACGTTGCAGGGTGGGGATCAGCTGATCACTGAGCTGCAGGCGTTCGGGGAGTTCGATGCCCGGGAGATAGCGCTCGTTGCGGCGGCTTTTCTGCATCGCCTGCACATGTTGTGTGTCTATGTCCCATAACACCAGGTCGTGTCCGGCGCGGGCCACCTGCATTGCCAGCGCGGTGCCCCAGGAGCCACCGCCGATGACCGCAATCTTTCTATCCGCCGTATTCGCCATGGGGTTTAGTGCGCTGTGTCGCTTGCGGCCTGTGCCTGCTGTTGCTGATGCTGCATATAGAGTGCATTGAAGTTAACCGGTGACAGCAGCAGTTGCGGGAAACCGCCCTTGGTCACCAGGTCGGAAATGGCTTCACGGGCATAGGGGAACAGGGTTTCCGGGCAGTAGGCGCCGAGCATGCCCCCCAGTTGTTCCTGTTCAAAACCCGCCAGCTGGAACAGACCCGCCTGTTTCACTTCCACCAGAAACGCGGTCTTGTCCTGCTGTTTGGCAGTTACGGTCACACTCAGGATAACTTCGTGCATATTGTTATCCAGGCCCTTGATCTCGGTATTGAGCTGAACGTTGACTTCCGGTTTCCATTCGCCGGTGAATACCGCCGGTGAGTTGGGTGACTCGAATGACACATCCTTGAGGTAAATTTTTTGAATAGAGAATTGTTGCTGATTGGCTTGTTCGCTCATTTTATAAACCCGTTATTTTAAATTTTGATTAATCCAGTTAAGCAGGCTGTTTTTATCTAATGCGCCTGACATCCTGGCTATTTCCTTTCCCGCGGAGAATATCATTAAAGTGGGGATGCTGCGAATCTGATAGCGCGCCGCCAGCCCCTGTTCCGCCTCGGTGTCCACCTTCAGCAGGCGGGCGCGTGGCTCGATCTGTTGCGCCGCCTGTTCGAATACCGGCGCCATCATTTTGCAGGGGCCACACCACTCGGCCCAGAAATCCACCACCAGTGGCAGTTCGCTTTTTGTCAGCATGCGATCAAACATCGCCTGGGACACCGGCAGGGCATGGCCGGTAAACAGTGATTTATGGCACTTGCCGCAGCTGGCCTGGCTGGCGGGCCGATTGTCAGCCACGCGATTGAGGGCGGCGCAATGTGGGCATACCAGCTGCATGGCTAGGCTCCGGCTATCAGCGAGTCCAGCTCGCCCCGGTCATCCATCGCGGCCAGTTCATCGTAACCGCCCACGTGGGTGTCACCGATAAAAATCTGCGGCACGCTGGTGCGGCCCGCGCGTTGTTCCATTTGCTGGCGGATTTCACTGCCGTCATTGACATTCACCATGGTGAATTCAACTTCCTTGCTGTCGAGTAACTGCTTGGCCCAGGTGCAGTAGGGACAAAAAGGTGCGTAATAAACGGTGATTTCTGCTTGTGGCATAGTAACGGTTCCCCGGTTGCTTACTTTTTGGATAGCGGCAGGTTGGCGCTGGACCAGCCTATAACGCCGCCGGACATATTGTTCACATTCTCGAAGCCCTGTTTGCTGAGCAGACGGCAGGCCGTATTGGAACGGTTACCGGAGCGGCAGTAGGCGAGAATTTTTTTATTTTTATATTTTTCAATTTCACTGATGCGCTTATTGAGTGCGCTCACCGGTATGTGAATGGCGTCGCGCAGGTGGCCCGAGTTGTATTCATTGGTTTCGCGTACATCAAGTACCACGACATCATCATCATTCAGCAGGCGAACTGCGTCATTAATTGTGAGCTGGGGGATTTTATTCAGTCGAACACCGATTTCGGTCTTCAGGATAAGGGCGAGAATTACGATCATTGCGGTCACCAGAATCAGGTTATTACCGGCAAATTCGATCATTTGGGACATGCGTTTACTCCGACACTAAAACTAATAAGCCTCTGATCATCGCTAATCAGAGGCTCGGGATTATAGCACTGGCCTTAAGGCGGCCGCTATAGAGGGCTATTCTTCAAATATGCGCTGGCTACAGAACACTTCCTGCATCATGCTGATTAAACGCAGGGTGCGGGCATCGCCAACACGGTAATACACCCGGTTGGCGTCCTTGCGTGAGGCGAGTATGCCCTTGTCGCGCAAAATTGCCAGATGCTGCGAGATATTGCTCTGTGAAGTCCCTACATTATCAACAATATCCTGCACACTGACTTCCTGATCCTGTAAAGTGCATAATATCTTGAGGCGTAAGGGATGTGACATAGCTTTTAATGAACGAGAGGCACGGTCTATGTCTTCTTCTCGTGTCATCAGTTGGGTTTCGAATTCTACATTTGCAACCATTGTGTTCCTTCCCCGGAAATTTGTATTCACTTATATTAGTAAACTACCATAAAATGATAGATACTATTTAACTGAAATTATTCAGCATATCCAGTGTTTTTTTAGAAAAAATGCGATTAGCAGATGAGCCGCAGTTAGCGGTGGCGGGAAAAATCATTAGTATTCAATAATATGTGTAAATCGACGCGTTTCAGCCATCTGTTGTGTATCTGTCTGCTGGTGCTTCCAGTTGCCAGTGCCAGCGCGGAGTCTGCCAGTGAATACCAGTCAAGGCTGGACCAGATTCGCAGCAAAATCGGTGAAGTGGTGTCATCGCTCACTGACAGTAAAAGCCGCCGCGACACCCTGCGCGACGACCTGAAGAAGCTGGAGATAAAAATTGCTAAGGCCGCCAGGGCGCTGCGAAATAACCAGAGCAAACATAAAAAATCGTCTCAGAATCTGGAAAAGTCCCGGCAGGAGTTGAAAAAATTACAGAAAAGCCTGGAAAAGCAGAAGCAGCTGCTCGCCGCGCAGATCCGCTCCGCCTACGCCATGGGCCAGCAGCCACAGCTTAAAATGCTGCTAAACCAGCAGAACCCGGCGGAAATGGGGCGAGCCATGACCTATTACAGCTACCTCAACCGCGCGCGGGGCGATGAAATACAGCGCTTCCTCGGCAGCATAGAGCGGGAGCAGGCACTGCAGGCGGAAATTGCCGAGGTGACAGAAGAGCTGAAGCAGCTGGTGATCAATAACCGCAAAAGCAAACAGCGCCTGAGCGAACACCGTAATGAGCGCAAGGCACTGCTGGTTAAACTGAATCAGGACATCAATCACCAGCAACACACCCTGAAGGAACTGGAAAGCAGCCGTAACCGCATCGAGAACCTGCTGGAATCCCTGGGCGAAATGCTGGCGGACATCCCCGCCGGGCCATTGAACCAAAAGCCGTTTGGCCAGCTCAAAGGGGCATTGCCCTGGCCTGCTGCGGGTGATTTCAGGGTCGGCTTTGGTGGCGTGCGCAGCCAGGGTGGACTTAAATGGAACGGCGTGGTGATCAATGCCGATTATGGTGAGCCGGTGCGTGCCGTGGCCAATGGTCGCGTGGTTTTTGCCGACTGGCTACAGGGTTATGGTTTTATCACCATTATCGATCACAATGACGGCTTTATGAGTTTGTACGGCTTCGCTCAGGAACTCTATAAAGACGTGGGCGACTGGATTGAAGCCAGTGATGTGATAGCCAGTGTGGGAGACAGTGGCGGGCAAAGTCGATCTGGCTTATATTTTGAAATCAGAAAACAGGGCAAGCCGGTTAATCCCTCACAGTGGTGTTCAAGTAAAGTGCGTCATGTGGCGCTACAGGAAAACGAGTAGACTCTGATCTGCAGAGTCTCAATAACAATACAGTCATAACCATTAGTACCCGGCTGTTTGCATAACAGGCATTGGGCCTCACAGGCCGGGTATTGTTCAGGAGTAGATTATGTTTCAGGCAAGGCCGCTATACGCTGCAGTGTTTTCCCTGGTTGCTTTTTCCGGCGGCCTGTTCAGTGCACCGGTACATGCTGACTCGAAGGAGCTGGACGAAGAAATCAGCGAACAGTCTGCGGGTCTGCCGCTCGCCGAGTTGCGTAACTTTTCCGATATTTTTGCGCGCATCAAATCCGATTATGTAGAAGAAGTGAGCGACGAAGCTCTGCTGGAACATGCCATTCGCGGCATGTTGTCCGGGCTTGATCCCCACTCCACCTATATGAATAAAGATGAATACAACGAACTGAAAATCGGCACCAGTGGCGAATTCGGTGGGCTGGGTATCCAGGTGGGTATGGAAAACGGCTTTGTTAAGGTGATCTCGCCGATTGATGACACGCCGGCCTATCATGCAGGCATACAGGCGGGTGACCTGATTATTCGCCTCGACAACAAGCCGGTAAAAGATATATCACTGAATGATGCGGTAAAAATCATGCGCGGCAAGCCGGGTACTAAAATTGCCCTTAGCATCATGCGTGAAGGTGAGGACAAGCCGCTGGAATTCGTTATCGAGCGCGCGATTATCAAGGTGGAAAGTGTCAAAACCCATTTGCTGGAACCGGGCTTTGCCTATATCCGTTTAAGCACCTTCCAGGCAAAAACTGCAGTGCAGCTGCGTGAAGCCATCAGCAAACTGGTAAAAGAAAATGGCGGTCTGCTAGACGGCATGATTCTCGATTTGCGCAATAACCCGGGTGGCGTATTGAATGCCGCAGCGGATGTGGCCGACCTGTTTATCCGTAAAGGTAAACTGGTGTACACCAAAGGGCGTAAGGAAAATTCATATTTTGAATTCAATGCCAATTCGGATGACGTAATGAATGACAAACCCATTGTGGTGTTGATCAATGCCGGTTCCGCCTCAGCATCTGAAATTGTTGCCGGCGCATTACAGGACCATAAACGTGCGGTGATTATGGGTGAGAAATCTTTTGGCAAGGGCTCGGTGCAAACCATCCAGGAATTGCGTAATGGTGCCGCGGTAAAATTTACCACCGCGCGTTATTACACCCCGAATGGTCGTTCGATTCAGGCCGAAGGCATAGAGCCGGATATTGCGCTCAAGGATATGCAGCTCACCGTACAGACAGACAGTGGCCAGATAAAAATCACCGAGGCGGATTTGAGTGGCCACCTGTTGAATGGTGAAAAGCAGGATAAGCTGCAGAAGAAAAATGCGGCAGAAGAAAAACAGGATAATGAAATCGTCAGCAAACTGCGCAGTGATTATAAAGTGCATGAAGCATTAAATCTGCTCAAGGGCATGCACATATTGTCACCGACGCAAGCCAGTAAAATCGACAAGTCAAAGGAGTACGAATAATGCCAACTGTTCTTGTACCCCTGGCTCAGGGTTGTGAAGAGCTGGAAGCCGTCACCATTACCGATCTACTGACCCGTGCCGGTGTCAAGGTGGTTACCGCCGGGCTGGATGATCAACCGGTGCATGCTTCCCGTGGTATCACCTTTATTGCCGATGTGCAGATCAGTGAGGTAGTGGATCAGGCCTTTGATATGATTGTTCTGCCAGGCGGCCAGCCAGGCGCCGATCATCTGCGTGATAATCCACTTCTGCAGAATTTGATAAAACAGCATGCCGCAGACAATAAATACATTGCGGCAATTTGTGCAGCACCCAGGGTGCTGGCGCATCTGGGCCTGCTGGAAAACAAACGCGCCACCAGTTACCCCGGTGCGCTGGATGCAGCCACACTTAATAGCACCGAGCTGAAAAACACGCCCATTGAAATGGATGGCAATATCATTACCTCCCGTGGGCCGGGTACAGCAATGGATTTTGCACTGCAGTTAATTGAACTGCTAATTGATAAAGACACCCGGCAACAGGTAGAAAAAGGGCTGGCCAGATAGAGAGTGGCGAGACAGGGTGGCTGGATACAGCCTGGAGTATGTCCTGCATGCATACGTTACTTTTTTCCACAAAATAAAGGCAGTCGCTTTTATCCAGCGCTGCAGATTACTCAGCAGACAATAGCCGTCGACGAGGCCGACCTATGGAAGCCGAAGTACGAGAAATACGCGAACACCTGGGGCTATACCCGCCATTCGATCGCCTCAGTGAACAACTGCTGGACAGCGTTGCCAGCTCGGTGGAAATCAGTTACTTTCGCGCCGGCAGTTTAATCCTTTCCTATAAACAGAGCATCGACTCACTCTACTATATTCGCAGTGGTGCGGTGGAAACCTATCGCCACAATAACGAGCTGTATAACCGGCTGGGTGAGGGTGATATCTTCGGTCAGCTTGGTCTGTTACATAATCACCTTGTGCGCTATCCGGCCAGTGCAATTGAAGACACCCTGATCTACCTGATTCCCGATGCGGTATTCCAGCAACTGTGTGATGAAGACGACAATTTCGCCGACTTTGTTGAGTTGTCCGGTTCACGGCTCAAGGCCACGGTTGAGCAGAGCCAGCGCGAAAACGACATGATGGTCACCCGGGTGCGCAGCCTGATCAGTCGATTGCCGGTAACCATTGAAGAATCCGCCACGGTTGAACAGGCGGCACAGCGAATGACTGAACAACAAGTGCCGGCAATATTGCTGTTAGCGGCTGCGGATGAAACAGACCCGTTGGCCTATAGCGATAACGAAGGTCAATACTGGACAATTACCGGTATTCTTACCGATCAGGATTTTCGCATGCGCGTGCTGGCCCAGGGTGGCTCGGCACAAACCCGGTTGAGTGAAATCAAACAGGGTGAGCTGATCAGTATTCAGTCGGATGAAACAGTGTATGAAGCCATGTTGGCAATGCTGCGTAATAATGTAGATCACCTGCCGATCCTGCACCGACGTCGTCCGGTGGGTGTGGTGCAGCTGGCGGACATTGTGCGTTATGAAACCCATAACAGCCTTTACCTGGTGAGCAATATTTTTCACCAGAACAATGTAAAAGGGCTGGCGCGGTTGATGCCGGAAGTGCGCGCCGCATTTATTCGCCTGGTGGATGAAGGCGCGACTTCGCAGATGATCGGCAGTGCCCTGTCCACCATTGGTCGCAGTCTGACCCGTCGCCTGCTGGAACTTGCCGAGGATGAACTCGGCCCGCCGCCCGTGCCCTACTGTTTAATGGTTAATGGTTCCATGGCAAGGGATGACCAGTCTATTACCACTGACCAGGACAATGCGCTGGTGTTATCCGATGCATTTATTCCAGAACAACACGATGCCTATTTTGCCGAGCTGGCCAAACGCCTGAGTGATGGACTGGCGGCCTGTGGTTACCCATACTGCACCGGCGGCATTATGGCCACTAATCAGAAATGGCGTCAGCCGCTGTCGGTATGGAAAAATTATTTTGAAGAATGGATAACACGACCCGACCCGGAACGCTTGTTGCACAGTTCGATTTTTTTCGACCTGGATGCCGCATACGGTGAAGAAAGTTATGTTGAAATACTGCAGGATTTAATTGTCACACGTGCCAGCCGAAACAAGCGCTTTCTCGGTGCACTGGCACGTAATGCACTGGGGCGCACCCCGCCACTGGGTTTTTTTCGCACCTTTGTGATGGAAAAAGATGGCAAGCAGAATAACACTATTAATCTCAAGCGACGCGGTACCGCACCCATGGTGGATGTGATTCGTGTACATGCCCTGGCGGCGGGTTCACGCGCACAGAATTCATTTGAACGGCTGGACGATATCGAGAAAGCCGCAAGTCTGCCCGCCGGCCAGGTGGAAAAATTACGTTATGCACTGGAGTTTATTGCCATGGTACGCATTCGGCATCAGGCACATGATCTGCGACTTGAACGTGAGGCGGACAATAATATCGAACCGGAAAATGTATCCGACAGTGAGCGGCATCATCTGAAAGATGCCTTCCAGGTGTTGAGCAATGCGCAGAAATATTTGCGCTTTCATTATCCCATGCCAGATTAAATGGTCAGATTGAATGGCCCGATTAACTCGTCCGTTAATGGCAAGGTATGCAGCGAGGCAATTGTGATCAGTAAACTCACCCGCCTGTTTAAAACGGCAAGCGAAAAAACCAGCGACGCCGACTGGGCCGCTTACTATAAGCAGCAGGCGCAACAGTGTGCCGATACAGATTTGCGACGCTTTTACAGTGCAGGCCTGCCGGATGCAGACACGCCGCTTAATCAGCTGGAATTCGTTGCGCTGGATTTTGAAACCACCGGCCTGAATGTGCGTCGCAATCGCATTGTATCCATCGGGCTGGTGCCCTTTACCCTGTCACGCATTCGACCGGCAGCGGGTCATTACTGGCTGGTTGATCCGTCCATAGCGCTGAGTAAAATTTCGGTAACGATTCATCGCATCACCGACAGTGAAGTGGCCGATGCACCACCACTGGATAGTGTATTGCCTGAATTGTTGCAGGCACTGGCAGGTAAAATCGTCGTGGTGCATTATCGACAGATCGAACGCGGTTTTCTCGATGCTGCGGTGATGGCGCTGCGCGGTGAGCATTGCCTGTTTCCACTGATTGACACTATGGCAATAGAAGCCCGCTGGGCACGGCAGGGTATGCTGGCCAATATGAAACGCAGCCTTGGATTACGTGAAGATTCGATTCGCCTGGCAGACAGTCGCCTGCGCTATGGCTTGCCGGATTACAGCTCGCACCATGCCAAGGTGGATGCCATGGCCACCGCCGAACTGTTTCTGGCACAGGTGGCACGGCACTACAGTGAAGACACCCGGCTGGGGGATTTGTGGTTATAAATAATGCATAAGCGGTCCGCTCTTTAATGATCGCCAGTAAAGTGAAATAGCATTATATTAACCGGCAGGAAATAACCACCACCGCTGGAAGATTATCACTATGAAATCACCTGAGGACGCTCAGCAAGATCAGTCAATACTGCGCCCAGTCATGCAGGGGCACATTGTTTTGTATGTGCTGGCCATCTTTATCAGTTCAGCCGCCATAATGGCACTGGAAATGGCCGCTGCTCGATTGCTTGCACCCTATATCGGTGTGTCTCTTTATTCATGGACTGCGATTATCGGTGTGGTACTGGGCGGCCTGTCGCTGGGCAACTGGCTGGGCGGTATATGGGCAGACCGTGGTGGCAATGAAGCCTCAGCAGGACTGGCCCTGGGCCTGGCGGCACTGAGCAGTGTGGCCATATTGCTGTTGCTGACACTGGTTGCTCCCTGGTTGCAGGGCAGTCGTCTTGGCCTGCTGAGTGTCAGTTTTCTGTATGTCGCCCTGCTGTTTTTTGTGCCCGCCCTGTTGCTGGGTGTGGTCACCCCGCTGCTCACCATTCTGGCATTGAGAACAGATGCGCGCACCGGCCATGTGGTGGGAATGATGCATGCGATGGCTGCATTCGGCAGTATTGTCGGCACTTTTATTACGGGCTATGTGCTGATTCAGTGGGTTGGTACCCAGTCCATTATTCTGGGTACGGCGGCGATACTGGGTTTACTTGCCCTGCGCTTTCTGTGGAGCAGTGCCAGGCGCACGCTGATCGCACTGGCGGTGATGACGCTGGGGGTGAGTGGCTGGGCGGTCGAACGCGGTGGTTTTGAGAAATACTGCGATCAGGAAACCAGCTACTTCTGTATCCGTGTGGTGGAGATGTCAGATCAGGCACCATTTGGCAATGCACGCGGGCTGGTGCTGGATCATCTGCTGCATGGCATCAGCCATCAGCAGCGGCCTGATTTACTGATAACACCCTATGCACATTTAATGGATGAGCTGATTTATCTACACAGCCTGCGAGTGGAAGACCGTCCGCTGCGTAGCTTTTTTGCCGGCGGCGGTGCCTATACCCAGCCGCGTGCATTGCGTGCACGTTTTGCCGATGCAGAGATTGTGATTGCCGAGCTGGACCCGGCGGTAACAGAAGTAGCACGGCAAAAATTGTATTACGATAATCATAATAACCAGGATCGCATCTATCATGCGGATGCGCGCATGGTGTTGCAGAAAAAACCGCAGAATTTTTTTGATGTGATTGTGGGTGATGTTTTTCACGACATCGCGATACCCCACCACCTGGTGACCAGGGAATACAGCCAACTTCTCTACTCACGCCTTACAGATGATGGCATGTATGTACTGAATGTGGTGGATGCGCACCCGGACCCGCGTCTGTTGAAAAGCATAGTCAAAACCCTGCGCGGTGTTTTTCCCCATGTGCAGGTATGGATGGAAAGCTGGCCCGAGCAGGAAGCGCGCATGACCTATGTGATTTCTGCCAGCAAGGGCAGCGCCATGCCACAGATGCTAAGTTCACAGCATGGCTTGCATCGGCTGTGGTATGAATTCAGTGAAGAACTGCAAACTATAGGCACCTCATTTGATCTGCTGCCATTGCTAACCGATGACTATACGCCACTGGAGCGTCTACTTTCCACACTGATCTTTGGCAATATCGGGCGATAAAGTATTGCACCAGCTGGTGGCTGATTTCAGTCCGCAAATAAACGCGAATACACGCAAATAAAAGCCAGATACTGATTACATATGTGCCGCAGGCGCATAGTCCATATTAGCGTTTATTCGCGTTCATTTGCGGACTTATCTTTTAGTTTTTGTAGGTCACCGGTGGTGTAAATAAAATCTTACTTCGGTCTCGGCTCGCTCATCAGCCCGCGGATAATCGCATAACAGCCCGCCAGCAATACCAGGGTAAACGGCAGGCCGGTGGATACCGCCATCGCCTGCAATGCACCCAGACCGCCGCCAACCAGCAGCGCAATCGCAATCGCGCCTTCAATCAGTCCCCAGAAGATACGCTGTGGTTTGGGCGCATCGATCTTGCCGCCGGAGGTGATGGTATCGATCACCAGCGAGCCGGAGTCGGATGAGGTAATAAAGAATACAATCACCAGCACAATGCCGATAAACGAAGTGATTTCAGTTAAGGGTAACTGCCCCAGCACTTCAAACAGCTGCACCGACAGGGCCGCGTCTTTTGCGCCTTCAAAGCCGTTCATTAGCTGGTCGATCGCGGTCGAGCCGAAGGCTGTCATCCAGAACACCGACACCGTGGACGGCACCAGCAGCACCGCCACCAGGAATTCGCGCACACTGCGGCCACGGCTCACCCGTGCGATAAACATGCCGACAAAAGGAGACCAGGAAATCCACCAGGCCCAGTAAAATGCGGTCCAGCCCTGGCTAAAGTTGGCATCTTCACGGCCAAACGGGTTGGAGAGAAACGGCAGTTCCATCAGGTAGTGGCCGATATTCTGCACAAAGCCGCTGGCAATCAGCAGGGTGGGCCCCACAAACACCACAAACATCAGCAGCAGAAAGGCCAGCGCCATATTGATTTCCGACAGCCGCTTCACCCCTTTATCTACACCGGCAACAATCGATACCAGTGCAACTGCAGTTATGCCCACAATCAGCAGCACCAGGGTGGTATTGCCCGCCGGGATATCGAACAGGTAGTTCAGCCCTGAGGCCGCCTGCTGTGCGCCTATGCCCAGCGAAGTGGCGAGCCCGAACAGGGTGGCGAACACTGCCAGAATATCGATGATATGCCCCGGCCAGCCCCAGATGCGTTCACCCAGGATGGGGTAGAAAATCGAGCGCACAGTGAGCGGCAGGCCCTTGTTATAGGAAAATATCGCCAGAGATAAGGCAACCACCGCATAAATTGCCCAGGGGTGAAGGCCCCAGTGGAATATGGTGGCCGCCATGCCCAGGCGCATTGCCGCCATTTCATCACCGGCAGCACCACCCAGCGGTGCCCAGTCGCTACGCAGGCCGTCTTCGCCCAGTGAGGTGCCGCCCAGTGACGAGGCATAGTGACCCAGGGGTTCGGACACACCGTAAAACATCAGGCCAACCCCCATGCCTGCGGCAAACAGCATGGCAAACCAGGAAATATAGGAAAAGTCCGGCTCTGCTTTGCCGCCGCCGATGCGGATCTTGCCCAGCGGTGAGAAGATCAGCCCCAGGCACACCAGTACAAATATATTGCCGGCCAGTAGAAAGAACCATGACAGGTTGCCGGTAATCCATTTACGCATGCTGTCGAACAGTGGCCCGGCCTGATCCGGCAGCGCCAGGGTAATAATCACAAAGGCCAGTACCACCAGCGAGGAAAACATAAACACCGCACCGTGGATATCAATGCGAATGCCGAATTTGCTGGTGCTGTAATTATCCTGGCCGATCTGGTAATCGGTGTCGATCAGATTGGCTGCGCCTTCCGGTGCGGGAATGCCGGGTGCGGCCAGTTCATCGTCCTGTTGGGTTTCGGGTTGTTTGTCCACGGTGTCGTTTCCCCTTTGCGTTTCATTTATCGTTTGCTGCACTGCAGTTGTGCAGTGACTTTATGGCAGATGGGTTTTTCTCAGGGCCTGACCAGAAATACCGAAACACGGCTGTGCGCTGCCACCTTGCTGCCATTGGCGGGCATAATCGCATCGATGTGCTGAGGCAGGTGGGTGCCCATCACCACCAGGTCTGCCTGCACATCCTCTATTGCCTGTATCAGGATGTCATCCAGGTCTGCCACCGGATCATGGCTGATATACACCGCCGCCGATGGCGGCTGGCCATTATCCGGCGCATGCTCATGGGCAAAGGCCATCAGCTTGCTCTCATATTCTTCCGGGTTATGTGCTACCGAGCTGGGCTGTGAGGTGGTGACACCCACATAGCAGAGGGCGGCCTTATAGTGATTGGCCATATCAGTGGCCACCGCGAGGGGCTTCTGCAGTGCATCCAGATGCGCAAGATCCACCGGTACCATGATTTTGCTAAACATGCGTTAGCTCCTTTAAGTCACTGTACGAGTGATGCCATCCTGTTGAGGGTAAGTGCGTGATGATTTCATGCAACAGACGCATGGTGAGGGGACGGCAGCCTCTGTTACAAGATAGCAGCTGCAGCGGCAACTGCAAGCCACCTCTTAAAAGGGGTCAGAGCCCTTTTTAAGCCCAGACGTCAGAAACGCCAGGCAAAATCAAGCGTAATACCCGAGTGCAGGGTTTCGCTGCGGGGTTCGGTGAGGTAGGCGCTACGGCCAAAAAAGTCATTGCTGAGTTCGGTGTTGCTGCGACCGAATTCCCAGTATTCGGCAAACAGGCTAAGGGATAAAAGCAGCGTCGGTGACGTTTGCCAGCTTCTGCCAAAGCGCAGACGCGCCCCCGCTTGCGAGCCAAGCTTGAGATTGACCTCGCTATTGGGCAACAGAATTTTCATCTGCGGGTTTACATTATACAGTGCAGACAGCTCAGCCCAGTACCAGCTCGGCCGTTGAGGGTCAGAGCCTTTTTTTGCAGATTTCAGCTGTAAACCCAGCTCCAGTTCGTACCAGCTGTAGATTTCATGCAGCCCCTGTACATTATCGCGGGTAAGAATGTCTCTATCCCAGCGCCAGTATTGCAGGCCAATAAACAAACGCGGTGGCTGCAAGATTGAGGATAAATCGGATAGAAAAATGCGCTGCAGGGGAATCTCAAGCTGCGCGGGCATCAGGCGTAAACCCAGGGTAAACAGTTGCGTCTCGGTGTCGGTGGTGTGCGCTGTGCCGCCCTGTGTGCGGCCATCGTAATCCACTTCGCCATCAACAACGGAACTGTGCAAGCGTAATACATGGTTATGCCGGGTCGTTTCAAACTGTACTGCAAGGCCAGGTAACAGGCCATTTTCATTATTCAGTTCGATATTGGTCTGACTGTATTCACTGTAATCAAATGCATACAGTAGCGGCGTCAGTGTGAGCTGGTGGGATGCCAGTGCAGATGAGCTGAAGCAGATGCTGAGAAGCAAATAAAAAGAATAAAAAGGGGTCAGAGCCCTTTTTTTCGATTTAATCGATTTTGTCATGCGATGTTTGTCTGGAATATAAAGGGTGAGTTAATAGAATTATAAACGATAAAAGCATGGAAAAGGGGCACTGACTCCTTTTGGTTGGCATAAAAAAACAGGCACGCTGGCGTGCCTGTTTTCTCGTTTAGATATCAAAATTCTAATTAAAGATAGAATGGGCTATCTGGTACTTCTGCATAGTCACTGCCTGTGTCTAGCTCAACTCTGACTGTATCTGCTGCAATAACCGTTAAGCGAACTTTGGTATTGTTTGCGCCTTCAATCAGAAGCTGGCCAGTCGTAGTTTCCATCCATGTTCCACCAATTGCCTGCAATGTTGTGACTTTCCAGCCGCCGTAGCCAGGGAACCCCGAAACAGAGTAGCTGATATTCATGCTATAAGTTTCGTTAATTTCATTGCCCGTTTCGTTATAATTTAACGCTAAAGTATATGCGCCTGAGCCAAAATCGATGGTTACAGTACCGTTACCTTGGTCAGTATATGCGCCCGTATCAGTGTTATATGTGTATGTGTAACGGAAAGTTCCATCTATAGTAACGCTGCTTTCAATACAGTTGGTAAATGTTGCGCTGCCACTTTCACCGTTGTCGGTTTCATCGTATGTATAACTGAAAGAGCCGCCCCCAGTACATTGATCAGACCCCGTAATACCACTAACGACGTTGTATGTACGTCGGCTACGATCAAAAACTTTGTCTGTTAGTGCTTTAATGGCGCTGTTTACTGACACTGCGCTCTGTGCATCTGCACCGAAAGCGCCAGTTAATGCGTAAGTGGTGCTAATTTCAGAAATAGCAAGCTCAGCAACTGGTTTTGCATTGGTTTCATCGAATGTAATGGCATCTGAGGGTATAGAAATATTTGTGCTGCCACCACTAGTCGAGCCGCCATCAGTGGTCGAATCACCACCACCGCCACCACCACAGGCTGTTAATGTAAAAGCTGTTGCCAGCGCCAGAAGAAACTGATTGCTTGATTTCATAAAATACATACTCCACGCCCAACGCGGTGGACGCCACGCGGACATACTGATACTTTTAATTAAGGGTTATTATTCGGCTTATCTCAGCAAAAAGGGCTCTGACCCCTTTTTCTGTTCAGCTATGGTTTATAGCATATAACGATTTATGTTCCAGCTTTTATAAGAAGAATGATTACTATTTAATCGATTTGTAAAAATAATTATGCAAGCGATCACCTGTTCGGGTTAGACGCAATAAGGGGCGAATAAGGGGTCAATAAGGGGTCAGAGCCCTTTTTTGCTGCATTACGGGTCCAATAAGGGGTCAGAGCCCTTTTTTGCTGCATTACTGGCTGGTTTCCACAGCATTCTTTACCTATGCTCTATAAATTGTGTCATTTCGCCAGTGTTAAAAGGGCTCTGACCCCTTTTTAAGAAGGGATTAGCGGTGATATTCGCCTGCACGTTCGGGCTGATAGATTACGTCTTCCACGCGTACCCTGATAACACCGCCGCCGGGTTTTGGCCATTCGATGCTGTCACCAACCGAAAGTCCGATCAGTGCGCTGCCAACAGGTGCGAGAATCGAAATCTTGCTGCTACTGGCATCAAGGTCCTTGGGATAAACCAGTGTCAGGGTAAAATCCTCAGGTGATGATTCAACCTTGAACTTCACTGTCGAATTCATGGTTATAACGGTGGAAGGCATATCCTCCGGATCAACAATATCTGCCCGCGCGATTTCAGCTTCCAGTTCTTCCTTGCCAGGAAATGAGCCTTTGGGTAAGGCATCGAGCAGTTTTTCAAGCCGTTCTGCATCAACAGACGAAATAATAATTTTTGGTTTGCTAGTCATAATAAAAACACTCAATACTCAAATAAGAATATGTAACCCTTAAAAGGGGTCAGAGCCCTTTTTGCTGTTTTGTCGGCCGCCCGCGACCAAGTTTGCCGATATTACAATTAAGCCGTGCCTGAATAGATGCCTTAAACGCATCATTACCCAGCGGTGTGCCACTTTGCCATGATGTGCGTATTATATCCATCTCTTCCTGATCGATGTGTGATTTAAACAGAGCACTATAGGCGTTTAGACGCTGTTTTTGTGTTTTGCCCAGTGCCTGGTAGAGAGCATGTGGTGTTATCAGGCTGTTTTGCTTGCCGCGAGCATTGTAATGATAACTGGACCATTGATAACCGGCCGGAGTTCTGGCCATGCGAGCCCGCACCGGGTTGAGTTCGATGTAGCGCATGCAGGTTAGCAGATACTCGTCATCGTGAATTGCGCAGGCTTTATATCGTCCCTCCCACAGTGTGCCGCTGCTGCCGTAGTTGTGGTTTATATAGGGCACATAATGTCGGCCGAGATGTTGCATCATTAAACTGATGCTATCCTGTTTTGCAGGACTTGCCAGAATATGTATATGGTTGGTCATTAGGACGTAGGCATGGACTGAACAGTGGTAACGGTAAGCCGCCTGGTTTAGCCAGTGAAGGTAGGCCTGGTAATTGTCCTTTTCGAAAAAAACAGGCTGTCGATTATGGCCGCGTTGCACGATATGTACAGGCATGTCGGGTAGATAAAAACGGGGCTTTCTTGGCATTTTAATATCCTCCATGATCAGAAAATGCAGTTTAGAAGATTATTATTGTTGTGCAAACCTCATAAAAGGGCTCTGACCCCTTTTTAGGGGGGTGGTTGCTGGCGGCGCCATTCGTAGAGGAACACGGCCAGTGCGTGGCTGACATTCATTGAGCCGTTGATGCCGTACATGGGAAGGTGGATGGCGCCTTTGCAGATGTCGAGCAGGGCCTGGCGCACGCCCTGTGCTTCGTGGCCGATGATAATGCCGTCGCAGTTGATGATGTTACTGCTAAACAGCTCGCTGGATTCACTGGTGATTTCCAGGGCGCAGAGTGAATGATAACGTTTATGCTGTATTAAAAATTCCTGCAGGCAGTACTGGCTGATATTCAGATGCTGTTCGCAGCTACGTGCAAGGCGTGACAGTTTTTTATGTTTCAGGTCGAGCTCGCTGTCGAGCAGAATTATATTTTTGCAGCCCAGCGCATCGGCAACCCGTAGAATCGAGCCGAAGTTCTGTGGCGTCTGTATGCCATCACAAATAATATCCGGTGCGGTTTTTTGTTGTGCGAATTTTTCGGCCTGTTTTTGCTGGCGTGAAAATAGGTCATTACCGCGAAGTTGTTTGCCGCAGCTCATATCTGGCTGTTATTCATTCGTTATCAAGTTGCCAGCTCTGCAGCTTACGCCACAGGGTTGATTTATTAATTCCCAGCAGGCTGGCGGTTTGTTCGCGGTTGCCGTTGAATTTATCCAGTGTGTTGAGAATATAGCGCTTTTCCAGTTCTTCCAGTGTGGGTGAGTCGGCATCGATGCGGTTGTCGTTATCGGCCTGGTAGAGTTGCTGGTCGACACTGAGTACAGGGCTATCGGCCAGGGCAATGCTACGTTCGACCAGGTTGCGCAGTTCGCGTATATTGCCCGGCCACTTATAGCTTTTGAGTTTGTCCATGGATGCTGCGTCGAAGCCCGTGATATTACGCTGATAGCGCTGTTTGAATTCGTTAATAAAATGTTCGATTAATAATTCAAGATCCTGCTCCCGTTCACGCAGCGGTGGCATATTGATTTTCACTACATTTAAACGGTGATATAAATCGTGACGGAACTGCCCGGCTTCAATCATCTCCTCGATATTGCGATTGGTGGCGACGACAAAGCGCACATCGATTTCAATCGGATTAATACCGCCTACCCGGGTAATGGTCTGTGCCTGCACTGCGCGCATCAGTTTCATCTGCATACTGTCTGAAATATTGCAGATTTCATCGAGGAAAATGGTGCCGCCGCTGGCGACTTCCAGTAAACCCTGTTTCATATGGCTGGCACCGGTGAAGGCGCCTTTTTCATGGCCGAACAGTTCGCTCTCCAGCAGGGTGTCGGTGAGTGAGCCACAGTCAATTACAATAAACGGCTGCTCGGCAAACTCGGAGTGATTGTGCAGTGCATGGGCAACCAGTTCCTTGCCGGTGCCCGACTCCCCTTCAATAATTACATTGCAGCGAATATCGGAAATCTTGTCGATAATGTCATAGATTTTATTCAGCGCAGGCGAGTGCCCGATCATGCCGAACTGGTCCTGTTTGTCTTTCAGACCGGGGCGTTGCAGCTTTTTCTCCTTGCGCGTGGCGGATTGCTGCAGCACATCATCCACCTGCTGTAGTAGCGTCTCTACATCATAGGGTTTTTTAATAAAATCGGTGGCGCCCAGGCGCAGTGCGCGGATTGCATTGTCTTCGGTGGAAAAGCCGGTAATCATAATGATGGGCAATTCGATATCCGTCTGGCGTATCGACTCCAGCAGTTCCAGTCCCGACATGCCCGGCATGCTCAGGTCGGTGATCACCAGGTCACTGCCATGTTCGCGAATATGCTGCAATGCCTCCAGTGGCTTTTTAAATACGTGCAGGGTGTAATCCTTGTCGCGAACAAAACGGCGGAACAGGTCACCGGCAGTTGGGTCATCATCGATAAAGTGTACGTGTTTATTATGCATGGTCTGTACTTGTGTCCGGGTCCTGGTTTGCGGTTATCGAGTCAGTGATGGTTTTGTGTCTGTCTGCCTGTAATGGTAATTGCATAACTGCATCAACCCCGCCACGTTCATTATTATCGAGGGTTAATCCGCCATTGTGATACTGCATAATGCCGATACTGATAGAGAGGCCAAGGCCACTGCCCTCGCCCACATTTTTGGTGGTAAAAAACGGGTCGAAAATTTTGTCCCTGAATGCATTGTCAATACCGGTGCCCTGATCGGAGACTGTAATGTACAGATAGTCTTTATCGATATGGGTGCTGACACGAATCACGTCACCTGACTTGCTGGCCTGGATTGCGTTCATTAACAGGTTAACCAGTACCTGCTGCAACTGGTTGCGGTCGCCATGAATAAATAAATTCAGTGTGTCCTGCAGTTCAATTTCGATATTGTATTTATGTGCCTGTGCAGAAATTAACGGCAAGGTATCCTGCAGCCATACGTGCAAATCGAATTCAACATATTCCGGCGGTACCTGGCGGGCGAAATTAAGAATGCCTTTTACAATGGTGCCGGCACGCTTCGCTTCACTACGCAAACCCTGGATGTCTTCCTGCAGTGCTTTGTTTTCCTGTGGCAGGTCACGTTCAATCAGTGCGGCATAGGAGAGAATATTATTTAACGGGTTATTGATTTCATGGCCAATGCCCGCCGCCATTTCGCCGATGCTCGCCAGCTTGGCATTCTGCAGCATCATTTTCTGCGCGCTGTCCCGTTCCCGTTCGGTTGCTTCCAGTGTGTCCACCAGGTAATGGAATGACTGGTCCAGCTGCTTCAGTTCATCGGCACCCTTCGAGGTATGTTCCGAAAATTTGGACTCACCGTCGGCATAGCGTTTTAGAATGCTGGCAAAGTGCGTGATCGGTTGTGCGATATTGCGCGCACCGATATTTGCCAGCATCAGGCTGATGCCCAGTGCCAGGCCGGCAAAAATCAGCAGGCCGAAACGGATACGCTGGAACGGTGCGGCAATGGTTTCATTATCCAGGTGCAATACCAGTATCCAGCTTACCAGCTGGTTACTGTAGGGATAAAACTCGCGGAAGTAATAGCGGCGATTATTGCTCTGGTTAAGAAACGAGCCAAAGCGATCGGATTCGATGGTTTGCCACAATTCTGCGGGTAGCTGGCTCTGCATATTGTTTTCCGGTTTGAGCAGCTGGCTGAATTTAATATCCAGTTCATCACTGTAGAGAATCATACCGTGGCGTTGTGTCTTGTCCGGGTTCAGCTCGGCAATGCTCAGCTGGATATCGGTGGTACGTGGCAACGAGCCGAGGATATGATCAATCTGGTCGCCCACGGCGCGAGCGGTAAGATAACCGATCACCCGGTCACTGCCCACGGATACCGGCACGATCGCATTCATCAGTGACAGCTCATAGCCGCTGACATAATCGCGGCGGCTCAGCGGCAGGCTGCCATACACCAGCTCGTGGGGTGGCAGCTGCCACATCCAGCTGAGAAAGTCGCTGTCCACCAGTTCTTCTTCCGCCAGGGGAAGTTCGGCGATACCTTCAAAGTCGGCGGGAATCTGTTTGCCAAAGCGCACCTTGACCAGGGTATGGCCGTCGATATCCAGCACGCGCACCGTGTCCAGGCCTGGCACCGAGTGCTGGAAGCCGGCGAGGAAATTATTCAGCTGCTCGGTTTCTTCAAAATAATTGATGTGCAAATCCCCTTCTGCGGCCGTGCGCAGAATGGGTGCAAACTGTTTCATCGCTGGAGAATTGGCCAGAGACAGGATAACCTCTCGTTCATAACTGAGACGAAACTCCAGTTCCTTGGCGATGTTTTCCATATTCAGGTAAACATCATTGTCGACACTTTTGCGATACATATGTTCGCTGTAGGCGGTCACGCCAAACACCAGCGCGGATAGCGGCAGTATGGTGGCGAGAGAAACCCAGAGAAAAATGCTGCTTTTTAATCGCATAAAGTAAGATAATGTCGGCCCTGTATTTATGAGCACAGAGTATAGCAATGGCTTCCCTGCGAATCAGTGTATTATTTTTAGGCATTCTGTTTGCCGGCATCGGTGGCTGTGGTAAAACCGGCCCGTTATATTTGCCAGCAGACCCGACAACAGAGGCGCCACAGGCTGATGTCCCCGCCTTGCCCGCCACCCGCCCCGACAACAATAACTAGTTAAACCATGGATTATTTCGAATATAAAAATAAGCAGCTGTATGCTGAAGATGTCAATTTAACCGAGCTGGCGCGACAGTATGGTACGCCCGCCTACGTCTATTCCCGTGCCACGCTGGAACGCCACTGGCATGCGTTTGATCAGGCCTTCGGAGATCAGCCGCATTTGATCTGCTATGCAGTCAAGGCCAATTCCAATATCGCGATTCTGAATCTGCTGGCCCGACTCGGCTCGGGTTTTGATATCGTTTCAGTGGGCGAACTGGAGCGGGTGCTCAGGGCCGGTGGCGAGGCGAGCCGTGTGGTGTTTTCCGGTGTGGGTAAGAAACCGCAGGAAATTCGCCGTGCGCTGGAGGTGGGCATTCGCTGCTTCAATGTGGAGTCCCAGGCTGAATTGCTGGTGATTAACCAGGTTGCCGCGGAGATGGATACGGTTGCGCCTGTATCGCTGCGGGTCAACCCGGATGTGGATGCGCAGACCCATCCCTATATTTCCACCGGGCTGAAAGAAAACAAATTCGGCATTGCCCACCACCAGGCGGTGGCGGTGTATCAGCAGGCACAGGCGCTGAGCCATATCGAGGTGCGCGGCATCGACTGCCATATCGGTTCGCAATTGACCCAGATCACACCCTTTGTGGATGCGTTGAAACGGGTGCTGGCGCTGGTGGATGAGCTTAAAACCCACGGTATTGAATTGCAGCACCTGGATCTGGGCGGCGGCCTGGGGATTCGCTACCAGGATGAGACCCCGCCCAGCCCGGCGCAACAGATCGCTGCGCTGCTGGCAGAGCTGGGGGATCGACAGGTAGAAATCCTGATTGAGCCAGGGCGCGCGATTGTCGGTAATGCCGGGGTGCTGCTCAGCGAGGTGCTGTACCTGAAGCACAACGAGGAGAAAAACTTCGCCATTATCGATGCGGCGATGAACGACCTGATGCGCCCGGCACTCTACGGCGCCTGGCAGGAAATCGTGCCGCTGCAGCAGCGTGAGGGCGAAACCCGCTGCTATGACCTGGTGGGTCCGGTGTGTGAAACCGGTGATTTTCTCGGCAAGGATCGCCTGCTCAACCTGCAGGCGGGTGACTTTATCGTGGTCAAATCGGCAGGGGCCTATGGTTTTACCATGAGCTCCAACTACAACACGCGACCCCGTGCGGTGGAGATTATGGTGGATGGTGACCAGGTGCATGTTATCCGCCAGCGGGAGACCCTGGACCAGTTGCTGCAAGGCGAAAAACTGCTACCAGCGGCGTCGTGACCGCAGGCCCAGAGGTGTCGATTGCCTGATAATCCCGCCTGAATCAATCGCTGCTGTCATGACAGGTATGACAGTAGCGATTGATGTCATGACATTTCATGACGTTTTTCTGCATGCAAACGGCGTGCACTCATCTGCCCTTTCCTATCTTGCTGATTTTAATGATATTTATGCTTTTCGCCGAGTTGGCATAATGCCTGCTCTGTAGTTTGTTAACTGCGCGCTCTACACAAGCGGCGCTTCGAACTAACCACGCCATCAGGCGCAATGGAGGCATTTATGAACTTAGGCTTAAACGGGCTGGTCGCATTAATAATGGCAGTTGCCCTGTCTGCCTGTGCGACGGGTGGCTCGTCACCCGCAGATACGGTAGCCGCCGAGTCTGGCACGGCCGCAGCTTCTGCGGACACAAAAACATCGAGCAAACCGGTCAGTAGTGCTGATCCGGGATGCGACTAAAGCGCGGATAAATAGCTGCTATAAAAATACCAACAAAACGTAAAATAAACGGAGTCCAACCATGAATATCAAACACCTGTTATCCACAGCGGTAATAACCATTGGCCTGCTGGCGCAACCGGTCTACGCGGAAGAGCTGAAGGTCAAGATCACGCCCGAGCTCGGTAGTGTGGATGTGAAACACAATGGCAAAACCGTGACCATCAAGCGTGATCAGAACAATGATAACAAGGTGGATGAAAACTTTGCCAAGACATCGCGTGATTGTCCGCCCTTCTGTATCCAGCCCATGTCCCTGGCGCCGGGGGTTGAAACCATCGGTGAAGTGGAGATGCTGGATTACCTGAAAAAAGTATCTGCCGGTGACAAGTCGGTTCTGGTGATTGATTCGCGCACGCCAGACTGGGTCAAGCGCGGTACGATTCCCGGTTCCATCAATATTCCCTGGAAACAACTCAACCCGGAGCGCGGCGCTGCGCCATTTGATATTATCGATATCCTCACCGATCAGTTCGATGTGAGGGAGCAGGAAGGCCTGTTTGATTACTCCGGCGCGAAAACCCTGGTGATGTTCTGTAACGGCATGTGGTGTGGCCAGTCGCCTGCCAATATCCGCACCCTGCTCGACTTCGGTTACCCTGCGCATAAACTCAAATGGTACCGCGGCGGCATGCAGAACTGGTCTAACCTGGGCTTTACCACGGTGAAGTAATCACAGGTATTTTTCACTATAAGGTGTCGGAGAATCAGATCTGACTCTGACACCTTAATTCTCAAAAAGAAAACGCAAATGAACGCAAAAGCCGCAAATAGACGCTATTAAAGCTTTATATCTTGTAAGCTTTGGCGTTCATTTGCGGTTTTCGCGTTGTTGGCGTTAATCTTTCAGTAAAAGATTTAATCAGGGTGCACGCTGATTCACAGCGTTTGATACGACTGACAAAGACCAAAGACGAATGACCAGCGACTAGAGACTGTTCACCTGTTTCAGGTGGCGGTAAATCGTGCGTTCGCTGACACCCAGTAGCTGTGCTGCCGCCAGCCGGTGTCCATTGCATTGTTCCAGTGCCTGTAAAATCTGCCTAGTGCTAAGGCGTGAGCTTTTTGTCTGTAGTGGATTGGCGGGGCTGGCTTGCGCTTCTGGCATTGCTGTCTTGTTCTGTTGCTCAAACACGACCAGTTCTGCGCTGATCGGCGCTTTACCTGCAAGGATCACCGCACGTTCCAGTATATTTCTCAGTTCGCGGATATTGCCTGGGTAATCGTGGCTGAGCAGTTTTTCTATCACCTCGGGGGACAGGGGTAACTGGGCTTCACCTTCCAGCGTCTGTGCCAGAAACGACTCCGCCAGTAGCGGGATGTCACCCTTGCGTTCACGCAGCGGGGGTAATTTAACCGGGAACGCGCTGAGTCGATAATACAGGTCTTCGCGCAGGGTCCGGTCTTCCAGCATCTGCTGCGGGTCACGATTGGTGGCAGCAATAATGCGCACATCCACTTTTATATATTCCTGGCCACCCAGCCGACGGAAGCTGCCGGTTTCCAGTGCGCGCAGTAGCTTGGTTTGCAGGTGCAGCGGCAGTTCGCCGATTTCATCAATAAACAGCGTGCCCTTATCGGCCAGCTCGAACAGCCCGGTTTTGCGCTTGTCGGCACCGGTGAAGGCGCCTTTTTCATGGCCGAACAGTTCGCTTTCAATCAGGTTTTCCCCCAGCACGCCGCAGTCCACCACGACAAAATCATTGCGTGCGCGGGGTGAGTTCTGGTGGATATAGCGGGCAGCGCAATCCTTGCCCACGCCGGATTCACCCAGCAGCAGCACGGTAGACGAGGAGGGTGCAACACGGTAGAGAATGCTCATCAGGCGAAGCGCGACCTTGGAGCGACCGAGCAGAATCTGTTCGTTATCCGGCTCCCTGGCAATCGGCTGGATGGCTTCGGCCATATAGAGTACGTTGCCCTGTTCACCGAAAATGGGTGAGGCGGCGAGCTGCACATGTTCATCCAGCTCGCCGTGGCGATGGATATGCATGACCGAGGTGGGCTTGCCGGTGCTAATCACTTCTTCCAGTGGGCAGTGTTCGCCATTCTGGCTGCAGGGGTGGTCTATGCCATGGGAAATGCGGTGACAGCGCTGGCCGACAATCTCGTCACGGGATACATGGTAATGGTCACAGTATTTCTGGTTGGCAGCGACGATCTGGAAGTGGCGGTCGATAATCACGAAGGGATCGGGATAGAGGTTCATAATCGCTTCGCAACTGGGCTTGTCGGGTTGGCTGGGCATGCTGGGTTCCCTGATACGTCTAGTACATGTCATGTCATTTCATGACAATATGCGCTGCCCGGCAGCTAAAGTAAAGTCGTGCTGCAATGAAAACCCGCGGAGCATCAACAGGGTGCAATTAAAATCTGCATGATTCAGAGGTACGCTTTGTATATCAGGATGTTATGCTATCGAGCATGAATATTTCCTTTAGCAAAATGCACGGCCTGGGCAATGACTTTGTGGTGATTGACGCCATTAACCAGTCCGTCGAACTGACTTCTGAACAGGTGCGCTTTATTGCGGATCGCCGTTTCGGCGTGGGCTGTGATCAGCTGTTGCTGGTGGAGCGCCCCCGGGGCGACGAGGCCGAATTCCGTTACCGTATTTACAATGCGGACGGCGGCGAGGTTCAGCAGTGTGGTAATGGTGCCCGTTGCTTTGCCCGCTTCGTGGTGGAGCAGGGGCTGACCAGCAGCCGGCAGATTCCGGTGGAGACCGCTGGCGGGCTGATTGTGCTGACCCTGGAAGCGGATGGCCAGGTGACGGTGAATATGGGTGTGCCGCGATTTGCGCCGGCAGACCTGCCGTTTATAGCCGAGCAGCAGGCGGCGAGTTATCCATTGCAAACCAGCCAGTGCGAGGTGTCGATTGCCGCGGTGTCGATGGGTAATCCCCATGCGGTACTGCAGGTGGAGGATGTGGATGCCGCCAATGTGGAGACGCTGGGGCGGGAAATCGAACAGCATGCACGTTTCCCCGAGCGGGTAAATGTGGGCTTTATGCAGATCCTGTCCCGCGATGCGATACGGCTGCGGGTGTATGAACGGGGTGCGGCGGAGACCCTGGCCTGTGGTACAGGAGCCTGCGCAGCAGTGGCGGCGGGGCGGATACAGGGCAAACTGGACGAATGCGTAAAAGTGAGTTTACCCGGAGGCGAGCTTGTTATACGCTGGCACGGAGAAAATGAACCCCTATTTATGACCGGGCCCGCGACGCGGGTTTTTGAAGGAAAGATAACACTGTGACGAATCAGGCGAATACCCAGGCAGCGACCGAGACAACAGAGGCGCTGCCGGGCGAGCAGCAGGTGGTTGATTATCTGCTGCAGCACCCGGATTTTTTTCATTCCCACCTTGAATTACTCAATGAGCTGAAAGTGCCCCATCAATCCGGCAGCGCGGTGTCGCTGGTGGAGCGCCAGGTGTCGGTGCTGCGGGAAAAGAACCGCTACTACGAAGCCAGGCTGAGTGAGGTGGTGGAAGCGGTGCACGACAACCAGCGTTTGCATATGAGTCTGCAGCGCCTGGCGGTAAACCTGCTGGGTGCCGATAGCCTGGATGATGTGCTGGCGATTGTGGACGACGAATTACGCCACAAGCTGGGAACCGACTTTATTGCCTTCCGTCTCAGCACCGAGGCCCATGTGCCAGCCGACACCGGTGACGCACAGCAAACCTACGTGGCGGCGGATGACGAACTGCTGGTACGTTTTGCCGCATTGATCGAGAAAAAACGCATTCAGTGTGGCCGTTTGAATGACGAGCAGATGCAGGCGCTGTTTGCCGATGCGGCAGACGAGGTTAAATCGGCGGCGTTGATTCCGGTCGCCGATGCCGGCATCACCGGCTTTATCGCGCTGGGTAGCCGTGATGCACAGCGTTACCATCCCGGTATGGGAACCGACTTCCTTAGCTGCCTGGCAGACCTCATCAGCGCGGCGCTGCGTGCCCAGCTGCCCGGATAAATTCCGCTGATGGCATCCGCGCCAAACCCGCCGGATTCCTCTGCAGGCCCCTTTGCGGCGGACCTGCAGCACTTCTACCGCTTTCTGCAGTCGGAAAAGCAGTTTTCCCCCCATACACTCAAGGCCTATCAACGCGACATCAGTCGCCTGATGGGCTTTATCGATGCGCAGCGGATAACCGCCTGGGGTGCGCTGGATGAGCAGCATATTCGCCAGTTTGTCAGCCAGCTGCACCGGCAGGGCATGGGGGGCAAAAGCATCCAGCGCCTGCTGAGCTCGCTGCGTCGTCTGTTTCGCTATTTGCAGGTAAACCAGCTGATCAGCAGCAACCCTGTCGCCCACGTGCGGGCGCCCAGGTCAGAGCGCCGGCTGCCGGAGGTGATGCATCCGCAGCAGCTGCAGCAGTTGCTAAATACCCGTACCGAGCAACCACTGGAACTGCGAGACCATGCCATTCTGGAGCTGCTGTATGCGGGCGGTTTACGCCTGTCGGAGCTGATCTCACTGAATATACAGGATATCGACTGGGGCTCACGGCAGCTGCAGGTGCTGGGCAAAGGGCGCAAACAGCGGCACTGTCCGTTCGGTCGCGCGGCCGAGACGGCGCTGAAAAAATGGCTTAAATGCAGGGATAATCTGGTAAAAAGCGGCGAAAATGCGTTATTTATCAGCAAAAGCGGCAATCGTCTCAGTGCCTCATCGATTCGTGCCAGAATCCACAAGCTGTGTCGGGAGAAGGGCATAGAACAGCGGGTGTATCCCCACCTGATGCGTCACTCGTTTGCCTCGCACATGCTGGAAGCCTCGCAGGATTTACGCGCGGTGCAGGAGTTGCTGGGGCATGCCCACCTCAAAACCACGCAGATCTATACCCATCTGGATTTTCAGCAGCTGGCCAAAACCTACGATGCGGCGCATCCCCGCGCACTCAAGGGGCGTGGCCGAGCTACAAACATCGCCACCGGCAACAAGGCAAAGTCTCCGCCATCGACCAATAAATAATTAGTCGGTTGATTTGTGCTGCGGCGGCCTTGAAAATACCGCGCTTAGCCTTATTTAAACTATCTTATTGAATTTTCAAAGCATATCGTGCGGCAGGCGCACAACAGGAGAGGATTTTGCAAACCACACTACATGGCACCACCATACTGTCCGTCAGGCGCGATAACGCCGTGGTTATCGGTGGTGACGGCCAGGTCAGCCTGGGCAATACCGTGATGAAGGGCAATGCGGTGAAGGTGCGTCGGCTGTATCGCGACAAGGTGCTGGTGGGCTTTGCCGGTGCCACCGCCGATGCCTTTACCCTGTTCGAACGCTTTGAGTCGCAGCTGGAAAAACACAGCGGCCAGCTGGTGCGCTCGGCGGTGGAAATGGCCAAGGACTGGCGCACCGACCGTATGTTGCGCAAGCTGGAGGCGATGATGATTGTGGCCAATGAAGAGGCCTCGCTGATTATTTCCGGCACCGGCGATGTGATCGACACCCAGGATGACCTGCTGGCGATTGGTTCCGGTGGTGCCTATGCCCAGGCCGCCGCGCGTGCACTGTTTGACAATACCGAACTGACGGCACGGGATGTGGTGGAAAAAAGCCTGAATATCGCCGGTGACATCTGCATCTACACCAACCGCAATCTCACCCTCGAAGAAATTAAATACTAAAACCTGCGCCCTTTGTGGCGCGGGCTAGCTAGCCAGGTGGAAACTAACTATGTCTGAAATGACACCCAGAGAAATCGTCCAGGAACTGGACAAGCACATCGTTGGCCAGAACGAGGCCAAGCGGGCGGTGGCGATTGCGTTGCGTAATCGCTGGCGTCGCCAGCAGGTGCGGGATGAGCTGCGCAACGAAATCACGCCGAAAAACATTCTGATGATTGGCCCCACCGGGGTGGGCAAAACTGAAATTGCGCGGCGCCTGGCGAAGCTGGCGAATGCGCCTTTTATCAAGGTTGAAGCCACCAAGTTCACCGAAGTGGGTTATGTTGGTCGCGAAGTTGACAGTATCATCCGCGATCTTGTCGACATGTCGATAAAAATGACCCGTGAGCTGGAAATCGAAAAGGTGCGTCACCGGGCCGAAGCATCGGCAGAAGAGCGCATTCTGGATGCGCTGCTGCCGCCCGCCAGAAACAGCTATAGCGAGCCGGAAGTAGCAGCATCTTCCACCCGGGAAAAATTCCGTGAAAAACTGCGTCGAGGCGACCTGGACGACAAGGAAATTGAAGTGGAGATCAAACTCGACCCGGTGGGTGTGGAGATTATGGCACCGCCGGGTATGGAGGAAATGACCAACCAGCTGCAGGGCATGTTCCAGAACCTGGGCGGGCAGAAAACCCGTCACCGCAAACTGCGCATTGAAGATGCGCGCAAGGTGCTGGTGGACGAAGAAGCTGGCAAGATGGTGAACGAAGACGAGCTGAAACTTACCGCGGTGCAGAATGCCGAGCAGAACGGCATTGTGTTTATCGATGAAATCGACAAGGTGGCCAAGCACGGTGAAGGTTCCGGTGCCGATGTCTCCCGCGAAGGTGTGCAGCGGGATCTGCTACCACTGGTGGAAGGCTGCACCGTGAGCACCAAATACGGCATGGTGAAAACCGATCACATCCTGTTTATTACCTCAGGTGCGTTCCATATGTCCAAACCCTCGGACTTGATCCCAGAGCTGCAGGGCCGCCTGCCGATTCGGGTTGAGCTGCACCCGCTCACCACCGAGGATTTCACCCGCATCCTGACCGAACCGGATGCCTCGCTCACCGAACAGTATTCTGCACTGATGGAAACCGAGGGCTATTCCCTGAGCTTTACCGAGTCCGGTATTCAGCAGATTGCCCAGGTGGCCCATGATGTTAACGAACGCACCGAGAATATCGGCGCACGGCGTCTACACACTATTATGGAGCGCTTGCTGGAAGAGGTGTCATTCGAGGCGGCGGACAAGCCGGGTGAGTCACTGGCAATCGATAATGCCTTTGTTGACCAGCACCTGGGCGAACTGGTGCAGGATGAAGACCTCAGTCGTTACATTCTTTAACGCAAATTTAATGTAGAATAGAGCCCCCCAACTGGCAATAGTGCCCGGCAGGAAGGTGTAGATCACTTCGGAGAAAAGACTTATGGCATCACCCAAGCCAACCAATATTAATTTACACCAGAAATCGCATATTCTGGAAATCGAATTTGACGACGGCAAGCAGTTTAAATACACCACCGAGTTTCTCAGGGTGCATTCACCGTCCGCAGAAGTGGCGGGTCACGGCCCAGGCCAGGAAACCCTGCAGGTGGGCAAGTCGGATGTCAACATCAAGGCGATTGAGCCGGTCGGTCACTACGCGGTAAAGCTGGTGTTTGATGACAACCATGACAGTGGTCTCTACACCTGGCAGTATCTGTACGAGCTGGGCAATAACTATGAGGCCAAATGGCAGGACTACCTGCAGCGCCTTAAGGAAGCAGGACATAAGCACGCCGAATTAAACTAGGCTTTAATTCAGGCATTAAACAGAAAAATAACGAGCAGCACGATATGAGTGAAGAACAGACACATTTCGGTTTCCAGCAGGTACCGGTTGGTGAAAAGGCAAAACGCGTCGCGGATGTGTTTCACTCGGTTGCAGACAATTACGACATCATGAATGATGTGATGTCGATGGGTATACACCGTTTATGGAAGCGCTTTACCCTGAGCCAGACCGGTCTCAAGGCCGGGCAGAGGGTGCTGGACCTGGCCGGTGGCACCGGTGACCTGGCGATGAAGATGTCGCGCATGGTCGGCCCGTCCGGCGAAGTGGTGCTGTCGGACATCAATGGCTCGATGTTGCGCCGTGGCCGAGCCCGTCTACTGGATCACGGCATCGCCGGCAACGTCAGCTATGTGCAGGCGAACGCGGAATGCCTGCCGTTTGCCGATAATAGTTTCGACTGTATCACCATTGCCTTTGGCCTGCGCAACGTTACCGACAAGGACAAGGCCCTGGCCTCCATGTACCGCGTGCTCAAGCCCGGCGGGCGCCTGCTGGTGCTGGAATTTTCCAGGCCGGTGGCCCCCGGGCTGGCACCGGTTTACGATGTTTATTCATTCAAGCTGCTGCCATTGATGGGCAAGCTGATCGCCCGCGATGCGGAAAGCTACCAGTACCTGGCAGAATCAATTCGCATGCACCCTGATCAGCAAACCCTGCAGGCGATGATGGAACAGGCGGGCTTCAGCAATACCCGCTACCATAATCTCAGTGGCGGCATTGTCGCACTGCACAAGGGTTTCAAGGTTTAGGCCGGATTATTCAGAGGGGCACAGGATGGACGTTGCGCAACTACTGAGTGCCGCGATTGAAAACGCACTGAATCGTTATATCCGCCTCGACCCGGACGGCCCCGCCGCGTTCGCCTCGCTGGAAGGCCGGGTGATCATCATCGAGTTAAGTGGTATCGATGTCAGCCTGGCAATATTCCCCTCCGCAGATGAATTTATGCTGCTGACCGATTTTGACGGTGAGGCCGATGCGCGCCTGCGCGGTACGCCGCTGGCCTTTGCCAAACTGGCGCTGGCAGAAGACAAGCGGGACCAGCTGTTCAGTGGCGAAATAGAGCTGAGTGGCGATACACGACTGGCGAATAAATTCAGCCTGCTGTTTTCGCAATTGAATATCGACTGGGAAGAGCTACTGGCAAAAGGCCTGGGTGACATTGCTGCACATAAAATCGGTAATGGCCTGCGTAGTTTTCAGCAATGGCTGGCGCGGGCGGGGCACTCGGTCAGCCTGGACAGTGGTGAATACCTGCAGGAAGAAGCGCGGCTCAGTCCGGCCAATGCAGAACTCAGATCCTTTATCGAACAGGTGGATCAACTCAGGGAAGGCACAGATCGGCTGGCCGCCAGGCTGAAACTGTTGCACAATCAGTTGTCACAACAAACGTCATCACCGAATTCCACCCAGAACGCTACAGAATAATAACCCAGACCTATGTTTAATCCGGTACAGATTCTCCGACTGCTTTATATCAATTATGTACTGGCCCGGCATGGTCTGGATGACATCATTTTTGCCATTCACCTGTTCCGTCCATTTCGTTTTGTAATCTACCTGTTGCCCTGGAACTGGTTTGCCAGAAAGCGCGCACCCAGGGGACAGCGCTTACGTGAAGCATTGCAGGATCTGGGGCCGATTTTTATCAAGTTCGGGCAGATGCTGTCGACCCGCAAGGACCTGCTGCCGGAAGATATCGCCGAAGAGCTGGTGGCGTTGCAGGATAAGGTGCCACCCTTTGACAGTGTTAAGGCACAGCAGATTATCGAGCAGGCCTATGGCTGCAAGGTTGAGGATATCTTTGATGAATTCGATTCTGTGCCACTGGCCTCGGCCTCGATTGCCCAGGTGCACAGTGCACGCCTGAAAGATGGTACAGAGATCGTGGTCAAGGTGCTGCGGCCGGATGTGTTACCGGTGATCAAGCGCGACACCTCATTGTTGCGCATTATTGCCTCACTGGCAGAACGTTATTCCCGTGAAGCGCGACGCCTGCGTGCAACCGAGATCGTTGCTGATTACGAAAAAACCATTCTGGATGAGCTGGACCTGATGCGTGAAGCGGCGAATGCCAGCCAGTTGCGGCGTAATTTTGAACACAGTGATCAGTTATATATTCCGGAGATCTACTGGAGTTACACCCGCCGTAATGTCATGGTGATGGAACGCATCCACGGCGAGTCCATGGCGCACATCGAAAAAATGAAACAGGCAGGGGTGAATATGCAGCGCCTGTCGGAGCTGGGGGTGGAAATATTTTTTACCCAGGTGTTCAAGCATAATTTTTTCCATGCGGATATGCACCCGGGTAACCTGTTTGTGGATACAAGTGACCCACAGCAACCGAAATACATCGCGGTGGATTTCGGCATTGTCGGTACCCTGAGTTCCGGTGACCAGCGTTACCTGGCAGAAAACTTTCTGGCGTTTTTCAAGCGTGACTATAACCGGGTGGCACAATTGCATGTGGATTCCGGCTGGGTGCCGGCTGACACACGGGTGGATGAGTTTGAATCGGCCATTCGCAGTGTCTGTGAACCCATATTCGAACGGCCGTTAAAGGATATTTCTTTCGGTCAGTTATTGCTGCGGCTGTTCCAGACTGCACGGCGTTTTGATATGGAAGTACAGCCGCAACTGGTGTTGCTGCAAAAAACATTATTGAATATCGAAGGCCTGGGTCGGCAGATATACCCGGAGCTGGATTTATGGAAAACCGCCAAGCCGTTTCTGGAAAAATGGATGAACGAGCAGGTGGGCAGCCGTGCCTTGATCAGGGGGTTTAAAAAGAATCTGCCATATATCGCGGAAAAAATGCCGGCTTTGCCGGAACTGGTATTCGATGCGCTGAAAAAAGTCGCGGAAGGCGAGGCTGAAAAACAGCAGGCGCAGCAGATGGAGGCATTGAAACAACGCATCAAGCTCAATCAGCAGCGACTCAGTTATACGCTGATTGGACTGGCGGGTGTCATCAGTGCGGCGATTATACTGGGTCAGCCGGCGGATCAGCATACGCTTCTGCTGGGCGTGCCCTTACTTAGCTGGATAGGTGTGATTACAGGTGCAGCGTTTGTCTGGTTGGGTCTCAGGAAGTAACGTCGGCTCAAGCAGCGGGAGCTGTTCGGGTCAGACAGCCAGTAGCTTATCTGCTGGCGTTAAGCATTACGCATCAGTTTTTTTTCTCAGCCTGGTTTGTCTATTGCTCAGTGTCATTGTTCAGCCTGCCGCGGCGGTTGATCCACAACACAACTGGAAAACCACCTCTACAAAGCATTTTTATATCCATTATGTTGCCGGCCATGAAGCCCTGGCATTGAAAGCCGCCAACGCGGCTGAACGTGCACACCGGTTGTTACATAACAAACTGCAATGGCAGCCTGCAGGTAAAACCCATGTGGTGCTCAGCGATGAAGTGGATATTGCCAATGGCCGTGCCACGCCGCTGTACTTCAATCATACGGTGATCTATGTGTTCCCGCCGGACGCGGCACAGGGTCTGGAAGACTTTGATAGCTGGCTGGAAACATTGTTGTTGCATGAGTATGTGCATGTACTGCATCTTGACAGGGCAACCGGCGTGCCGGGCTTCTTGCAGCGCATTTTCGGCCGACAGTTTCTGCTATTCCCCAATCTGTACCAGCCGTTATGGTTTATTGAAGGACTGGCAACCTGGTATGAAACTGATATGCAGCGCGGCATTGGTCGTGGTCAGAGTGCGCTCTACCAGATGATGATGCAGGCGGAAGTTGAGTCCGGTTTAAAACCGCTGTCACAGATAAACCTGCCGATCAAGAGCTGGCCCATGGGTGCAACATACTATTTGTACGGCGTGTATTTTTTTCTGTTCCTGGAAGATGTCTATGGGCTTGGCGGTATAGATGAACTGCTTGATCGTTACAGTGACAATGTTATTCCCTTCAGGGTCAATACCGCGGCGAAAAGCACCACGGGAAAGGATGCCTACGAATTATGGAGTGAGTTTTCCCACTGGCTAGCGCAACGATTCAGGCGGCAGCAAAGCAATGCTGCAGAGAGCCAATGGCAGCACGGCGAGCAGTTAAGTCATTCCGGCTATCGAACCGGTTATCCCGCCATGACAGCAAATGGTGATGTGTATTACATTGATAGCCGACCCGATCGACACAGCGCCTTATACCGGGTGAGTGAAAACGGCAGTAAAAAAATCAGTGATGTGCATCCACAGGCACGAGTTAATGCCAGCTTAAGTGAAGGCCCAGGTACGTCAGACGCCGCTGAAAGCAGCCTGCTAATTACGCAAATGGAATTCTGCGATGAATACAATCTTTATAATGAGATTTTTAAACTGGATCCCGCGCAGCGTGAATTAAAGCAGCTCAGTCATTGCGGTCGCTACCAGGCCGCGATCGCATCCGCTGATGGCCAGCGTATACTGGCACTGAAGGTGGACCAGGGAATCGGCCAGTTACAGATACTGAATGCGCAGGGTGAATTACAGCAAATTCTCTATCAGTCCAGATTAAGCGAAGTGATCAGCCAGATAAAATGGTCGGTGGATGAACAGACCGTGCTGGCGGCGGTGTTCCGGGAAAATCGTGGCTGGAATATCGAAGAGTTTTCCATTGCCAGCCGCCAATGGCATGCGATTACCAATGACCGGCACATTGATATGTATCCGTCCTATAGTGATGGCGGTAACAGCATTCTATTCAGTTCAGAGCGCAGTGGACGTTACCAGATTTACCGTTACACCCGAGGCAGTGACAAACTGGAATTACTCAGCCGGGTTAAATATGGTGCATTTTATCCATTGCAGCTGCACGCGGATTCACCGCTATATTACATGGGCTATCATGCGGGTGGTTATGATCTGTACCGAATTAACCAGGTGACAGTGCTTGATGAGCTCAGTGCTCAGCCATTGTCGAACCCGCTACCCCAGTCAGCCAGCTCTGAACAATCCTCGTCTGAAGTAACACTGTCTGAAACTGAAATTGCACTGGCGCAGCCACGGGACTACAGTGCGTGGCGGAGTGTCTATCCACGCTGGTGGTTCCCGATGTTAAGTATGACCGAGGACAGCACCGAAGTTGGTCTGATCAGTTCCGGCCAGGATGCGCTTGCCCTGCAACGCTATTCGTTAATTCTGCAGTATGATATCGATAATAACTGGGCCACCGGCAATGTTAATTATGTCTATGCTAATCGTCTGGCGCTGGGTTACAGGCGCAGTTATGACTACTACAGAAACGCCAGCAACCAACTGGCGTTAAGCAGAAAAGATGATGATGCCTATATGCTGCTTAACTGGCAGTTGCCGAAGCTGGAAAGTAATACCTGGTTAAAGCTGGGCGTACTGAACAGCCGCAGTGACGATGTATTTGTCGCCAGTAACCAGCAACCCGTTGGTGCGAGATATGACAGGCTGGTGGGAGCTGCAGCACTTTACAGTAACAGCAAGCATTACCTGCGTTCTATCAGTGAAGCAGATGGTCGCAGCCTGCGTCTTATTGCGGAAAGCAGCGATCTGCTGGAGAGTGATTACAGCGGCGAGATCTATACGCTGGACTGGCGCGAATATATTTCACTGGGTTCACAACACGTGCTCGCTGTCAGATTGTTGCAGGGGTGGGGCACCGATCAACCAGAACTTTTCCGCCTGGGCGGTGAAGATAACGATTACAATATTCTGGATTTTATTACACCGCAAAGTGATGCGGTGTTTGGTAAACGGGAATACGCGTTGCGTGGCTATGCGGAGGGCTTGCCTGAATTGTCCGGCCGGCGTATGCAACTGGCGGGGCTGGAATGGCGTTTTCCGGGACAGCTGCTGGAAAGGGGCATCATGTCGCCGCCACTGGGCATAATCCAGTGGTCGGGCAGTGTGTTTGCGGAAACCGCAGCGGCTTATGACGGTGGTTCGCCAGACACCTATTACAGCGGCGCCGGTGTTGAACTGCAGGCTGATATTAATCTGTTCTATGGCATAACCAGTCGAATGCGCCTGGGTTATGCGCGCGGACTGGATGAAACCCTGGGCGATGAGCGTGTGTATTTTATGCTGGGTGCATCTTTCTAATGCGTGCAGCAGCGTTTATTGTTTTTTCATAAACTCCGCGTAACGCAGCTGCTCGGAGGGCTGAAAAACCTTTTCATAGTTCTTCATATTGCTTTCCAGCATGCGGGTAAATTCGCCGCTGAAAAATTCAATACCCTGTGGTTGACGGTTAGTGAAGTCTTCCAGGTTGCGCGAGCTGGACGCGGCGACATAGGCGCTGAAGCGGGATGCGGCATACATGAGTGCGGTATTCACCACGTTTTTATCCTGAATTTCCGCGTGCTCATTGGCAAGGGTTATAAACGAATCTGCCAGTTCGCGGAGCAGTTTATCCTGATCTTGATCGGACATAAGATTAACCTGACTGTTTCTGTGAAATAAGGTAACTGAGCTGCAATTATACCAGCTGAAACAGCGCTTTGGCATTTTCTGTGGTGATATCCGCCACGCGGTTGGTATCTGTGTGCTGTAACAGCGCGATCTGTTCCACCACTTCAACAATAAAGGCGGGTTCGTTGCGTTGCCTGTTCGCCATCTGGCCCGGCTGATCCGGCGCATCGGTTTCAACCAGTATTGAGTCCAGTGGGAGTTGAGAGACCAGCTTGCGTAAACGACTTGCCTGTTGAAATGTGAGTGGCCCGCCGAAGCTGAGATAAAAACCAAGATCAATCAACTTTACCGCCTGTTCGTAACTACCGGAATAGCTGTGGATCATGCCGCGTAAACCAGGCCGTTGCCTGATTGCGTCGATTACCGCTTCAGTTGATTTTCGTGCATGAATCACAACCGGTAGATCGGCTTGCAGTGCAATGTCCAGTTGCTGTTCAAAATAGAATTGTTGTTGATCTCGATCCAGCTCCTTGAGGAAAAAGTCCAGCCCGCATTCGCCTACTGCTACAGGTCGATGTTGCTCAATATAATTCGCTAGCGCCTGTATGTCATTGCTGCTGTGTTCGGCGATAAAGTATGGGTGTAGTCCATAGCAGGGATAGAGTGCGGGATAAGTGTCGCAGCAATGACGTACACGTTCCCAGTATGTACGCTGAATGCCGGGCACAATAATTTTCTCCACGCCGTGTTGTTGTGCACGGTGAATAACCTCGTTACGATCCCCGTCGAAGTCACTGAAATCTATATGGCAATGGCTGTCGATAATAATGGGCATGGAAGTTATAGTGGCCTCGATGTTTGCTTATACAAACAGGGTCAGTACACCGGTGAAGCCATACAGCATGCTGCGGTGAATTTCGCCATTGGCAAAAAATCCCGCCAGTGGAAATTCGCCCAGTGTGGCATGAATCAATTTAACCTCTTCCGAATTGGAACCGAACTGCTGGCGACCCCGTCCCAGGCAGGAGATATAAATGCCACCCCTGATGGGTGAATCAAGCCGTGATTTGAGTTGCTGCAACATACGCTGCATATCCTGCAGTGCGGAGTTGCCGTCGCGGCGGCAGAAAATAATTTCCTGCCCCTGTTCAAGGTAATCCGATATTGCAAAACGTCTTTGTTCCGTGTCCACACCGATTAACTGGCGCACCGTGTAATCATCGGTATCGGATTGTTGATTGACCAGGCCGGCAAAGATGTAGTTGGCGGCCTGTTGCCAGTCACGGGCAATCACTTCGCCGGTGTCATCGGTTAATACATCCAGCGCCGGTTTATTGTCCAGTCGGTAAGCCAGATTTTTACTCGATTCGGTGATGCGGTGCTTGGGACCAATCGGTGTACAACCCTGGGTGAGGTTACTCAGCAGGCGAATGGCGGGCGAAAACACCACGCCGGAGATGCCTCCGTGCAGGGCGTTATCGGCAAACTGAATATTATGCTGGGTTGTGGAGGAACTGATGCCACCAACTAGAAACGAGTTGGGAATCATCGCGCCCAGTTGGTGAATCAGTGGCTGTACATAGGGGTTTTCCGGATCAGCGTGCAGCAGGCCGACATTGAAATCATTGGTGTTGCACCATTCACGGCATTCTGCAGGTATGGCCTCAAGGCTGTCCTCAATGTTCGGCAGCATGCGAAAGTCATCAGGTGAAAAATCCGCCAGCATTACCACCATGGCGAACTCGCTGTAATACTCCTGGTTGGTGGCGAGCAGCGCAATGCCGGTGCTGCCAACCCAGTGCTGTACTCCCGTAGCCTGTTTCAGCGATGACAGAAGTGTATCTGCCTGTGGCGCCAGTGCATCACTGATATATAAAAAACCGAAACTGGCTTCTGCCGGAATCTCGCCTAGCTGTTCTATACAGCTGGCAAGCAACTGTTCGGCTGGCTGGTCGGCGCTGTGTGCGAGTAGAAACTGTTTCATGGGCAATGTGTGGGACCTGGTGTTGGTTGTATGTGTCATATGTTACAGCTGATATGGTATAGAAATTAGCACATATCCAGGCTGCGGTGTAAGGGGTGCCGTCTATGGGAGTTGTTAATCCTTAGGTAGCCTGGTGGATCCGCTTCGCTTGATCCACCCTACAGGAACGTTGTTAGCTTGACCAATGACACAGGACTAACGACGAATGACTTCATCCATACCGCACATCCTGTGCATCTTTGCTACCGGCATCCCTGCCTCCCGCAAAATACCGCGCATCCTGACATCTTTGCTACCGGCATCCATGCCTCTCGCAAAATACCGCACATCCTGTGCATAATCACTACCGGCGTCCATGCCTCACGCGAAATACCGTTCATCCTGAACATAAAAAAAGCCAGCGGTTAGGCTGGCTTTTTGTGGCGCTGTTATGCGTACTTTACTAGCGCGCTTTTTTCGACTTTTCGATCATCTCGTGAATAATCGGCGTGAGGATAATTTCCATTGCCATGCCCATTTTGCCGCCGGGGACCACAATGGTGTTACGACGTGACATGAATGAGTCGTTGATCATATTCAGCAGGTAAGGAAAATCGGTGCCGAACTTGGCCGGGTCCTTAAAGCGAATCACGATAAAGCTTTCATCGGGTGTTGGAATGTCACGGGCAATGAAAGGGTTGGAGGTATCCACAGTAGATACACGCTGGAAGTTAATGTCGGTTTGCGAGAACTGCGGGGTAATGTAGTTCACATAGTCCGGCATGCGGCGCAGGATGGTGTCTACGATTACTTCAGCGGAATAACCGCGCTCTGCATTGTCGCGGTGAATTTTCTGGATCCACTCCAGGTTGACAATCGGTACTACGCCTATGCCCAGGTCAACATGCTGTGCCACATTGTGGTTTTCGGTTTTAACCAGGCCATGCAGGCCTTCGTAGAACATCAGGTCGGAACCGGTTTCAATGTCTTCCCATGGGGTAAACTCACCGGGTTTTTTATCAATGCCCAGACGTGCATTGTGCTCGGCCGCTTCCGGATCGGAGTGCAGGTAATAACGCTTCTGGCCGGTGCCGTTTTTAGCATAGGAAGCAAACAGCTCTTCCAGCTTGCCGAATTCATTGGCGTTTTCACCAAAGTGGCTGAACGACAGGTTGCCCTTGGCTTCATGCTTGGCCATTTCTTCTTTCATGGCGGCACGGTCGTAGGCATGGAAGCTGTCGCCTTCGATTACCACAGGGTTGATTTTTTCACGGAAGAAAATATGTTCGAAGGCTTTTTTGACCGTTGATGTACCCGCGCCTGATGAGCCGGTTACCGCAACAATAGGGTGTTTCTGGGACATTGAAGTCTCCTTAAATCATTGATATTTAAAAATTTTCACCTGCATCTTATAGTTAGCCTGGCAGGTGTTGGAATTCGGTGGCCCGTTATAGATGGCGTGAATCACCAGGGTGTACACGCTTGCTTTGGGCAAGTAGCGCGCTATTTTAGCGATTTTTGTGCTGCGGTGCGAATTTTATTAAACAGGCTGCCTTGGGGGAGGCAGCTTATATTGCGTTATCGCTTCAGAATGGGGCACCCGTGGGGCGCTGCAGAGCGCAGCACCCCTGATCAGGTCGGTCCCGGATTGATCAGGGCAATGGATTAAAATTTATAACCTACACCGACACTGACAACCGTTGGATTGATTTCAACATCAGTAGAGCCAGCGGCGCTGTTGGTGGCGGTGGTTTCAATGTTCATATAGCGCACATCGGCGGTCAGAAACCATTTTTCATCCAGGTCGTAATCTATACCCACCTGAGCCGCCAGGCCGAAGGAGTCGTCCAGATCCAGATCGCCACCCAGTGAATCAACGGTTTTGCTGGAGAAGAAGGTGGTGTAGTTCAGGCCCAGGCCGACAAAGGGGCGCACCTTGCTCTGTGGATTGAAGTAGTACTGCACACTGAAGGTCGGCGGCAGGTGCTTGGTTTCACCGATAACGCCCATGCCGTCAACGCTGATATCATGCTTGAACGGCAGTGCGGCCAGCACTTCCAGACCGATATTGTCGGTGTACATATAGACAAAGGTGGCACCGGGACGGGTGCTGTCATCCACTTCCGGTACTACAGCAACGTCACTGAATGGATCCGCATCATCATTGGGCATAACCGTGGTCAGGGTCAGACGGCCAAACATATCGCCGGCCTGAATGGCCTGGGCAGAAAAGGAGGCGCTGCCCATGGCAAGGCCCAGGGCGGTTAGAACTGCAATAGTGGTGTGTTGTTTTTTCACTTGGATCACCTGATTGGTTGTTTAATGTGGTCGCTAAACAAAATATCAGGATATGCTAATTTTGAATTGATCTGGATCAGTAACCACACTCAGTGAAGGGGTAAGGCGAAATTTATTGATGCAGGTCAAGGCGAGGTCTGTGGCAACTCCTGTGACAACTAATGGATGTCTCCCAGCTGAATCTGCTTGAGTGTCTGTATAAAGGTGTCCGCCACCTGGCTATGCATACTGTCCCTGTTATAGGCAATCCACAGTGTGCGTTTAATAATCAGGTCGTCGATTTTGATATGGTGCAGGCTGTTGCGCTCGAGGTAGGTCTGAACCGCAAACTGCGGCAGAAAGCTGACGTGTCGGCCCCGCTGCAGCAGCTCGATAATGGTATCGGATGAACCCACTTCCATTGCGGTTTGCAGTGATTTTATACCGATTTCACTGAGTCGTTGATCCAGTGTATTGCGAATAGAGGACTGGGACTCCCGCAGCACAAACAGTAGCTCGTTGAGCTGTTCAACCGGGATGCTGTACTCTCCCCACAGTGGGTGACTTGGCCCGCACACCAGCAGCAGCTCGTCTTCTATCCAGGCTTCTGATTTTATATTGGTATGCTGTGGCTGCTGCTCCAGCAGTGCGATATCTGCAAGGCCGGTGGCCAGCCGGGTATTGATTCGCCGAGAATAACCCAGCCGGCTTTCAATGCGCAGCTCCGGCTGCACTTCGGCGAAGTGCAACAGGATGTCCGGTAGCATGTGTTCGCCAATGGCAAAGGTGACCTCCAGCTTAAGCCGGTTATGGCCGGTTCTTAGAGAGGCCAGGTCATCCAGCAGGCTGGCCTGGTGCTCCATAATCAGTTGTGCATAGGCGTACACCCGCTTGCCGGCAGTGGTCAGGCGTAAGCGTCTGCCCTGGTGTCGCATTAGCGCTACGCCGTAACAGAAATCCAGTGAGCGCAGGCGCTTGGTCACTGCCGGCTGGCCCACGCACAGCGCCTTTGCCGCTCGGTTGACACTGCCCAGTTCGACAACGGCTTTGAGGGTGGCAAGTGCCTTGTAATCGGGCAGGTTAATATATTCCATTAAGGAATGTTAAGGCATTTGAATTCATTTGAATAGTGGCTATAAAACATGCATTATCCGGCGTCTTTGCGGGTATCCAGCTATTGCCATCCTGTTTAAGTAGTTTCCATATGGTAAAGCAGTTGGCAAACACAGCTTAATTATCAAATGCGATAACGGTTGGGGCCGCGACTGAATCACACTGCGATCCCCTGCACGGTCGGTGCTGCTGCCTGATTTACCCTGATAACGAATTGATTTAACTGGAGAAAAACTATGCCTGCTATGGCTGACGAAGAAAAGACTGTAACCACGCAGGGCCGCTTTACAGTAAAGCAGATGGTAGCCGCAGCAGTTTTTTTTGCTGCCGCGCTGGTGCTGTCAACCGTTGTACCCAGCATCGAGATTGCCTGGGTCACTGGAATTCTGATGCTGACTATTTATTTGTTTGCCTTTGAAGTAGTGGGTGTGGACGTGGCAGCCGCCACGGTGATGGTGTTGCTGGGGCTGACTTCGTTACTGGCGCCCTATATGGGTCTGGAAACGGGGCTGGTGGATACCGAGCAACTGTTTATCGGTTTCTCCTCCAATGCGGTAATGTCGATTATTGCGGTGATGATTATTGGTGCGGGTCTGGATAAAACCGGGCTGATGACACGGGTAGCGGGCTTTATCCTGAAAGTCGGTGGTAAATCGGAAACCCGCATTATTCCAATTATTTCCTCCACCGTGGGCATAATTTCATCATTTATGCAGAACGTGGGTGCAGCGGCACTGTTCCTGCCAGTGGTGTCGCGTATTTCCGCACGTTCCGGCCTGCCTATGTCACGCCTGCTGATGCCCATGGGTTTCTGCGCGATTCTGGGTGGTACTGTCACCATGGTGGGGTCGAGCCCGCTGATTTTGCTGAATGACCTGATACTGGCCTCGAACCAGGCACTGCCTGCGGATCAGCAGATGGCTACCTGGGACCTGTTTTCGGTGACACCGATCGGCCTGGCGCTGGTGGCGACCGGTATTGTCTATTTCGTACTGGCGGGGCGTTTTGTATTGCCTGCAACCCAGTCAGAAAGCCAGACCGCCGGCTCTGACCCCCTTAAATATATCCAGAAAGTGTATGGCGTTGACTATGCCATGTCTGAGCTGGTGGTGAGCGATGACAGCAGCCTGATTGGCCAGACACTGGATGATATTGAGTCAATTAACCGGGTACGCATCATTGCCAGCAAACGCCGGGGTGATGGCCTGCGTTTTGGTCCCGGCTCGGTGGCGCGTGATACTGAAATTACCGCAGGCATGGTACTGGGCGTGATTGCCGATCCGAAGCTGATCCGGGAAATGGCCGAGAAATATGGCCTGAGCCTGCGTGAAGAGCTGCGAACTTTTTCCGAAGCCTTGTCAGCCTCCAAATCCGGTGTGGCGGAAGTGGTGATTACACCTGGCTCCGGGCTGATTGGCAAAAGTGCACGGGAAGTCTGGTTGCGCAAGACCTACGGCCTGGCAATGATTGGCTTACATCGTGATGGTGAAACCAAACGCGAAGGGGATGACATTCGTAATATGCCCCTTGAAGCCGGCGATACACTGATTGTGCATACCGCCTGGGATAATTTGCTGCGGCTGGAAAAAGACCGTGACTTCGTGGTGGTCACCACCGAGTACCCCAAAGAGGAAGCGCGGCCGCAGAAACTGGTGCCGGCACTGTTCTTCTTTGCTGTGGCGCTGTTCCTGGTTCTGTTTACCGACCTGCGTTTATCCATTGCGCTGCTAACCGGTGCTATGGGGATGATTCTATCCGGCGTTATCAAGATTGAAGAAGCCTATGAAGCGGTGAGCTGGAAAACCGTGTTTCTGCTGGCCTCACTGATTCCCCTGGGGCTGGCGGTGGAAACCTCCGGTACCGCGAAATGGATAGCTGAGCAGACATTATCACTGATGGCGGAAGACACGCCCATCTGGGTTATACAGTCTGCGGTAGCAATACTTGCCACCTTCTTTACACTGGTTATGTCGAATGTGGGCGCCACCGTGCTGCTGGTTCCGCTGGCGGTGAACATTGCACTGGGTGTGGGTGCCAATCCGGCGGTGTTTGCGCTGACCGTTGCCATTGCAACATCCAACTCATTCCTGATTCCGACACACCAGGTGAACGCATTGATTATGGGTCCGGCGGGTTACCGGGTGGCGGACTTTATGCGTGCAGGTGGCATTATGACGGTGCTGTTCCTGATCGTAATGATGCTGATGATGGGACTGGTGTTCTAAAGCAGCGCAGATATACCAGTTACACAGGGTCGCGGCTTAATTATGCCGCGCTTCAGTGTAGCAGGCACATGGGGTGTTAATTCGCGAAAGGCAGGAGCTGACTAGCGACCAGGCGAAAATAAAATTATGAAAATAAAAAATTACAGCAGCGTATTCAGCACCATCCTGTTACTGGTGTTTTCCTCCAGCGTGTTTGCCGCCGAGGCAGGTAAAAGCTGGGATATGACTAACACTGGTCTGGGCTTTTTTGCCATTGCGGTTTTTGTTATTGCCTACCTGCTGGTAATGGCAGAAGAATTTACCCACCTGAGAAAGTCCAAGCCGGTTATTATTGCGGCCGGCCTGATCTGGGGCAGCATCGCCTATGTGGCGGCACAACATGGCATGTCGGTTGAGGCAGAACAGGCTGTGCGCCATAACCTGCTGGAATATGCAGAGCTGATGCTGTTCCTGCTGGTGGCTATGACCTATATCAACTCGATGGAAGACCGTGGTGTGTTCGATGCACTGCGTGCCTGGCTGATTCAGAGCGGCTTCGGCTTCCGCTCGTTGTTCTGGATTACCGGTGGGCTGGCATTCTTTATTTCACCGGTTGCAGATAACCTGACCACGGCATTATTAATGTGTGCGGTGATTATGGCGGTGGGCTCGGGCAATGTGCGCTTTATCAGTCTGGGTGCGATTAATATTGTGGTGGCCGCCAATGCCGGCGGGGCCTTCTCGCCGTTTGGCGATATTACTACACTGATGGTCTGGCAGAAGGGCATGATTGAGTTCTGGACCTTCTTTGCATTATTTATTCCTGCGCTGGTTAACTGGTTGCTGCCGGCAATTCTTATGAGTTTTGCAGTGCCCAACCTGAAGCCGGAACCCAGTGATGAAAAGGTGTCCATGCAACGGGGTGCCAGGCGCATTATTCTGCTGTTTCTGCTGACCATTGCCACTGCAGTTGCTTTCCATACCTTCCTGCATCTACCACCGGTAATCGGCATGCTAACCGGTTTAGGTTACTTGCAGGTGTTCGGTTATTTCCTCAAGAAAACTGCGCATCGGGATGACTATGGTTATCAGGACCGTGATGCTCAACTGGGCTCGCCCGGCGGCTTCGATGTGTTTAACCCGGTGGCACGCGCCGAGTGGGATACATTATTATTTTTCTATGGCGTTGTGCTGTGTGTGGGTGGACTGGGTTTTCTCGGCTACCTGGGACTGGCATCGGAAATTATGTATAACCAGTGGGGCGCAACTTCCGCCAATATTGCAGTCGGTGTAATGTCGGCGATTGTGGATAATATTCCGGTGATGTTTGCGGTGCTGAGCATGAATCCGGATATGCCAACCGGCCAGTGGTTACTGGTGACCTTAACCGCCGGTGTGGGTGGTTCTTTGTTATCCATCGGCTCCGCCGCCGGTGTAGCACTGATGGGCCAGGCGCGGGGTTACTATACCTTCTTCGCGCACCTGAAATGGACGCCGGTGATTGCACTGGGTTACGCCGCCAGTATCTATGTGCACTTACTGGTGAACGAAGCCTATTTCACTGGTTAAACACATAAGTAAAGCACGGCGTTAAAAAGAAAAAAAGAAAACGCGAACAACGCAAATAAACGCAAATAAACGCAAATCTTTATGTGGGCTGCGTGCAGGTTTGACTGCTTTGAAGAAGGTACAGGTCATGCGACCGTTTTGTGATGTGTAAGAGCCCTTTATTAATTTAATTAAAAGATAAATGTGAAGCACGCGGTGTTTTTCATAGACGTCAGAGTTCACATGGATATAAAGCCTTAATCGCGTCTATTTGCGTTCATTTGCGTTCATTTGCGTTTTCTTGTTGAAGCAAGTGAGCTACAGGACGTGCTACTGAGTTTTAAACAGCAAATCCCATACACCATGCCCAAGCCGCTGGCCGCGGGTTTCGAATTTTGTAATTGGACGTTCTGCAGGCTTATCGACATAAGTATTGTCATCGGACAGGTTTTCAAACAGCTCGCAGTTGTTCAGGGTTTCCAGCATGTGCTCGGCATAATTTTCCCAGTCGGTGGCCAGGTGAAAAATGCCGCCGGGTTTTAATTTCTGCGCTACCAGCTGTATAAATGCTGGTTGCACAATGCGCCGTTTGTGGTGTTTCTTTTTGTGCCAGGGATCGGGGAAAAAGAGTTGCAGTCGATCCAGGCTGTGGTCGGGTATCTGCTGTTCAAGTACTTCGACTGCGTCGTGATTCGATATGCGAATATTGCCACATCCCGAACTGTCCATCAGATGCAATAAATGACCCACACCGGGGCGATGGACCTCAATGCCGAAAAAGTTTTTCTCCGGTCGGGCCTGTGCCATTTGCCACAGCGAATCACCGTTACCAAAACCGATTTCCAGCACGGTTTCCGCTTCGCGGCCAAACAGCTCGTTCAAATTAATGGCCTGTTCAGCATAGTCGACGCCATACACCGGCCAGAGCTTTTCAATCGCCTGTTGCTGGCCCTGGGTGAGGCGGCCTTCGCGCTTAACAAAGCTGCGGATGGTGCGGATAATTTTTTCGCTCATAGGGGAATCTTGCGGTGTGTTTGTCTGGCAGCGGGGTTGCTGCCAGACAAATCAGGTGGGTTTAAAAAAAGGTACCATCAATGGGTGAAGAGGCGGAGGCAAAGCGCTTGCGTGGCATGCGTCCGGCGAGAAAAGCCTCGCGCCCGGCAATCACCGCGTGCTTCATTGCCGAAGCCATCAGCACCGGGTTCTGCGCAGCGGAAATGGCGGTGTTCATCAGTATGCCGTCGCAACCCAGCTCCATGGCAATCGCCGCATCGGAGGCGGTGCCGACACCGGCGTCCACCAGAATCGGCACATTGGCGTTTTCCACGATGGTGAGAATATTGTACGGGTTGCGAATCCCCAGGCCGGAGCCGATGGGCGCAGCCAGTGGCATGACTGCGGCACAGCCGATCTCTTCCAGGCGTTTGGCAATCAACGGGTCGTCGCTGGTATATACCATCACATCGAATCCGTCTTTTACCAGGATTTCCGCTGCCTGCAGGGTGGCGGTAATGTCCGGGAACAGGGTTTTCTCATCACCCAGCACTTCCAGCTTGACCAGGCTGTGGCCATCCAGCAGTTCCCTCGCCATGCGGCAGGTGCGCACGGCATCCTCGACGGTATAGCAGCCGGCGGTATTGGGTAAAATGGTATATTTTTCCGGTGGCACCACATCCAGCAGATTGGGTTCGCCGGGGGTCTGCCCGATATTGGTGCGGCGAATCGCTACCGTAATGATTTCTGCGCCACTGGCTTCGGTGCAGGCCCGGGTTTCTTCGAGGTCTTTGTATTTGCCGGAGCCCACCAGTAAACGGGAGTTATAGGTTTTGCCGGCAATGGTTAGTGGCTTGTCACTCATAGATTTGTCTGTTTGCGCGGTTGATTTCAGAGGCGCGTATCATATCACTGTTTGGGGCAGGTTTTGCAGCGTTGCTGTGGAAGGTTTGCGGTAGCCGACTCAATCAGCCACCGCCAATGGCCTGAACAATTTCCACCCGATCCTGCTCTTTCAGGATATGGTTCGGGTGTTGTGCACGGGGGATAATTTCCATATTCACTTCAGCAGCAAGGCGTTTGCCCGCCAGGCCCTGCTGTTCAATCAGTTGTTGCAAGCTGCTGTTGTCGGCGAGTTCAAGCGCCTGACCATTTAGAATAATCTGCATTTTGAGTGTGTTTCTGCTGAAAAATGCTGATTTTACACTGATTTTCCGGCGTTTTGGTTCACGGCATAAAATATTGTGCTATACCTAGTCATTAAATCTGAACAGCCTGCGAAAATTAGAAAAACATTCGTAATAACCATAGCTTATCTAATATATTTAGAGAAATTCTTAAGTATTACGATAATTAACGGGTGGTTGACGAATTCGGTGGGGTCACTATTTACAACTGGTTTAAAGAGGGATTAAGCGTGCACGGCTTAACAAAAAAATTCACATCTATCGGCATTGCAGCCCTGTTTCTCATTGTTTCGGCGGGTGCCCAGGCAACCGTCAATCCATTCAAGAAAACCAAGGACCTGTCCTTTGGTACCGATGTTGCCTGGTATGAACATGATGGCGCGGTGATCAAGTCCGGCGCCGAACGTGATGGTGCGGATACCAATTACTACCATGTGAATATCAGCCCACAGCGCCTGTTACTGCGCCTGGGGCGTAATGACCCCAGTGGTGAACTGGCGGATACCCGCAGTCTGCCCAATCTGGATATTGTCGATGTGCTGCTGGATGGCCAGCGTCTGCCGCAATTCGACTGGTGTCTGAATAACCAGCAGACCCCCGGCCGTATGCTCAAACAGAATGCGGTGGTGATTAACGACATCTGTGTTAACGCCGGTGGTGGCGGTGACTTTATTATTCGGCTGGATGAACAGAGCAAGACGCGCCTGAAAATGGCGCGCACCCTGTCATTTATTATCGAGCCCTATGGACGCCCGGTGAGGCTCGATTACAGCATGGCGGGTTTTTCAGCCCTGATGGCGAAGCTCGATCGTCCCGAACCAGTGCAGGCTGCACAGCCTGTCGCCCCGCCCCGCCCGGCGGTAAAAGCGCCTGCCCCCAAGCCCGTCGCCAAACCGAAGCCGGTGAAAATGTGTAGTGCAAAGCCACCGGCGGATTTTTCTTCTGCGGTCAACGCAATCAGCTATCCCTGTAATGACAGTGCTAAGAAGCAGGATGCTGAACAGCGCATAGCAAAGCAGGTTGCGCAGGAAAAACAGAAAATGGCGCAGGAGCTTAAGCGGGCGCGTGAAGAAGAGCTGGCGCGCCAGCAGGCAATAGAAACCGAAAAGCGCGCAGCCGAGTGGCAGGCGCAGCAGGACGCACTGTGGATCAAACGCTGCCAGCGCCACTGGGACAAAGGCACAAGCCCATGCTACTGTGAAAAGTACCTGGACCAGGCGCCGCCAGGGGTCACCAATACCTGCGGTGAGTAAATAGCCCGGCATCCGTAGACTATATAAATATATAAAGACCTGCATCCACGATGCGGGTCTTTTGTTTGTTAAGATAGCTCGCTCCTTGCCACGCAGGTTCTAATTGCGGGGCGAAACAGGCTTAACGTATAAATTAATAGAGACAATGACTGATTGCATAATAGTGGGCGGCGGCCTGATCGGCATGCTGAGTGCGCGTGAACTGACGCGCCGTGGAATGAAGGTGGTGTTACTGGAAAAAGGCGATATGGGGCAGGAGTCCTCATGGGCCGGTGGCGGCATACTGTCGCCATTACACCCCTGGCGTTATTCCGACACGGTAAATGAGCTGGCCCAGGTCGGCCAGCGGCAGTATGCCGCGCTGGCGGATGAGCTGATACAGGAAGGGGGTGTCGACCCCGAGTATATTCGAAGTGGCATGCTGGTGCTGGGCAGCGACGAAGTGGTTGCCGCCCGTGAATGGGCGCAGCGCTGGTCGATGAAGCTCGAGGAAGTGGATTCGTCACAGGCGTTGCAGGCCTTGTCGCCAGGGGTTTCAGCGCAGTTCGAACATGGTCTGTGGCTGCCGGAGGTGGCGCAGATGCGTAACCCACGGCTGGTGCGGTCGTTGCGCGCCAGCCTGGATGCGCTGGGCATTGAATATCATGCGCACACGCCGGTTGAAAAACTGCTGATTGAGCAGGGTCGTGTGCAGGGGGTTGAGGCCAACGGTCGAGCATGGCATGCGGGGCAGGTGCTGATTGCCGGTGGAGCCTGGAGTGCGGAGTTGTTACGGGGCTGTGGTGAGACGCCTCAGATCAGCCCGGTAAAAGGACAGATGATCCTGTTCAAGGGCGAACCGGGGCTGTTGCCGCACATACTGCTGGCAGAAAACCGTTACCTGATTCCACGCCGCGACGGGCGCATTGTCTGTGGCAGCACCATTGAGCACAGTGGGTTTGATAAACATATCAGTGATGAAGTGAAGGCCGAGCTACTGGACAGTGCCCAGGAGATATTTCCTGCATTACGTGAGTTACCGGTTGAGCATCACTGGGCGGGGTTGCGTCCCGGCAGTCCACAGGGCGAACCCACTATCGGCGAACATAATGGCGTAAAGGGTCTGTATATTAATGCCGGGCATTACCGTAACGGAGTCATTCTGGGGCTGGGCAGTGCACAGCGCATTGCCAGGTTAATGACTGAATAACTGACGCAGACGAAGCGCGCATCGTTGTTTTATGACCGCCTGTGACGGGCTTTAGCCGTTTATCAGGCATTAACCAGACTCCATCTTGATCTCCATGACTTTGACATTTGAATGGTCTTAAATAACGACATGAAAAAACTAAATCAAAACGGTTTTACGGTAATTGAGCTGATGATCGTGGTGGCGATGATGGGCATATTGATGGCGGTCGGCGTGCCCGTATTCAACTCGATCATATTGACCAACGAGATGGCTGATACGTCAAATGAGCTGGTGCTGTCGCTGAAGCGTGCCAGAGCGGAAGCCATGACCTCGGGTCGAGATGTGGTTGTTTGTAGCAGTACCAATACAGATGCCAGTACACCGACCTGCAGTGGTGCGGCAGATAACTGGAATCGTGGCTGGATCGTCTTTGTAGATCAGAATCAGGATCGTACATTTGACGAGGCCAATGGCGATCGCCTGGTCTGGCTCAACCAGATGGATGGTGGCACATCCATCAGCATCACAGCCAGCCCGTTTGGTGCCTTAACTAATGATTTTAGTGTTGCAGTTACTTTCTCGCATACGGGCGAATTGAAAGATGGCACAGCAGGCGGCTTCCAGATTTGCAGCGGTGATGCAGACGGCTACCCGCGCCGCGATATTTCCATAATGGTGGGCGGTGAAGCGAACCTTATTAAAAACACAAGCACAGCGAACGATTGCTAATGAACAAGTTAAAAAGACAGCAAGGCTTTACATTAATGGAAGTAATGGTTGCCTTATTTATTCTGACCATTGGAATGCTGGGTTCAACCTCGATGATGTTGCGTTCACAACAGAAAGCGGCCGAGACCAATACAGAAATTAATGCCGCACAGCGTGTCTGGAATATTACGGAAATATTCCGCTCCAATATAACCGGGGTAAATGCCAGCACGCTGGATGGGCTGACGGTTACCACCGCTGGTGCGGCACCGGCCTGTATGTCATCACTGGGCGCTGGTTGTGCATCAGGCGGAGAAATGACCAGTATGATCAGTTACCTGATTGGCATGGAGCTGAATACTTTTCTGGCAAATAAAAACCCCAAGGCAGAAATTTTAAATATAAGCGGCACAGATGAAGATGCGGTATATGAAGTCTCGGTCACCTGGGAAGAGCTGGATAAAGACGGCAATACCTACGAAAAAGACTACACAATGATATTTCAACCCTAAGCAATGGTTATGAATAAAAAAACAACAGGCTATCAGATACAAAAACTCGGTTCTCAATCGGGTTACTCAATGCTCGAGCTGCTTGTGGCGATGACCATGGGTATTTTGATCCTGGCTTCTGCAGTGACCATGCAGGTATCGAATCGAACCGATTTCAGGAATACCGCTTCAGAACTGGAAATGAAAACCAATGCAAAGCTGGCGGCCGAGTTTATCGGTAACTCACTGAGAGCTGTGGGCTCAATGGGTTGCAGAACGGTTGCTGCGTATCACGGTGGCACCGGGCAGAGCGTGAATGAATCGGCCTATCGAATTTCACTGCTCAACGATGAACTGCCGTGGGCCAATTTCAATGCCGGCCATGAAATACAGGGTTATCAGGCGGTGGGTACTGGCTGGCTGCCAACACCGGCTGCGGGTCTGGGTTTAACCGGTATGTTGCCAGGTTCCGATGCCCTGACACTGCGGGGTACTATTGGTGAATCCTATGTACTGCAGAATCGAAATATCGGTGACCCAGCGTATTATCTTGATATTCCTTCGGGCACCGATGTGCGTATTGCGCAAAATAACTTTGCTGTTGCCTCAACCTGTAAGGATGCAGAAATATTCCGCGTGACCAGCAGTGATGCATTAATTGACGACGGTGTAGTTGGTCGTGCGGCGGGTGGTGGCGCAGATGAAAACGAGTTTGGCACCTGGACACAAAACCAGGGTATTTCCAGGTCGATACACGGTGAACTCAGTCGCGTTGCAACTGTAACCTATTATGTGGCGAATAATGACCGTGGTGTGCCCACCCTGTTTAGAAGCATTGACGGTGATACACCATCGCCACTGGTCGAAGGTGTTGAGCGCATGAAACTGGATTACGGTGTTGAAGATGATGAAACTGCGCGTAATGTGGCCAGCCGTTATCTAACCGCGAGCCAGATTCAGGGTACCTGTAATACGCCCATGTCAGTGCCGGTATCCGAAAACTGTTTATGGCCAAGGGTGGTCAGTGTACGGGTCAGCCTGATTATGCGCTCCGATGAACAAATATACGGCAAAGCGATTGATCAGTCCTATACCTTGCCGGGCGCAAATCCGCTGGTGTATGAGCCAACCGATAGATTTTCAAGGGCCATCTATTCATCAACGTTTGTGGTGCGCAACCGCATGATCGGTGATCGCACACAGGGGGCATCATTATAATGAAATTTTCCAGATCCCCATCCCCGTGCAGGCAACAGGGTGCTGTGTTGATTACCGCTATTGTATTAATGATTGTATTCACCCTGCTGGGTGTGGCGGCTATGCGAACCAATATTACCGACATCAGTATCCAGGGCAGCATTAAAAACAGAAGCAATGCGCTGCAATGTGCTGAAGCCGCATTACGTGCCGGTGAAATTTGGCTCGATAGCCTGAGTAATGAAGCCTTTGCCGTGACTTCAACCCCGGCTCAGGGAGCCAACCAGGTGTGGGAGGTGAACTTGCCCGACATGCAGAATCCCGAGCTGAAGGATGACAGTTTCTGGCAGGATGACACAAAAACCTGGGCCTATGGTGGTGCATTGCAGGATAATGACCGGCCGACGGTTGGTTGTCAGAATGATGCGCGCTACTTTATCGAATCACTCGGTGCTATTTCAGCGGATAGTGAAGGCCTCGATTTTTCCTCACAAGCCAAGGCGCGCAGTGCCATGTACAGAATAACGGCCTACAGCACCGGCATTGATGGTAATGCTGCCGTAGTGCTGCAATCGACTTACCTGCAGCCTGTTAACTGAGCTAGATGGACAGCATGATTACTTATAAGCAAGGCCAGAGTTTCTGGAGCAATATTATGAAGCAAACGATTTACCGTTACTTTTTATCTGCATCATTGGCTGCAGTTGTGTTCCTGTCATCTGCAACACCTGTGCATGCTGCGAACCTGAGTATTGCTAATACGCCATTGTTTCTCGGTGCCGCGGTGCAACCCAATGTGTTCTTTGTTAGTGATGATTCCGGCTCTATGGACTGGGAGTATATGACAGGGCCTCACTGGCGTTGGTATAACTACGATCCGGATCCGATTCGTGATAACTCATTTGATAGCTGGGAACCAACCACCAGCCAGAACACCTCCGGCCTGTTTGATATTGCAGAATTTGATGGAACTGATACGGATAATGGCACACTGTATTACAACTACAGTAACAGTGATAATGTGTACGGTAATTCGTGTTACTACGGGGGTAGAGCAGAGTCCTGTGCTGACAGCAGTCATCATCCGCTTGATGTGGACTGGCGTGGCAGATCCACCAGTTTAAACCGGGTGTTTTACAATGCGGATATACAGTATGAGCCCTGGGATGGCCCCTGTAATAACGCGGGTGATCCTTGTGAGGATGCCAGTTTTACTGCGGCGCGCTCCAATCCGTTTAGTACCCAGCCGGGTTACAGTATTACACGCAATCTTGAGGCCGATGGCGACTTTAATAATGGCCCGTTTATTTATGAAGTCTGGATAGATGATTCCGGCTACACCAACAGTCGACCCAATCGTGGCTCAAACTTTGACGCAACAGGTTATGCCGCCAGTGGTTTTGCTGCCAATACTGCGAGTGATCTGGCTAATGGTGAAGTTGATTTATGGGATTCCCATATGCGTTTTACCGTCTCCAGTTCATCAGTCGATGTACAGTTGATTGCTTATAATCCAAAACCCGACAATCCAGACCGTGGCCTGAATGAAACTGCACTGGCAACCACCACCTTGAGCGGGGCAGGCTGTTATAACATTCTTGGCACGGATGCAATGGTGCGCACTATCCGTGATGACATCGTTGCTGATCAGGCGAATGCCGCCACCTACATGAGCGCAACCGGCGCAACCGGCTGTCGCACCATTGCCGAGACGGCACAGAATGTCGCTAACTGGTATCAGTATTATCGTCGTCGTTCCTTCCCGGTGAAGAATGCGATTGCAGAAATTATTGATTCTCAGCCCACTTTCCGCTTCGGCATGACCCTGATTAATCGCGATGATCTGGTGTTCAATGAAGTGCCGGATATCTCGCTGACCAATTTTACTGCGCATAATACAGAGATAAAGCGGGATTACTTTGCCTACGAACAGAATGCTCTGGGTACACCGCTGCGCCGCGCATTGAGAGATGCGGGTGAGTATTACGCTGATAACCTGTCTGGCAAGGATAATCCGATTATCTATTCCTGCCAGAAAAACTTTACCATTCTATTTACCGATGGTGCGTGGAGCGGCTATAGCGCCTCTGTGGAGAATCCGGATGGGGATAATCGCAGTGAGACCCTGGCCGACGTTGCCTACAAATACTATATGAACGATCTGAGTACGCTGGAAGATAATGTAAAACCGGATTTGCCGCTGGAAAGTGATTTGCCGCTGGTGGTGCTTGATCCGAACTATCCAGACGACCTTACCACACATCAGCACATGGTAACTTTTACCGTGGCCTTTGGTGTGTCGGGTAACCTGGTGGACAACGATGGTGATGGCAACCCAGATTTTGATGCGGCGGGTAACGACTGGTCAACGCCGGGTGTGCCGGATAAAAACGGCTTCTGGAGTAATATTAGTAATGACGCGGAGAAAACCGATGACCTGTGGCATGCGGCCTATAACAGTGCCGGTGTCTATGCCTCGGCTTCATCACCCACCGAGGTGTCTGAAAAGCTGATTAAAGCAATTGCGGCAATTAATGCGCGTGTCGGCTCGGCAGCGGCAGTAGCCCTGAATTCCGGCACCCTGAATGCCAATAGTCGCCTGTACCAGGCTCGCTTTGATTCAAATGGCTGGTCCGGTAACCTGTTTTCTGTGCCCATACAGGATGGTCCGGTTGATCGGGATAACGACGGCAATGACGATTCACCGCCAGAGTGTGATGACACTCACCAAGTGGGCGCGCTGTGTGAAGTGGAGTGGAATGCGGGCTACGAGCTTTCACTGAAGATTGGGCCGCAGGGTAGTACACATACCAAACGAAAGATATATACCATGGAAACCGACACCTATACCACGGTTGAATTCAAGGATATTTTTGACCTGAGCTCAGATCAACGTGTCGCATTGCGAACCGACCCGGACACGCTGGTGGTTGAAGGCTCGGGTGAAGGTCAGGACAGGCTGGATTATCTTCGTGGCGATCACAGTCTGGAAGCGGATCAGTCGGGTGGACGTTTCAGGATTCGCAATATGGTTGCTAATTTCGAGGGGACTGAAAGCCTGGACGAAAAGAATGTGCTGGGTGATATTATTAATTCCTCGCCTGCCTATGTGGGTGCGCCGGATTTCTCTTATCCAGACAGCCTTGAAACAGATAAGTATTCAACCTTTAAATACAATAACCGTAATCGCGAGCCGATTACCTATGTTGGTGCGAATGATGGCATGCTGCATGCCTTCGATGCGCTGACCGGTGAAGAAAGGTTTGCCTATGTGCCCGGTGCATTAGTAAAACGCCTGAATCTGCTCACATCACTGAAGTACAACAGCGGTCATACCTATTTTGTAGATGGTTCACCACAGGTATTCGATGCCTATAATTCGGGCTGGAAAACCATGCTGGCTTCGTCAGTGGGTGCCGGCGGGCAGATCGTGTTTGGTATGGATATAACCAACCCTGATGCGATTGCCAGTAATACCATATGGGAATTTACCGATCATCCACGGGTCTCCGGTACCAGTACATTCGGTGATGCGGATTTGGGCTTTACTATTGGTGATGTTAGTTACGCAAAAATGAATAACGGCCAGTGGGTGGTGATATTCGGTAACGGTTATAACAATACACACCCGGATGATCATGTCAGCACCACAGGTAATGGTGTGATCTATGTGGTGAATGCCTTTACCGGTGCCCTGGTTAGAAAGTTTGATACTGGTATTGGTATGGTGGATGACCCAACCGGTGCAAATCGACCTAATGGTGTGGCTACTGTCACTCCGGTTGATATGGACGGCGATTTCAAAGTGGATGCGCTCTATGCGGGCGACCTGTTTGGTAATGTATGGAAAGTGGATGTAACCAGTTCTACTGCCGGCTCCTGGGATTTTGCCTACAAAACCGGCACCGATCCCAAACCTGTGTTCGTTGCCAGGGATGCGGGCGGCACAGTGCAACCGATTAGCTCGGCGATTGCGGTCAAACGTCATCCGATCGAACGGGACCAAACCCTGTTGTTGTTCGGTACTGGCAAATATTTTGAAGTGGGTGACAGTGCCAGCGCAGGTGCAGCCACACAGATTCAGACATTCTACGGGGTGTGGGATGATAATAATGGCTTGAGCCAGCCACAGCGCAGTGACTTGATGCAGCAGAGAATACTGGAGCAAGATTTTGTGGAGGGTGAGGATGATAATAGCCGTGAATTCAGGGTGACATCCAGTGAGCGGGATGATACTGACTATCGGATTGACTGGAGCACAGATAAGGGCTGGTTTATGGATCTGCGCTTTGGTGATGAGTACGGTGAGCGAGTCGTGGTGAACCCCATTATACGCAACAACCGGGTTATCTTTGTGACCACGGTGCCGAATGAAGACCCGTGTGGCCCTGGTGGTTCAAGCTGGATCATGGAACTGAATGCAAATGACGGTAACCGTTTGTATATTCCGCCGTTCGATGTGAATGGTGATGGAATCATCGATGAAAAAGATGTCATGGATTACATGGGTGAAAAGACAATTGTTTCAGGTACTCGCTCCCGTGAGGGTATAGTGGCAAGCCCAGGTATTCTGAATAACAATAACGGCGCGTCAGAGCTGAAGTTCTTCTCTGGTACCAAGGGCGGTATTGATGTGGTTTCAGAATCTGCTGTGGCCAACTTCAGAAAAAGGCAATCATGGCGTCAACTGAGATAAAGTAACCATTATCGAATAAGTTAGCATTCGGAGAGAATATGAAGTTTATAAAAACTATATTGCAGCTACTGTGTGCATCCTGGTTGATGCTTGGTGCAGGCGCACTGCAGGCAGAAACCGGTCTGAATCATTTTGATAACATGACAAAAAGTATTGTGGCCGTTGATCAGGAGAAGGGTCTGATAACAATTGCTGATAAGACGTTTAAGTTTGATGGCAAAACCACTATCACCAATTATAAAGGCGAAAAGGTTGCAGCGGATCATCTTAAAAAAGGTCATTTCGTCACGATTAAGTTAAATACAGGGCAGCGTTATTTAAATTACCCATTACTCAGCCACATCAGGATAGAAACCGGTGACGGTGACCAATAACAGGTATGACTATGAAAAAACAGACAGGCTTTACTCTGGTAGAATTAATGATTGTGGTCGCCATTCTGGGCGTACTGACTTCAGTTGGCATACTGGCTTATGAAGGGTTTGTTAGCAAGGCGGAGAGAGACAGAGGCTGCGTGATGGTTATGCCAGAAATGGCGCGCGACCTGGAGCTACATAAACAGGCCTATGGCGTGTATACCACCGATTTTGATGAACTCAATCGTGTGGCGAGATCCTCCCAGGAGTGGGCGGCGACACCCGCAGACGATTCATTACAGCATACATTTGCCATTGCAGCAGGCTCATCGGGCAATATTAGCACGAGCTTCACTATTACCTGTACGCCCACCAAAGTCGATGGCAGTGGTTTTGATGGCTCTGGTTGTGGTGCGTTAACCTATGATAACTTTGGTCGTAAAGGCGGCACTGCGGATACGGCAAACGGTAAAACTGTCGACTCCTGCTGGCGCTAATCTACTGGCATAAAAAAATTCTTCATACCTGTGCAAAACAGGAAGATTGTGGCTATATTTCAATAGTCACATTGTAAAACTGGCTCGCATGTTACGCCTGCCGAGCCAGTGTTTTATCCCCCCGATAATGTGAATAAGTATTAATTTACCTCCCCCGGACGCTAGCTGTGAGCTGCTGCGGTAGTCGTCTGTGGGTTAAATTAATTCAGAAAATCAGCTTTGTAGAGGAGTTTGCTGAAAAGATGAAAAAAATTGTGGGTCCTGCCGTTTATCTACTTAATCGCTTGTGTTATCCAGTCAAATTCGCGCTGATTTTTCTGATTGTATTGATTCCACTTGTAGTGCTGAGCAGTATGCTGATCGGTGCGCTGGATGACGAAATCGAGTTTATCGAAAATGAGCGACAGGGTCTGGCCTATATCAAGGTGGCACGTTTGCCGATACAGTTTATCCAGCAGCACCGTGGCCTGACCAGTGCCTATCATGGTGGTGCCGAGCATTTGCGCAAGGATATTATCGACAAACGCAAACAGGCAGACGAGGCGATGAACCAGCTGCTAGCGATTGATCAGCAACTGGGCGCCGGTCTGCAAACAGGGGATTGGGTTGCAGGCATTCAGGGTCAGTGGCAGCAGATCGGGGCGAATGCGTTAAGCATGAGCGCCAGCGAAAGTCTGGCCAGTCATTCGGCGCTGGTGAACGCGATTATGGAGCTGATCGGCCATGTGGCAAACAGCTCGGAACTTACCCTCGACCCGCAACTCGACAGCTATTACCTGGGGGATGCGCTGGTATCAAAACTGCTCGGGCTCACCGAGTCTATGGGCAAATCCCGCGCGGTGGGCAGTAGCGTGGCGGCGGCCGGTGAGTTTACACCGGACAGCTTTATTCAATTATCGATTCTGTTGAATGAAATCGAAAATAACCAGAAGAGCCTGGCCAATGGGCTGGGTGCAGCTTTTAATACCAATCCACAGGTCGGGCAGCTACTGCAGCAGGCGACAGAAGACAATCTTATCGCCGTAGAGGGTATTCGGGAGATGCTGAATACCCGCCTGCTGAAAGCTGAACAGATTAATGTTGATGGAAAAACCGTATTCGATACCGCAACCCAGGCAATCAATGCTTCCTATGCACTGTTTGACAGTATTGTGCCGGTGCTTGACGGTATGTTTGTCGAGCGTATTGAACTGGATATTCAAAAGGAATACATCGCGGTCGCGCTGGTGTTGCTGGTGTTGTTGCTGGTGTTGTATGTGTTTGCCGGTCTGTATTTCTCGGTGGTGGATAATATACATAAAATTGATGAAGGCTCCACCAAGCTTGCAGCGGGTTATCTGACGGCGCGCATTAATCTCAACAGCAAAGATGAAATGAACAGCATCGCGCAAAGCTTCAATAATATGGCAGAGCGCATTGAAAGCCTGATTCAGCAAATTATGAGTGCCTCTACCCAGCTTGCCACCGCGGCAGAAGAAGTCAGCGCGGTGGCCGGTGACAGCAGCCGCAATGTGGAGCAGCAACGCAATGAAACCGATCAGGTGGCCACCGCGATGAATGAAATGACCGCCACGGTTAATGAGGTGGCGCGTAATGCAGAATCCGCCGCAGGTGCGGCCAACAGTGCCGATAATGAAACCCAGGGTGGCAAGCAGGTGGTGGATAAAACCACCAGCACCATACTTGCGCTGGCACAGGAAGTGGAAAATGCCGCAACGGTCATCAGTCAGCTGGCGGAAGACAGTGACAATATCGGCACGGTGCTGGATGTAATCAAGAACATTGCGGAGCAGACTAATCTGCTGGCACTGAATGCGGCAATTGAAGCGGCGCGTGCCGGTGAACAGGGACGTGGTTTTGCGGTGGTGGCGGATGAGGTGCGCACACTGGCATCTCGAACCCAGCAGTCCACCAGTGAAATTGAGGCGATGATCGACAAGTTGCAGGCGGGCGCCAAACAGGCGGTGTCAGTGATGGAAACCGGTCGGGAAACCGCGCAGAGCGGTGCCAATGGTGCGCGGGAAGCGGCCCAGTCACTGGATGCAATTGCCCGTGCGGTAGCGACCATCCGTGATATGAATAATCAGATTGCCAGTGCTGCCGAAGAACAGAATGCGGTGGCGGAAGAAATGAACCGCAATATTGTGAATATCAGCCAGGGCGCGGAACAGACCGCCGCCGGTGCTGAACAGACCACAACCGCCGCTACCGAACTGTCACGGCTGGCGGGTGATTTGCAGAATCTGGTTTCCAGTTTCCGCGTATCCAATATGTAGGGGGTGCTGAATCAGCGCGGGTGTAACGCTTGCGCAGCATCGAACCACGGTGTCTGCGCAATGTGTGACACATCTGTACTGGCTAAAAAATCAGGCCTCGCGGCGCAGTGCTTTGGGCAACTGGAACACAACACTTTCTTTCGGCCCACTGTCGCTGTCCAGTTTCGCGTCAAACCACTGCTGAATGGTATCAACCACTTCACGCACCAGCAGTTCCGGTGCCGAGGCACCGGCGCTTATGCCAATCGTTTGCTTGCCCTCAAACCAGCGTTTATCCAGTTCACTTGCATTATCAACCAGGTAGCCGGGAATATTATTTTTTGTCGCCAGTTCTTTCAGGCGGTTTGAATTGGAGCTGTTAGGTGAGCCGACCACAATGATCAGGTCACAGGATTTGGACAGGGTCTTGATCGCGTCCTGGCGATTCTGTGTGGCATAACAGATATCATCCTTGCGTGGCCCCTGAATCTGTGGAAATTTCTGCTTAAGTGCATTGATAATGTGCAGGGTGTCATCCACCGATAAGGTGGTTTGGGTAACATAGGCAAGCTCAGCGTCATCGGCAATTGGCAGTTGCTCTATGTCTTCAAGTTTTTCTACCAGTAGCATTTGCGCATCACTGTGGCTGAACTGACCCATGGTGCCATCCACTTCGGGGTGGCCGGCATGTCCAATCAGAATTACATTGGTATTATTGCGTGCATAACGCGCCACTTCCATATGTACCTTGGTGACCAGCGGGCAGGTGGCATCGAACACATTCAGCTGGCGATCTTTTGCTTCCTGCTGGATTGCCTGTGAGACACCGTGTGCACTGAAAATCAGTGTCGCGTCATCCGGCACTTCATTTAATTCTTCAACAAAGATCGCGCCCTTGTTTTTTAGATCGTTAACTACGAAGGTGTTGTGCACAACTTCATGGCGTACATAAATCGGTGCGCCGAACAGTTCAAGTGCACGTTCGACGATTTCAATTGCGCGGTCAACACCGGCACAGAATCCGCGGGGGTTAGCGAGTTGAATTTTCATAATTAAAGTATGTCGACTATTTCTGCACTGAACTGAATGACACGGCCAGCAAGCGGATGGCTGAAATCAACCTCAACCTCATCCTTGTTGATCGCTACGATCGTGCCCATAATTTCACTGTCATCGGGGCCGTCAAAGGCAATCACCTGGTCTTCTTCAGGCGGCATATCATCGGGGAAATCACTGATTGGCATGCTGTGAATATTGTTTTCATCGGGCATACCGAAGGCAAGCTCCGGGCTGAGAATAACCGAGACCGTGTCGCCAACTGTTTTATCCATCAGTGCGTCCTCCATGCCCGGGGTCAGGCTGCCATCGCCCATCTGGAATTCAATCGCGTCTTCACCGTAGTTGGATTCAACTTCGGTGCCGTCTTCCAGCTGCAGTTTGAAAAGAAGCAGCAGTGTGCTGTCGGGGTTAACTGTTTTCATGTGAATTCTTCAGTGTGTCGTAAATAAGTAACACCGCACCAATACTGATCGCGGAGTCGGCGATATTGAATGCGGGCCAGTGGTATTGCTGGTAATACACATCGATAAAGTCAATTACATGGCCGTAAATAGCGCGGTCAATCAGGTTGCCCAGTGCGCCGCCCAGTATCAGTGACAGTGAAACCATCTGCAGTAGCTGGTGGGGTTTGAGTTTTCTTAGCCAGTTAAAAATAAAGGCGCTCACCAGCAGGGTCAGAACCAGGAAAAACCAGCGTTGCCAGCCGCCGGCACTGGCAAGAAAGCTGAAGGCCGCGCCCTTGTTATACAGCAGGGTGAAATTGAACATCGGCATCACTTCCACCGGCTGTGCATAGCTTAACAGCTGATCGGCAAGTATCTTGGTCAGCTGGTCCAGTACGATGACCAGCAGGCTGATCCATAACCAGCGGCGCATCGGCAGTGTGGCCTGTTGGCTGGAATGATCAGGCATAATGTCGAACTTCGCCTTCGCCATCCACATTGTCAACACAGCGACCGCAGAGCTCGGGATGCTCAGCGTGTTGTCCAACATCTTCACGCAGGTGCCAGCAACGGGTGCATTTCTGGTGCGCGGATTTATCCACGGTAATAAACATTTTCTCGCCACTTTCCAGGGTCAGTGCTTCACTGCCTTGCGGGGCATCGCTTAACGGATAGACATTTGCATAGGAGGTAATCAGCACAAAACGTAGTTCATCCTGCAGTGCAGACAGTGCCTGGTACATTGCATCGGAGCAGTAGAGTTTTACTTCTGCATCCAGTGATGAACCGATCTTGCCATCAACACGAATCTGCTCCAGCTGCTTGCTCACCAGGGTGCGGGTTTCATGAATTAATGCCCAGAAGTCGAAATTCATGGGGTCAGATGCCTGCAGGTCGAACAGTTTTTCGTACCAGGTTTGCAGCAATACCGAGTCGCTGTGTGTGCCTGGAATCTGTTGCCAGACTTCTTCCGCGGTGAATGACAGGATCGGCGCCAGCCAGCGGGTCATGGCTTCGACAATGTGGTAGATCGCGCTCTGCGCCGAACGACGTGCAATACTGTCTTTATGGGTGGTGTACTGGCGATCCTTGATTACATCCAGGTAGAAACTGCCCATGTCGACCGTGCAGAAATTATGCAGCTTCTGGTAAATGCTGTGGAAATTATAAACCCGGTAGGCGGCAATAATTTCGTTCTGCAGTTGCAGGGTTCTGGCCACTGCCCAGCGGTCCAGCGCCAGCATGTCTTTCTCAGACAACATATCGGTGTCGGGGTTAAAGCCATTCAGGTTGGCGAGTAGAAAACGCGAGGTATTCCGAATGCGTCGATAGGAATCAGCGGTGCGTTTAAGAATTTCATCGGATACGGTCATCTCGGCACTGTAGTCAGCCGAGGCCACCCACAGGCGCAAGATATCCGCGCCCAGGGTGCTGAAAATTTTCTGCGGTTGCACCACATTGCCCAGTGACTTGGACATTTTCTTGCCATCGGCATCCACCGTAAAGCCATGGGTGAGTACCGATTTATAAGGCGCGGCGTCTCGCATTGCAACCGAGGTTAACAGCGATGACTGGAACCAGCCGCGGTGTTGATCGGAGCCTTCCAGGTACAGGTCGGCAGGAACAGACAACTCGTCCCGTTGTTGCAGTACCGATGCATGGGTCACGCCGGAATCAAACCACACATCCAGGGTGTCGGTGACCTTGTCGTAGTGAGCCGCATCATCACCCAGCAGGGTTTCAGCTTCCAGTGAGAACCAGGCGTCCACGCCATCTTTTTCAATCAGCTGTGCTGCTTGCTCAATTAGCTGATGGGTATTGGGATGCAGTTCACCGCTTTCCTTGTGTACGAACAGGGTGATGGGTACGCCCCAGGTGCGCTGACGGGAAATACACCAGTCAGGGCGGTTCTGAACCATGCTCTGGATACGTGCCTTGCCCCAGTCGGGCATCCATTGTGTCTGTTCAATCGCCTGCATCGCCTGATCACGTAAGCCGTTCTGTGACATGCTGATAAACCACTGCGGTGTCGCGCGGAAAATAATCGGCGTTTTATGTCTCCAGCAATGGGGGTAGCTGTGTTTAAGTTTGCGGTGCTTTAACAGTGCACCCTTTTCTTCCAGTACCTTCAGAATATCGTCATTGGCCTTGTTCACATGCAGGCCGGCAAACAGTTCTGTGTCGGGTAGAAACACGCCGTTGCTGCCCACCGGGTTGTAGACTTCAAGGCCGTATTTTGTACCCACGATATAGTCGTCCTGGCCGTGACCCGGTGCAGTGTGTACCGCGCCGGTACCGGCCTCGGTGGTAACATGATCGCCGAGAATCACCGGCACCTGCCGTTGATAGAACGGATGTTGTAACAACTGGTTTTCCAGTGCCGCGCCCTTGCAATGACCAATGATGCTGTACTCATCGGCATCATAACGTTGCAATGCATCTTCATGCAGTGCTTCGGCTAACAGCAGATTGAGTTTGCCAATGGGCGTGTTTGCACGCACCAGTACATACTCCAGTTCCGGGTGCAGGGACACGGCCATGTTGGCAGGCAGGGTCCAGGGTGTGGTGGTCCAGATAACCGTGGCAACCGGCAGGTCGTTGGGCTTTGCATTGCAGGCGGTAAAGAATGCATCGGGGTTAACCGCGTTAAAGGCAACATCGATGGCCGGTGACGTCTTGTCTTCATACTCCACTTCGGCTTCAGCCAGTGCCGAGCCACAGTCCAGGCACCAGTGCACCGGTTTGCTGCCTTTATGCAGATGGCCCTTGTCGATGATCTTGCCCAGGCTGCGCACAATATTCGCTTCAACATCGTAGCTCATGGTGAGATAGGGATTGTCCCAGTCACCCAGCACACCGAGGCGAATAAAATCATCACGCTGTCCGTTCACCTGGCTCTGTGCATAGTCACGGCACTTGTCGCGGAAGGTTTTCGCATCGACTTTCTGTCCGGGCTTGCCGACTTTTTTCTCTACATTGAGCTCAATCGGCAAGCCGTGACAATCCCAGCCGGGCACATAGGGTGCATCGTAACCGTCCAGGGTACGGCTTTTGATAATGATGTCTTTTAGTACCTTGTTAACCGCGTGACCGATATGAATATTGCCATTGGCGTAGGGCGGACCGTCGTGCAGAATAAACTTGGGTCGGCCTTTGCTGGCTTCGCGAATTTTCTGATACAGGTTTTTTTCCTGCCATGCTTTCAGCATGTCCGGTTCACGTTGCGCCAGGTTGCCGCGCATGGGGAAATCGGTGGCAGGTAGATTAAGCGTGTCTTTATAATCGGTCACTGTTGTCAACTCTGGGTTAATGTCTGGGTTTTAATTGGCAAAAAATTGTTTTGCCTGTTCACTGTCCTGGATGATCTGGTCTTTTAACTGTTCAAAAGACGCAAAACGTTTTTCTTCGCGTATTTTTTTTCTGAATTCCACGCACACCTGCTGACCGTAAATCTCGCCGGAAAAATCAAACAGGTGTACTTCCAGTTGCAAGTGCTCACCATCAACCGTGGGGCGCTTGCCGATATTGGCCACGCCATTGGTCGACAGCTTATTTTCACCGCTCATGTGTACCGCGTACACCCCATGCACTGCGGTGGCATGGCGTTTCAGTTTAATGTTGGCGGTGGGAAAACCAATGGTGCGGCCGCGCTTGTCTCCATGGGCGATGCGTCCGCAAATCTGGTAGGGCCGGTTCATTAGTTTTGCAGCCAGATCCAGCTGGTCAGCGAGCAGCGCCTCGCGCACCCGGGTGCTGCTGACACGCTGACCCTCAAAGCAGAAACTTTCCGAGTTATACACCTCGAAGCCGTATTGTTCACCGGCCTGTTGCAGTTTGGCAAAATCACCGCAGCGTTTGTTGCCAAAACGGAAATCATCCCCCACCAGCAGGTATTTGATGTTCAGCCTGTCTATCAGAATCTGCTGGATAAATTCATCGGCGCTTAAACTGGCCAGCGCCTGGTTGAATTTGCAGCAGAGAAAATAATCAATCTGCGCGCTTTCCATGGCGCACCATTTTTCCCGTAATCGATACAGCCGTGCAGGTGCCTGTTCGGGATGAAAGTATTCGTGGGGCAGCGGTTCAAAACTCATAATACAGCTGCGCAGGCCCCGCTCATCGGCGGCCTGTTTCAGGCGTTGCAGCAACTGTTGATGTCCCAGGTGCACGCCATCGAAGTTGCCAATGGTCAATGCGCAGCCCTGATGCTGTGGTTGCAGATTATGTAAACCGCGAATGAGTTGCATTGAACAAAATGGCCCGTGTCAAAAAGCCTTGAATTATAACTGATAACGCCCCGGGTGTGGGGCTTTGCGTGTAGTTTTAGTCGGTTGTGCGCAGCGCACTCAGCTGCCCGGGACGGAAGCCGCTGAGCAGAAGGCTGGCGGCATAGATTAGCATCGCAAACAGCACAAAACCCAGCAGTGCCGGAATGCGTTCCAGCAGGGTCCAGCTGTGCCAGTGGCTAATCGCCGGGCTGGCATACAGTAGAAACAGCGCCATCAGGCTATTTGCCAGTAATATCTGCAGCCAGAGTCGGCCCCACCCGGTAAGCTGCTGATACACCCCCTGTTTGCGCAGGCCACGGTAGAGCATAAAGGCATTCATATAGGCCGAAGCGGTGGTGGCCAGCGCCAGCCCCACATGGGGGCCGGAGAATTCCATCATCACCAGCGGCACCACAAACAGCAGGTTGAGGAACATATTGGCGATCATTGCCTGTATACCGATGCGCACCGGGGTTCGGGTATCCTGCCGTGCATAATAGCCGGGCGCCAGTACCTTGATATAAATAAATGCCGGCAGGCCCAGCGCATAGGCCATCAGGCTGAGAGAAGCCATATGTGTATCGTGCTGCGAGAACTCGCCATAACCGAACAGGCTGCTGAGCAGTGGCCCGGCCAGCAGCAGCAGGCCAAGGGCGGCGGGAATGGCAATCAATGAGGTCAGGCGCAGCGACCAGTCCAGGGTGCGATTAAAGGATTCCGCGGATTTCTGTGCATGGTGTTTCGACAGGTTGGGCAGAATCACCGTCGCCAGGGCAATGCCGAACACCCCCAGTGGAAACTCCACCAGCCGATCCGAGTAGTACAGCCAGGAGACGCTGCCTGCCACCAGAAAGGAGGCGATAATGGTGTCAAACAGCAGGTTAATCTGCGCCACCGACGAACCTACAATTGCCGGCAGCATCAGCTTGAGTATTTTTGTCACACCGGCATGGGCGCGCCTGAAGTGGGGTATGGGCATCAGCCCCAGTTTGAGCAGGAATGGAAACTGGAACAGCAGCTGCAACAGCCCTGCCGCGGCAACCCCCCAGGCCAGTGCCATCACCGGCTGCTCGAAATAATCAGTGCCCCAGACCGCTGCACTGATCAGGCACAGATTGAGCAGCACCGGGGTAAAGGCGGGCACGGCGAATTTATTAAAGCTGTTGAGCACGCCCCCCGAGAGCGCGGTGAGCGCAATAAAAAAGATATAGGGGAAGGTGATGGTGAGCATGCTCGCGGTGAGCTGGAAGCGGTGCGGGTCATCGCTAAAGCCCGGTGCAAACAGGTAAACCAGCAGTGGCGCGGCGAGCGAGCCAAGGCTGCTGAGAATCAGCAGGAAGCCCCCCAGCGTGCCCGCCACATGATTCAGCAGGTCTTTGAGGTCTTCACGGCTGCGGGTTTCACGGTATTCGGAAAACACCGGCACAAAGGCCTGCGAAAAGGCGCCTTCGGCAAACAGCCGGCGCATAAAGTTGGGAATTTTAAAGGCAACAAAGAAGGCATCGGTGCCGCCGCTGGCGCCGAACAGATTGGCAAAAATAATATCCCGCAGCAGGCCAAGCACGCGGGAAATCATGGTCATGGCGCCGACCAGTGCGGTGGACTTAAACAGCATGGCTGTGGCGGGCTCTGGCTGGATAGATGGTCACTAGAGCTCATCCATCTGATGCACAACTTGCTCATACACATAGGCATTGATCAGCAGCGTCTGTTCATCATTCAGTTCGCAGAACTGCACGCCGTATTTATACAGCTGGCTTGCGCTGTCACTTTCACCGGGCAGGGTGATATTGCGGATAATTGCCCTGATGCGCAGGTAACGGGTAATGCCGGCAATCGTCAGTTCCAGCGAAATACTCAGCTCATCCTCAAGCTCCCCCAGTGGGGCTTTCAGCTGCAGCAGAGCGCCGGTGGCGCTGGTATTAAGCATTGAAGCGGAGAGTGAACGATCCGGGTCTGCTGAGGGCTTTACCAGTACCAGCAGTTCGGTGTCCACACGCCGTGAACCACGTACTGTAATGCGCTCAACGTCCTTTGGGTGGCGCAGGTGCACATGGGGAAAGGGAGAGTTGTAGTATTTCAGTACCGTCGATTCAAAGCCGTAGACATCGTTGCCCTGCATCATGCGCACTATAAACGGCTGGTGTTCCTTGAGATAGGTCAGTTTGCCATTGACCCGGGGGGCGCTGATAATCAGGCTGTTGCCGGGGGAGTGGCCGATGACCCGTGCTGTGAGTCGATCGCGTCCGTCATCCGGTATAAACTGCAGTTGAATGGGGTCCCCCAGATGAACTCTGAAGACGGGTTTTTGTTCCATAGTCATTATTATCGTGTTGTCCGCGCCTGAAATTATAGCGAATCATAAACGATTTGAAGCATTTAGTCTGAACTGGCGCTCAGCTGTTGCATACCGGGCCGGGTCTGTATAAAAAACAGGCGCATCAGGCTTGACAAGACCGGCTTAAACTGGAAGAATCTGCGCCCCTGTATATAGATGTTTGTTTAGAAATTTTTAGGACGATACCATTGGCTAATTCACCACAAGCAAAAAAACGCGCCCGTCAGGCAGTGAAGCGTCGTACCCGTAATGTTGGTATGGCTTCCATGTACCGTACTTTCGTAAAGAAGGTGGTATATGCCATTGATTCTGGTGATAAGGCGGCGGCACAAGAAGCATACAAGCAGGCAGTGCCTGTGATTGACCGTATGTGCAACAAAGGTCTGGTGCATGCAAATAAGGCATCTCGCCATAAGAGCCGTTTGAATTCACGCATTCGCGCAATGGCATAAAGCTTCGGCTTTAAGCATGGCGTAAAAAACCGGCCCGGATACAGTGTATCCGGGCCGGTTTTTTTGTGCCTGTGAAACAGGTACAGGCTTAAAAGGTGCTGCCTCAGGGCTGGGCGAGTGCCAGTTTAAAGTAAAACCAGGTTGTCACGGTGAACAAGTTCCGGTTCATCCACGTAGCCGAGAATCTGCTCGATTTCCGAGGAGGCCCTGCCGCAGATCTTCGCCGCTTCAATCGCATTGTAATTGGCCAGGCCGCGGGCAATTTCCACCCCCTGATGGTTAAGGCAGGCCACCATTTCGCCGCGGATAAAGTTGCCGCTGACCGAGGTTACCCCCACTGGCAACAGGCTTCTGCCTGACTCCATCAGTACACGGCTGGCACCTTCGTCCAGGTGCAACTGGCCGCTCACCTTGAGGTGGCTGGCCAGCCACTGTTTGCGTGCGGCCACCGGTTCCTTGTCAGGCAACAGCAGGGTGCCACGCTGTTCGGCGCGGGCCACCGCCAGCAGCGCATCCTGGCTGCGGCCGCTGGTAATCAGGGTGGCGGTGCCAGAGCGAGCTGCACGCTGGGCTGCGCCCAGCTTGGTGCTCATGCCGCCGCGACCCAGTGCGCCACCGGTGCTGCCAGCCATGCGGTGCAGGCTGGCGTCGTTGGCCTGGCCGGTGCTGATAAACTCTGCATCGGGGTTTTTGCGTGGGTCTTCGCTGAACAGGCCCTGCTGGTCGGTGAGAATAATCAGTGTCTCGGCTTCAACCAGGTTGGCCACCAGTGCAGCCAGGGTGTCATTGTCGCCAAAACGGATTTCGTCGGTGGCCACGGTGTCATTCTCGTTGATAATCGGAATCACCCCCAGCTCCAGCAGTGAGCGCAGGGTGCTGCGCGCATTCAGGTAGCGACGCCGGTCAGACAGGTCGTCGTGGGTGAGCAGGATCTGCGCGCTGAGTATGCCGTGGGTTTTGAAGCAGGATTCATAGGTCTGCACCAGTCCCATCTGGCCCACCGCGGCGGCGGCCTGCAGCTCATGCAGAGCACTCGGGCGCTTGTCCCAGTTAAGGCGTACCATGCCCTCGGCGACCGCGCCGGAGGACACCAGGATGATCTGCTTGCCCTGCTGTCTCAGCTGGGCGATCTGGGCAGTCCAGTTTTTGATGGCATCGGCGTCGAGTCCCCGGCCATCATCGGTGACCAGTGAGCTGCCGATCTTGACCACCCAGCGGGTGGTATCAGCTAACTGTTGGCGTGTTTTCAATTTCCCGTTGCTCTTCCAGGTAATTCATAATGTCGAAAATCAGGGCCTGTGTGCCCTGTTTCTGTACGGCGGAGACGCGATAGCTCGGCCCCTGCCAGTTCATGCGCTGAATAATATCATCACACACTGCATTGGCCTCGTCTTCCGGTAACAGGTCGATTTTATTCAGTACCAGCCAGCGTGGTTCATCCAGCATGGCCGGGTTGTACTTTTCCAGCTCATGCAGGATCTTGTTGGCGCTCTCCACCGGGTCGGACTGATCATAGGGCGCAATCTCAACCACATGCAACAGGATGCGTGTGCGGCTCAGGTGCTTGAGGAACTGGATGCCCAGCCCGGCACCTTCCGCCGCACCCTCGATCAGGCCGGGGATGTCGGCAATTACAAAGCTGCGGTTGGCATCTATGTCTACCACCCCCAGGTTGGGATGTAGCGTGGTGAACGGGTAATCCGCCACCTTGGGCCGGGCGTGGGAAACCGCACGAATCAGCGTCGACTTGCCGGCGTTGGGCATGCCCAGCAGGCCCACGTCCGCCAGCACTTTCAGCTCCAGGCGCAGCTCGCGCCGCTCGCCGGGGGTGCCCTCGGTGCACTGGCGCGGGGTGCGATTGACCGAGCTTTTAAAGCGGGTGTTGCCCAGGCCGTGCCAGCCGCCCTGTGCGACCAGCAGTTTCTGTCCATGTTCGGTTATGTCGCCGATCAGCTCACCGGTATTCTCATCGTAAACCAGGGTGCCATTAGGCACCGGCACAAACAGGTCATCGCCCTTCTTGCCGGTCATATTACGGCCTGAGCCCTTTTTCCCCTGCTGTGCGGTATAGGTGCGGATGGTACGGAAATCCGACAGGGTATTCAGGTCGTGGCTGCCCACCAGGTAGACGCTGCCGCCGTCGCCGCCGTCACCACCGTCCGGGCCGCCACGGGGAATAAACTTCTCGCGCCTGAAGCTGACCACGCCATTACCGCCGTCGCCGGCTATGACCTTGATTTTGGTTTCGTCTACAAAACGCATATGTACTATTCAACTCGTCGGGAAAATCGGTGGTAGAAACAGGTTACAGCTTAATTTAGCAAGTCTGTTGCCTGCTGTCTTGCTACAGGGGCAAGCGTAGCGGGTATGTAACGAAAAAAGCCCCGTCTCAGGTGATTCCCGGGACGAGGCTTTTTCTGTTTCGCTAAAGCCGGAAGCTTTATGCAGCAACAACACTCACGGTTTTGCGGTTATTGGGACCTTTGGTCTCAAATACCACTTTACCTTCTGCTTTTGCAAACAGGGTGTGGTCGCGGCCGATGCCTACGTTGGTGCCTGGGTGAAACTTGGTGCCACGCTGGCGAACCAGGATGTTGCCAGCCAGTACAGACTGACCACCAAACATTTTAACGCCAAGGCGTTTACTTTCTGACTCGCGACCGTTACGCGTACTACCGGCGGCTTTTTTATGTGCCATTTTAGTATCCTCTAGTTTACAGGTTAACCGTTATGAAGCCGATGGCTTAGCCATTGATTCCGGTTACTTTAATCTCAGTGTAATACTGGCGATGACCTGTGCGTTTCTGATGATGTTTACGACGGCGGAATTTCATGATCTCAACTTTTTTATGGCGACCATGAGATAGAATAGTGGCCGTTACTTTGCCACCGTCGATCATTGGGCTGCCAATTTTCAGTTTATCGCCATCAGCGATCATAAGAACCTGGTCCAGCTCAATGGTGTCACCCTCGTTACCTTCCAGTTTTTCAACCTTAAGATATTCGTCCTGGGCAACCTTATATTGTTTACCACCGGTTTTGACTACAGCGTACATACCGGATAACTCCCAATGTTACGTACAAAAAAATCTGTTTTCGGAAAGGGCGGGAATTGTAGCGACTTCGGCGCCAACTCACAAGCTAAAAAGTGCTTAAAACGCCAGTTTGCGGATGAAAGCGGTGAAATAGTTCCGGCGAACGGGGGATTTTTCATCCCGATGGGCACTGAAACCCGCCATAATCGGCTAAATACCGCCCCCGGCTTGTGACTTTGCAGATGATACACCATAATTCGCCCCTCCATAACGCAAGTGCACAGCCCGTCCCGAATATGCAGATAGATACAATAAAGGCCCTGATGGCTGATGATATGAACGCCGTGGATGCGGTGATTCAGCAGCGCCTGTCATCCGAGGTGGTGCTGGTGAACCAGCTCAGCCATTACATCGTCAACTCCGGCGGCAAGCGCCTGCGCCCGTTGCTCAGTCTGCTGGCCTCGAAGGCCTATGGCTATGAGGGTGAGCACCACCATACCCTGGCGGCGATTATTGAGTTTATTCATACCGCTACCCTGTTGCACGATGATGTGGTGGATGAGTCGGATATGCGGCGTGGCCGGGAAACCGCCAATGCGCTGTTTGGCAATGCGGCCAGTGTGCTGGTGGGGGATTTTCTCTACTCCCGTGCGTTCGAGATGATGGTGGAAGTGGGCAGTATGCGGATTATGCAGATACTCGCGGAAACCACCAATGTGATTGCCGAAGGCGAGGTGATGCAGTTAATGAACTGCAATGATGCCGATACCACCGAGCAGCGTTACCTGGACGTGATCCATGCAAAAACCGCCAAGCTGTTCGAGGCCGCGACCCGCCTCGGGGCGGTACTGTGCCAGCGACCACAGGATGAGGAAAATGCCATGGCCAGCTATGGCATGCACCTGGGCACCGCATTCCAGCTGATTGATGATGTGCTGGATTACAGCTCCTCCAGCGAGGAAATGGGCAAGAATGTGGGGGATGACCTGGCCGAAGGCAAGCCCACCCTGCCGCTGATCTATGCCATGCGCAATGGCACCGCAGAGCAGTCGGCAATTGTGCGCAAGGCGATTGAGGAAGGTGGACTGGAGTACCTGGATCAGGTGATGGATGCAATCAGGCACACCGGGGCGATCGAGTACACCGAGCAGACCGCCCGCCAGGAAGCCGAGCTGGCGATTCAGCAGCTGCAGCATCTACCGGAATCCGATTACAAAGCAGCGATGATCGCCCTCGCCAGGTATTCGGTCGACCGGGTTTATTGATGTTTTAACCCGCTGGCTGCAGGAATTGTTTCATAGATCATACCTCAGACTATCCCGTGATGTTCCATGATGTGCCAATTTCAGATTGACATTATCATTTTTCGATTTATTATCGGAACACCCTGGAACATCAAAACGGAGCTGCATGATGACTCAACGTTACACCGCTACTGCTAAAAAGAACCCTGGCCGTAAATCATGGTTGGTAGAATTTCGGCATCCTCTAAAGACCGACAACAACAATAAACCCGGTAAAAAAACCCGCAAAGGCCTGGGCACGGATGTCGAGCAGGAGGCGCTCAGGCTCGCCGATCAGCTCAACCAGTTACTGGCAGATGAGTCCATGTGGTCTGTTGCTTCTCAAGCTGATGCCGCCAATCGCTTTGATCCAAAAGTAGTAGAAATCTTTTATGGTGAGGTTGCTCCGCGTACCCAATCAACGGGTGAGCTGCGCGATAAGTTTCTGCCGTTACCCGATCACAGCCAGGGCTACACCAAAGTGGCGCTGCTCGGCGTACCCGGTGCCGGTAAAACTACGCTGTTACGCCAACTGATCGGCACACATCCGGAGACGGAGCGGTTCCCCTCCACCTCCGTCAACCGAACGACTACCTTTGCCACCGAAATCATTATGAATGACAACGACCACTACCAGGCCGTGGTCACCTTCATGTCCGAGCATGAAACCCGTTTTGAGATAGAAGAATCGCTCTCCGCCGCCGTCGTTAAAGCCATCGACAGCGACGAGCAAAAAGTCGCAGAAACACTGCTGGAAAAGAGCGATATGCGGTTTCGGCTTAAATACATCCTGGGTGAGTTAAATAAAGATGAAGAAGTCGACCCTTATGATTACAACGATGATGCAGATGAGCCGACCATTGAAGAACACGCCGACCTCACCACCAGTGATGAAGAGAAGGCACAACAACACGCACTGCTAAAAAGTTATATCCAGCGCATTATCGAGCTGGCACGAGTACATAAAGACGAGCTGGAACAGGCAGAAGGTCCGCTGACAGAAATGAAAACGGAAGACCGCAACGCAGCCCTGGACCTGATTGAAGAACAGGTCACCGCATCCAATGAGTTTCTAGCTCTTACGTCCGACATCCTCGATGAGATTCGCTGCAAGTTTGAGCAGATTGGCGATGGCAAGTTTGAGAAGACCACCACTGGTTGGCCCAAAGCGTGGATACTGAAAGTAGTTGCGGCAGAAAGAGCGGCCTTCCTTAAATCTGTGCGTTTTTTCTCTGGCATCGCTGTTCAGTCCTGGGGCAAGCTGCTTACGCCGCTTGTCAACGGCATGCGTGTCTCTGGTCCTTTTAAGCCCGGCTGGGCGGATGAGTTGCCCCGACTGGTGTTGATTGATACCGAAGGTCTAGGTCATAAGGCTAATGCCACCGCCGACCTCCCAGAACAGACACTGGCCCTGCTGCACGAGGTAGATGTCGTGTTGCTGGTAGATAGTGCGAAAAACAGCATGACTAACTTTGCGGCAGGCAAGGCGCTAGAGGGCGTAGTGAACAGTGGCCATACACAGAAACTGGCTATCACCTTCACCCACATGGACGCCGTAAAGGGTGACAACCTAAAAGGACGAGCCAAGCTTGATCATATCTTCGGCGGCGTGCGTAACGTGGCAGAAAACCAGCTAGCCAAAAATGTCTCCAACGAGGCGGCGCGCCACCTGCTGCAACACTTGGAGAGCGCTACATTTTATGTTGGCAAAATAGACAAGGCCGAACCCGAACCTGCCATACCTGAATTGAAAAAGCTGCTGAATCATCTGGCTGCCGCCCAGTCTCTTGTATTCGAGCCGGTCGCTTTTCCAAAGTACAGTCCGGACAATCTGGTCCTCGCGATTCAAGAAGCTAGCAACAGCTTCCGGCAGCAATGGAATGGCCGACTGGGTATTACCCCCCACAGTGAATTCCCCCCCAGTCACTGGCAAAGCATCAAGGCACTGAGCCGTCGCTATGCCGAAGGGTGGGATGATGGATTTTACCTGCGCCCTATCTCCAATTTGATTACCGCGCTGTCCGCAGCCATCTCGCGCTTTTTGGAAAACCCCATCGAGTGGAGCGGAAGCCCCACGGAAGAGCAAAAACGTGAAACCATTGACCGCATTAAAGCTGCGATCACGCAACAGATTCCCAAACTCAGTCGCCACCGTCTGAGAGAGGTTCCTCAGCCGGCCTGGCACGATGCCTATGCACTGCGTGGTACCGGCAGCACCTTTGATCGCCGCCAGCGAATCAATAACATCTATGCCCAATATGTGCCGATTCCCGATGCTAAAGGCGACAAGTGGGTGTTTGAGTTTTTGAAAGAGATTAAAGGGATTGTAATGACTGCGATTGATGAGGTTGAGCAGGAAGTTAAGCAGGCAACCTAAGGCCTGTAATGTTAACTGTCCCTGGAATCGCGGTGGCAGATTGTCATTAATGGCGTCGAGTTAGATGGCTGTGGATTCAATCTTGACGACCATTCTTTGGTGGTTACCTGTGGAATCTTGATTACGCGCGCTATTTTACCGGTAACGGAACGGGTGTAGGTTTTGTCTTTTGTCATTTTATTTACTAGCTCGGTTGAACTAGGGAATAGTTTTAAGAATTACGTTCCTCGGCACGATTAAAATTTGATCGGACAATTGATGTAATCTTGCGACCTCCTATGCTTGAAGTGTCGTGTGCTACCAATGGGGTCGAGTCAATTCGATAAGGGCCATATCCACAGAATCAACGGCACTGCACTGATCACAATCAGCAGCGACAGCGGCAGCCCCATGCGCCAGTAGTCGCTGAATTTATAGCCCCCCGGCGCCATCACCAGTGTGTTCGACTGGTGGCCAATTGGCGTAAGAAAGGCGCTGGAGGCGGCTATCGCCACCGCCATTAAAAACGGATCCGCCGACCACTCCATTCCCTGCGCCAGTTTGATGGCAATCGGTGCCGCCAGAATGGCCGCGGCGGCATTGTTGATTACATTGGACAGCAGCATCACCGCAATCATCAGCCCGGCCAGCATCATTGCCGGTGGCAGTTCCCGGGTGAGCTGCATCAGCGCATCGGCGATCAGCACGGAGCCCCCCGTGGATTCCAGCGCCAGACCAACCGGCAGCATGGCGGCAAGCAGAACGATCACCGGCATATCAATGCTGTCGTAAATTTCTCCGGGTGAAATCAGTTTCACCAGTACCATGGTGGCTGCAGCGGCAACCAGCCCGGTGGCAGCGGGTACCAGGCCCAGCGCAATCAGTGCCATGGCCATTACAAAAATTCCGCTGGCCAGTAATACATTGCGAGGTCGGCCAATATTGAGGCCGCGTGAGGCCAGTGTCAGGCAGCCGAGTTGATTAATACCCGACTGTAATGAATCTTCATGGCCCTGTACCAGCAGAATATCCCCTACCACAAAGCGCAGGCTGTTCATGCGTTTCGACATGCGCTGCCCCTGCCGTGCAGCGGCGAGAATATTCACCCCGTAGCGTTCACGCACATCAAGTCGACTGGCGCTATTGCCGATCAGAATAGAGCCGGGGGCGACAATGACTTCGGTGAGGGTCAGTTCCCCTGGCTCGGCGGAGTCGGTTTTGTTGTTAGCTGCCGTTGATTCAACAGGTGTTGAGTCATCTGAGTGGTTATCAGGCACTGCTTCATTTTCTGCTGAATCAGTTGAGTCTTTTTCCAGTGCTTCCGCCAGTTTCATCTCGCTCAGTGTCAGCAGGGTTTGCAAGCTTTCTGAGTCCGCCTCGATTAAAAGAATGTCATTAGCACGCAGCACCGTGTAGGTTGAGGGCATCTGCCGCAGATTGTCGTTGCGAATTAAAGCCAGCACCGTCATATCGATTTCATCTTCCATGGCAGCCAGTAATTCATGCAGGGTTTTGCCGACAAACTTTGTTTCAACGGGCAGGCGTACTTCGGTGGTGTAAGCCTTGATTTCAAACAGTGACTCATCGCTGGTGGATTTACGTTGCGGGGTAAGGCGCCAGCCAATCAGGCTGATAAAAATTACCCCGACCAGGGTCACACCCAGGCCTACCGGAAAAAAATCAAACATGGCAAAGGCATCGGCACCGGTCTGGCTACGGTACTCGGCAATAATAATATTGGGCGGTGTGCCAATCATGGTGAGCATGCCGCCCAGCAATGAACCAAAAGCCAGTGGCATTAACAGCGCAAGTGCACCCACGTTATTCATAAACGCCGAGCTGATGGCTACCGCACCGGTTAATGTGGCAACCTGAACTCACAGGCGATCACCGCACAGGGTGAGAATGCGTGCAACCGTGTCAACCACGCCGGCATTGGATAGGCCGCGGCTGATTACCAGCACCGCAGCAACCGTAATTACTGCCGGGTGGCCAAAACCCATAAACACCTGTTCCGCAGGAATCAGCCCGAATAAGGCGACCGCCATTAGTGCAACCACAGCCACCAGGTCATAGCGCCAGCGGTTCCAGATAAACAGGCCAAGGGTCAGGCCGAGTATTGCAAACACAATTAGTTGGTCATTGTTCATTTCCATGCCCATGGCGTAGGGTCGGGCGCAATGGCCTGATCAATATTTTTAATAGTTATTAGAAGAGGATAATAGCACTCTATTTATCAGGTGGCCGGGAAGTAAATGCTGCCTTATCAGGAAAAATTATCAGCGCGATATACGAATAAAAAACAATGATCACTAACAAAGAATGATTTTGATAATGGTCAAATAAGTGTAACCAATATGTACTAGAATAAAATTCTATTCTGGTTCTCGCTAGAGAAGTATTGAGTGGTTTAATCAAGCTGTATTTCAAGGAGAGTTCAAATGACAAAAGCAAGCAAGAAAACCAATGTTACCCCCATGGTTAAACAGGATAACAATGATCTGTCCTTTTCCTCGCAAGTGATGTCGCGCCTGGAAGATATGGAGCGACGTTTCGAGCAGATGGTTTCAAATAACTGGTTAAAGCAGTTATGGGGTAATCATAAGGACGATAAATTGTCCATGCCGTTTGAGGGCAGAACGCCAAAAGTCGATATTATTGATCGGGATAATGATGTGCTGCTCAAGGCGGAGTTGCCCGGAGTTAAAAAAGAAGATATCGATGTTTCCCTGAATGACAGCTATGTCACCATCAAAGGCTCAACCCATGCTGAGCACAAGGAAGAAAAAGGCGATTACTACCGTTCGGAAATTTCCTCTGGCACATTCAGTCGAACCATGACGCTTCCCTGTGAAGTGGATGTGGATAAATGCGATGCCAGTTTTAAAGACGGCGTGCTTGAATTAACCATGCCCAAGTCTGCAAAGGCGAAAAAGAAAAGTGTGAAAATAAAGTAAACCAGCGAGATAAAAAATTGCCGCCAGTTAAGTGATGCTGGCGGCCGATTTTTTCAGCTGATTAAAAGCCGGTTGTGTGATAACGGTAGACACGGATGTTATTATTCCAGTCATCCTGCTTTAAACCGGCTTTCAGTTTGAGGTGTTTTAAAAAAACGTCTGCTGATGGAAGCTGTTCCCATACCGAGGGCAAAAAAGTGCCCTTGTGATAGCTGTCTTCAAGTATCAGCCCGTCTATGCCAGGTTCGATTTTAGATAGCAGATCTTTTTCGTCGATAAATTCAATTGGCACGGGTTTGCTAAGAACCGAGATATGCAGTTCAAGATGCGGTTCTTCTTCAGCCGTGACGGGTGGAAAGCGTGGGTCCTGGAAGGCCGCCGCGAAGGCATGATCGGCAATATCTTTAACCAGTGGCTGATAGGCTTCGAGCGTACCGATGCAGCCGCGCAGCTGGTGGTTTAAACTCAGTGTGACAAAGCTTGCGCCCTGCCTGGTGAGGGTTTCGTTGTAGTCGCTTAAGTTGATCGGCAAAGGTTTGTGGTGTTGCAGGCCATAATGGATTGAATCCTGCGCTAGCTGGCGCAGGATTTTTTTATCAACATCGCTCAGCTCAGTGGACGGCATAGGCGCCATAGCCTACCACGCGATCCTTGCTGCCGGCGGTATCGCCCGAGTTGCGCAGATCCAGGGTGTCGATTGTCAGCTGCTTTTGTTTTGCCAGGGTGAGCAGGCCGTTAAGTGGCGCTCGGCCACAGGCATCGTCATAGGAGATGTTTTCCGGCAGCAGCTGTTCAATCGCCTGTGTGGTGTGGGCGTCGAGGCGTCGTGCAACTTCGTAGTTGTGGTAATGGCTGAGATCGGAGCTGATCACAATCAGGGTGTCATTCTCGCCCCAGAGTGCATCCAGAACCTGCGCGACATCGCTGGCGGGGCAGTCGCCGACCACCAGTGGTGTGAGGTCAAACCCTGCCAGCAGGGTTTGCAGGAAGGGTAGTTGTACTTCCAGTGAATGTTCCTGTGCATGGGCGGCGGCAAGCGGCTGTACAAAATCGAACTGTTGCGCTCGCTGACACAGCTGGCGATTAATGGCTACCTGGCCCAGTGGTGTGGAGAAGAAATCCGCATCCGGGGTGGCGATGCCGCGAAAGGCCACGCGATGGGATGGGCCCAGCAGGATTACATGGCGGATGTGCTGCGCCAGTGGTTTGAGCAGGGCATAGGCACTGGCGGCCACCGGGCCGGAATAGATGTAGCCGGCATGGGGCACAATGATCGCCTTGGGCTTCGTTATTGCAGGCAGCTTGCTGTGCTGGCTGGCGTTGCTAAGGTAATGGGAAATGTCAGCATGTAGCTGGGCCGGGTCGTCGCTGTAAAACAGGCCGGCGACAGCGGCCGGGCGAATGCTTAATGGTTTGTCAGACATGGCTATTATCCAAAGATAGACGCGTTGCAGCTTGCGCGTTAAACAACGGTGGTTTTGTTATAACACAACAGAGAGGATTTGTGACCATGGATACGCATACCGTTAGTACCCGCTACTGGCATTTGCTGGACGATGGCCGGGTGCAGTGCGATTTGTGTCCGCGCTACTGCAAGCTGAAAGAGGGGCAGCGCGGCCTGTGTTTTGTGCGCGCCAACCAGGAGAATCAGGTGGTGCTCACCTCCTATGGTCGCTCCAGCGGCTTCTGTGTCGATCCGATCGAGAAAAAACCACTGAACCACTTTCTGCCGGGCACGTCGGTGTTGTCGTTTGGCACGGCGGGTTGCAATCTGGCCTGCAAGTTCTGCCAGAACTGGGATATGAGTAAATCCCGAGAAATCGACATACTGGCTTTGGAGGCTTCCCCGCAAACCATTGCCGAGCGCGCACGTGAGCTTAACTGCCGCAGCATTGCCTTTACCTATAACGACCCGGTGATTTTCCATGAATATGCGGTGGATACGGCCAATGCCTGTCGTGAGCTGGGCATCCACTCGGTGGCGGTGACTGCAGGCTACGTGTGTGAGGAGCCGCGCAGGGAATTTTACGCGGCGATGGATGCGGCCAATATCGATCTCAAGTCCTTCGATGAGCAGTTTTACTATAAGCTCACCGGCGGCCACCTGCAGCCGGTGCTGGACACCCTGATGTATGTAAAGCAGGAAACCGATGTGTGGCTGGAAATCACCACCCTGCTGATTCCCGGGCATAATGACTCCGATGATGAGTTGCACCGCATGAGCGACTGGCTGATGGACAAGCTGGGGCCGGATGTGCCGCTGCATTTCAGTGCCTTCCACCCTGACTGGAAAATGCAGGATGTGCCGCCGACGCCAGCGGCAACACTTACGCGGGCGAGAAATATCGCTATGCAGCATGGCTTGCGCTATGTCTACACCGGCAATGTGCATGACCAGCAGGGCAGCAGCACATATTGCCACAGCTGCGGGCATTTGCTGATCGAGCGGGACTGGTATGAACTGGGGCGCTGGGGGCTGGATGCCAAAGGCTGTTGCGAGTCCTGTGGTACACAACTGCCTGGGCTGTTTGAGGCGGAGGCAGGGCACTGGGGATCGCGCAGAATGCCGGTATTTGTCGGTGATAAATCCGCGTAAATAGGTTATTCTTACAGATCTATTGAATTGACTGAAAGTATACGGCCTGAGGCGGGTGCATCCGGGTAAACCGGCTATGTGCAGGCCTCGGGTCGTGATGTTTACGCGCACTGATTCAGACAGGAGACAGCTTGAGTAAAGGTACACTGTATATCATTTCTGCACCCTCCGGTGCCGGCAAAACCAGCCTGGTGCGGGAACTGGTAAGTGGCAATGAGCATATCGTGGTATCTGTGTCTCACACCACCCGGGCGATGCGCCCCGGGGAGCAGGATGGCGTCGATTACCACTTTGTGGGCAAAGATGTGTTTCTGGAAATGGTGGATAGCAGTGCTTTTCTGGAGCATGCGCGGGTGTTCGATAATTACTATGGCACGTCGCAGCAGCATGTGGAGCAGCAGTTGCTGAGTGGCCATGATGTGATTCTGGAAATTGACTGGCAGGGCGCCCGTCAGGTGCGCAAGCTGTTTCCCGATTCGTTGTCGGTGTTTATTCTGCCGCCGTCACTGGAGGCGTTGAAACAGCGTCTAAACAGTCGCGGCCAGGACAGCGAAGAGATCATTCAGCGGCGCATGAACGACGCAGTCAATGAAATGTCTCACTATGCAGAGTTTGATTATCTGCTGGTAAATGATGATTTTGATGCGGCGCTGGAGCAACTGCGCTGCATTTTTTCGGCCAACCGGTTACGTCAGCTACATCAGCAGCGTGTTCTGGAAAAGCTATTGATCGATTTATTGAAATAAGAGGTAATAAAATGGCACGTTTAACCGTAGAAGATTGTCTGCCATACGTTGATAACCGTTTCCACCTGGTACTGGTTGCGTCAAAACGCGCACGCCAGATCGCCATGGGTTCTGATGCACTGGTGGCGATTGAAAACGACAAGCCAACGGTACTGGCTTTGCGTGAAATCGCCGATGGGCTGGTTGGTCCGGAAGTGCTGCTGGAAAAAACAGAAGAACTGAATATGCGTCCATCGGCTATTTCTGAAGCTGAAATCAGCCAGGAAATGTAATCTGCCAAATGGCCATTAGCCCCGATCAAACCCCCGTTGATGTCAAGGAGCTATACGCAGATCCCTCGCGTTTTTTAATTTCTGATCTGTGTCGTATAGTCGAGGACTATATGAACCCGGATCAGGTGCGCGATGTGTACCGCGCCTACCTGTTCGGCGCGCAGGCGCACGAGGGCCAGTACCGGAAAACCGGCGAGCCCTATATTTATCACCCCATTTCAGTTGCCCGTATCCTGGCTGAAATGCACATGGATTCAAAAAGCATCTGCGCGGCTATTCTGCACGATGTGATTGAAGACACACTGGCGACCAAGCAGGATGTTGCCGATCGCTTTGGTGACGATGTTGCCGAGCTGGTGGATGGTGTCAGTAAGCTCACCGAATTCAAATTCAAAAACAAGAAAGAACAGCAGGCGATTAACATCCAGAAAGTGTTAATGGCCATGGCCAAAGACATCCGCGTGATTTTAATCAAGCTGGCGGATCGTCTGCACAATATGCGCACCCTGGGCGTAATGCGCCCGGACAAGCGCCGACGCATCGCCCGTGAAACCCTGGATATTTATGTGCCGCTGGCGAGGCGGCTGGGCATCAATACCCTGCGGCTTGAGCTGGAAGACCTGGGCTTTAACGCAATGTACCCCATGCGTTACCGTATACTTGAACATGCGATGATGCAGCAGGCGGGACACCGCAAGGAAGTGGTGCAGAAAATTAATAATGCACTGACGTCACGCCTGGCAGAAATGCACATAGACGCGAATATTAATGCGCGCAAAAAACACCCCTACAGCATCTACAAAAAAATGCGGCAGAAAAATCTGTCGTATAAAAATATCTTTGATGTCTACGGTATGCGGGTCATCGTTGACTCGGTAGATGACTGCTATCGTGTGCTGGGTGCGGTGCACAATTTATTTAAACCAATTCCCGGCAAGTTCAAGGACTATATCGCGATTCCCAAGGAAAATGGCTACCAGTCATTGCACACCATTCTGTTTGGCCCCCATGCAATTCCGATTGAAGTGCAGATTCGCACCCTGGAAATGGATAACTTTGCGGAAACCGGTATTGCCGCGCACTGGCTCTACAAGGAAAACAGTGATGGCAGTTCGATTGATGTGGGCGGGCGTACCCGTGAATGGCTCACCGGCATCCTGGAAATGCAGCAATCCGCCGGTGACTCGGTTGAGTTTCTGGAAAATGTAAAAGTCGATCTGTTCCCGGATGAGTTGTATGTGTACACACCCCGTGGCGATATTGTAAAGCTGCCGAAAAATTCCACCCCCATCGATTTTGCCTACTCGGTGCATACCGATGTGGGCCACACCTGTGTAGCCTGCAAGGTGGATCACCGATTTGCACCACTGGATACACCTTTATACAGCGGGCAAACCGTTGAGGTGGTCACGTCTGCCGGTGCGCATCCTAATCCCGGCTGGCTGGATTTCGTGGTAACTGCAAAAGCGCGCAGCAATATTCGTAATTACCTGAAAAATACCCGCTCGGAAGATGCGATTGCCCAGGGGCGTCGTCTGTTATCCCGCTTGCTGCTGGAAAAAAATATTACCCTGGAAGAAATGCCGGAAGAAACCTACCAGCCGTTACTTGAAGAATATGGCTTTAGCTCATTGAATCAGTTGCTGGAAGACATCGGCATGGGTAATCGCCCGGCGGGTCTGGTGGTGAAGCGACTGTTTCCCGGTGATGAGCAGGATGAGCAGGATATCGTACCGGGCAGGCCAGCGCTGGCGATTCAGGGCACAGAAGGCATGGTGGTGTCCTATGCCAGGTGCTGTCATCCGATTCCCGGTGACCAGATCGTGGGTAAACTGAGCAAGGGGCGTGGCCTGGTGATTCATCAGAACAGCTGCCGCAATATTGCCCATGAGCGTCTGCAAAACGACAATATGATTGATGTGAAATGGGCGGATGAAGCCAGTGGTGATTATGCCTGTCAGCTAAGCCTGCATGTGCAGAATGAGCGCGGTGTACTGGCGCGGCTGGCCACCATTATTTCTGATGAGGCGGCCAATATCGAACATGTGGAAGTGGAAGACAAGGACGGGCTATCCACCAATATTATGTTTCTTATTTCAGTTAAAAATCGTGACCACCTGGCAAAAATTATGCGTCGTCTGCGGCGTGTGCATTCGGTGCTGCGCGTTTTCCGCGTGCAATAATCTGCCCACATTAACATTTCCGAAACCCAACTAATCTTTAATTAAAAATTATATTATGAAAAAAGAAATCATCTTTACAGATAAGGCACCCAAGGCAATTGGCACCTATTCACAGGCCGTTAAAGTTAATAACACCGTGTATATTTCCGGGCAGATTCCATTAGTGCCGGATACCATGGAAGTGCTGGAAGGTTCGGTAGAAGAGCAGATTCACCAGGTGTTTAAAAATCTGCAGGCGATTATCGAAGCGGCAGGTGGCAGCTTTGAGAATGTGGTCAAGCTGAATATTTTTCTCACTGACCTGAGTAATTTCCCCACGGTTAACCAGGTGATGTCACAATATTTTTCCGAACCCTATCCGGCACGTGCGGCGATTGGTGTGAAAGAACTGCCCAAGGATGTGCCGGTTGAAATGGATGCTGTGCTCGAGCTGTAACGGAGCCTGGGTCATTGTCCAGCGCAACCGCCGCATCCATCACACTTACAGACAGCCTGCTGCAGTTAAAAGGTGTTGGCCCCAGGGTCGTGGAAAAGCTGGCAAAGCTGGGGCTACATACTATACAGGATGTATTATTTAACCTGCCTTACCGCTATGAGGATCGCAGCCGCATTGTGCCAATCGGTTCACTCAGGCAGGGTCAGTCGGCACTGATTGAAGGCGTGATTAATTATGCGGATACCGGCTTTACCCGCAGCGGTAAACGGCGCCGGATGCTGCTGCTTCATCTGGGTGATGGTACCGGCAGTATTTTATTACGTTTCTTCTATTTCAATAAACAACAGCAACAGAACCTGCAGGCCGGCACAAAAATTCGCTGTTTTGGTGATGTGCGCTTCGGTGCCTCGAGCCTGGAAATCGTCCACCCCGAATACAGTGTGCTCAGGGACGATACAGATACGGCGGTTGAAGCCTGTCTGACGCCGGTCTATCACACCACTGATGGCGTCAGCCAGATTTTGCTACGGCGTTTATCCGACCAATGCCTGAGCTTGCTAAAACAGAACCTGCTGGATGATTATCTACCGCAGGAGCTACTTGCAGAGACACACGGTTATTCATTAAGTGATGCCATACGCTATGTGCATCGCCCACCTGTTGATGCGGATCTGAACCAGTTGCTGAAAGCAGCGCACCCGGCGCAGGCGCGGCTGGTATTTGAAGAGTTACTGGCACATCACCTGAGTTTGCAAACCTTACGGGTTGCAGCTAAACGCCAGCCCGCTGCAAAACTTCAGAGTGATAATCATCTGCTGTATCAATTTATTAAATCACTGCCATTTGAATTGACCCGCGCGCAGCAGAAGGTGAACCAGGCCATACTGCAGGATCTGGAGTCCGGTGTGCCCATGATGCGACTGGTGCAGGGGGACGTGGGCTCGGGTAAAACAGTGGTTGCTGCACTGGCCTGTTTGAAAGCGATTGAAGCTGGACAGCAGGCGGCGATTATGGCGCCCACGGAAATTCTGGCAGAGCAACATTACCAGAATTTTCAAAACTGGTTTGCACAGCTGGATATTAAGGTAGTCTGGTTGTCCGGCCAGTTAAAAGGCAGCAAACGACAACAGGTGCTGCAGCAACTGGCCAGTGGTGATGCACAGATTGCGGTGGGCACCCATGCGTTGTTCCAGGACGAGGTTGAATTTAAATCACTGGCACTGGCGGTCACCGATGAGCAGCACCGCTTTGGTGTACAGCAGCGCATGGCCCTGGCGCGTAAGGCGAAACAGCTGGGTGAGGTGAATCAGCATTACCTGGCGCATCAGCTGATTATGACTGCCACGCCAATTCCACGCAGCCTGGCAATGACCGCCTATGCCGATCTGGATTACTCGGTGATCGATGAGTTGCCGCCAGGGCGAAAACCGGTGAGTACCGTGGTTATACCAGAGGCGCGCCGTGAGGAAATTCTGCAGCGCATTGAAAAATCCTGTGCGCAGGGTCGACAGGCTTACTGGGTCTGTACCCTGGTGGAAGAGTCTGAATCGCTGCAATGTCAGGCAGCAGAGAACACCGCCGAGATGTTACAGGAAGTGCTACAGGGTGTGAGTGTGGGTCTGGTTCATGGGCGCATGAAAAGCCAGCAAAAAGACGAGATAATGCAGCGCTTTAAATGTGGAGAGATACAGCTACTGGTAGCGACAACCGTAATCGAAGTGGGTGTCGATGTACCCAATGCCAGTCTGATGATTATTGAAAACGCAGAGCGACTGGGTTTGTCGCAGTTGCATCAGTTGCGCGGCCGGGTCGGGCGAGGTGATGAAGCCAGCCATTGTGTATTGATGTTTAAAAGTCCGCTCAGTGAAAATGGCAAGCAGCGTCTGGCGATTATGCGACAGACCAACAGTGGTTTTGAAATTGCGCAGAAAGACCTGCAACTGCGCGGGCCGGGTGAAGTACTGGGAACACGGCAAACTGGCCTGGTGCAGATGAAAATAGCCGATATAGTGCGCGATGAATACCTGCTGGACGATGTCAAACAGATAGCACAGACACTGCTTTCTGAGGCACCGAAAACCGTGCCACTGATTATTAATCGCTGGATCGGACACTCACAACAGTTTGTAAATATAGGCTAGAAAGTCAGGAATAACTTCTTGCTGGGTCAGAAAACGATAATAAATAATTATGCAAAATTATAATGAAAAGGAGCAGGGCGTAACTACGGCTGATCGACAGCAGGCAATCTGGTATGAACAGATGCGGTTAATTGATCGCAATGCGCGCCTGAGTAATTATGTCAGCCTACTGGTGGCATTATTCGTTGTTTATACATTCTGGGGAAATCAGTCGAAAGCATTGATGCTGGGCTGGTTTGGTTTTATGGCACTGCTGTCACTGACGCGCGTGGTTTTGTCGATTAGCCTGGACAGGTCTGGTCTGGAGGCGAAGCCAGATCAGGCTGGCACAACAGCAGCTTACGGCCCGGGGGATCAGCACGCAGATAATACACTGACAGCGATGTATAAACTCTATATGTCGGCAATTGTATTAACCGCCGCAGGCTGGGGTGCAGCAGCCTTTTTTCTATTTCCTGAAAATCCGCAGCAACAGGTTATTTTATGTTTTGTGATTGCGGGTATTTCATCTGCAGGCATCTTTGTAATGACGCCGGTGTACCGACTCTACCTGTCGTTCCTGGTGCTCAGTGTGGCGCCACTCATGCTGCGCCTTTATCTGCAGGATGATGCTTATCAGTTACTGTCGCTGATGATGCTGGTTTACCTGCTGGTGATGGCTTTTATCGGCTATCGTGTTAATGCAAGAATAGTTAATGGTCTTGAATTACGTTTTCATAACCAGTCACTGATTAAGTTTATGAGCGATGCCAGGAATGAAACCGAAGATTTAAATGAAGAGCTGGCGGAAGAAGTCGAACAGCGTAAGCGCGCAGAAAAGGCCCTGTATAAAGCCAAGGAGCAGGCAGAGGCAGCGAATCGATCGAAAACTGAGTTTCTGGCCAATATGAGCCATGAAATTCGTACGCCCATGAATGGCATTATTGGTACATTGCAGTTATTGCAGGGCTCGGAACTGAACGAAAGCCAGGCGTCTTATGTGAATATTGCCTACAGCTCTGCGGAATCATTGCTGTGTTTACTGAATGATATTCTCGACTCATCGAAAATAGAAGCAGGCAAGCTAGAGCTGGAGAATGTTGAATTTGATCTGGGTAAAACCATTAATCAATTGCAGCTGCTGATGCGTCCCAAAGCGGATGAGCGCCGGGTAAGCCTGTCTGTTGAGCTGGATGAAAAGTTGCCGCAAACCGTGATCGGTGACCCGGTGCGCACAAGGCAAATACTGATGAACTTGCTGAGCAATGCAATCAAGTTTACCGAGGATGGTTATGTCAGGACCAGGCTGGCGATACTGGAGCAGGGTGATGAGCAATACAAAATACGTATTGAGGTAGAGGATAACGGTATCGGTATCCCTGAGCCAGCACAGCGTAAACTGTTTAATGCATTCACCCAGGCGGATGGTTCAACAACACGTGAATATGGTGGTAGCGGGCTGGGCCTGTCAATTGTGCGCCAGCTGGTCATGTTGATGCATGGTCGTGTTGGTCTGGTCAGCGAGCCGGGAGAAGGTTCCACTTTCTGGATTGAATTGAATTTCTCCAGGGCAGAGAAAGCACAGCAGCAAGGCATCGAGAATGAAGAGCTTACAGGGCATGTTTTATTAGTCGAAGATAACCCGGTGAACCAGATGATCGCAAAAAAAATGCTGGAACGTTTGTCACTAAGCTACCAGCTGGCAGAAAATGGTGAGCAGGCAGTCGCCTTAATGCAGGCGCCACACGACTTCAGCCTGCTACTTATGGATTGCCAGATGCCGGTGATGGATGGCTACACCGCAACCCGTACTATCCGGCAATTTGAAATTGAAAATCAACTGAAACACACACCGATCATTGCGATGACAGCTAATACCATGGAAAACGACAAACAGGCCTGCATGCAGGTGGGTATGGATGACTATATCACCAAGCCGGTCGCACAGGATGCATTGCAAAAGGTTTTGTCTCGCTGGTTGCGTGTGGGGTAATAATGTATATGCTGATTTCAGGTAGTCGCTCAGGTCTGCAGTATGACTTGTATGCATTGTTTCAAGCGGCCGAGTGTTAATTTATGTCAAAATTTCATACACGGCTCAACTGGTATAGTCAGCAACATTGTTTGCACAAGCGGATAAGTGCACCGCTACGAAACTGGCTGTTTGATCGTGGATCATTAACCGCGCGGCTTGTCGATCTTTGTGGTGATGGCTTTTCAGTCAGGCTGGTCTCGCTGCGCCGGGCATCCCCTGCGTTTGATGAGATTATTGCATTAGGTATGCAGCCACGGGCACAGGCGCTGGTGCGTGAAGTGTTGTTATGCTGTGATAACAAGCCACTGGTGTATGCGCGTACCATAATACCGGTGTCCAGTATGCGTGGTGCCTTGCGCGGGCTCGCGTTGCTGGGTACCCGGCCATTGGGTGCTGTGCTGTTTTCGGATCCTTCAATGACGCGGCAACCGCTTGAGGTTGCCCTGTTGCATGCGGCACATGTGTATCATGAACGAATCAATAATTTAACTGAAGAGCCTGTGTGGGGGCGTCGTTCAGTTTTTACATTAAAAGGTGAAAAGCTGCTGGTGAGTGAGTTTTTTCTACCTGAGCTGTTTGATAAACCTGATAGGGGATAAGACTCATGAATAAGCTGCAGAACCTGATTCAGGAGATCAAACAGCTGGAAGACCAGTTGCTGGAGGAGATACAGAGAAAACAGGATGCCTTTGTATATAAAATCAAAGGCAAAAAGGTCACCTTTGAAGAGGCAACCAGGAAATACCATAAAGGCATGGCAACAGGCCTGGTCGCCTATATATTTCATGCATCGTTTCTAAATATACTGACTGCACCCTTTATATGGCTATGTATAGTACCGGCAGTATTGATGGATGCGGTGGTATCACTGTACCAGTTTGTCTGCTTCAGGGTTTACGGTATTCCCAAAGTGAAACGCAGTGACTACATTGTGGTTGACCGTCACAATCTGTCCTATCTGAATCTGATTGAAAAAATGAACTGCATGTTCTGCGGTTATTTTAATGGGCTGATTGCTTATGTGCAGGAAATCGGTGCACGTACCGAGCAACATTGGTGCCCGATAAAGCATGCGCGTAAGGTCAGTTATATCCATACCCGCTATCATCGATTCTTTGAGTACGGCGATGCCAGAAGCTATCGGGATGAATTGAAAAAGCTGAAAAAAGATTACAGTGATCTTCAGGACTAGCGTCTGTATAAAATCAGGCGCGAATAATTGCACCGCTTTGCATATCAATAATCGGTGTGGCATTACCGGCATTGCCCAGCTCACCGTTCAGGTAATAATCCAGCTCATCAGGAAAATACTGTTTAACCCGCAACAGGGTTTTGGCTGCGGACTGCGTAGACGGGTTGGCGCTGGTTGAAACAATCGCACTGTCGAGCTGATTGCACAGCGCCTGTACCAGAGGGTGTTTACTCAGGCGAATCGCAACCTTGCTGTGGCGACCACTGATCCAGGGTGGCGTGAGGCTGGATTTGCTAACCAGCCAGGTGGTTGCTGAGTTTTGTTCGAGTAGTTGTGTGCGTTGTGCATGGTTAAGCTGCACATAGGGTACAAGCTGTTCAATGCGGCTGGCAATCAGGATCAGCCCCTTGTCTACAGGGCGTTGTTTGAGCTGCAGGATTTTATCTACAGCCTCATAGCAAAGTGGGTCACAGCCCAGCCCAAACACCGACTCGGTGGGGTAGCAGATCACACCCTCACCTCGAATGGCGCTGGCGGCCTGACGAATCTGGAACGGAGTAGACATGCTGTTGTCGGCTCGTGTCTAGTCGGGTTTTTTCTTTACGGCTTTCTTTGTGGCCGCTTTTTTCTTAACCGTTTTCTTTTTGGCGGTTTTTTTCTTCGCCGCCTTTTTCTTCACGGTTTTCTTTGCAGCGGCTTTCTTTTTCGCCGCCGCTTTTTTCTTTTTGCCCTTGCGTTCTGGTGCTTCGGCAATCAGTTTTTCACATTCTTCCAGGGTCATGCTCTCTGGCTCACGATCCTTGGGGATCTTGGCGTTTTTGTTTCCATCGGTAATATAAGGGCCGTAGCGACCATTGAGGACCTGGATGTCGGAGTCGTCAAAGGTTTTAATGTATTTATTGGCTTCGAATTCTTTTTTCTCTTTCACCAGTATCATCGCGGTATCAAAGTCGATGTTATAGGGGTCTATGCCCTGGTCCTGGAATTCCTTGCGGATGGATACAAAGTATTTGCCGAATTTCACATAGGGTCCGAAACGGCCCACATTGCTGGTGACTTCTTCGCCTTCATCGGTGTAACCCAGACTGCGTGGCAGCACAAACAGGTCGTAGACATTGTCCATGGTGATGTCGGCCATTTTCTGCCCGGGTTTGAGGCTGGCAAAGCGTGGCTTTTCTTCATCATCCTTGTCACCGATCTGTGCGAAGGGGCCATAGGGGCCCATGCGTACGGTAATCGGCTTGCCGCTTTCTTTATCTATGCCCACGTCCCGGCTCTGTGCAACATCGGCACGGGTTACGTTCTGGTCGATGTCTTCAACTTTTTTAATAAACGGTTCCCAGAAACTTTTCATCAAGGGAACCCAGTCTTCCTCACCGCGTGAAATGGCGTCCAGCTCGTCTTCAAGTTTTGCGGTGAAGTCGTAATCCACATAGTTGGTGAAATACTGGGTGAGGAAGCCACTGACAATGCGCCCCATGTCGGTGGGGGTGAAGCGGCGGTTGTCCAGTTCGACATATTCGCGATTCTGCAGCGTGGAAATAATGCTGGCATAGGTAGAGGGGCGGCCGATGCCGTATTCTTCCAGCGCCTTGACCAGGCTGGCTTCAGTATAGCGCGGTGGCGGGTCAGTAAAATGCTGGTCGGTGATTATGTCCAGCAGTTTCAGTTCTTCACCTTCCTCCAGTGGAGGCAGAATTTTTTCGTCGTCTTCCTTGTCCTTTTCATCGTCCTGATCTTCCATATACACCGACATAAAACCGGGGTGCTTGATGGTGGAGCCAGTGGCGCGGAACAGATTGCCTTCGCCGCACTGTAAATCCACCGCCACAGTATCCAGTGTGGCATGGATCATCTGGCAGGCAACGGTGCGTTTCCAGATCAGTTCATACAGTTTGAACTGGTCCGGGGACAAGTGGCTTTTAATCGCTTCCGGTGTGTGTCTCGCCGAAGTAGGGCGAATCGCTTCGTGGGCTTCCTGCGCATTCTTGGATTTATTTTTGAAGACCCTTGCTTCATCAGGCAGGTTGTCCTTGCCAAAGCGTTCGGCAATTAAGTCCCGCAGCTCGACCAGTGCATCCTGTGACAGCATCAGCGAGTCGGTACGCATATAGGTAATAAGACCCACGGTTTCACCGCCGATGTCGATACCTTCATACAGTTGCTGTGCGGTGCGCATGGTGCGCTGCGCGGAAAAACGCAGTTTGCGCGAGGCTTCCTGCTGCAGGGTCGAGGTGGTAAAGGGTGCAGAGGGGTTACGCTTGCGCTGCTTCTTTTCAATTTTTGTAACCAGCAGGTTGCCATTGGCAGCGCGGTTCAGGGTGTTCTCGGCCTCGGCTGCCAGCTCACTGTTATTAATGCTGAACTGTTCAACCTTTTCATTTTTATACAGGCGCAGTTTGCTGTTGATAACTTTATTGTCTTTTTCGCTATTGGCTTCAATGGTCCAGTATTCCTGCGGCTCGAAGGCTTCTATTTCTTCTTCGCGGGAAACGATCATGCGTAAAGCCGGGCTCTGTACCCGGCCGGCGGACAGACCACGTTGTACTTTTTTCCATAACAGTGGCGACAGGTTAAAACCCACCAGGTAGTCCAGTGCGCGCCGTGCCTGTTGCGCATTGACCATGGGCATGGAAAGTTCACGGGGTGAGTCCACCGCTTCTTTCAGTGCGCGCTTGGTGATTTCATTAAAGGCAATGCGGTGTACGGTTTTGTTTTCCAGGTAGCCGTCTTCCTTGAGCAGTTCATACAGGTGCCAGGAAATGGCTTCCCCCTCGCGGTCAAGGTCGGTCGCGAGATACAGGGTGTCGGCTTTGTTAAGTGCCTTTTTAATAGCTTCCACATGTTTCTCATTTTTTTCAATGAGCTGGTATTTCATCTGGAAGTCGTGGTCGGGATCAATGGCGCCGGTTTTGGGCACCAGGTCGCGCACGTGACCGTAGGACGCGAGTACTTCAAATCCTTTGCCCAGGTATTTCTTGATGGTTTTGGCTTTGGCGGGGGACTCAACAATTAACAGGCTGTTACTCATGTATTAATCAGTACTCGTGGCTTTATGGTTTTTGATTATTGTGGTGACGCAGGGTCACTTACTGCATATAGCTGAAATTGTTATCGAATACCATGTTTTCCATCCAGGCATAGGCGGTTTCTTCGCCAGGCTGGCTGTACAGTACGATCATCACAATCCATTTTAGTTGCTCAAGTTCGAGCTCGACATCCAGCGCGGTTACACGATCGAGTATAATTTCGCGGCTGGTGGCGGAAATAATCTGGTTCTGTTCCAGGTGCATGAGAAAGCTGATGCATTCCTGATCCAGTAAAATACGTTCCAGCTGGCTGTAGACACGAACCGAGTCTGTGTTTACAGATAGCTCATAGGCGGTGCTGTTCTGCTGATTATTATGAATCTCAGCCAGCGCTTCCAGCCAGTCAAATGCCAGCAGAATTTCATGTTGTGGAAAACCCATGTCTTCAAGCTGGTCGAACATGTACTCATGTTCGTGTTCCGGGTAAGCAGTGTTATCACCGGCAATGATGTTTTCAAATAGATACATCAAAACATCAACAACATTCTGTTTCATAAAACTCTCTTAGCTCGCGCCATTAATATTATGAGGTGCGAGAATACAGCCCATTTTGTGATATCACCTGCCCCTGTAATTCCAGAATCAGCAACATAGAGGCAATTTCAGATACATTCAGATTACTGCGTTCCACCAGTTCGTCAATAGCGACCGGTTCAAACTCCATGTGTTTTAGCAGAGTTTGGTAGGCCGGATCAAGCTCGGTGTGTGTCCGACTCTCTACTGGATCCGTGGTATCAGGCGCTGACTCCGCGGCGCTAGTATGGCGAATTGAGCTGGAATTTACCAGCGGAAACACCTCTTCGAGGATATCCGCCGCGCTTTCCACCAGCTTGGCGCCGGATTTGATCAGGCGATGGCAACCCTTGGCCAGGGGATTATGGATGGAGCCGGGAATGGCAAAAACCTCGCGTCCCTGCTCCATGGCGTGGCGGCTGGTAATCAGCGAGCCACTTTTCAGCGCCGCCTCAACCACCAGGGTGCCCACACTCAGGCCACTGATAATGCGGTTGCGTTGCGGAAACATGCCCCTGTGGGCGTCACTGCCGATTGGGCATTCGCTGACAATACAGCCGTTCTGCGAAATGCGTTGCGCCAGTGCGGTATTGGCTTTGGGGTAAATGGTGTGCAGGCCGTTGGCCACCACCGCCACACTGCCGGCAATGCCCCTGAGCGCACCTTCGTGGCTGGCGGTGTCAATGCCGTAGGCAAGACCGCTGGTAATGGTAATGCCCGCCTGCGATAGATGTTCGGCGAAGTCCTCGGCGGTTTTTTTGCCGCTGGCGGTGGGGGTGCGGCTGCCGACCATCGCCAGTTGTGGTTGTGATAAATAGTCTGCATCGCCGATATAGAAGAGCGCAAACGGCGGGTTGTCGATCTGCAGCAGTTGCGGCGGGTAGCTGTCGCTGTCCTGGAACAGAATGCCGTGGTTGGGTTTTTCCAGCCAGGCAAGGTCCCGTTCAATTTCTGCCTCGTATGACTGGCCCATGCGCTCGATCTGCTGCGGGTTAAGGCCGCAGTCTGCCAGCTGCGAGCTGGATGCATCAAACATGGCGCGGCTGCTGGCAAAGCGCTCGAGTAGTGAGTTCAGGCTGTCCTGGGGCAGGTTGCAGCGCAGTAACCTGAGGCGGTGTGGTAGATCCATTGGGTGCATGTCCATTGACGGATAAAGCAAGCTTGAAATGGCTTAGTGTATAGGCAGAGAAATTGTAAAGGCAAATATATAGGAGTGGAGCCGCCAAAAAGACTTGCTCGAAAACAGCAGCGGCCGCCATTTTACAATGGCAGCCGCTGCTGGGGTTATACGGTCGGCTTGCGTCGCCCGGGCCGGTTTATCTGGGCTTTTCGACCCGGTCATTACGGCTGATGGTGCGGGTGGACTGCAGTACCAGGCCATAGCTTACCCGGTCGAAGACCTTGAACAGCATCATAATGCCGCTGCGCTCATCCGGCAGCAATATATCCAGTTTCTTCTCATCGCCACGTTTCTGGCTGGTGCGATCCAGGAAGCGGTCGCGGGCATAGCCACCAGCCTGATAGGTGGCGAGCAGGTGGCCGACTTCCATGCCGTCATTACTGCCGCGGTTGATCACCGCGATCTGGTACTTGGCAATCGAGGAGATGGCGTCAAACAGTGAGATGATCTTGCCGTCGATTTCGCTATCCGGCAGGCGGGGGAAATATTGCTGATCGATCGCGCTGTTGTCGGTGGGCAGCAGACGGTCGCCCACCAGGACTTCACGGGAAGTCTCCAGCAATACGCCGCTGGACGGGTCGCCGTAGCGGCTGATGCGGGCCTGGCCAGCATAAATCACTTCATGGCCCAGCAGCTCTCCGGTGTCCGGGTCTTCCAGACGGTTGCCTTCACGGAAAATGCTGTAACGCATGCGTTCCTTGTCCAGTTCGCCGCGTACATAGATTTTATTGTTGGCACCCAGAATCAGGTGCGCATCATCGCTACCCACTATATAGGGCGCATCAGCCCACTCTTCTGAGGTGACGATGCGGGGACGGGTGAGGAACTGGCGCACCGCATCTGCCGGAATGCTGGGGATGGCTTCGCTCAGATCCTGGCGGTGAATGCTGGGGCTGAGCTTGACGACTTTCTTGCCATAGTCCTGGCTTTCACGACGCACCACACCGTCTTCGGGGCGCGATACTTGAATTTGCGGACGTCCGTCCACAAATACCAGCATAAGGATGTCGCCGGGGAAAATCAGGTGGGGGTTTTCAATCTGCGGATTACGCTGCCAGATTTCAGGCCAGTACCAGGGGTCTTTGAGGAACAGGCTGGCAATATCCCAGAGCGTATCGCCCTTTTTCACGGTATACTCACGGGGATGGCCCGGGGCTAATTCAATGCTGTTTTCCGGGGTCAGCTGGGGTGAAAAGGTTTGCGTGGCAGCGGGTTGTTCTATCGCAGCAGTCTCTGCTTGAGCGGGCTGGGCGTCCTGTATTGCGCTGCTGTCGTCTGTTTTGGGCTGGGTGCTGGAACAGGCGGACAACAACATAGCTGACAATACTAGAGGTGTGATCTGTCCAACTCTGAACATGAGAGCTTTGATATCCAAGGTGTGAATCCCCATATTTATCCGTGGTTTCAAGAGTTTAGCTGATAAACTTGAATTAATGAAGTAAGTTTGACCAGTAATTAATAATAGCCAATAAATTCGATTTTTGGTGGTCAAAAACCAGATACAGTTAGCAAAAGGTAATGAATATGCCAGTTCTGGATATTTTGGAGTTTCCCGATGAGCGCCTGCGCACCCGCGCCAAACCGGTTGAGGAGGTAACCGACGAGATTCGTCAGCTGGTGGATGACATGTTTGAAACCATGTACGCCGCACCGGGCATCGGCCTTGCCGCAACCCAGGTGAATGTGCACCAGCGGGTGGTGGTGATTGATATTTCGCGGGATAAATCCGAGCCATTGTGCCTGATTAACCCGGTGATTGTCGCAAGGGACGGCATCGAGCAGCATGAAGAAGGCTGCCTGTCGGTGCCGGGTATCTATGAAACCGTTGAGCGCGCCGACCATATCAAGCTGGAAGCGCTGAACCGTGACGGTGAGAAGTTTGTGCTGGAAACCGGCGATCTGCTGGCGGTGTGTATCCAGCATGAACTGGACCACCTGGAAGGCAAGCTGTTTGTGGATTACCTGTCACCGCTGAAGCGTAACCGCATCAAGAAGAAACTGGAAAAGCAGAAGAAAGCGGACATAATGTAGTGACAGATCAGCCCCTGAAAATCATCTTTGCCGGTACCCCTGAGTTTTCCGTTCCCCCGTTAAATGCCCTGATCGAATCTCCCCACGAGGTGATTGCGGTCTATACCCAGCCCGACCGACCCGCCGGGCGCGGGCGCAAACTGACGCCCAGTCCGGTCAAACAATGCGCCGAAGCCCATGGCATTCCGGTGTACCAGCCGCAGCGCCTTAAAGAGGCGGCGGATCAGCAGGCACTGATTGATCTGCAGGCGGATTTAATGGTGGTGGTCGCCTACGGGCTGATTCTGCCACCGGCAATCCTGCAGGCGCCGCGCCTTGGCTGCATTAATATCCATGCTTCATTGCTGCCGCGCTGGCGTGGTGCAGCGCCGATTCAACGGGCGATTCTGGCGGGCGACCGGGAAACCGGCATCACCATTATGCAGATGGATGAGGGGCTGGACACAGGCGATATGCTGCTGAAAAAAACCTGTCCGATACTCGAGGATGACACAGGTTCCAGCCTGCATGACCGACTCTCGCAGCTGGGTGCCGAGGCGCTGATGGAGGCATTGCCTGGCATTGCTGCACAGAGCCTGCAAGGTGAAAAACAGGACGACAGTCTGGCCAACTACGCGGAGAAACTGCACAAGGCGGAAGCGCTGATTGACTGGACTCGCCCTGCCGCAGCTATTCGCGCACAGGTTAATGCGTTTAATGCCTGGCCGGTGGCGCAAACCCCCATCGACCTGAAAGGCAATGGCGAACCACAGATGCTGCGCATCTGGTGTGCCGAGGTGCTACCGGCTGAGGCGGTGCGCAGTGAGGCAAACCCCGGCACCGTGATTAGCTGCAACAAGCAGGGCATAGATATAGTCACCGGCGATGGTGTATTGCGGGTCACGCAGCTACAGCTGCCCGGCAAAAAGCCCATGGATGCTGCGTCATTCGTTAATGCCAATGATATCAGCGGCTTGCAGCTGGGCTAAAAGCCAGGGCTGTGCCGGGGCCTGCACAAACGGGTGCCTCTAGTATGGGTCAGTGTTCAGCCCACCTCTTTTCCTAAATAAGCAGAATTCATGTCAAAACACACACCCCCACACACAGAACCAGAGACAGAAACAGCCTCAGGCGCTGCAGCAAATTCGCTGCTGTCTCGCCAGCATGCATTGAAACAATTACTGGCGGTGTTAAGGGATGGCCAGTCCTTAAGTGGCTTGCAGGCGAGTGCGGATATTCCCTCCAGGGATATTGCCTTTGCGCGCATGCTCAGCTTCGGCGTGCTGCGTTTCTATTATCAGTTGCAGGCGCAGCTAAAGCCCCTGATGAAAAAAAGCCTGAAGGCAAAAGACCTGGATGTGCAGCTGGTGATACTGATGGCCCTGTACCAGTTGCAGCACACCCGGGTGCCCGATTATGCGGTGGTAGATGCCGCGGTAAAGCAGATCCGTAAATCAAAAAAACAGTGGGCGGCAAAGATGGTGAATGCGGTGCTGCGCAGCTTTATTCGCCAGCAGGCCGATAGCACTGAAGCTGAAGCAACATTCAGCAGCGATGAGGCACGTTTTTCCCATCCACAATGGATTATCGATCGCCTTAAAGCCGACTGGCCAGATCACTGGCAGCAGATTCTTCAGGCCAGTAACCAGCAGGCACCGATGACCTTGCGGGTCAACTTGCAGAAAATCAGCCGTGATGATTACCGGCAGGCATTGTATGAACAGGGTATTGAAGCCACTGCATTGATGACTATGCCGGCGGCGCTGGTACTGGCCGAGGTGCAGAATGTGCGCCAGTTGCCGGGTTATGACAAAGGCTGGTTTTCGGTACAGGATGCGGGCGCGCAACTGGCGGCGCAGCTGCTGGATCCGGCTGCAAACAGTCGTATTCTTGATGCCTGCGCGGCACCCGGCGGTAAAACCGCCCATTGTTTCGAGTTGCAGCCGTCGATTGAACTGACCGCGCTGGATATTGCCGATAATCGTCTGCAGCGGCTGGTGGAAAACTGCCAGCGCCTGGGTTTTGCACCCACGGTTTTGCGTGGTGATGCCAGCCATCCAGATGGCTGGTGGCAGGGAGCGCTGTTCGACAAAATCCTGCTGGATGTGCCCTGTTCCGCCAGTGGCGTGATTCGCCGCCACCCGGATATCAAGCACCTGCGCCGCGCCGAAGACATAGAGCTGCTGCAACAGACCCAGCGGGACATCCTGCTGAAAAGCTGGGGTCTGCTCAAACCCGGCGGGCAAATGCTGTATGTCACCTGTTCGGTGTTTAAGGCAGAGAACGAACAACAGGTCGAATGGTTTCTTCAGCAATGCACAGATGCCAGTCTGTGCCAGCTGCCACTGTCGGCGGATGCAAACAATATCCAGCCGGGTATTACGGCCAGTGGTAGAGCAAAGCTCGGGTTACAATTATTTCCGCAGGGGCAGTTACATGATGGCTTCTATTACGCCCTGCTGCAAAAAAGTGCGTAGCAGCCCTAATTTAAACTGAAATCTGCCGGTTAAAAGCGTACACTTCGCGCATGGTTTACTCCATCAATTAACCCCAAAAACCTGTTATGAGAATTCTAATTCTGGGTGCCGGTCAGGTTGGTTCGTCCGTTGCATCCAACCTGGCATCTGAAGCCAACGATATAACCCTGCTGGATCACCGTGCCGATGTGCTGAGTGAATTGCGTGACCGCCTTGATATCCAGACGGTGGTGGGTAATGCAGCCCACCCCGATACCCTGAGTAAAGCCGGCATAGAAGATGCCGATATGCTGATCGCGGTGACCAACAGTGATGAAGTGAATATGGTCGCCTGCCAGGTTGCCTGGACGCTGCACCATACCCCTACCAAGATTGCCCGCATTCGTTCCGCCGCCTACCTTAAATACACAAAGCTGTTCGGTAATACCGCGATTCCGATTGATGTCATTATCAGCCCGGAAGAAATCGTCACCAATTATATTCTGAATATTATCGAGTACCCGGGCGCATTGCAGGTACTGGATTTTGCCGAAGGCCGCGTGGTGCTGGTGGGTATGCGTGCCTATTATGGTGGGCCACTGGTAGGGCATCAGCTGAGCGAGTTACCCAAGCATACGCCGGGCACCGAAACCCGGGTGGCGGCAATCTATCGTCGTGGCCGTGCAATCAAGCCCCGTGGTCACACGGTGATTGAAGCCAATGACGAAGTGTTTTTTATTGCCGCAAGAGAGGACATTCGCGTGGTGATTCGCGAGATGCGCAAACTCGATAAGCGTAATAAACGTATCATCATTGCCGGCGGCGGTAATATCGGCAAGCGCCTGGCGGAACGACTGGAAGATCGGCACCAGGTAAAGATTGTCGAGCGGGATCCACAGCGCGCCGCTGAATTATCCCAGACACTGAATCACTCGGTGGTGCTACTGGGTGACTCAGCCGACAAAGAGCTGTTGCTGGAAGAAAACATCGACAGCATGGATGTATTCTGTTCGGTCACTAATGACGATGAAGCGAATATCCTGTCGGCTATGCTGGCCAAGCGACTGGGTACGCGCAAAACCATGTCGTTAATCAATCGCCCGGCCTATGTTGATTTAATGGAAAACCAGGAAGCGATCGATGTGGCGATTTCACCGGAGCAGGTAACCATCGGTGCGCTGCTGGCCCATGTGCGCCGTGGTGATATTGTCGCGGTGCATTCCCTGCGCCGGGGTGCCGCAGAAGCCATCGAGGTAATTGCCCATGGTGACACCAAAACCTCAAAGGTGGTGGGGCGAAAAATCGAGGAAATCCGTTTGCCTGAAGGCACCACCATCGGTGCGATTGTGCGCGGTGAAGAAGTGATTATTGTTCACCACGATACCATTATCCAGGAAGAAGACCATGTGGTGATGTTCCTCATCGACAAACAGAAAGTGAATGAAGTAGAGCGCCTGTTTCAGGTAAGCGTTACATTTATTTAGGGCCGCCTCCTTGCATCTAACGGTTATACAACGCGTCACCGGCATTCTGATTATGCTGTTCAGTCTTACCCTGATACCGCCGATGCTGATAGGTCTGATTTATCAGGAGACGGAACTGGATGCCTTTATTAATTCCTATTTTATTTTGCTGGCACTGGGGTTTGTGCTGTGGCTGCCGGTAAAAAACGTTAAAAAAGATTTACGTTTGCGTGACGGCTTCGTGGTGGTGGTGGTTTTCTGGGTGGTGCTGAGTGCCGCCGGTTCACTGCCACTGATCCTTAATCAGCAACTGGATATTTCCATAACCGATGCGGTGTTTGAATCAATTTCCGGGTTGACCACCACCGGTGCCACGGTAATTATCGGCCTGGATGATCTGCCCCATTCGATACTGTTTTACCGGCAGGAATTACAGTGGCTGGGTGGCATGGGTATTATCGTACTTGCCGTGGCTATCCTCCCCATGCTGGGTATCGGGGGTATGCAGCTGTATCGCGCGGAAACCCCGGGCCCGGTTAAAGATAACAAGCTGACACCACGTATCGCAGAAACCGCGCGGGCGCTCTGGTATATCTACCTTGGCCTGACCGTAGCCTGTGCACTGGGTTACTGGCTGGCGGGAATGAATCTGTTTGATGCGGTTTCCCACAGTTTTTCTACCGTCGCCATCGGCGGCTTTTCCACCCACGATGAAAGTATGGGTTATTTTGACAGTGCCGCTGTAGATATAGTGGCGATTGTTTTTATGTTGCTGGGCGGGGTTAATTTTGCGCTGCACTTTGCAGTGTTCAAACGCTGGAACCTGAAAGTTTATTTGCGCGATGCCGAGTTCCGCATGTACATCAGCGTGCTGGCAATCGTCTCGGTGATTACCGTGGCCTATCTGCAACTGACCGACTACACCCGCAGTTTTGATGAGTCGTTGTTGCAGGGTGTGTTTCATGTGGTATCAATTGGCACCACCGCCGGTTTTTCCGCCTCGGAATATTATTTATGGCCGGGCTTTTTGCCGGTGTTGCTGTTGTTTGTCAGCTTTATCGGTGGCTGCGCCCTGTCCACCGGTGGCGGCATGAAAGTGATTCGTGTGATGCTGCTATTAAAGCAGGGCATGCGGGAACTGACTCGCCTGATACACCCCAATGCGATTGTCACGGTGAAGGTTAACAAGTCGCCGGTATCGGATAATATTATTAATGCGGTGTGGGGGTTCTTTGCAACCTATGTGGCGCTGTTCGCTTTTATGATGCTGTTGCTGATGGCCAGCGGACTGGACCAGATAACATCATTTTCCGCGGTGGCGGCGACTATCAATAACCTGGGGCCGGGTCTGGGTGAGGTGGCTGCCAACTATGCCACCATCAATGATTTTGCAAAATGGGTGCTTAGCTTTGCGATGATTCTGGGACGGCTGGAAATCTTTACCCTGCTGGTGCTGTTTATACCCGCCTTCTGGAGAAAATAGTGGCGGACTGGGAGGCGATCTACGCAGAAAAATCCGTCGTCGATGCCTCGTCGGCTGAAGTGCTTAAAGATAATACGCATCTGTTGCCTGCCAGTGGAACCGCGCTGGATTATGCCAGTGGCCTGGCGGGCAATGGCCAGTTGTTGGCGCAACAGGGGCTGGCGGTTACAGCCTGGGATTATTCCCTGGCTGCGGTGGAAAAAATAAACCAGTTTGCAGCGGCAGAGGATTTAAATCTTCACGCTGAAGTAAAAGACCTGGAACAGGATTACCCGTTGTTATCAGGGCAGTTTGATGTGATATGTGTGTCGTATTTTCTGTATCGCCCCTCCATGAAAAAATTGTACGATTTGCTGGTTCCCGGCGGCTTGCTGTTTTACCAGACCTTCAGTGGGTCACAACGAGATTCAATCGGCCCATCCCGTGAGGCGTTTCGTTTGCGTCGTGGCGAACTGCTACAAACGTTTGCGCAGATGGAATTACTGTTTTACCGCGAAGACCCGCAGCAGCTGGAGCCGCGCAGTGTTTACTCGGACCAGGTGTTATTTGTAGCAAAAAAATGAAACAGCCGAATGTCAACAACACCGCCGGACAAAGTGCGCTTCTCTATGACACGCGCTTTTCATGGCAGTACCTGAAGCCGATGTACTGGCCCACCTGGCTGGTTATTCTGTTTCTGTGGCTGGTGATGTTGCTGCCGGTCTCGTTACAGGATGTGCTGGCCAATTGGCTGGGTGATCTGGCGCGGAATATCAATGCCAAGCGGCGACGCATTGCACGCAAAAATCTTGAACTGTGTTTTCCCGAGCTAACCGATGCGCAGCGCAAACAGATGCTGCGTGCCAGCTTTCGTCACCAGGCGCGCAGTGTATTGTCCTATGGTCTGTTCTGGTGGGCGCCCCGTTCGATACTGCAAAAACGCATCGTGCTGGAAGGTGAAGCACATATTAATGCCTCACTTGAAAATGGTCGTGGGGTTATTTTTATGGCAGCGCACAGCTTTGCACTGGAAGCGGCAGTATCCGCTACAACCATGCGCTATCCCCTGAGTGGTCCGTTCAATCCAATGAAAAACAAACTGGTTGACTGGTTTGTCGCGAAAGGGCGCACCCGTCATGGCACATTTATCTACCCGCGTTCTGCCGGTCTGCGGCCGATTATTAAAGATGCGCGCGCCGGTTGCACCCTGTTTTATTTACCCGATGAAGACCTGGGCAAAGACCGCTGCATTTTTGTGCCTTTTTTCGGGGTTGAAAAAGCCACGGTGCCGGTACTGGGTCGACTGGCGAAATCCTGTCGTGCTGATGTCCTGCCCACCATCGCCTGTTATGATGAGTCACAGCATCGTTTTGTGATTCATGTGTTGCCCGCGCTGCAGGATTTCCCCCGGGGAGATGACTATGCGGACTCGCTGGTGATGAACCAGCAGCTGGAAAAACTGATCCGTCTCTGCCCGGAACAGTATTTCTGGATTATGAAACTGTTCAAAACCCGCCCGCCTGGTCAGGCAAAATTTTATTGAATCAAACCATTCTGTGCATCAGTTGTCGTATGGCATATAGTTAGAATTGTGTGGGCAGCTGATGTTTCATTATATATGTACATGCCATTGGCTACCCATTGAGCATTGTGTTACTTCAGGTCTCGACCAGCCCCGAAATTAAAAGAACCGGCCTGCCGGTCAGCTAATGAGGTGAAAGCCATGTCCCAACTACGCAGTATTGCAAACATTGTAAAAGGCTCGGAAACCTCCGATGGTGCCGGGGTGCGGCTGCGGCGTTACATTGCCTCGCCGGAACTGGATATGCTGGATCCGTTTCTTTTACTGGATGCGTTTCGCTCGGATAATCCCGACGATTACATTGCCGGTTTTCCGCCACATCCGCACCGGGGTTTTGAAACCGTGACTTATCTGCTGGAAGGTGCGATGCGCCATCGGGACAGTGCCGGCCATGAAGGGGTGATTCGCTCCGGCGGGGTGCAATGGATGACTGCGGCCAGTGGCATTGAGCACTCCGAGATGCCGGAGCAGGTTGAAGGCCTGTTGTACGGCTTTCAGCTGTGGGTAAATTTGCCCGCCAGTAAGAAAATGTCGCCACCCCGTTACCAGGAATTCGAGCCGGAGCAGATGGCCATCGAGCAGCGGGATGAGAATACCCACATCCGGGTGATTGCCGGCAAAACCTCGGGCGGCGTTGAAGGCATGGTGCGACAGATTGATTCCGCACCCCTGTACCTGGATGTGGAACTGGCGCAGGGTGCTGAGTTTACCGAGCAGGTTGCTGCCGGTCACAATGCGCTGATCTTTCTGGTCAGTGGTGAGCTGGAAGTGCTGGCCGATTCGCCGCAGCCATTGCTGCAGCAGGAGCAGATGGCAGTGCTGGCGGATGGCGATACGCTAAAGTTGAAAGCGCTGAAACCCAGCCGATTATTGCTGATTGCCGGTCAGCCGTTTAACGAGCCGGTGGCCCGTTACGGGCCGTTTGTGATGAATACTCAGGAAGAAATCCAGCAGGCCTTCAAGGATTACCGTGCCGGGCAGTTCGGGTCGATTAAATAATGATCAGACCAATAGCGATCAGTTAGATTGCTATTGGTCTTTGGGCAGGCCCCTGCTCATCAGTGGCTTCATGGTGCTGAGCAGGCTTTTAAACAGCAGTTTATTGCGCTGTTCCTCTGCGGCCAGTAGTTCCTTGAAATGCTGGCGTTGTGTGGGCATGGAAAAGCAGGCGGGGCAGGAATCGGCAATCACCGGCAATTGTTCGTGTTCGGCAAAATCCCGGGTCTGGCGTTCCCGCGCATACACCAGCGGGCGAATAATTCTTAAATCGCCGTCATCATTTACATAATGGGCTTTCATGGTTTTCAGCTGGCCACCGTGGAAGGCCGACATCATAAAACTCTCCGCCAGGTCGTCCAGGTGCTGGGCCAGTGCAATCACATTGAAGCCATGCTTGCGCGCGGTGCTGTACATAATGCCGCGCTTAATGCGTGAACAGAAGGCGCAGTAGGAGGGCTTGCCCATATGTTCCTTTGCCATATCCATAATCGGTTCTTTTTGATAATGGTATTCAACACCGAGTGATTTCAGGTAGGGGATCATCGGTGAAGGGTCAAAGTCGCCCGCCATGGGGTCAACAGTCATCGCGGCAAATTCAAATTTTATCGGCGCGTGGCGCTGAAAGTGGTTGAGGATATGCAGCAGCGAGAGGGAATCCTTGCCACCGGAGAGGCCGAGTAAAACGCGGTCACCCTCGCGGATCATATTGAAATCCATCAGTGCACGGCCGGTCTGGCGTAACAGGGTTTTGGGTGGTTTGATAAATTCAGACATGGCGCAAAGATACAGGCCGGTGGATGAATTGCAAGCGTTTATGCCGGGTTGGAAGTGCCGCTGGCAGGCTTCTCCGCATGCCGCCTGAATAAGATTTCCAGGTAAAAAACGCAGGCAATAAAAAACCCGGCATTCCGTGCCGGGTTTTGGACTTCCGTTGCCCAATGGTGATTGAGTATGGCGTTGTAGCGTTTTCCTTTTGTCCTTATACTCCTGTAAAAGGTCTGTTCCGTTGCTGGATTCCCTGTCCCTGTATCCGTGTCAGCTACGTCCTGAACGATCCCTGTGTCCCTGTGATGCCATGTCCGTTTTCCATGGAGCTAATTATGGGTGGTTGCAGGTCTGGCGGCTATCAGCCGAATTAGCTGCTTTGTGTAGGAATCGGGCGGTTTATTTTGTAGGGATTTTCCTACAGGCCGACCGGGCGGAGCGACAAACCACTCAATTGATAAGGATGCACTGTGAATACGTTATACCCACCGATCAAGCCCTATGTGACGCACCATATCAATGTGGATGAGGTGCACAGCCTCTATATAGAGGAAGCCGGTAACCCACTGGGGCTGCCGGTGGTGTTTCTGCATGGCGGGCCGGGTGCCGGTTGTGCGCCCTATCATCGGCAGTTTTTCGATCCCGAGGTGTACCGTATTGTGCTGTTTGATCAGCGGGGTTGCGGCAAGTCGACACCCCACGCCAGCCTGGAAGGTAATACCAGCTGGGACCTGGTGAGTGATATCGAGCGGATTCGTGAGCACCTGCAAATCGAGCAGTGGGCGGTGTTTGGTGGTTCCTGGGGCTCCACCCTGGGTCTGCTGTATGCGCAGGCGCATCCGCAGCGGGTCAGCGGGCTGATTTTGCGGGGTATTTTTCTCGCGCGGGACAGCGACGTGCGCTGGTTTTACCAGCAGGGTACCAGCCGTTTATTTCCCGATTACTGGGAAAAATTTATCGAGCCGATTGCAGAGGACGAGCGGGATGACATGATTGCCGCCTATTACCGTCAGCTGACCGGTGAGGATGAAATGCAGAAAATGCGTGCCGCCCGTGCCTGGTCAGCCTGGGAGGGTATGACCGCCACGCTGCAAACCGATGACAGCCTGATTAAAAGTTTTTCCGCCTCGTTTACCGCGCTCAGCATTGCACGCATTGAGTGCCACTATTTTATGCACCAGTGCTGGCTCAGGCCCAACCAGATCATCGAGGATATCGAAAAGATTCGCCATATCCCGGCCTGGCTGGTGCATGGCCGTTATGATGTGATCTGCCCGGTTGAGCAGGCCTGGGAGCTGTCCCGTGCCTGGCCCGAGGCGCAGTTATCGATCATCGCCGATGCCGGTCATGCAGCGGTAGAGCCGGGTATTATCCATGAGCTGATTGATGCCACCCGCGCCCTTTCAGTCCGGCTTGGCGGAGGTGAGCCGTCATGATCGCGTTATTGCAGCGGGTGCGCCACGCCAGTGTGGCGGTGGATGACAATGAGATCGGCCGCATCGGCCAGGGGCTGCTGGTTCTGCTGGGGGTGGAAAAGCAGGACGATGCCAGCATAGCCGACAAGCTGATCAATAAAATGCTGGCCTACCGGGTGTTCGAGGACGAGTCAGGCAAAATGAACCGCAGCCTGCAGGATATCGGTGGTGAACTGCTGCTGGTGCCCCAGTTTACCCTGGCCGCAGATATCCGCACCGGCCTGCGGGCAAGTTTTTCCTCGGCGGCCTCGCCAGCCGATGCGGAGCAGTGGTTTGACTATGTGGTTAAGCAGTGTGAAGCGCGACTGGGTCAGGTTCAGACCGGCCAGTTCGGCGCGGATATGCAGGTTAGCCTGCAGAACGATGGCCCCGTCACTTTCTGGTTGCAGATTCCCTGAATGCTTTTAGTTCGTAGCACAGGTCCTGTGTGTGGCTCTCGATCATAGTCGCCTCAGCGTGGCCGGTGCTGTAAATAGGGGTGCTGACATGGCTATCTCAATGATCTTGCCGATAATCCAATAAAACCGATCTATTTAACAATATTTGCATTTTTCTCTGCAATTTCAAGGCGTTAATTGCGTCTGAGATATTTCAGTATACGGTTCGTGAGCGCGTATTATTGGCGGTTTTTGCATGTAAGGTATTAATCTTTATGCATATTTGAAAAACTGTAAAACCCGTCGGTAAATAATAGATATGTGATTGACACAGCTATTGGCTTTGGTTATTAATGGCACACAGGGAGGCACCTGTAAACACAATACGGGTTAGCCGGCAATAGCAATAAAATGACAGCAGGGTCAGGGGTTGTGTATGAGTGACAAGCCAAGTTGCAAGTGTGTTATTTCGTTTTTATGGACCGATGCGCTGGTGGTGGCGGCGCTGGTGTTTCTGGTGTTTGCCTTTATTGATCCGGCGGATATCGCGGTGGCGCTGATGCTGGAAGTGGAGGAAGGCATATTCAGAATTCAGGCCTATGCCTTCAGTTTTGTGTTTCTGTGGCTGGCGTTTGCTGCGTCCACCTTTCTCAATTGTTATTTCAGCCGCATGCGCCATGATCTGGATTCATCTGATAATGGCAAGGGTGACTGAGCCGGTAAAAGCACTTGCCTGTCAGTAGAGGGCTGTATAAGGTCGCATTCTCTGCCGGAGCGCGACCTTTTTTAATGCGCGTCGTGCATATTCCTGAAGCCGTAACAGTTTTACCAATGTCTATTCCGGTGTATCCTATGGCGCTAATATGCCCTTATTGCCGGAGACTCTATTAAATGGCTGATCGCACCGCGAAAGTCGCTCGTGACACCCTTGAAACCCAAATTACCGTTGAAATCAATCTGGATGGGACTGGAAAGGCCGAATTTAATAGCGGTGTACCCTTTCTGGATCACATGCTGGACCAGGTGGCGCGCCACGGCCTGATTGATATGAATATACAGGCAAAGGGCGATCTGCACATTGATGCGCACCACACGGTGGAGGACATTGGCATTACCCTGGGGCAAGCTTTTGCGCAGGCGATTGGTGATAAAAAAGGCATCACTCGCTACGGTCACGCCTATGTGCCCCTGGATGAGGCATTGTCCCGGGTGGTGATTGATTTCTCCGGACGCCCCGGGCTGGAAATGCCGGTGGAATTCCCCCGCGCCAGCATTGGCGGTTTTGATGTGGATCTGTTCTACGAATTCTTCCAGGGCTTTGTTAATCACGCCCAGGTCACCCTGCATATAGATTCCATTCGTGGGCGCAATGCGCACCATGTGGCGGAAACCATCTTCAAGGCCTTCGGTCGTGCGCTGCGCATGGCGCTGGCTGCCGACCCGCGTATGCAGGGGGTTATGCCATCCACCAAGGGTAGCCTGTAGTGTCGCAAATTGTGGTGGTTGACTATGGCATGGGCAATTTGCGCTCGGTAGCCAAGGCAATAGAGCATGTGGCCGCCGGCCAGCAGGTGCTGATTTCGTCCAGTGCCGAGGACATTGCCAATGCAGATCGCGTGGTGTTTCCCGGCCAGGGTGCGGCGCGTGACTGCATGCGCGAGCTGGATCAGCGCGGTCTGCGCGAGGCGTTATTGCAGGCGGCAAGCGAAAAACCCTTTCTGGGTATCTGCATGGGTATGCAGGTACTGCTGGGTCACAGTGAGGAAAATGGCGGCGTGGACTGCCTGGGGCTTTATCAGGGCCAGGTGCGCTATTTCGGCAGCGAGCTGCATGGACCACAGGGTGAAAAACTGAAAATTCCCCATATGGGCTGGAACCAGGTACAACAGACCGTCGAGCATCCGCTGTGGCAGGGCATTGAAAACAACAGTCGTTTTTATTTTGTGCACAGTTATTATATGGATCCGGCGGATAAGGCACTGGTGGCTGGTACCACCGAGTACGGCATTGAATTTGTCTCGGCGATTGCCCACGACAAGGTGTTTGCGGTGCAGTGTCACCCGGAAAAAAGCGCGCAGGATGGGCTGCAGTTACTGAAAAATTTCTCACAGTGGAACGGTGCCTGAAACGGGCATCGGCCGACGCTCAATTACAAACCTCTATTGATAAATAAACAGGTGATTAGTTAAATGTTACTCATACCCGCCATTGATTTAAAAGACGGACAGTGTGTTCGCTTGCGTCAGGGAATAATGGAAGATAACACGGTGTTTTCCGATGATCCGGTTGCCATGGCCGGCAAATGGGTCGAGGCGGGTTGCCGTCGTCTGCATCTGGTGGATTTAAATGGGGCGTTTGAAGGCAAACCAATGAATGCGGATGTGGTGCATCGCATTGTCGAGGCCTACCCGGATATCCCGGTGCAGATCGGCGGTGGCATTCGCGATGAGGCGACCATTGAAACCTACCTGGACGCCGGTGTGAGTTATGTGATTATCGGCACCAAGGCGGTGACCGATCCCCACTTTATCAGTGAAATCTGCGCCGGCTTTCCCGGGCATATTATTGTCGGGTTGGACGCCAAAGACGGCAAGGTGGCGACCGAGGGCTGGTCCAAGGTGTCCCGTCATGATGTGATTGATATGGCACAGCGTTTCGAGGAAGACGGTGTGGAAGCGATTATCTACACTGATATTTCCCGCGATGGCATGATGCAGGGTGTGAACGTTGAGTCCACCGTGAAGCTGGCGCAGGCGATTCATATTCCGGTGATCGCTTCCGGTGGCATCACCAATATGGATGATGTAAAAGCACTGGCGGCGGTGGAGTCGGAAGGTATTATGGGTGCTATTACCGGTCGTGCCATCTATGAGGGCACGCTGGACTTTGCCGAAGCCCAGGCCTATGCCGACAGCCTGACCCAGTCCTGAGACGTATTTTCCATGTCATTAGCCAAACGCATTATTCCCTGTCTCGATGTAGACAATGGCCGCGTGGTCAAGGGGGTTAAATTTGTTGATATCCGTGATGCCGGTGACCCGGTAGAAGTGGCGCGCCGTTACGACCGTGAAGGCGCCGATGAAATCACTTTTCTGGACATCACCGCCAGCTCCGATGACCGTGAAACCATCGTGCATGTGGTGGAGCAGGTGGCCTCGCAGGTGTTTATTCCACTGACCGTGGGTGGTGGCATCCGCACTATTGACGATGTGCGGCGCATGCTCAATGCCGGCGCTGACAAGGTGGCGATCAATACCGCGGCTGTGTTTAACCCTGAATTTGTCAAACAGGCCGCGGAGCGGGTGGGCTCGCAGTGCATCGTGGTGGCCATAGATGCGAAAAAAGTCAGCCAGCCGGGCGAGGCGAATCGCTGGGAAATCTTCACCCACGGCGGGCGCAAGCCCACCGGCCTGGATGCCATTGAGTGGGCGAAAAAAATGGCGGACTATGGTGCCGGTGAAATTCTGCTGACCAGTATGGATCGGGATGGCACAAAAATCGGCTTCGACCTCGAGCTGACTGCGGCGATCAGCGATGCCCTGAGCATCCCGGTGATCGCTTCCGGTGGTGTGGGCAATCTGCAACACCTGGCCGACGGCGTGCTGCAGGGCAAGGCGGATGCGGTGCTGGCAGCGAGTATTTTCCATTTTGCCGAATATTCGATTGGGCAGGCCAAGCAGTTTATGGCTGATCAGGGCATCGAAATGCGCCTCTAACTATGCGCCGTGATGCCGCGTTGTCTGTGATAAAATACCCCCATGAATGCACACTGGTTAGATGAAATAAAGTGGACCGAGGACGGTCTGGTGCCGGCGATTGCACAGGACGCCGAGAGCGGCCGGGTGCTGATGTTTGCCTGGATGAACCGTGAGTCGCTACAGCTCACGGTCGAAAAAAACGAAGCGGTGTACTATTCCCGCTCACGCAAAAAGCTCTGGCACAAGGGCGAGGAATCGGGTCATACGCAGAAGGTCAGGTCGCTGCGGCTGGATTGCGATGGTGATGTGATTATCCTGCAGATTGAGCAAACCGGTGGTATTGCCTGTCACACCGGTAGAGCAAGCTGTTTTTACCGTGAATACCGCGATGGCGAATGGCATATTGTGGATGCAGTGCTAAAAGACCCCAAAGAGATTTATTAAGAGACACTGGCTAGCAGAATTATAATGAGCGATACCTTATCAAAACTGGCAGATGTACTGGAGCAGCGCAAAAGCGCCGATGCAGACTCATCCTATGTGGCCAAACTGTACAGCAAGGGGCTGGATGCCATACTGAAAAAAATTGGCGAGGAAGCCACTGAAACAGTGATGGCAGCAAAAGACGGCCAGGCGGATAAAATTATCTATGAAACCGCAGACCTGTGGTTTCACAGTATGGTGCTGCTCGCACAACAGGGTTTGCGCCCTGAAGATGTTTTAAAGGAATTAGACAGGCGTTTTGGTTTATCCGGCCTTGAAGAAAAAGCTTCAAGAAAAAACTAACCTTATGGGTTAAGCAACAGATTTAACGATCAGATTAATGAGGAATTCATCATGGGTATTAGTATTTGGCAACTGGTAATTGTACTGGGTATTGTGATTTTACTGTTCGGTACAAAAAAACTGCGCAATATGGGTGGTGACATGGGGTCGGCCATTAACAGTTTTAAAAAAGCCATGAAAAGTGGTGAGCAGGATGCAGATAAAAGTCTGGATAAAAAAGCAGACGATGCGATTGAAGCTGAAGTCACAAAAAAAGAAAAAGACCAGGCCTGATCACACACTGAGTTACTGACAACATGTTTGATATCGGTTTTCTGGAAATCGCGGTTATTCTGATTCTGGCGCTTCTGGTGCTGGGGCCTGAGCGCCTGCCTAAAGCGGCGCGTTCGCTCGGCTACTGGTTTGGCAAGGCACGGCGATATGTGGAAGGCATGAAGGCACAGGTTGAAGCTGAATTTGACGGTGCCGAGCTTAAACGAGCCCTGCATAATCAGGAAGTGCAGATTCGCGAACTGCAAAGTAAATTGCAGAATACCGATGCGGATATCAAAAGCGAATACAACAACCTGTTTGATGAAAGTAAAGACAGCACTCGGGGTGAGGATGCCCAGGGCGAGAATATCCGTGCTGATGAAGATTTCGCCCGTGAACTGTCAGGCGAAACCGCTGAAAGCAGACCCGCCAGGCGTCAGTATGAAATGATAGAAGAAGACGACGAGCGCTGGGATCAGCTGGAAGAACATAACACTTCGCAGAAAGATGAAGACAGCACAGCCGATAAACCTTCTGCGGATAAACCCTGATGAGTGACAAGCCGGGTAAAAACGAGGGCGACGAGCAGGAGCTGGGGTTTGTCGGTCACCTGATCGAGTTGCGCGATCGCCTGTTGCGCAGTGTGCTGGTGGTGCTGGCGGTGTTTCTTGTTGCCTTCCCGTTTGCCAATGATATCTATCATATACTCGCGTTGCCGCTGGTAGAGAACTTACCGAAAGGTGGCAGCATGATAGCCACCGGGGTTATCTCGCCCTTTCTTACGCCAATTAAACTGGCGTTTATTGTTTCTATCTTTGCGGCCTTTCCCTACCTGATCTTTGAAGCCTGGGCCTTTATTGCGCCGGGTTTATACAAGCACGAAAAAAAGCTGGCGGTGCCGTTGATTGTTTCCAGTGCGCTGCTGTTTTATATCGGTGTCGCCTTTGCCTACCTGGTGGTATTGCCGAACGTGTTTGTGTTTATGCTGTCAATGGCAATTGAAGGCGTAAATCATGCGCCGGATATTACCTATTACCTGGACTTTGCACTGAAGCTGTTTTTTGCTTTCGGTATCGCCTTTGAGGTACCTATCGCCACTATTTTGCTGGTGCTGGGTGGCGTTACTACGCCGGAAAGCCTGTCAGAAAAACGGCCTTATATTGTTGTCGGGGCGTTTATATTCGGTATGCTGTTAACGCCGCCGGATCCAGCTTCGCAGGTAATGCTGGCAATACCCATGTGGTTGCTGTTCGAGCTGGGTCTATTGTTGTCACGTCTTATTAGAAAAAAGCGCAAGGAAGATGACACGGAATACCGTGAAATGAGCGAAGAAGACATGGATGCCGAGCTGGATCGAATAGAAGCGGAAGAAGATAATCCGCCCAAATAAAAACGGTTTTGTATTGCGTGGTTGACTGGATCTGGTTTCAATTAAATCGGTAAGTTGCTGGTGTACGCATGAAAAAAAGTTTTTTACGCTGTTTCGTTTTTATAAATATTTTTCTGTCTGCTGCGGCAATCAATGCCGCGCCCATTGCAGATGATCATCCCTCAGCCTATCTGCGTGCCCATGCCAATGATGCGGTGCACTGGCAGCAGCTGGATGCCTCCGTACTGCAAAAAGCAAAAGCCGAAAATAAACTGATCTTTTTATCCAGTGGTTTTAATGCCTGTCACTGGTGTCATGTGATGCGCAAGGAAAGCTTCCTGGATAAGCAGGTGGGTACACTGATTAACCGACACTTTATTGCGGTGAAAGTGGACCGTGAAATGAGTCCGGTGCTGGATACCTATCTGCTGGAGTTTGTGCGCCAGGCAACCGGCCGTGCCGGCTGGCCTCTCAATGTGGTGTTAACTCCCGAGGGCTATCCCTTAACTGGTTTTGTGTATTTAAAGCCCGCCGAGCTGATGCGGGTGATGGGCAATCTGCAAAACAAATGGCAGGCAGAGCCTGCGGCGCTGAATAAGCTGGCACTGGATGCGTTCAAGGCCGGCAAGCAGGCAAATGCAGAGTCGGTTTCAGTCAGGCCGCAGCAGTTGATTAATGCCTTCGAACAAAAAGTGAAAGCCAAAATGGACGAGTTGCAGGGTGGTTTCGGCATGACCTTTAAGTCGCCGCGCCCCCATGTGTTAATGGCGCTGATGGAATTACAGGCACAGCGCCCGCAGCCCTGGCTGGAAGATTTTCTTCAACTGACCCTGCACAGCATCAGTGATTATGGTTTGCACGATATGGTGGGCGGTGGCTTTTTTCGTTATACCGTTGATCCTTCCTGGCATACGCCACACTTTGAAAAAATGCTTTTCCTGAATGCGGCCATGGTTGAATTGTACGTCAGGGCGTACCAGGTGCTGGATGATTCGCACTGGCTGCATCTGGCGGATGAAACTATGGGGTTTCTGTTGCGCGATATGCGCAATGACTCCGCTGAATTTATCAGTTCCCTCAGCGCACAGGATGCACAGGGTGTAGAGGGCGGTGCCTATCTGTTTTCACAACAGGCCATCGATAAATTGTTTAACCAGAAGCAGGGCGAGCTGTTCGAGGCCTCCGGCGAATGGTTGCACCTGGCGGAGCTGTCGGCCTGGTTGCCGGCAGGCGTGCTCAGCGGTGAAGCAGAACAGCAACTAAGGCCTTTGCTATTAGCTGAACGTGAAAAAAATCCACCGGTGCGTGAAGTCAATGTGATTAAAAGCTGGAATGCCTATGTCATGATCGCGGGGCTGGCACTGCAGCAGGTGTCGGAAGAGGATTATCGCAAGGCACTGGCGCAGCTGGCTGAAAAACTTAAAGGCTATGCGGCTGATGATGCCCTGTCGTTACAGGAGATGACCTCGATTGCGATGGCGCTGGCGCAATGGGGTGATTACACAGATGATGAGCACAGCCGTGTGCTGGCGAGAAAACTCACCCGTCAGGCGGCGCAGCAGTTCAGGCGCGACGATGGCTGGCTGGAAGTGAGCGATGCGGTGATACCATTGCCGGGGCGCAAGCAGAATTTACAGGACGGTGATCTTCCCGCGGCGGATGTGCAGTTTATGTGGCTGCAGCAACGATTCCCAATGGCTGAAAAGACTGCGCAGGTGGGGGGTGAAACATTGCAGCTGGATCCGTTGCTGCTGCAGAAGCCGATGAAATATGCACGTTATATCGAAACGGTGATAGCGCGGGAGCCCCGCTAAAGGCTGTGGTTCAATAGCGGCTGCCGGGGTTAGCACTGGAGATGTCGGTCTCAGTCAATGGCTGCATGGATAGCTGTATTTGTGTGCTGAATCATCTTCGCTGCGCTTTATCATAAAAAAGAATCTGCTAATATTCGCCACACAGCGCGCGCAAACTCAGGTATAATGCGCGCTTCAGAAAAAGGTAAAAAAATCAGCGAGCAAACAGAGCAGAGAAATGGCCGAAAAACGTAGTGTTCCCCGTCGCCCCACACTATTAATCATCCTCGATGGCTTTGGAGTTAATCCAAGCCGCATCAATAATGCCGTGGTTGAGGCAAATACCCCTCGCCTGGACGAATATTTTTCCACCAATGCACACATTACGCTGGATGCATCCGGGCGCTCGGTTGGTCTGCCTGCCGGACAGATGGGCAACTCCGAAGTGGGTCACCTGACCCTGGGTTGCGGTTCAATCCTGAAGCAGGATCTGGTGCGGATTGATGACTCAATCGAGAGTGGCGAGTTCTATGAGAATGCTGCGCTGGTGGCAGCAATGGAAGATGCGGTGAAGCATGAGCGGCCAATGCACCTGGTAGGGCTGGTTTCCGATGGCGGTGTGCACAGCCACACCAAGCACCTGTGTGCGCTGATTAAAATGTGCGCCAGGTACAAGGTGAAACCGCTGGTACATATGATTACCGATGGCCGTGACACTGCGCCGATGGCGGCAATCGGCTACCTGCCGCAACTGGAAGAAGCGCTGGATGATGCCGGCGGTGCGATTGCCACCATGTGTGGTCGCTACTATGCGATGGACCGTGACAATCGCTGGGACAGAACCGAAATCGCCTGGCGCGCCATGGCCAACCTGGAAGGTGAGCAGCATGAGGCACCACGTTATGCGATTGAAGCTTCCTACAATCATGACATTACCGACGAATTTGTAATGCCCTGTATTTTCCCGGAGGCCGAGCGCATCCAGGAAGACGACAATGTTATCTTCTTCAACTTCCGTAACGACCGTCCGCGCCAGCTGGCAGCGGCCCTGAGCCAGGCGGAATTTGACGGCTTTGATCGCGGTGACTTCGAGCCGGTGACAGTGACCTGCCTGACCGAGTACGATCCCCATTACCTGTTGCCGATTGCATTTGCACCACAGCGCCCCACCACCACCCTGGCTTCGGTGGTGAGCCGTGCCGGTTTCAAGCAGTTCCATTGCGCGGAAACCGAGAAATATGCCCATGTTACCTTCTTCTTTAACGGCGGGCGGGAGGAAACCTGGGCCGGTGAAGAGCGGGTGATGATCCCCTCGCCCAAGGT
>DATCTK010000061.1:0-4387 GCA_036567985.1 Gammaproteobacteria bacterium | reverse complement strand
AGAAGTAAGCAAGAAAATGCCGTTCCCGGTCACTTGCCCGCAAAAAGCAGCGGGTTCCCGAAAATGCTTCGAGAAATTATTTGGATTTAATTAAGTTAACCGATGATATTGTCTTCGTTGTCGGGTCGTGCTGGAGTGCCGTCCAGGCACATCAGCACTCAAAATCACGTCCTGTGATTTTGCCCCTGCGTAGAAAGCATTTTCGGCAAGTGACAGGGAAGGTTGTCGCAAGCCCATTAGTTTAAAAAGTAATTTGACCGTTGGGAACGAGAAAGACGAAACAACACAGGTAACTTTATCGTGCAGGTAAGCGTCGTGGGTTGTTAGTCGGTTCTATGCGTTTGACCAATGACAAAGGACTACCGACAAATGACTTTTTACAACGGTGGATCCGCTTCGCTTGATGCCACCCTACGTGAAATATTTTAGAGAATTCAGCAACCAGTGTCGTAGGTTGGGGTGACGCAGGAACCCCAACGGCTTTATCGGCGGTGATGTGTGTTGGGGTGCGTTCCTTACCCCAACCTACGCTCTAATTTACGGGTCGTGATTATTGCAATGACGAGCGCAGTGATTGCAGCTGCTCGATCGCCTGCTGTTGCTGTGCCTTGCTCAGCTGGCGGTAGGTGAAGCGGGCATTTTTGTCGGCTTCCGCTAGCGACTGTTCGGCGGCGAGTGTAAACCAGGCATAGGCCATTAGCAGATCCTTGCGGGTGCCCTGGCCGGTGTAATACAGCCGGCCCAGGTTGGCCTGGGCATCGGCAGCGCCGGCGCGGGCGGCTTTTTCGTACCAACGAAATGCTTCCGGCAGGCTTTTGTCGACGCCCCTGCCGTGTTCGTGGATATAGCCCAGGTTGTACTGTGCGGAGACGCTGCCCAGTTCGGCGGCGCGGTAATACCAGCGCAGTGCTATGTCATCGGCCTTGGGTACCACCTTGCCATGGGCATAGAACTGGGCCAGGTAGTAACAGGCGGTGGCGTGGTCATTGTCTGCGGCCTGGCGAATCCATTGTTCTGCCAGGGACAGATCCTGTTTGATCAGTTCGCCCTGCAGGAACAGTTTGCCCAGCCGAAACTGGGCATCGGCGTCACCCTGTTCAGCGGCTTGCCGTAGCCAGTGAACGGCCTTTTCACTGTCGGCTTCTACGCCGCGGCCTTCGCTGAACATGACCCCGAGGTTGTACTGGATTTCCCGGTCACCGGCCTGCGCCAGCGGCACCCAGAGCTGCAGTGCGCGCTGGTATTCCCCCTGCTTGAACGACTGCAGGCCATCTTCCCGTGGCCCGGCCTGCAGGCTGGTGGACAGCAGCAGCGCGAGCAGCAGTGTGTAGGGGTGACGGTATTTCATAATGCCTGACGGTAATCTTTAACCTGTTGCAGAAAGTCCATAAAAGCGGCGTGATTGTCGAGCTGTTGTTCATCGCATATCGGCAGCGCCGGGTAATGCTGAAGCATGGCGCTGACAAACAGGCCTTGATCCTGGCCAATGACTTCGCCCTGCAGGTTAAATAGCGGAATATCGGCAATGCCGCAACTGGGGGAGCGGCTTTTGAAAATATAGCCGTGAATCTGGCCCAGCTGCGGCGGGCGTTGCTGGCTGAATTGCTGCATTGCGGCCGTGACATCCAGCTGAAAGTCATCGCGGCCGCGCATCTGGATGCCATTGGCTGTCTGGTACAGCTGCAATGGCGGGCGTGGGACGCTCAGGCCCATTTCCACTTCCGGGCATACTGCCAGGGTGCGGCAGTGCCGGGCCAGCCACTGATTCAGCTGCGGATAATGTTTGATTTCGCCATCGTAGCGTACCCGTTCACCCAGAATGCAGCGGCTCACCGCCAGCAGCGGCTTGTCGATATCATGCTGTTCGGCCTGCCGGCTTATTGGTTGGATCCCATCTTAACCGCGCGCTGGCGGGTTTTGCCGGCAGCCACGGCCTGCAGCCCGGCATCCCAGTTGGGCATGGTTTCCGGCCAGCCACAACTGTGCTGCACAACCAGCTCGCACAGTGCATTGATGTGTGCCTCGCTGTCATTCAGGCAGGGAATATAGTCAAAGTCCTCGCCGCCGCGCTCAAGGAAAATATCGCGGTTTTCCATATCGATTTCTTCAATGGTTTCCAGGCAGTCGGCGGAAAAGCCGGGGCAGACCACGTCCACCGACTTAACCCCCTGGTGCGCCAGCTGTTTCATGGTGATGTCGGTATAGGGTTGCAGCCACTCTTCGCGCCCCACCCGTGACTGGAAGGTGACCTTCCACTTGCTGTCCTTGAGCAGCAGCTTCTCCGCCACTAGGCGGGCGGTTTTCTGGCAGTGGCAGAAGTAGGGGTCGCCATTGTGCAGGTAGCGTTTGGGGATGCCGTGGAAGGAAAACACCAGCATCTCCGGTTTTCTGCCGCGGTTTGTCCAGTGGTTAAGAATGCTCTTGGCCAGTGCGTCGATATAGGCGGGCTGGTCATGGTAGTTGTTAATAAAGCGCGTATCCGGCAGCCAGCGCCATTGCTGCAGCTCATCGGTGACCGCATCGAACACCGAAGCGGTGGTGGTGGCGGAATACTGCGGGTACATGGGTAGAATCAGCACCCGCCGGGCGCCGGCCGAGCGCAGGCCGCGCAGGCCGTCACGGATGGAGGGGTTGCCATAGCGCATCGCCACATCCACCAGTACATTGCCGGGAATCTTCTCCTGCAGTTTCTTTTCCAGCGCCTGTGCCTGCCTGCGCGAGGTGACAATCAGCGGCGAGCCTTCATCGGTCCAGACTTTCTGGTACATGGCGGCGGTCTTGCGTGGACGGAAACGCAGGATCACCCCGTGCAGAATCAGCCACCACAGCGGGCGTGATATTTCGATAACCCGTGGGTCCCACAGAAACTCCGCCAGGTAGCGGCGCACCGCCCGGGGTGTAGGGGCATCGGGGGAACCGAGATTGACCAGTAAAACACCGAGGCGCTCTTTTGATCCATGGGCATAATTGGGTTGATTTACATAGCTAGGCATTTGATTGGGCTTGCTTCAGGTGGAATTTGTGAAAATTGAGTGCAATTTTAATGCTTTAAGCATTCATGCTGCGGAGTTCTGTCTGTATAATAGCCCGCTAATTTTCGACCGTACAAGGTTTTTCTGTAAGCTTTCATGGTTTTGGCCGTTGCGGTTATTTCCGGAAAAAGTGTGTGAATAAAATACTTATTCATCTGATTAGAATACACTGCATTAATTCAATCTATCCGGAAGTTTGCGCTACAGTCTAAAAGAATAAAAAACCGGAAGCCAACCATAAACACTGCCACACTGAAATTAAGGTGGCAGTCTGCATCAAGCAGGAGTTAAAGAATGCCAATACGTCTGGCAGTACCAAATGAAATTGCAGCGGGCGAACGCCGTATCGGGCTGGACCCGGTTGTTGCAAAAAAACTCAATGAACTGGGTGTGGATGTGCGCATGCAGAAAGGTGCGGCCGCATCGGCCCTGTTCTCCGACGAGCAATACGAAGGCGTTACCCTGGTCGACAGTGCTGAAGAGCTGTATAAAGATGCTGATGTCATCTTCAAGGTTCAGCCGCCCACGCTGGATGAGCTGAATATGATGCAGGATGGCTGTGTGATTGCCAGCTTTATGGCGCCGCACCGTAACCAGGAACTGATGCAGCGCATGTGCGAGAAGAAGATCACCAGCCTGGCCATGGAGCTGGTGCCGCGCATTACCCGTGCCCAGTCGATGGATGCGCTTTCCTCGCAGGCGGCGATTGCCGGTTACAAGGGTGTGCTGATGGGCGCGGATCGCGCCGCGGTGTTCTTCCCCATGTTAACCACCGCGGCGGGCACGATTCGCCCGGCCAGGGTGCTGGTGATCGGTGCCGGTGTAGCAGGCCTGCAGGCGATTGCTACCGCCAAGCGCCTGGGTGCGGTGGTTGAAGCCTACGACGTGCGTGGTGCCACCAAGGAGCAGTGTGAGTCGCTGGGCGCCAAGTTTGTCGATACCGGCGTCAGCGCCGAGGGTGAAGGCGGTTATGCCCGTGAGCTCACCGAGGAAGAAAAACAGCAACAGCAGGAAGTGCTGGACAAGCACATTGCCATGTCCGACGTGGTGGTGACCACCGCGGCAATTCCGGGGCGCCCGTCGCCGAAAATTATCAGCGCCGAGGTGGTTGCGCGCATGAAGGTGGGTGCGGTGATTATTGACCTGGCCTCGGAAGGCGGCGGCAACTGCGAGCTGACAAAACCCGGTGAAACCGTGGACTTCGAAGGCCGGGTGGTCATCCACGGCCCGCTGAATGTGCCCAGCCAGGTGCCGATTCACGCCACCGAAATGTATGCCAAAAACCTGTTTAACCTGCTTTCACCTTTTATCAAGGAAGGTGAGCTGGCACTGGACTGGGACGACGAGGTGATTAA
>DATCTK010000060.1:0-24952 GCA_036567985.1 Gammaproteobacteria bacterium | reverse complement strand
GCTTTTTGCGGGCAAGTGACCGGGAACGGCATTTTCTTGCTTACTTCTTTTCTGCTGGAGGAAAAGAAGTAAGTCGCCAGAAAGGCGAAACAGCACAGTTCGGTATGTCGTGAAGACCAAACTAGTTAAACATTTATATTGTTTGTCAGATAATGCTTTTAAAGCATAATAGTCCTGTAAAACAAACGGTGGATCCGCTTCGCTTGATGCCACCCTACACAAAATTTGTGTTATTCGCGTTTTTAATCACTACACCGCATTAACACACTCCCGCAACACCATGGTCGCAAATGCACCGGCGGGCAGGTCAAAATTTATCTGCAATATATCACCCTGCAATTCCCAACTCATATTCTCCGGCATTAAACGCAACGCACGGCGTTCCTGTTTAAGGCGGGCTGCTTCCAGGCCATCGGCAAACACCTTGAACTGCTGTGCAATACTGTCTTCAAGCTCGGCAACTTCTCCGCCGACCATGCTCTCGCCTTCGCCCCATAAACAACCAGTGATATGAATCTCTCCTGTCTGCAGACGCTGGCTGATATCATCTGAAAGTGCTTCAGCAAAGCAAGCGGATTTGCCATTAAGCATAAACACATCACCCGGTATGGGTGTTAGCCAGCTGCCCTGCTCAATCCGTACTGACAGCAGCTGGTTAAAAATCCACGAACGAGCCGCAGACAGATACAACCCACGCTGTGGCTTTTTGAGTTTTTTCAGTTCGCCGCGAAACATCTTTTCCGCTTTGTCCAGGTTACCCATCTCACGGCCAAAACGTTGCTCGCCATAGTAATTGGGCACGCCACTCTGTCTGATCTGCTCTAACCTGGACTCCAGTTCGGATGTATCCCCCTGCAGTTCGGTAATGCGCAATGTAAAACGATTACCACTCAGTGCACCGCGCTTCAGTTTTCGATCATGGCGATGTTGCTCAAGAATGCGGAATTCGTCGCTCTCCAGCTGGCTGAAATCGGGATCATCCATGCCCGGTAAATGCAGACTGAACCATTGCGTGGTCACTGCATGCCGGTCTTTCATACCGGCGTAGCTCACCGCCATGGATTTCAGCCCGGCATATTTAGCCAGCTGCTGTGCTACCCAGTCGGTATTGCTGCCGTTCTTTTCGATTTTCAGCCACAGGTGCTCTCCCTCACCGGAGAGCGCTACCGGCATCAGCTCGTCCACACGGAAGTCACTGTTTTGTGCCTTGAGTCGACCACTGAGCGGGGTTTGTGCATAGGCACAGGCGAGATCATCAAACGAATAGGGCATGGTGTTTTCTTTGCAAAGCGGAAAGCGGCGCATCATATCACGCCGATTTATAGTCACGTGATATTTGGTTAAATTTTAAGTCAACTGACCAATTTATATACGTCTTGACATTTTTTGACACAACGTCATATTATTTGCGCCATGCATGCGAACCCAGCCAGAACAACGGACAGAACTACCGATAGCCACTCGCGTAAACAGCGAGAATGGCAGCAGCGTGAGCAACTGATTCTGGATACAGCGCAGCAGCTACTGCAGCAGCACGGATTACAGGGGCTAACCATGGAGCGGGTCGCCAGCGAAATCGAATACTCCCGGGGCACGGTCTACAACCACTTTGCCAGCAAGGAAGAAATCGTGAATGGCATCGGTATTCGCTGCATGCAGAAACTGACGGACATGTTCAGGCGGGCGCAGCAGTACACGGGTAGCCAGCGAGATCGCATCGCCGCCCTTGGCCTCGCCCACAGCCTGTATGCACAACTGCACCCGATGGAACTGCAGCAGTTACAGCTGCTGAAATCGCCGGATATTCGCAGCAAGATCAGCCCGCAGAAACAGCAGTCCCTGCTGCAGATGGAACAGGAAATTACCGGCATTGCGCTCGACATCGTACGCAGCGCAATCACCGACGGCGAACTGCCTGCAAGCCAGCCAGCGGTACCCGACAGCATTGTGCTGGGCCTGTGGAGCATGGGCTATGGTGCAAACCTGCTGCAGCTCAGTGGCATCCCGTTTGCAGAGCTGGGCATGCAGCAACCGCTGGATATGATGTGGTTGAACACCCATAAGCTGCTCGACAGTTATCAGTGGCAGCCGTTGAGTGAGCAGTTTGATATCCAGCAGCTGAAACAGACCCTGTGCGATGCGCTGTTTACCGATGAAATGCTGCAATTAAAACAGAAACAAAAATAAAACAGACAAAAATAATAAAAACAGCCGGGAGGCACAATGCTGATTAAATACACGGAGTGGGTTTTAAAATGGCGTTATCTGGTGATTCTTTTTTCACTGATCGCAGTTGCAGTTATCGGCAGTGGCGCGCCGAAACTGATGCCGCTCTCCAATGACTACCGCATCTTTTTCAGCGAGGACAATCCACAGCTCAGAGCCTTCGAAGATTTACAGAACACCTATACCAAGGATGACAATGTACTGATTGTAATATCACCGAAAGATGGCCAGGTGTTCACCCCTGACACCCTCGCCGCGATTCAGGATATCACCGAACAGGCCTGGCAGATTCCCCATTCCATTCGCGTGGATTCAATTACCAACTTCCAGCAAACCTATGCCGAAGAAGACGAACTGATTGTGGATGACCTGGTGGTAGATCCCGACGCACTGGATGCAAGCCAGCTTGAACAGATAAAACAGATTGCACTGCAGGAACCGCAGCTGGCGGGGCGACTGATTTCCGCAGATGCGGCCCACAGTGGCATCAATATCACCATCCAGTTACCCGGCGTCAATCTGATGGAGGAAAACCCGCAGACGGTCGCCTATGCACGCAAAATTCTGCAACAGGCTGAAGCCGACTACCCGCAGATCGAGTTCCGCCTGGCGGGTATTTCCATGCTCAACAATGCCTTTCCCGAAGCCAGCATGAGTGACGGGCAGAAACTGATTCCGCTGGCCTTTGCGGTAATTATTATTGCATTGCTGTTTTTACTCAAGGGTGTCAGCGGCACCGTAGCGACGGTGATACTGGTGCTGTTTTCCATCGTTATCGGCATGGGCGCCGGTGGCCACATGGGCATTCAGTTATCACCGCCCTCAGCCTCGGCACCGATTATTATTCTCACCATTGCGATTGCCGGCGCGGTGCATTTACTGGTGACCATGCTGCAGGAAATTCACCGTGGCATGAATAAACACGATGCGATTGTGGAAAGTATGCGGGTCAATTTCACCCCCATCTTTCTTACCAGTATTACCACCGCGCTGGGTTTTCTAAGCCTCAACTCCAGCGAGGCACCACCCTTCGCGGACCTGGGCAACCTGTCGACGTTTGGTGTGCTGGCGGCATTTGTGCTCACCGTGACATTTCTGCCGGCAATGATGTTTATACTGCCGATCAAGGCAAAGCATTTTGTCGCCGGCACATCACTCATGGATAAACTGGGCGGCTTTGTGGTTGAAAAGCGCCGTTCATTACTGCTGTCACTCAGCGTCGCGGTGCTGGTGCTGCTGGCAATGATTCCACTCAACTCGCTCAATGACATTTTCGTCAACTACTTTGACGAGTCCATCGAGTTCCGCCGCGACACCGATTACACCACGCAGAATCTTACCGGCACCTACAGCATTGCCTATTCACTGGACAGCGGTGAAAAAGGCGGGGTCAGCGAACCGGACTTTCTTGCCCAGGTGGAAGACTTTGCCAACTGGTATCGCCAGCAGCCGGAAGTGATGTATGTCAGCAGCATTACCGACACCTTCAAGCGGCTGAATAAAAACATGCACGGCGATGATGAAAGCTACTACCGCCTGCCGGATAATCGCGAACTCGCGGCCCAGTATCTACTGCTCTACGAAATGTCACTGCCCTACGGCCTGGATCTGAATAACCAGATTGATGTCGCCAAGCAGGCCACCAAGGTCAATGTGGTGTTGCAAACTATTTCCTCCAATGAACTGCTGGCACTGGAACAACGAGCAAACGCGTGGTTGCATCAGCATGCGCCCGAACTTAAAACCGAAGGTGCCAGCCCGGCGATTATGTTCGCGCATATCGGCAAGCGCAATATTGTCAGCATGCTGGGAGGCACCACCTTCGCGCTGATTATGATTTCGCTGATCCTGATACTTGCACTGCGTTCATTCAAATACGGCCTGATCAGTTTAATTCCCAACCTGTTTCCCGCCGGGGTTGCGTTTGGTCTGTGGGGAATCTTCGTTGGTGAAATCGGCCTGGCACTGTCGGTGGTGACCGCCATGACCCTGGGCATAGTGGTAGACGACACCGTACACTTTATCAGCAAATACATGCGCGCACGCAAGGAGCAGGGTCTGGATAGCCCGCAGGCGGTGCGCTATGCCTTCCGTAATGTGGGCGTTGCCCTGTGGGTGACCTCGGCGGTGCTGATCGCCGGCTTTATGATTCTGGCGCAGTCGGCGTTTGCCCTGAATGCGGGCATGGGACTGATGACCAGTATTATTATCGGCATTGCGCTGGTGCTCGACTTCCTGCTATTGCCACCCCTGCTCATGGCCATAGATGATAAAAACAAAAGCCCAACCGCTTGAGGATTAAATATATGAACAGACTCACTCAATTAAAATATTCAATACTTTCACTGCTGTTAGTTACAGTTTGCTCACCACTTTATGCACAAACCGATGCTGAGGCACGCGGTCTGGAAATTGCAAAAGAAGCGGACAAACGCGACACCGGCTTTGTGGATTTTACCGCCAGTATGAAAATGGAACTGAAAAACCAGCAGGGCCAGAGCAGCATACGTGAAGTGCGTGCACAGACCCTGGAAGTGATCGGTGATGGCGATAAAAGCCTGACCATTTTCGATTCGCCACCGGATATTCGCGGCACCGCTTCACTCACCTTCTCCCACGCGCTGGAGCCCGATGAGCAGTGGCTGTACCTGCCCGCATTAAAACGTGTCAAGCGTATCAGTTCAAAAAACAAATCCGGGCCGTTTATGGGCAGTGAATTTGCCTATGAAGATATTTCATCCCAGGAAGTTGAAAAATACACCTACAAATACCTGCGCGATGAAACACTGGATGGTATCGACTGTTTCGTGGTGGAACGCTACCCCGCCTATGAACACTCCGGTTACACACGCCAGGTGGTGTGGGTGAACAAACAGGAATACCACCCGGAGAAAATCGATTTCTACGACCGCAAGAACACCCTGTTAAAAACCCTGAACTACAGCGGCTACCAGCAATACCTGAATAAATTCTGGCGCCCGGATGTAATGCATATGGTGAATCACCAGACAGGCAAGTCCACCACCTTGAGCTGGAGTGATTACCAGTTTAAAACCGGCCTGACCGAGCGGGACTTCAGCCGTAACAGTCTGAAACGCGCCCGCTGATTCTTGACTAATTGCATTTAACAGGAAACACCATGCAGAAAAAACCGGCCGCCCTGCTACTCGCCTTCTTATCGATTCTGCACTGCAACGCCAGTGCAGCACAGGACAACTGGCTGGAGGGTGAATGGACCGCTGAAACCACGTTGCAGTTACGACACTTTCCCCATGATCCACTAGCGCAGAATAGCCAGCAACATAACAACAGTGCATCACTGGCGATGGAGCTGGAATACTATGCGGCCTGGGATGACTATAACAAAAGCCTGACCTTTACCCCGTTTGTGCGCCTTGATCAGCACGATGATGAACGCAGTCATGCTGATCTGCGCGAGTTTTCCTATCAACAGGTGTTTGCCCGCTGGGAACTACGTGTCGGTATCAGCAAGGTGTTCTGGGGCGTCACCGAATCACAGCATCTGGTGGATGTGATCAACCAGACCGACCAGGTGGAAAATATCGATGGCGAGGACAAGTTCGGTCAGCCCATGATCAAGGCCAGCATGGAACGGGACTGGGGCATTCTGGATGTGTTTGTGTTACCCGGATTTCGTGAACGCAGTTTTCAGGGTATCGAAGGCCGGCCCCGTCCGTTACTTGTGGTGGATACCAATCAGGCCGCTTATGAATCATCCGATAAACAGCGCCACATTGATTATGCCCTGCGCTGGTTTAATTACCTGGGGGATATTGAAATGGGCCTGTCCTATTTTAATGGCACCAGCCGTGAGCCGCTGCTGATTCCCGGCAGCAATAACAGCGGTACAGTGCTGACTCCCTATTACCCGCAAATGCAACAGGCGGGGCTGGATGCGCAGCTAACCACCGCGGAGTGGTTGTGGAAGCTGGAACTGATTGCCCGCGACTGGCAGGCGCTGGATAACAATGCACAATTGATTGATCAACGCTTTGTCGCACTCACCGGTGGCTTTGAATACACCTTTGTGGGCATCGCGCAATCGGCTGCTGATCTGGGACTGGTGGCCGAGTATCTGTACGATGATCGCGATGAAGAAGCCACCAGCTTTTTCCAGAACGATGTTTTACTCGGTCTGCGCCTGGCAATGAATGATACGAAGTCGAGCGAAGCATTGATCGGTGTTATCCACGATCTGGACAACCAGGAATTCATGCTCAGCCTGGAAGCCAGTCGCCGCTTTGCCCATCGCTGGACCGCCAGCCTGGAAGTGCGTAGCTTTAACCGGGTTGACAACAACAGCCCGCTGGCCGCGATTGCCAGAGATGATTTTATCCAGCTGGATATCACCCGTTACTTTTGAGATTTCCCTGAACACGGCTGTAACAAAACACCATGCAGGCCACCTGCTTTTCACATACTATAGCCTGGCTGTTGCACAGCAAACAAAACAAACGATGCTTAATTAACCCACAAAACACAATAATTCTATGCAAACAATAATGGGTGTACTTGGCGGGCTGGGCCTGTTTCTACTCGGCATGGTACTGATGACCGATGCGCTGCGCGCACTCGCCGGTGAGACCATACGCAATAACCTGATACGCTTTACCCGTAACCCGCTGTCCGGTGTCGTCACCGGCACCCTGGCCACCGCCGTGCTGCAATCCTCCAGCGCCGTTACCGTCGCCGCCATCGGTTTTGTCAGTGCTGGCCTGCTCACCTTTTCCGAATCACTGGGGATTGTACTGGGTGCCACCATTGGCACCACCTTTACCGGCTGGCTGGTGGCACTACTGGGTTTCAAACTGCAACTAAGCACCTTGATGTTGCCGGTGATTTTTGCCGGTGTACTGCTGCGCCTGATGTTCAACGGCCGCATCGCCAGTTCAGGCATGATACTCGCTGGTTTTGGCCTGGTGTTTGTCGGTATCGGCACACTGCAAACCAGCATGGAAACTATGCGTGAATTTATTCATCCGGGAATTTTTGACAGCGACAGCATCAGCGGCTACCTGAAACTGCTTGGTCTGGGGTTTCTGATTACCATTATCACCCAGTCTTCCAGCGCCGGTGTCGCCACTGCGCTGGCGGCGGTCTATACACAAACGATTAATTTCGAGCAGGCAGCAATTATGGTGATAGGCATGAATGTCGGCACCACCTTCAGTTCAGTACTGGCCAGTATCGGTGCCTCGGTTAATGCGCGACGCACCGCAGCGTCACATGTGCTTTACAATATTTTTGCAGCCATTATCGGCATCATAATTCTGCAACCGTTTATACAACTGAGTGAATGGCTGGTCACAGATGCACAACAGAACCACGCGGAAATCCTGCTGGTCAGCTTTCACAGCAGCTTCAATATTCTCAGTGTGATGTGCCTGCTGCCCTTTATCCGGCGATTTGCACGCATGGTAAAAAAGCTGATTGCCAATATTGAAGATGCCTACACCGAAACCCTGGATGACAGACTACTCGACAAGCCGGACCTGGCACTGACCGCCGCCACCGCCTCGATTCAGTCGGAAACCCGTGCACTGGTCAGTCACCTGCTGTGCATGCTGGGCAGCAAGCACACCGCCAGCGGTGGTGTTGATCTGAATAACCTTAACTCGGCCATGGGCGAAACCCACAGCTATGTGGAAAAAATTCATACCACCAATGAAGATCAGCCTAACTGGAACATTATGCTGTCGATTATTCATTCACTGGATCATATGCAACGTCTGCAACGACGCTGCGAGGAACGCCTGAACAAGTCCGCCGCCGCCATGCAAACCCCAGAGTTCAACCATTACCTGGATATTACCCGGCAAAGCCTGAACAAACTGCAACAGGCAATTGCACTGAACGACTGGCAACTGGCGAATCATGAAGCGGAGTTGCTGGCAGCGGCCATATCGGAAGAATCGAAGAATATTCGCCAGACCATCGTCGACAGCATCGCCGCTGGCCAGCTGAATATTCTACGGGGCACCGATGGTCTTAAAGCCACCCGCTGGCTGCGCCGGGTGAGCGCACACCTGCTGCGCATCACCCATTACCAGGCACAGATTCACGAGCTGCTAAAAACCCGTAAAGCGCCTGAGTGATGTATTAACCTGTTATTGATTCACGCCTGAATAACAGGCTTCAGCGACGATCCCTGCTACGCGCCGAATGCCATAAACGACTCACCGCGCGGTCTGTACCCAGCAAACCGACCAGTAACGACAGCAGGCCTATGCCACCAAACACCAGCACCGGCAGGAAATAGCCCAGCTGCAGGGTTTCCGCTGACACTGCCAGCCACAACACAAAGGCCCCCAGCGCGCTAAACAGCAGGGCAAATACCAGCAGGATCTTGCGGTAGGACGGTTTATACTGATAGGGGCTCATTACCGCCTTCGAATAAACCCAGCAAGGGAGAAAATAATCGTCGTAACATGTGTTTCAGGTGCATACTGTAAACTTCAGGACAAATAAAAAATCAGGGTACCGTAAATAGTCTCTATTTGGTATAACCAGTCAGCGTAAGAACATAATCAAGGAGATACAAATGATCAAACTATTGATATTAAGCCTCAGTGGCCTGCTGCTCAGCACGGCAATACAGGCAAAGGTCATCACTGAAGCTGTGACCTATACGGAAGCCGGTGAGGAATACACAGGCTATGTGAGCTATGACAATGCCATTAAGGGCAAGCGACCCGGCGTTATGGTGGTGCATGAATGGTGGGGGCTGGATGATTACGCCAAACGACGCACCGAAATGCTGGCCAGACTGGGTTACGTGGCATTTGCGGTAGACATGTACGGCACCGGCAAGGTGACCGACAGTGCAGACCAGGCCAAGGAATGGATGACCGAAGCCACCGTCGATGTTGAGTGGTGGCGTGAGCGTGCCATGGCAGGTATCCGTTATCTTAAAAACCACAAGCTGGTGCATAAAGATAAAATTGCCGCCATCGGCTACTGTTTTGGCGGCGGCACAGTGTTACAGCTCGCCTACAACGGGCTGGATATTAACGGCATTGTCAGCTTCCACGGTTCACTACCCATTGCCGATGAAAGTACATTTGGCAAAATAAAAACTAAAATGCTGATCGCACATGGCAATGCAGACCCCTTTATTCCACGGGAAATTGTTACCAAATTCCAGGACACCCTGGACAAGGCCGGTGCCGACTGGCATATGATCACCTATGGCAATGTATTACACAGTTTCACCAACCCGAAATCCGATAGCCGGGGGATGGATGCGTTAAAGTACGACAAGCAGGCCGATGAACATTCATGGCAGGCGATGCAACACTTTTTTGAGCAGATTTTTAAATAAATCAGCAGCAGAAACCCTGACGATACAATAATGAGGACGGCTTTATAGCCGTCTTCTTTATATATCTTTTGCCCACTGAAATGCTTATTGGACTAACCGTTTCACTCATTTCAGTACAGGCAAAGCAGGATCATACAGGCGCATCGCTACTGAAACCTGCCCCTGATGTAAAATCACACCACATCAGCTGGTTCAGCGAACCATATCAACGACGCTGACTTATGTGCTATAAATATTCAGAGGTGCCCTGCATTACAAGAAGAAAAAACCAGACTATATAAAAATAAACTTATAGAGGGAGTTAAATAATGTCATCAGCCCCAAGCTGCGAAGCAGTGATTGATTCGGTACTTGGCCAGGAACTGGATAAGGGTGAGTGCCAGATTCTGACCAATGTTATGCAGGTTAAACAGTTATCTAATGGCGAATACCTGGTTAAAGAGGGTGACAATGATACACACCTGTTCATACTGGCCGGGGGAAAACTGGTTGTCAGCAGCATTAAGGATGGCAAGGAGATGGACGTTTATACCATGAAGGTAGGCGAATGTGCTGGTACCCGGGCATTTGTCGACAGGGCACCCCGCCAGGCGAGCTTACGTGCGGTTGGCAATACCACGGTATACACACTCGACCCTGCCGATTTTGAAAAACTGCTGACCGAACACGCAGGGGTTGTCTATAAAGTCATGCGTGGGCTGTTCAGGCTAACCCATATGAACCTGATGCGCATGAATTCAGAAACCCAGGCATTATCCAACTATATCAATAAAACCGGTGGGCGCTTCTAAACCAAACCTCGCTCACAAGCGACCGAGCCACCACTTTATTGATACAGCTGCGGTTCTCCAGTTTGCACAACAAAAAAGGCGCTGAAAACTCAGCGCCTTTTTTGTGTTTACACTGCCAGTAAATATTATTTCTTTTTCGGCATATAGATGTCGGTACAGGTACCCTCTGCCACTTCGGTAGCAAAGTTCAGGGTTTCCGACAAGGTTGGATGGGGGTGAATGGTCATGGCAATATCATCCATTTCCGCGCCCATTTCAATCGCCAGTGCGGCTTCTGCAATCAGCTCACCGGCATTTTTACCCAGGATGCCTGCACCCAGCAGTCGGTGGGTGGCCTTGTCATAGAGCATTTTGGTGACACCATTGGTGGCATCCACCGACAGCGCACGGCCACTTGCCGCCCAGGGGAAGGCACCTTTTTCGTATTCCACGCCCGCCGCTTTCAGCTGTTCTTCGGTCTGCCCTACCCAGGCCACTTCCGGATTGGTGTAGGCGACCGATGGAATCACCCGTGCATCGAAATAACGTTTATGACCAGCAATCACCTCCGCTGCCACTTTGGCTTCGTGGGTTGCCTTGTGTGCCAGCATCGGCTGGCCGACCACATCACCAATGGCAAAAATGTGATTCACATTGGTGCGCATCTGGTTATCCACCTGGATAAAGCCGTGATCATCCACTGCAACACCGGCCTTGTCTGCGTCTACCAGCTTGCCATTGGGTGAACGGCCAATCGCCACCAGCACATTATCAAACGTATCTTCAGCCGGTGCTGCGTCGCCTTCAAATTTGCAGACAATGCCTTTTTTAGTTGGCGTGAGTTCAGTCACTTTGGTGCTGGTAAAAATATTTTCGTAACGCTGTTTCAGCGCTTTTTCAAATGGACGAATCAGGTCACGGTCGGCGCCGGGAATCAGCCCGGGGCTTAACTCAACCACGGTCACCTGGGCACCCAGTGCAGAGTACACCGTCGCCATTTCCAGGCCGATAATACCGCCGCCGACTACCAGCAGCCGTTTGGGGATGTTGTGCAGTTCCAGCGCATCGGTGGAATCCCATACACGTGGGTCATCCCAGGGAATAAATGGTAATTTGGTGACAGATGAGCCTGCAGCAATAATGCAGTTTTCAAAGCCGATGCGCTGCTTGCTGCCATCGCTGGCCTCAACCTCGATGCTGTTGGCGGAGGTAAACTTGCCGTAACCATACACGGTGGTTACCTTGCGCTGTTTTGCCATGCCTTTCAGGCCATTGGTGAGTTTGCCGATCACACCATCTTTATGCGCACGCAGTTTATCGGTGTCGATTTTCGGTTTGTTATAACTGACACCCAGTTCGGCAAACTCGTTGGCTTCGCTCACCACTTCCGCTACATGCAGCAGTGCCTTGGATGGAATACAGCCCACATTGAGACACACCCCGCCGAGCACGTCTTCTTTTTCAATCAGAATCACTTCCTGACCCAGGTCAGCCGCGCGGAATGCGGCGGTATAACCACCCGGGCCGGCACCCAGTACCACCAGTTTGGCCGACATATCCACATCGGCAGAAATGCCAGTAGAAGTAGACGCACTGGCTGCAGGTTGTTCATTCGCTGTCGCAGTTTCTGCTGGCGCATTGTCCTGTGCTGGCTGCTGACTTGCGGATTCTTCGGCCGCCGGTTTTTCAGCTTCTGCCGGTTCCGAGCTAGCTTCTTCTACCGTGCCATCGCTGTCCACTTCCATTAACAGGCTGCCCTGTGAAATCGAATCACCGACTTTTACTTTCAGCGATTTAACCGTACCACTTACCGGCGATGGGATTTCCATCGAGGCCTTGTCGGACTCTACGGTGACCAGCGAATCTTCTTCAGCAATCTGGTCACCTTCTGCCACCAGTACTTCGATAATTTCAACCGAATCGAAATCACCGATATCGGGAACATGTACTTCTATTGTGCTCATATTCAAGCCTTCTGTATTGTTCATTCCCGACTAAAGCGATCGGGAATCACAGTATTAAACCATCAGATTCTGTTTCGACCACTGTTGCTACAGCAGCAGACGTCGCGCATCCGCCAGCAGATGGCAGACATAAGTAATAAAGCGTGCACCCTCTGCACCGTCAATCACACGGTGGTCGTAGGACAGGGACAGCGGACACATTAAACGTGGTTCAAATTCGCTGCCGTTCCATACCGGTTTCATATCCGCTTTGGATACACCTAAAATAGCCACTTCCGGTGCATTCACAATCGGAGTGAATTTGGTGCCGCCGATGCCGCCCAGGCTGGAAATCGACATACAACCACCCTGCATATCCGCGGGCGAGAGTTTTTTGTCCCGTGCTTTAGCCGACATTTCACGCAGCTCCAGTGAAATATCCACCAGTGACTTTTTATCCACGTCACGAATCACCGGTACCACCAGCCCATCCGGTGTATCAACCGCAACACCGATATGGAAGTAGTTTTTCATAATCAGGTTTTCACCACTGGGCTCCAGCGAGGAATTAAAGCGTGGGTATTTTTTAAGGCCCGCTGCCACTGCCTTCATAATAAAGGACAGCATGGTGAATTTAACGCCGTCTTTTTCGTAGTCTTTGTTCGACTGTTTGCGGAAGGCTTCCAGTGAAGTAATGTCCGCCTCATCAAACTGGGTGACATGGGGAATAGTCATCCAGTTGCGGTGCAGGAAACGACCGGTAAGCTTGTTGATTTTGCTCAGCGCTTTTGTCTCGACTTCACCCCACTGGCTGAAATCAATTTGCTGCATGGGCTCGATACCCGGCATGGTGGCCGCGCCTGAAGCAGACGCAGCACCACTGCTCATGGCCTGTTTGACAAAGCCCTGCACATCTTCCTTCACAATACGCTCATTACGGCCACTGCCGGTGACCTTGCTCAGGTCCACCCCCAGTTCCCGTGCGAACTTGCGTACTGCCGGTGAGGCATGGGCCAGTTTAAAACTGACCGGGTCGATATTGGCGGTGGGTGATGGGCGCTCTTCAATCGCGGGGGCTGGTGTGGGTGCCGCAGCGGTTTTTTCTGCCGCTGTCTCCGGTGCCTTCTCGACTGGTTTCTCAGACGATGTCTCGGGCGCTTTCTCCGCTGCTGTCTCTTCGGCTTCTGCTGGCGCAGTGTCTGCTGTGTCAGCCGAGGCCTCCAGCACAATCACTACATCACCCTGTTTGATACTGTCGCCAACCTTGACCTTGACTTCTTTTACAGTCCCGCCATGGCTGCTGGGTATTTCCATTGAAGCCTTGTCCGACTCAACCGTGATCAGGGAATCTTCTTCGGCAACCTGATCACCGACCGCGACCAGCACTTCAATAATTTCGACTGAATCGAAATCACCAATATCGGGCACTTTTACTTCGACCATTTCACTCATGGTTCCACTCCAGTGTTTAACTGTTTGAGCCGTCGGTCACTGTTTACCTCACCGACTGGCTGCTGATTTTTACCCTGCCAGCGCAACGCGCTGACAGTTTGTTTAACTAATGTGTCAGGCAAGCATCGGGTTTGGTTTATCAGGATTGATACCGTACTTCTCAATCGCTTCCTGTACCTTGCCCGCCGGGAACTGGCCATCATCCGCCAGTGCCATCAGTGCCGCCACCGCCACATACTGTGCATTCACTTCAAAGTGCTTACGCAGCTGTACCCGGGTGTCGGAACGACCGAAACCATCGGTACCCAGTGTGGTGTAACTGCCCGGAACCCATTTGCGAATCTGGTCGGCGTATACCTGCACATAATCGGTGGCTGCAATCACCGGGCCACGCTTGTCTTTCAGCGCTTTTTCGATATAGCAGATGCGCTTGTCCTGCAGTGGGTGCAGGCGGTTCCAGCGCTCCACGTCCTGTGCTTCACGACGCAGCTCGATAAAGCTGGTCACGCTCCAGATATCCGCGTCAATCGACCAGTCCTTGTCCAGCAGTTCTGCCGCGGCGATCACTTCACGTAAAATCGTGCCCGCGCCCAGCAGCTGCACTTTCTTGCGACGCTTGCCGCCACCCTGTAACAGGTACATGCCCTTGATAATGCCTTCCTCGGCACCTTTTGGCATCGCCGGTTGCTGGTAGTTTTCGTTCATTACGCTGATGTAGTAGAACACATTTTCCTGTTCCTTATACATGCGGCGCATACCGTCATGAATCACCACCGCCAGCTCATAGGCAAAGCATGGATCATAGGATACACAGTTCGGGATGGTGGCCGAAGCCATAAAGCTGTGACCATCCTGGTGCTGCAGGCCTTCACCTGCCAGGGTGGTTCTACCGGCAGTGCCGCCAATCAGGAAGCCACGCGCCTGCATGTCGCCCGCCATCCAGGCCAGGTCACCGATGCGCTGGAAACCGAACATGGAATAGAAGATGTAGAAAGGCACCATATTCACACTGTGGGTGCTGTAGGCGGTTGCCGCGGCCACCCAGGACGACATGGCACCGGCTTCGTTAATGCCTTCTTCCAGTATCTGCCCGGTTTTGTGTTCCTTGTAGAACATCACCTGTTCTTTATCCTGCGGCGTGTACAGCTGACCCACCGAGGAGTAGATACCCAGCTGACGGAACATGCCTTCCATACCGAAGGTACGCGCCTCGTCCGGCACGATAGGCACCACATACTTGCCCATTTTCTTGTCACGGGTAATCAGGGTTAACAGGCGCACAAAGGCCATGGTGGTGGACATGTCACGGTCACCGGAACCTTTGGTAATCGGCTCGAACACCGACAGGTCCGGCACTTCCAGTGGAGCCGCCAGACGCTGACGACTGGGCATGGGGCCACCCAGCTTTTTGCGCTGCGCCTTGAGGTATTTGATTTCCTCGGAATTCTCATCCGGACGGTAGTAATCCGCGCGTGCTGCCTGCTCGTCAGAAATGGGGATATTGAAACGATTCTTGTAGGCAATCATTTCTTCTTCATCCAGTTTCTTCTGCGAGTGGGTGCGCATCTGGCCTTCACCCGCCGAACCCATACCATAACCCTTCACACTGTGTGCCAGGATCACCGTGGGCTGACCATCGCGCTTGGCCGCTTCGCTATAGGCCGCGTACACCTTGTGTGGATCATGGCCACCACGGTTGAGGCGCCAGATGTCATCGTCGGACATATCCGCCACCATGGCTTTCAATTCGGGGTATTTGCCGAAGAAGTGTTCACGCACATAGGCGCCATCCTTCGACTTGTAATTCATAAAGTCGCCATCCACCGCTTCCAGCATGCGTTTCTGCAACAAGCCGTTGGTGTCCTTAGCCAGCAATGGATCCCAGTAACTGCCCCACAGTACCTTAACGACCTTCCAGCCGGCACCGCGGAAAATGGCTTCCAGCTCCTGCACGATCTTGCCATTGCCACGTACCGGGCCATCAAGGCGCTGCAGGTTACAGTTAATCACAAAGGTCAGGTTATCCAGCTTCTCGCGGGAGGCCAGTGAAATGGCACCCAGTGATTCCGGCTCGTCGGTTTCGCCATCCCCCATAAAGCACCACACGTTACGCTCACGGGTATCCGCCAGGCCACGGTCCTGCAGGTACTTCATAAAGCGCGCCTGGTAGATGGCGGAAATCGGCCCCAGCCCCATGGATACCGTGGGGAACTGCCAGAAATCCGGCATCAGCCAGGGATGTGGATAGGAGGACAGACCATTGCCATCCACTTCCTGACGGAAGTTATCCAGCTGTGACTCATCAAAACGGCCTTCAAGAAACGCCCGTGCGTACATACCCGGTGCGGAATGCCCCTGGAAAAATACCAGGTCACCGCCGTGTTCATGGCTGGGGGCGCGCCAGAAGTGGTTAAAGCCGACATCATACAGGGTGGCCGCCGAGGCGAAGCTGGCAATATGTCCACCCAGCTCGGTGGACTTGCGGTTGGCCTTGACCACCATGGCCGCGGCATTCCAGCGGATCAGCGCACGGATACGGCGCTCGATACTCAGATCACCGGGCATATTGGGTTGCAGGTGCGCGGGGATGGTGTTCACATAGGCGGTATTGGCCTTATGTGGCAGATTGGCCCCGGAGCGACGCAGTTTGTCGATCATCTGCTCCAGCAGGAAGTGGGCGCGGTTCGCGCCATCGGTCTGTAATACACCTTCAATCGCTTCCAGCCATTCAAGGGTTTCCTGCTGATCAATATCCTGATCCTGGTTCTGTGTAGACATAGTCTTCTCCACTGGTTTTTTCTGTGCAGCACGGGTTAACGCAGGTAACCCGGCTCAAAGCCCCGTTATTCATACGGGTACTTAAAGAATTTCACCCAACACTTTAATAACTCAGGCAATAAAAGCAAGTTGTTTTTTACATGATGAAAAATACTTACTTATTTATCAGTAAGTTACAATTATGAAATAATTTTATAGAAAATTTCGATGGCTTAAAACGGGCGGGAAACTCTGCAGTGAGCAGAAAGGTGGTCAGGACAGGTCTGCCTGCCAGTCATAGAGCGCAGTGATCACATTGCCCTTGCCGAGGATCTTCATTTCGGTGCACAGGGATGACACCAGTTTCAGGCCACGGCCGGAATAGGCGTTATTATTGCCCAGATCCAGCGCCCTGTAATCATAGCCATCACCACTGTCAACCACGGTAAGGGTCAGTCGCCCGCCACGACCATCCTCCTGCAGTGTGTGTTCCAGACTGATATTGATGCTGCCCTCGTCTGCCTGCTCCAGGCGTCGCTGTTTTTCCTGATAGAACGCCATATAGCCCTGCGGTGAGTCCTTCATGGAGGAATCCAGCTTGAGCAGGCCATGATCCAGTGCGTTGGCAAACATCTCAGTGAGGATGGTATGCAGGCGGGTGCGGCCGCTTTGCAGAGGCTGCAGGTTATTCACCGCCTGCATAATATAGGGTAGCGCATCAAACTGGCGCAGGCTCTTGATATCCAGGTCAAACTGCAGTGACCAGTTGGACGGTTCACGCACCTCGTTGCTAAACTCCGCCGAATGGGGGTAGCTGACCTGGGGCTGGTGACACAGCTCGAGCAGGGTAATATCATCGGTCTGTTCAGCACCATCGGAAAACTCGGCACAACGTGCCAGGATCGAATCAAACAGATCATCCCCTGGAATATCTTCAGAAAACGCATCCAGCACCCTGTTCCGGCCAAACATTTCACCCTGGGGATTTGCTGCCTCCATCACACCGTCTGTGAACACATACAGGCGATCACCATACTCCAGTGGCTGCATTTCCACTTCAAACTGTGAAGAACTCATTTTGCTGATGCCCAGCGGAATATTTTGCGATTTAAAGCTGCGGATAATTTCATTGTTTCGATACAGGTAAACATCCGGTAAGCCGGCATTCACCACACTCAGTATATTATTACTGCGGTCGACACTGAGCATCACCGCAGCCATAAACATCTGGGTTGGCAACAGATCAATCAGTTTATTATTGGCTTCCGCCAGCACGTCGGTAAACAGAAAGCACTTGCGGGTCATGGTATGAAACACATCGGCAATCGGAATCGCGCCAATCGCGGCCGACAGGCCATGACCGGTGAAATCGGCGATCATCAAATCCAGCCCCGAGGTCTGGTTTTTTTCCGCCATTATTACATCACCGTTGAACATGCTCATCGGTGACATCGCGTATTTAAGCCCGGTGTGCGGCCCACGCATATCGTTCTTGCTGACTTTTTCGAACACCTTTTTGGTGACATTCATTTCCTGCATCATTTGCAGGTTGTGCTGCTGTATCGACCGGTTCTTTTCTTCAATATCCTGGTACAGGGAAACAATGCGTAGCAACGAATTCAGCTTGGCAGTCAGCAACAGATAATTGAAGGGTTTGATCAGAAAGTCGTCACCACCCGCTTCGATGCACTTTACCAGGGATGCTTCATCGGTTTTCGCAGTGAGAAAAATAATCGGGATAAAACGCTTAACGCGCTGTTTGATAATAGAGGCGGTGGTGTAGCCATCCATTACCGGCATCTGGATATCCAGTAGGATAATATCGATCTGCAATGTATTAATCGCGTCTAGCGCCTGTTCACCATTTTCTACTTCAATCACATGATAGCCATCACGACCCAGCAGGGTTCGCAGCAACAGGCGATTGGACTGCTCGTCATCAACAACCAGAACGGTTCTGCCATGGTGTTGTAAATCGTTCAAAACTATCCCATTTGAAACAGTTTATCGAAACTGGCGATATTCAGTATTTCCCTTACCTCGTCATTAAAACCTACCAGGCGCACTGAAGACAGCTGCGCATCGGCATGTTCTTTCAGGAGCAACAGCATACCCAGCGCCGAACTGTCGAGGTAGTCGGTACCGCTCAGGTCAACCAGGTATTCGCCATCCAGTAAAGTGATATCTTTATAGGCATTTCTGAAATCACTGTGTAAACTGAAATCAAAACGCTCGTGAAGTTTGATGGTGGCTGATTTATTGTCGTCAGCCACCTGAACGGTCACACTCATTGGGTTTATCCTGTCTATTACCAGGCCAAATCTGCATCACCTGGTGGAATCATATTAATCTGCAAAAGGCTCTGACGCATTCAGAGTGGTTCCAGTTACATCTACGGCTGCCTATGGATTATTAATCGACAGCTCACACTGCTTACGCATTAGCGCCTAGAAAAGTTCTATATCCCCTTCATCCATGCCACTCTGACTCTGTGTTCTGGAGTGCATATTCACCGCTTTCTCGGTGACATCCTTGATCTGCTGGTTAAAGTCGGCAATCACCCGCTCGATCACCTCCACCGTCATTTCGGTGCCCATATCATCATTCTGTATTGCAGCGATTTTATCACGGGTTGTGGTTGCCAGCTCATCCACCAGGCCAATATGGAAATTCAGCTGCTCACATTGCTGCCGTGCTATGTCTTCAAACTGCAATGAGCGCACCGCGATATTAACCCCCTGGTCAACCCGTTGCGCAATCTCCCTGGCATCCAACAGTTTAGCATCTACATAGGCATTTTTTTCCTTCATCATGCTGAGCATTTCGTTGACCCGCCCCTTGTGCTGCATGGCCACACTCATATCCTTGCCGGCAATTTCCGCCACCATTGCTTTGGCCTTGGCGATATTGGTTTTAGACTGATCCACCACGCCCTTGATCTTGTCATTCAGATTATTCGAATTCTGCGACAGTGCACGCACTTCACCCGCCACCACGGCAAAACCCCGCCCCGCCTCACCGGCACGGGCTGCTTCAATTGCCGCATTCAGCGCCAGCAGGTTGGTCTGGTCCGCAATGGTGCTGATTTCTGCCAGCAGCTGGTTGACGGCATCCATCTGTTTTTCAATATCATCAACGGTGTACACCATGGACATACCGCCACGGCTAACTTCGGTAATATTGTCGACAAAGTACTCCAGTACTTCCCGGGTTTCATCGATAAAGCCACGATGACTTTCATCGCCGGTAGTATCGTGCAGTTCACTGATGATTTCCTGCACCAGCTGTTGCTGCTGGCTGGATTCATTCGACAGGGTATGGAAACTGCTGGACAATCCATTCACCGCATCGGCCACAATATTCTGCATGACGCTGACCTTGTCGCTGATCACATTGAATTCATTGGACAGATTCTGGTACTGGTTACGGGCATTATCCAGAATCCCCCGGCACTGCAGGTCGGATTTGTCCTGCTCGTTTGTAGTGAGGTGCCTGAGCAGGCGACGATTTTGCAGCCATATCAGCAGTGCGGCCAGCAGCCAGACGATAATTACCGCGATAAATTCCTGTGTAGAAATCGGCGCATGGGTGAGCACATCTGTGTACAGAAAAATTGCCCCGGAGATAAGGAGTGCTGCGATAATAAATGTCATAACCTGTCCATAATGCCTTATTTGCTGCAGTACTGCATAATTTCCTGAGCAATATTTGATAAGTTAAGCTCCCTGTCGACGGCCCCCAGTTTGACCGCCGCGCCTGGCATACCCCAGACCACACAGCTTTGTTCATCCTGTGAAACATTATAGGCACCCTGCTGCTTCATTTCCAACATACCCTGGGCACCATCCGCACCCATGCCGGTGAGCATTACACCCATGGCATTCGGCCCCACATTTTGTGCCACCGAACGAAACATCACATCCACACTGGGTTTATGCCGGTTCACCGGCGGCCCGTCATTCAGCCGACAGATATAATAGTTGGCACCGCTGCGCTCCACAATCAGGTGCCGATCGCCAGGTGCAATATAAGCATGGCCGGGAAGAATCTTGTCACCATCGCGGGGTTCCAGCACAGTAATTTGCGCCTGACGATTAACCCGCTCGGTAAAAGCGGCACTGAAAGCCACCGGTATATGCTGCGAAACGACAATTCCCGGCGCGTCGGCCGGCAGTGCCACCAGCACTTCACGAATGGCCTCGGTGCCACCGGTAGATGCGCCTATGGCGACAATTTTATCGGTGGTACGAAAGCGGATGGCATCTTTCTTCTTTAGCACCGCATCGGCACTGAGTTTTTTATCCACCTGTAGCGACTTACTGACCTGGCGATACTCCCGCACTCGCGCCCCGGCCGCCATCAGCACTTTTTCAATAATCAGCTCGGCATAATCACTGAGCGCGTCCTGCACATCCACTTTAGGCTTGGAGATAAAATCCACCGCACCGATTTCCAGTGCTTCCAGGGTGACATCGGCACCTGCCTCGGTCAGCGTGGAGATCATCACCACCGGCATCGGCCGTAATCGCATCAGGTTTTTCAGAAAGGTAATGCCATCCATTTTTGGCATTTCCACATCCAGCGTCAGCACATCGGGATTGAGTTGCTTGATTTTCTCCCTGGCATCCAGCGGATCCCTGGCTGCGCCCACCACCTCAATCTCGCTGGAAGATTGCAGGATTTGCGTCAACAATTGCCGGATCAGTGCCGAGTCATCAACGATTAATACTTTTACTTTAGCTGCCATAATTTACCGACTAGAAGAGTTCTATCTCACCTTCAACAGGCTGCTGATCAAGACTTTTACAATAGGATTCTTCCCGTTGACGAATCGTTTCATTGTGCATATTTTTAAGTTTCTTTACGCGCACACGGCCACTTTCCGGGTAGAAATTCACCTTACGCGGATAGATATCCCCAACGTCTTCGGAAACAACTTTCAGGCCTTCCTGCTGTAAGTACTCGTGAACAAACGCAATATTCTTTTTACCTATATCCATGGTGGACATACTGGAGAGTACACGACCACCACCGAACAGTTTAACCTCCATACGTTTGCGATCACCACCAGCCTTGAGGATTTCATTAATCAGAATTTCCATGGCGAAGTTGCCGTAACGGGTGGCGCTGGTTAGGTGAGTTTTTCCCAGGTGTTCGACTTCGCAGCCCATCGGCAGCATAAAGTGGTTCATACCGCCTATGCCCATTTTGACATCACGAATACAGGCAGCAATGCAGGAACCCAGTACTGTGGTAATCAGCTCATTGTGCATACTCACATAATATTCACCGGGAAGAACTTTAGCTGCAAAGCATTGATGGGTTTTATCCCAGTAACGATTAACATGCTCCAGCCCGGGCAAACAGGCAGGTGATTTCTGCGTTGCGTCCGGGTGCTGTCTGCTTGAATATATCGAAGTCGCCATCTATTTTACCTTCCGATAGATGGTCTGCCCCATGGATTTGAAACGATCGGTAACCTTGAAAAGTGACTCGGAATGGCCAATAAAAAGTGGTGCATTTTCCGGCAGCAACTCGGCATAACGATCAAACAGCACTTTCTGCGTGTCCTTATTGAAATAGATCACTACATTTCGGCAGAACATAAAATCGAACGGGCCTTTGAACGGCCAGTCATGCAACAGATTCAGCTGCTTGAAGGTAATCATATCCCGCAGGCGCTGATCCATTCTCACCATGCCCTGCTGTGCGCCCTTTCCTCGCTTTACATACTGGCGTAAATGGTTTTTGCGCAAGCCGGTGACCCGCTCCTCGGTGTATATGCCCTGTGATGCCCGCTCAACCATATCGAAATCCAGGTCGGTAGCGAGTATCTTTATATCCCAGTCGGGCCGGTGCGCAAAATGATCGGCAACCGTCATCGCAATGGAATAGGGTTCCTCACCGGACGAGCAACCGGCTGACCAGATACGGATTTTTTTATCTTTTTTAGTACGCTCCAGCTCAGGCAATACAGTGGAGGCCAGGTAGTCGAAATGATGGGGTTCACGAAAAAAAGACGTGAGGTTGGTGGTGATGGCATTGGTAAAGGAGATCAGTTCCGATTCATCACCAGATTTAAGTAACTCACAGTATTCAGAAAAATTACTGACGCCACTGCACTGGCGGATGCGACGCGCAATACGGCTGTATACCATGGTGCGCTTGATATCGGTTAAAACAATACCGGTACGTTCGGCAACCAGGTCCTGTATAAACCGGAAGTCACTGTCGGTAAATGGAAATTCCTTTTCTTCAAAATTGCTCGTATCACGTACGCTGGTCAGATTCAAACGGATAACCTTATATTTATAAACTGCATGTATAAATAACTAATCGCTGCCTGTAGCCGTTTCATCCCTGAAACCTTCTTGCGGATAAAGGCCCAGAATCAGGCTGACTTATGCGGGTTAAAATTCCTCCCACTCATCATCGTCATCCGCTACCGGTGTGGCTGGTCGCGCCGGTTTAGCAGCATTTCTGCCACCCCTTGCATGTCGGCCACGACCTGGCTGTGGCGCTGCACTTCTTTCCGTGGCAGGAGCTGGACGTGTGGAGGATTTACGACGACGCTTTGGCGCAACATACACCGGCTCTTCTTCCTCATCCAGCACAAAGAATTCCATCAGGCTGTTCATCGACTTGGCTTCTTCGTTCATCGACTCACTGGCCGCTGTGGCCTCCTCCACCAGCGCTGCATTCTGCTGGGTCATTTCGTCCATCTGGGTAACTGCCTTGTTAACTTCCTCGATACCCGCAGACTGTTCCATACCGGCCGCCGCGATTTCCGCAATAATATCACTCACCTTCTTAACCGCATTAACGATTTCTTCCAGTGTCTTACCGGATTCACCCACCAGGCGTGAACCATCGTCCACCCGTTCCACACTGTCGTTAATCAGGCCCTTGATTTCCTTCGCCGCGCCCGCCGAACGCTGTGCCAGGTTACGTACTTCACCGGCAACCACCGCAAAGCCCTTGCCCTGTTCGCCGGCACGGGCCGCTTCGACTGCAGCATTCAGTGCCAGCAGGTTGGTCTGGAAGGCAATCTCGTCAATCACACCGATAATATCGGCAATTTTCTTGCTGCTGGTATTGATTTCGGCCATCGCCTCAACCGCACGCTGCACCACTTCACCACCTTTTTCCGCCTGGTCACGGGCGGCGGATGCAAGCTGGTTGGCCTCGCGGGCATTGTCCGCATTCTGCCTGACGGTGGAAGTCATCTCTTCCATACTTGAAGCGGTTTCTTCCAGGCTCGATGCCTGTTCCTCGGTACGCTGACTCAGGTCCGCATTACCACGGGCAATTTCATCTGCCGAGGTAAGAATGGTTTCCGCTCCCTCGATGATCTGGTCGACCATATCCGCCAGGGTTTCGGTGGTGGTATTGATGGCATCACGCAGATCGGCAAATTCACCGGAATACTGACCTTCCATTTTTTCAGTCAGGTTACCTTCGGATAATGCCTTGATCACCCGCTGTGATTCACGAATCGGATTAACCACCGCATCCATCAGGTCGTTAATGCCTTCACCAAGACCTTTCATAAAGCCCACGTACTGATCTGCATCGATACGTGCATCCAGCTGTCCCTGCACCGCATTATTAATCAGGGTCTGTATCTGCCGTTCAGCATCTTTCTGTTCGGTAATATCCCGCCATTCAACCATGGCTCCCATCATATTACCCTGATGGTCGACCACTGCCGTTGCATTCAATGCAAACTCCAGCCCGCCCACTTCTATTTCAGACTGAAATGGCAGCAACGCGGGGTTCACCAGCAGCTGACGCTGGTGTGCAGGGTTCTTATGGAACTGGTCTATACATTGCCCCACCAGGTTGTGCGGATCAAAACCGGGAAAAGCCTGGCGCAGTTTTTCAGCGCGACCCGACAGCATTTTAACCACTGCCGGATTGGCATAGGTAATGACCAGATCCATATCACAGATCATCAGGTTCGCCTGGGCGCCATCCACAGCAGATTGCAGCCGGGCAACCTCTAGCTCTTTCTGACGTTGCTCAGTTACGTCTTGCCACTCCAGCGCATTACCTACGTAGTTACCGTCTGAATCGATACTGGCCGTTACATTCAGTAAAAACGTCAGTTCGCCAATATGTATATCGGCCTGATGAGGACAATTATTCTGGTCAGCCAGTAACTGCCGTTGATGTGCCGGGTTTTTATGGAATATATCGATACATGTACCAATCAACTTATCAGGGTTGAACCCCGGATACGCCTTCTCGAACACAGGCTTATGCCTGCTAAATAACTCTAATGAAGCCGTATTGGCAAAGGTAATTATAAAATCTCGATCTATCAGCAGAGTCGGTTGCCTGGATGATACAACGGCACCCTGTAAACGCTGGTTTCTCTCTGCTTCAATTTTCTGCTGAGTAACGTCGTTAGCAAATTTAATGACCTTAAAGGGCACACCATTCTCATCCAGAATGGGATT
>DATCTK010000059.1:0-24480 GCA_036567985.1 Gammaproteobacteria bacterium | reverse complement strand
CATCGGCAGTTAAAGCAGGCGTTTGACCCCGCCAATATCCTCAATCCACAACGCATGTATGCGGAAATCTAGCCAGGTCATGCCATGCAAACCCGATTAAGCGCCGAATTTCTCAATACACCACAGGGCCAGCAGGCCGATGAAATCCTGCGCAGCTGCGTACACTGCGGCTTCTGCACCGCCACCTGCCCCACCTACCAGCTGCTGGGGGATGAACTGGACAGCCCCCGGGGTCGAATTTACCTGATCAAGCAGATGCTGGAAGGCGACATGGCCACGGAAAAAACCCGCACTCACCTGGATCGCTGCCTCACCTGCCGCGCCTGTGAAACCACCTGTCCCTCGGGTGTGCAATACGGCAGGCTGGTGGACATTGGCCGTGAAGTGGTGGAACAACAGGTGCCCCGCTCTTTGCTCGAACGCAGCCAACGTTACCTGTTACGCCAGATTATTCCCCACCCGAAACGCTTTGCCCTGCTGCTTAAACTGGGGCTACTGACAAAACCGTTGCTGCCTGCGGCCCTGCAGAAAAAGATCCCTCAGCCCCAGGCAAAAGCCCCCTGGCCCGCGCAACCACAGACACGCCGCATGCTGGTGCTCAGTGGCTGCGCCCAGCAGGTGGTGACGGCACAGACCAATATAGCCGCCGCGCGCATCCTCAACCGCCTCGGCATCGAACTGCTGCAGGAACACAAAGTGGCATGCTGTGGCGCGGTCAACCAGCACCTGTCTGCCACAGAGGAAGCCCGGCGGGTTATCCGCCACAATATCGACCGCTGGTGGCCATACATCGAACAGGGCATTGAAGCGATAGTGATCACCGCCAGCGGCTGCGGGGTGATGGTAAAGGATTATGCACATCTGATGGCGGATGACGCTGACTATGCGGATAAGGCGCAAAAGGTCAGCGAACTGGCCCGGGATATCAGCGAAGTGCTGGCCAGCGAAGACCTGTCGGCATTACCCAACGCGCAAAGCGGACAGCGCATTGCCTTTCACAGCCCCTGCACCCTGCAACATGGCCTGCAGCTTAATGGCGTGGTGGAAAAGATTCTGCAGCAGGCAGGGTTTGAACTGACCACCGTGACCGATGCGCACCTGTGCTGCGGTTCTGCCGGCACCTATTCGATTCTGCAGCCGGCGCTGTCCGGCCAGTTGCTGCATAACAAGCTGGATAACCTGCAACGACCACAACCGGAACTGATTGCCACCGCCAATATAGGCTGCCAGATGCATCTCGCCACCCAGGCCGAGGTGCCGGTGATACACTGGCTGGAACTGATCGACCAAGCCACTGCTTGATCAGGCTACTGCCTGATCGAATACTGGCCTGATACCTGTAATTTGTCGGGTTTTCTCTACTCGCACATGGGTACAATCCTGGTTTACACATGCCTTTACCCAGGACCCGCTTATGCAGCAGCAAGCCCAGTTCCCTGCAATTCTGCAGTTTACCGATGACGATGAATTAATTTATGTGATTAACGAAGCGCAGCTGCTGCATGAACTGCAGAATAGCGTTCACGCAGAACCACCTCAACTGATCGACCACAATGGCCGACAGTTCACCGTCAACAGCCTGCCCGCCAGTCCCCTGGCAAGTCATTTCAAGGGTCAGATTTCACTGCCCGAGTTTAACCAGCGGGTGCGCAAACACCTGGTGGCCCGTCAGCAATGCTGTGTACTTAAAATCGACATTGAAAACCTTACCCAGGGTTTCGAGCTGGTTCGACAAACCGCTGAGCCGGATTAACGGGTCATAGCAACGTCATCAAGCCACCGCATAATCGTCATAAACCTGCTTTAGTCTGCAACTTAGTGTGATTCAGCTCTCTATTTGTAACACCCGAGATCAGCTTTGCTTGCCTATCCCGTGCACTGTGCTTGAATAAGGCATTCAATAAAACTGACAAGTGCGTAAATGACCGATAGCTCGAAGAACATAAGGACATATTCATCATCATGACTTATAAAGCAGGGCTCCATGAAAAAACTGGCACAACGTTTATTTAATAAAAAACAGGAAGAACACTTTATCAGCGCCGCAGGCACCGAAGTTAAAATTCTGTTTTCCTCTGAGAACCCTTCATTACTGGGTAAAACCATGCAACCCACTGCCATCGAATTGTCCCCGCGGGGGCTGCGCATTGAAGTGGCCAGCGCGATTGCCATCGACTCGGTGCTGGATGTGCAGGTTAAACTACCCAACAGTCCACGCACCTACAACCTTACCGGTAATGTGCGCTATCGTTTACCTTCCCGCCAGGGGCATTACCATGTGGTGCTGGTGCTGCGTGAACGCAGCGATATTCGCTCTGACCTGAAAACCTGGAAAGCCAACTTCGAACAGAACTTTCAATATTCCACAGCAGTGTAACGAAACAATATTTCGCTTAATAAACCGCTGTAAGCAATCAACTATTTTGCCACTAAAACGGATATAATCTTTCTGCCAGTCAGCGGATGCCTGGCAGAAAACTCCGTAACCTGGTAACTATATTGACTGCTTCTCCCACTATCCCGGACCCGGCCACCATTATCGCGCAGACCCGTTGCTGGCTTGAGTCGGTGATTATTGAGCTTAATTTCTGCCCCTTTGCCAAACGTGAATTTGTTAAAAACAGTATTCGTTACACGGTCAGTGAGCAGACGGATCTGGCAATGGCACTTGAAGTGGTGGCCGATGAATGCCAGCAGCTGGATCAACATCCACAAACCGAAACCACGCTGTTGATGTTTTCCCGGGGCTTTAGCGCGTTTGATGATTTTCTTCAACTGATCGAAATGGCTGACCAGCTGATTGATCAACTCGGCTACCGCGCAACCTACCAGCTGGCACACTTTCACCCGGACTACTGTTTCGCGGGATCAAACAATGACGATGCGGCCAACTACACCAACCGCTCGCCCTGGCCTACCCTGCACCTGCTGCGTGAAGCCAGCCTGCAACGGGCCATAGACGCCTATCCCGACACCGCACAAATACCTGAGAACAATATCCGCAGGGCGCGCGAGCTGGGCAAGCCGGCACTGCAGGCGCGATTGCAACAATGCCTGGCTGCACAGGGTAAAAAATCATGAGTGAAATCACACTGAGTCAGCTGATGATCTATCCGGTCAAGTCCTGTGCCGGCATCAAGCTGCAAAGCGCAAACACCAGCCCATTCGGCCTGCAGTATGATCGACGCTGGATGCTGGTGGATAAAGATGGCGTGATGCTCACCCAGCGCCATCACCCGCGCATGTGCCTGGTCCAGCCCACACTGGATAACGGCCAGCTAACACTGGACGCACCTGGCATGCAGCCACTGCCTGTTACCCAGGGCACGGCCAGCCTGTCGGTATCGGTGTGGGAAGATCAATGCAACGCGCTGGACTGTGGTGAGCAGGCCGCCGCCTGGCTAAGCGAGTTTATGGGCCTGCCGACCCGGCTGGTGTATTTTCCCGAGAATGAAATTCGCCAGGTGGATCTGGACTATGCACAGCCGGGTGATATCACCGCCTTCAGTGACGGCTTTCCCTATCTTTTGATTTCACAGGCCTCACTGGATGCACTGAACAACCGCTTGCAGTCGCCGGTAGCGATGCGTCGCTTTCGCCCCAACCTTGTGGTCGAGGGTTGCGCGGCGTTTGCGGAGGATCAGTGGCAGAACCTGCTTATTGGCGATGTGCAATTCAGTGTGGTCAAACCCTGTGGCCGTTGCGTGATTCCGTCGATTGATCCAGACACCGCGGAAAAAAATCCCGAGGTGGTCAGAACCCTGGCGAGCTTCCGTAAAACCGGCAAGCGGGTGCTATTCGGCCAGAACCTGACTGCCAATGTCATTGGCAGCGGCAGTGGCACACTGCACACCGGCATGACAGTCAGTTTAGACAACGCGCCCTGAGTTACTCAGCGCCAACCTCGATTTCCGGGCCAAGAATATAGCTCACCTCTTCAAAGCCCATATCCTCCAGCTCTTCCATCAGGTCATCCCAGTTGTAATCCGGCACATTGTCTTCTGCACGGGCAATCGCCCCGGTGGCAGCGCGGTATACCTCGTGGGTTTCATAGTCTTCCGGGATTTTTAATAAACGGATTTTGCCCGTATCCTTGCTGGGTAATATCATTAATTTTTCAGTCATGGTGTCAGTCACATTCACAGGCTGTTATAAACAGGTTTCATTCGGATTAATCGGCGGACTTCAATGTCGGTAAAAACCAGCTAAAGCCAGTGCAACCATTTAAGCCATATAGGCTCTGATATAGAATGATTCAATGGCGATAACATAAAATAGTTGCGCTGGTCTTCAGCACAGATCCTGTCAGCTAATGTAACACAGCCAATAGAGGAACAAAGTAGAAAACAACCGCCTATGCTAAAACGACTCAGCCTGATTATATTACTTGCCCTGGCATCCTCCGCGCCGCTACAGGCCGCCGAAAGCGCCCAGTCGCTGCCACCTTACAGCACAGGCTTTGATGAAAGCCGTGATCCATTCAGTGACGGCGCTGCAGCAATTGAACTGGCGAGCCAGAGCAACCGGCGTATTTTGATTGACCTGGGGGGCGACTGGTGCGTCTGGTGCCATAAAATGGATGCGTTTTTCGACGCCAACCCCGACCTTAAACAACGCCTGCACCAGACCTTTGTGCTGCTCAAGGTCAATGTCAGTGATGCCAATCCGAACAGTGAATTTCTCAAGTCATTTCCCAAACCCCTGGGCTACCCGCATATGTATGTTTCAGATAAAAACGGAAGCGTGCTATGGTCACAGGACACCGCCGAATTCCTGAAAGACGGCAAATATAACCGCGAAGCTTTTATGCGCTTTTTCGATCGCTGGCAGACTCAAAATGAATAAACCGGATCATTCTCGACTCCAACTTAACCGCCGACAGTTTGTACAGCTTATCAGCAGCAGCGCGCTGCTCGCGCCGGGCCTGGCATGGGGCGATGCATTGGCACAGGCCAATGCACAGCAAGCAAACCGCGACCCGGCCTATCAGAATTTGCAGGACCCCTGGCTGACCATTGACGAAGTGCAGCAACACCTGCTGCCTGCAGATGAACAGTCACCGGGTGCAGAACAGATAGGCGCGCTGCGTTTTCTGCAAACCATGTTACAGGCACAGAACGACCCGCAGGAAAGCGAATTTATCCAGCAGGGTGTGGTCTGGTTAAACCAGCTGGCGAACAAGCAGTACCAGGCGGATTTCAAACAGCTTGAAGTCGCACAACGGGAAAAGCTGTTACGCCAGATTGAAACCAGTGATGCTGGCGCGCGCTGGTTGTCCAGCTTAATGACCTACCTGATCGAAGCGCTGCTAAGTGACCCGGTGTACGGTGGCAATAAAAACCGCCGTGGCTGGCAGTGGCTGGAACACATCCCCGGCTTCCCCACGCCCAGCGCCGATAAGGTGTATTTTAAACTGGGCGCCCATGCCTCATCCCGCAGGAGAACCAAGGCATGAGCCAGAACAACGACAAAGACTATGATGTGTGTGTCATCGGCAGCGGCGCCGGCGCCGGGCCGATTATTTCCGAACTGAGCAAAGCGGGTAAATCAGTACTGGTACTGGAAAAAGGTCCCTGGTTACACAATAACGATTTTTTCAAGGACGAGCTGGCCTGCTGCCGACGCAGCACCTACACCCCCAATCTGCAGGACGAACAGCATGTGCTGGAAGAAGCCGGCTATGATGGCCAGTGGTTTAGCGAAGCCACCTCGGAGTCCGGCTGGGATTTCTGGAACGGCAATGTGGTGGGCGGTGCCTCCAACTTTATGAGCGGCTTTTTTTACCGCCTCAAACCACAGGATTTTCGCCTTAAATCCGAATTCGGTGAAATTGCCGGTGCCAATGTGGTGGACTGGCCCATCAGTTACGATGAAATGGAACCCTACTACAGCAAGGTGGAAACCGAAGTGGGTATTTCCGGTCGGGTGGTGCCGCATAAATTCCAGGAACCGCGATCCCGCAAGGACTTCCCCTATCCCCCCACCCTCGAACATCCGGTGGTTAAGGTTATCGATAATGCCTGCGAACAGCTTAATCTCAGTTCGCTGCCCACACCAAGGGCAATCCTGTCACGCCCCGCCAATGGTCGTAACAGTTGTGAATATTCCGGCTACTGCGGCAGCTACGGTTGCAGCTCGGGGGCCAAGGGCAGTTCACGTGCTGCGCTGATCGACCAGGCGGTGGCCAGTGGTCATTGCGAGCTGCGTGACAACAGTCATGTGTATAAACTGAAAAGCGATGCCAGCGGCAAGGTGGTTGAAGCACTGTATTATGATGCGGAGAACAAACCACGCGCGGTGTCGGCCAAACTGTTTGTGGTGGCCTGCCATGCGATTGAAACCTCGCGCCTGCTGCTTGCATCCACTGGCCCCAAACATCCACAGGGGCTGGGTAATAATTACCAGCAACTGGGCAAAAACCTGCTGTTCTCTGCCGGCGGTTCCGGCACCGGTGAATTTCATTACGACCAGCTGGACAGGCTCGATGTGGATGGCATCAGTGCCGATGCCTTGAAAACCCGTGGCCCGTTTGTAAACCGTGGCCTGCAGGACTGGTATTTTATTGATGATAAGGCTTTCGGTGGACCGGCCAAAGGTGGACTGATCGATTTTCTATTGCGCCACCCCAACCCCATCTCCAGGGCCATGTCAGTGCGCTGGAACAGTGATGGCAACCTGAACTGGGGCGATGCGTTAAAACAGGATTTAAAAAGCACGTTTACCAGTGCACAGGATCTGCGCTTTGAAGTATTCAATGACTGGCTACCCACCGACGACTGTTTTGTCAGCCTCGATAAAAACGTAAAGGATAAATACGGCCATGCAGTTGCCAAAGTGCGGCTGGGTTATCACCCACATGATCTGAAGGTCGGGCAGTTTCTGGCCGACAAGGCGGAAATGGTATTACAGCAGATGGGCGCAAAAAATATCCGTTCCAGTGTCAGTGGTTCACCACCGGCAAACCTGGTGGCGGGTGGCTGCCGTTTTGGTAATGACATTAAAAGTTCAGTGCTGGATGCCAACTGCAGGGTGCATGATGTGGATAACCTGTTTGTCACCGATGGCAGTTTTATGCCCACCGGGGGCAGTGTGCCCTATACCTGGACCATCTATGCCAATTCATTCCGCGTAGCGGATAAAATCAAAACCCTGCTGTAGCTATGATCCCGCTCGATAGCCTTAACTCACTAACCGTTAAAAGCCGCATCATAATCATCCATATGATGTGACGCCGTTGTATCAGCTAGCAGCGGATCCCTGAAGCATTTCAGCGATGGCACCTTCTCTGCCATCACCTCATCTTCCAGCGGATCAAGAATATATTCGAGCTGGTATAAATTTATATGGCTGGGCATTTTACTGAAGCCGGCATGGGATTCATTTTTCTCCCTGGGCAGCTGATCCGGTTCGGCACGGAACAGCCGCCCCAGCAGATCGAAAACAGTTTCATTGGTTTTATCTCGTGATTCGATAAACAGTTCATGTTTATTTTCAACAGACTCACCACCGGTAAAATCCAGGTAGTTAATCGTATCCACAATGTAATGATGACGGGTCTGCCCCAGTCGTTCTGTATAACGGTTTTTCTTTAGCTTTCGCATGGTACAGGATGCGGCCAGAACATAATCCGTTGCATTAATCGTAATATACAGTTTTCCAGTATCGGTTAAGCTGGCTTTGAGTTTTTCCACCCACTGATGATTCTGCGAATTAACATCCGGCTGATGTAGAATAATATTACTGAATTTCATATCCAGCTGTTGTCGTCTGGCAAGACAGTTCTGTAATACATAATTACCCATGCTATGCACCAGTAATACCGGTGGGCGCTCGGTGTTTAAATACTGATCAACTAATTTCAGCGTTTCAAGCACATCCGCTTTTGATTTTTCTGCATTGTCCATGGCGGGCTGGTAGTTAAGCCAGCGATCCTTGAGCGCCTTATACACATATTTGCTACCGATCTTGCCCAGTGTGCTGGCACCGAGTGATGCGCTCAGTGCATCTTGTGCGATCAGCTGACGAATTTCCTGCATTGTCATTTCATGTTTTTCCGGCCGCGAAGGCCAGCTAAAAACAACCACATTAACTCGATGATTCTGGTAAAGCGCACGGGCCTTGGCCATAGTCTCCTGCGGGTCCTGGTGAAACCCATGCACGAAGACAACCCAGGACTTATACATATCCTCTGCACTGACCTGTGCGAACACAGAGGCTTCATCACCTCTGGCGCTGAAGTTAATTGATTTTAAGTTACTGGACAAAACGCCACTACGGATGTGCGGTGTATTGCCCTGTCGCTGGTTAAGCACCACGCCAAGCTCAGTAACCTTGATAGTGCCAGCTTTACTATTAACAGCAGGCGGCAGTTTACGATTGGTGAATACTATAATCATTTATAAATCCTTTTATTGAAGACTGTTTAATACTATTTTAAAAAAAGAAAACGCAAATAAACGCAAATAAACGCAAATTATTTACTCGTTCCCACGCTCCCGCGTGGGAACGCATGGTAGCTGAAAAAATTAATAACACATAATACAATTATAGGTTCCCAAGCGGAGCATAGGAACCAGAATCAAGTTTGTGTGGCTTTCAGGTGGATCCGCTTCGCTTGATCCACCTACTGCTATATTTGTGTTTATTTATTCCGCACATCCTGGCTCCACCCTTTACTCGTTCCCACGCAGGAGCGTGGGAACGAGTAAATTCCAAAGGTTAAAAGCATAAAGCTTTACCGCCTTTATTTGCGTTCATTTGCGTTTATTTGCGTTTTCTTGTGCATTTTCAGTGCGTTCATTAGCGGACTTTATTCACTCAAACTAGTATCAATCCAGGCTTCCAGGTAATAAATCCGCTGGCCTTCCGATGATTTCGACGGGCCGATGACTTTGGCTGCATACAGATGTTTTTCCTCGTTGGCTTCATCGATGGCATCCAGTTCCGACTCGACCACAAACACGCAGTTTTCTGCAAAACGTCCCCGGGAACGCTTGGGTGCATAGATGACGGCAAACTTGTGCTGCACCACATCTGAATCACTATCAACGGTAATACCTTTCATTATTTTCTCTTTATTTTATATTATGTCGCTGAGCCAGCTTATGGGCTTGGATTGGGGAATTGATGGTGGATTTTCTCAATCCCCTCCAGAACGTCCTTACTCAACCCAAGCCCGGCACTGTCAATATTATCACGCAACTGTTGCATGTTGGTTGCGCCAATAATGGTCGAGGTCACAAACGGCCGGCTGTGGATATAGGCCAGCGCCATCTGCGCCGGGTCCAGCCCATGGCTCTGCGCCAGTTTTACATAGGCGGCGGTGGCGGCAATCGCGTTTTCGCTGCTGTAGCGGGTGTAGTCCTTGAACAGGGTGAGCCGCCCTTTGGCCGGTTGCGCGCCATTCAGGTATTTGCCCGAAAGTACACCAAAGCCCAGCGGCGAATAGGCCAGCAGGCCGACCTTTTCCCGAATTGAGACTTCAGCCAGGCCCACTTCATAACTGCGATTGAGCAGTGAATAGGGATTCTGCACACTGACCACACGGGGCAGGTTCATCTGGTCGGCGAGGCGAATAAACTCCATCACCCCCCAGGGGGTTTCATTGGAGAGGCCGATATGGCGAATTTTACCCGCATCCACCTGGTCTTTAAGCGCCAGCAGGGTTTCTTCAATTGGAATCGATGAATCCTTTGCCTGATGGCTGTAACCCAGCTGCCCAAAGTAATTGGTTTTGCGATCCGGCCAGTGTAACTGGTACAAATCCAGGTAATCGGTTTGCAGGCGCTGCAGACTGCTGTCCAGCGCCTGTTGTATATTGTGGCTATCCAGTCGACGGGTCGATTCATCGCGGATATGCGGTAACCAGCCATCAGCGGGCCCTGCAATTTTACTGGCAAGAACCACCTGCTGGCGTTTGCCGGATTTAGCCAGCCAGCTGCCGATATAGGACTCGGTCAGGCCATAGGTCTCGGCTTTGGGCGGAATCGCATACAGCTCGGCGGTATCGATAAAATTAACACCATGATCCAGTGCATAATCCAGTTGCTGGTGCGCCTCGGCCTCGCTGTTCTGTTCGCCCCAGGTCATACTGCCGAGGCAGATAACACTGACCTGTATATCGGTATTTCCCAGAGGTCTTAATTTCATCGCTTAACCCTTTACTGAATACGTGTTTAATAAAACCAGGCGAAGTGAGATGCCGGTGGCTTGCTCACTCGCTGCTTTATGCTGGTTGGTTTATAATGCCAGCATCAGTATGTCCACAGGTTTTTATACCAGTGCCCCGCGGCGGATTCAACTGCCCCGCACCTCTAGCCAACAGCAAAGCCCAGTTTTATGCCGGATATTATTCTCAGCACCCTCAACGCCCGTTATATTCACGCCTCCATGGGCCTGCGTTACCTGCTGGCCAATATGGCGGAACTGCAACCAGCAACCGAGCTGATTGAATTCAATATCAATGGCCGGGTCATTGATATGGCAGAAACCCTGTTAAACAAACAGCCGAAAATTATCGGCCTCGGGGTTTATATCTGGAATGCCTGTGAAACCCTGGAACTGGTTCAACTACTTAAAACGATTTCACCGGACACGGTGATTGTACTGGGTGGGCCGGAAGTCAGTTATGAATTTGAACAGCAGGCACTGGTCAGCCATGCTGACTATGTGATCACCGGCCAGGCAGATATTGCCTTTAAAGAACTGTGCACTGATTTGCTATCGGGTAAAAAACCGATCAATAAAATCATTCACCCGTTACCGTTTGAATTATCGGAAATTGCCCTGCCCTATGCCTGGTATAACGATGAGGATATCAGTAACCGCGTGATCTATGTTGAAGCCTCCCGCGGCTGCCCGTTCAAATGTGAATTCTGTCTGTCATCTCTGGATAAGACGGTTTACCCAATAGATATCGAGCTGTTTCTTGGCGAGATGGAAACCCTGTATCAGCGAGGAGTACGGCATTTCAAATTTGTCGATCGGACCTTTAATCTAAAAGCCGAAACCAGTATTCGCATTATGCGTTTCTTTCTCGACAAGATGGATGCCGATAACAGCCAGCAACTGTTCCTGCACTTTGAATTGATTCCGGACCACCTGCCGGAAAAACTCAAATCCACCATCGCTGAATTTCCCGCCGGCAGCCTGCAATTTGAAATTGGTATACAGAGCCTGAACCCCGAGGTGCAGCAGACCATCAGCCGCAAACAGAACACCGAAAAAGTAAAACAGAACCTGCACTGGATTCGCCAGCACAGCCAGGCGCACATTCATGCCGACCTGATTATCGGATTGCCGGGTGAAACCATTGACAGTTTTGCCCGTGGCCTGAATCAGCTAAGCGCGATGAATCCACACGAAATTCAGGTGGGCATTTTAAAACGTCTCAGGGGCACACCGATTATTCGTCACACGGATGATTATGCCATGCGTTATAATCCGCAACCCCCCTATAATATTCTCAGCAATTCGCTTATCAGTTTTAGCGAAATGCAACAGCTCAGTCGCTTTGCCCGCTACTGGGATTTGATTATCAATTCCGGCCGCTTTACCCACACGGTTCCTGTCTTGCTGGGGGCACATCATAATGCAGAGAACCGCGCCTTTGAAAATTTTTTCAAACTGAGCCAGTGGCTGTTTGCAGCTACCGGGCAAACCCACAAAATTTCACTGGAACGTCTGTTTGCACTGCTCTACCAGGGTATGTGTGAGGAGTTACAACTGGATGCACAACAGGTGGAGTCGGCACTGCTGCAGGACTTTGCTCAATCCGGCATCAAGGGTGAGGCAAAGTTTCTGCGCGGCAATACAATTAAAAGTGAGAACAAACGCATACAGGCAGCACAACGCCAGCAAAGACACAGTTTGTAATTGCCAGTTCCTTAAGTTCTGGATAGAGGTGTATTTGCAGAATAAAAATATCTCTGCATGACGTATCACAGCCCATGAACAGAGCTTAGTTTAAGTTGCGCAAAACCGAGTTTTAGCAGGCGTATAAGCAGCCATAAAAAAAGCAAAGGTAAAATCAGGCTCTGCAGCACAAACACCACAATCATATTAATCACCTGCCGACTGATTTCATCCGCCGACTGTTTAAGTGAATTAAGCCTGTCCCTCACATCCAGCTGGCTGGCCGAACTGGAAAACCATTGCTGGGCCCTGTCGAGCAAACTGCTATCGGTTGAATCTGCCGGCGGTAGCTCGTCTACCGGTAAAGCCTGTTCCTGCTGCAGTTCACTGCTGGACTGTTCCAGTGCACTCTGCATTTCCGTATAAACCGGTTGTAGAAACTGCTCGTACAGCAGGTGGTTAATCACCGCCACCAGGGGCACGCAAAAGCGCAGAAATAGAAAGATTAACAAGGTTCTCAGCAGCAGGTTTTTGTACAGCGTATTGCGCCGATTATGTTCATGCGAGGATGTATCATGGCTGGCCAGGTTTCTCGCCAGGGGCCACCAGTACAACACAAGGAATAGCACAATCAACAGGCTGGTTATACTGCTGATCCACACGCTCTGTGCCATTTCCAGCAACAATCGCTGGATACCCAGCGAGGTACCACTGGCCAGCACCACCCAGGAGAAACGTTCAATCAGGTCATTAATCGGGTCAAGAATCTGTCCCGGTGCAAGCACCAGTCCAACACCGGCCGGTGACATGGCAAGCTCTGTGCCCTGTGCCACTGAAATCACCCCGTTCAAACCACGTACCACCGCAAAGGTAATCAGCGTGCGCTGCATGCCCTGTTCGGTATAGGATTCCGCCAGGCGATCGAACTGTGCCGACCATGCATAAAACAGGCAGGCTGCCAGTAGCAGGCTGAACAGTAACTTTCTGCTCAGCCTGAACCGACGAGACACTGCACTTTCCACTGGCGGCTCTGAACTTGAACTGGTTGACACAATACCACTCTCTTTACTGCTCACAGCCAGAAATGACCTGTAAAAGCCAGCATTTCAACTGCCCTTTTGACAACGGTTTGATCTAAAACGACCTTATCGACACCGACTCAATTAACACAGGCTGTTTTATAATAAAAACGCTGTTCCTCAATCTTAGGATCGTACGGCTGATCCACCGAGCTGGAATCATCGTCATTGTTCATATAGGCGGCCTGGTACTGCTTCAACGCGTCCGGATGCACTCGATAATAACCCTTGCGTATGCGAAACAGGTACTTGGTATGGGTTGCGGTGTACTGGCCGGTTTCGATCACTGCGGCCGGAAGAAATGAATTAATGTAGTCTGATTTAACATCACTAAAATAGGCTTTAAACGCTCTTAAACTAACAACCACGCCAAAATCATCCACTTCACCTAATTCCCCTTTGCTTACCGCTTCAAGAAAACGTAATTTCAAAGTCATTTTGCCCCACTCCGTTTTAATGGTTGGTTTGTCTACATGCGTTTCAATGACATAAGTGTTGAAAAAACTGTAAAAACGCATTTTATTATTGGATTAAACAGGGCCGAATGTGTAAGAGCGAATAAATAATAATAGATACCGAATCAATATCCACACTTACAGGTCAGCGCGCCATGGACAAAAACACGTCACCTGTTTAATCATATTGACAAAGGGAAGCAAAATGCAGGCCAAACCTGGATATATTAGGAACTGTAACTAAACGACAGCTTCAGAAACTGGTACGCTTCCCTGACTTCAATAAAATGTTGGTGCTGACCACCGCGATCAGGGTGGCAGCAGGCAACTTTTTGCCGATAGGCATACTGGATATCATCCCAGCTTGCCGAGCATTTTAACCCAAGCACAGCGAGTGCACATGACCGCTTATCCTGATTTTCCGCTTCAGTGTGATAGTGCTGATAGCATTGCCAGAATCCCTGTAATAACTGCTCAACTGCAGCCTGGTCAGTGTCCGCGTAGTGCTGCCAGTTAAGGTAATACTCGCTCAATGCCAGGTCACTGGCTGCTGCTTCACTAATAGCCAGCGCGCTAAGCCCATCCTCTGTTGTGTCTACCGAATTATCTTTATGCAGCTTATACAGCAGAATCTTCAGTGGCGTTATATGCAGCCCGTAACCACTGCCCTGTAAATCACGCTGAATTTCATAGAGCGCGTTCATCAGAATAAAGTTTTTTCGAAACAGCATCAGCTCGCTCGACAGGCCTGCGTCCATTTCACCCTGCACCATCTGCTCCAGCTCAACCCCATCGGCTTCCAGCTGCTTGAGCAGGTCATACAGACCCATTCCCTGTTCTGCCTGTTGCAGCAGCTGGCTGATGGGCAAACACAGTGGATTGCTGCGTAACGGACGGCTCATGTCCATAAACCGTGGATGCAGTGATTGCATCCTCTCTCACTAAATAGAAGCATATTCTTATATCTTTATATTAATCAGTTACCACTGATTTTATGTATACCTTGCCTGTAATAGCATTTGGCTCAATTTGCCCTGTGACTGCTTATCCGTAGCAAGCCACTATATTGATCCCAGTATAACCAGCCAGCTACACTCGGGTAAATCAACCTGGCCCGTCAAATTAAAGTGGACAAGGTGTGGACATTTGTATTGATGTCCGCAAAAAAACCATATATTTTATACTACAATTATACCTCCCGGCCTTGTAATGCGGATACGGCAAGATTTAGATGGTGCAAGATAACCAGCAACTCCAGATGCTGCGCAATGAACTGAAAGAGCGTGAAGCAGAAATCAAACTGCTGCAGGATACCTTTTATCTGGTCGCCAGTGAGTTCAATCTGCAGCGGGTGTTTACTTCGATTGCGCAACGTGCACTGCACCTGGTAGACGCAGAAACCCTGCTGATACCAATTCTCGACCAGAGCCAGACATCCTATGCCTACCGCGGTGGTGCGGGGAAAAACAGCGCTGAAATTGTCGGCCAGTCACTCCCCATTGATTTTGGCGTATGCGGCTGGGTATGGAAACACAAAAAAGCCTGGTGGCGCGGCATACTTGATGAACTCAATGAAACCGAACGCAACCAGTGGGAAAAAGAAGCCGGCACACTGATTATGGTGCCGCTGCAGGGCCGTAAAAGTTTTCTCGGTGGCATAGCCGCGATTAACAAGAACGACGGCCTGGAATTTAGCCGACGCGATCTCAACACCCTCAGCCTGTTCGCCAGCATCGTATCGATTGCGATTGAAAATGCGCTGGCGGTGAACCAGCTGGAAAACACCCAGCAAACCCTGCTGGAACACCAGCACCGCATTGAGGTTCTGAATAAACAGTACGCCGAGTCCTATAACAAGATCCAGCAACTGTCACTATATGACACCCTCACCGGCCTGCCCAACCGTACCCTGTTTGTTGACCGCATCAATACACAGATCCAGATTGCGGAAAGAAAAGGGCTGAAGCTCAGTCTGATGTTAATTGATATCAGTCATTTCAAAACCATGAATGAGGCCCTGGGGCACGAAGCCGGCGACCAGATACTGATTGAGTTCAGCCAGCGGCTTGCAGAACACGTGCAACCAGATGAAACCTTCAGCCGACTGGGTAATGATGAATTCGTATTACTCTCACCAGCCAGCTCGCTCTCGCAAACCCTTAACAAGATCCAATTACTGCTAAAGCAACTGGAACAGCCATTCCATATCAATCACAATCAGATCAGTATCAGTGCACGCTTTGGCATCAGTCTCTACCCGCAACACGGTACAGAGCGCACCGAATTGTTTAAATCCGCAGATATCTCACTGGATATCGCGAAGAAAAACAATCTTGATTTTCATATTTACGATAGGGAAAAAGATCAGGCCAGCAATGACCACATCAGCCTTTCCGTAGACATAGAACAGGCATTTAATCATCAGCAGTTTGAACTTCATTACCAGCCCAAACTGGACATTAAAACCGGCCGTATATTATCAGCCGAAGCACTGGGGCGCTGGAATCATCCACACAAAGGCTTTATCTCTCCTGGAATATTTATTGATGCACTGGAACAGTACAACGCCATTGACCGCTACACCTACCATATTATTGATATGGTGAAAGACCATCAGCAGCAATGGCAACAGCTGGGACTACCGTTAAAGATTGCAATCAATATTTCCACGCGCACACTGATGAACCCGGATTTTATCAGCCAGGTAGAACAGCGAATTACCAACTCACAGACGGGACAACAGCTGATTTTCGAAATTACCGAAAGCCTGTTTCTCACCGAAAAAGATTATGTCTATGCCGCGCTGAATCGCTTGCGCGCACTGGGTATCGAGTTATCCATTGATGATTTTGGCACGGGCTACTCCTCCCTGAGCCGACTTAAAAAAATGCCGGTTAATGAAATTAAAATTGATCAGTCATTTATTTTTGATATGGCCAGCAACCCGGATGATAAAATCATCGTCAAGTCGATTATTGATCTGGCACACAACCTCGGCCTGAGTGTAGTGGCAGAAGGCGTGGAAACCGAAATCATACTGCATCAGCTAAAACAACTTGGCTGTGATGTAGTACAGGGATACCTGTTCAGCAAACCCCTGCCACTGGCCGACTTTACCAGCTACCTGCGCCAGGCAATCGCTAGCAAACAACAAAACAGCATCTCCTGACGACAACCAAGGCTACCAAATAAAAAATACACATAAGCCATACTCTGCCCGGCATTTGATCCAGGCGGCATGATCTGTGCTATGCTTTTTAAACACATTGTTTTATTCATTGACCAGATCGACTTTAACAGAACGAAGTGATTCTGATTACCCGGCACAATTATTGCTGTGAACGAACCGGTAACAGGCGAAATTAAATATCAGCATGCCTATTCAATAAATATTGCTGAAAATAAATTCAATTTATGTGTACCCATGCCTCATAGAGGTGCACACATCACACACCAACAGGGTGTACAACACGGGGTTGTGGCCAGGCGCCAGAATACTCATCGGCAGCTAGTAACTGCCTCGTCGGCTGAATAGCTGCGTATTATTTAATGAACTCAATTGATTTGAGGGAGTCACTGGATTCATGAACTGGAACACCGTTGTAAAACAATCCATTGATTTACGTCACTGGTTCCATCGACATCCGGAACTCACCTGGCAGGAAACCAATACGGCAGACAGAATTCGCCAGCAACTTACGCAGTGGCAGATTCCCTGGCGCAGCTGTGCCGAACACGGCACCATTGCACAGTTCAACTATGATGCAGGCGGTGAACACATCGCGCTGCGCGCCGATATGGATGCCCTGCCCATCAGTGAAAAAAATTCCCTCGATTACTGTTCAACCGAAGCCGGAAAAATGCACGCCTGCGGCCACGATGGTCATATGGCCGCGCTGCTGGGTTTCGCCCCCTGGCTGCAACAGCACCAGTCACAGTTAAAGGGCCCGGTAAGCCTGCTGTTTCAGCCCGCGGAAGAAGGCGGCCACGGCGCAAGAAAAATGATTGAAGACGGTGCACTAGAGGGCGTGGATGTGATTTTCGGCTGGCATAACTGGCCCGCCCTGCCGCAGGGCAAGGCCGTCTGCCCCGACGGTGCGGTGATGTCCGGTAACGGCACCTTTCATATGCATATTCAGGGACAGGGTGGCCATGCCTCCCAGCCGGAAGCAGCACACGACCCGGTTCTGGCCGCTGCGGCCATCACACTCAATCTACAGCAGATTATCAGCCGCCGCCTGCCACCCCAGGCTGCCGCTGTGCTCAGTGTCACCTCAATACAGGCGGAGAGTAATGTCACAGTGATTCCCGACAGTGTGATGCTGGAAGGCAGTATTCGGGTTTCCAATCCGCGCTGGCGCAAGCCAATGAATGAGCTGATTACCGAGATCGCACATAACACCGCACAAACCTACGGGGTGAGTGTCAATGTGGAAGTTCGCAGTCGTTACGAGGCAACCATTAATCACCCTGATGCAGCCGCCCGCTATCGCCAGGCATTACAGTCTGCACTGGGAGATGACTATGCCAGCAACGAGCTGTTGCTGCCGATTATGGCATCGGAGGATTTCAGTTATTACCTGAATGAAATACCCGGCGCCTTTGCGCTGATCGGCATGGCAGAGCAACAGAATGGAGGCCCGGCCTACCAGTTTCCCTGCCACAGCCCTAATTACCAGTTTAACGACCGCATACTCGACTCGGTGATGCAGGTGTTCTGTCAACTGACAGGCATTAGCAAACCCGATTGACATACAGGAGCACTGCAAACACAGGCAGTCATTATTAATCGAAACACCCGGCTTTTTAGAAAGTCAGGGCTAACCACTTTAAGGAGTACTTTATGGACTGGTTTGAAACCTATGAGTCTGAAATCCGCGCTTATAGCCGGGCATACCCGGCGGTATTCGTCACCGGACAGAATGCGCGGCAAGTGGATGAACAGGGTAAACAGTACATTGATTTTTACGCCGGTGCCGGAGTACTCAATTTTGGCCACAATAACCCTGCCCTCAAAAAAGCGGTGATTGAATACCTGCAGGCAGATGGTGTATTGCATACACTGGATATGATGACACCGCCCAAACGCGAATTCATCAAGGCCTTTGTGGAAACCATACTTAAACCACGGCAGATGGATTATAAACTGCAGTTTATGGGCCCCACAGGCACCAATGCAGTGGAAGCTGCACTCAAGCTGGCACGCCGGGTTACCGGCCGCAGTCATGTGATTGCCTTCAGCCAGGGCTTTCATGGCATGACCCTGGGTTCCCTCGCCTGCACCGCCAATGAAGTTTTCCGTAATGCCGCCGGCGTTAATCTAAATAACGTATCCCACTGGCCATTTGAAACCAATCAGGGCGGCGGCATAGAAGGCCTTAATGCGCTGCGTGCACTGTTTGAAAACACCTCCGGCGGTGCCGATAAACCCGCTGCGTTTATTGTCGAATCACTGCAGGCAGAAGGCGGTGTAAACAGCGCCAGTAATGAATGGTTACAGGCACTGCAACAACTGGCAAAAGACCTGGGTGCGTTACTCATTGTGGATGACATCCAGTCCGGCTGTGGTCGCACTGGTCACTACTTCAGCTTTGAAGAAAGCTGTATTCAACCGGACATTATCACCCTGGCCAAGGGCATCGGTGGCCTGGGCACACCCATGGCAATGAACCTGGTCAAACCGGAACACGACCAGCACTGGAAACCCGGTGAACACACCGGCACCTTCCGCGGCCAGAACATTTCCTTTGTCGCCGGGCGTGAAGCACTGCGTTATTTCGAAACCGATGACTTCCTCACTGAAACGCGACGCAAGGGTGACATTATGGCTGAAGCGCTGCGTGCAATTGCCGAACAATACAGCGACCGCGGCTTCACTGCGCGCGGCAAAGGCATGATGCAGGCACTGGACACAGGCGATGGCGCACTCGCCAAAGCAATTGCCCGTGACTGTTTCGAGAACGGCATGTTGTTCGGCCCCTGTGGTGTGGGTGGCTCGGTGATTAAACTGATTCCACCCCTGACGATTGACGACGATGATCTGCATCAGGGCCTGGACATTCTGCGTCAGGCCATCGACCGTCAGATGGAGGCATAAGCATGATCGAACGCGACGACATGACCTTTCCATTCAGCGAATACCAGCGGCGTATCGGTGAGCTGCGCGAGCGCATGGCAAAGCGCCTGCTGGATGCGGTGATTATTTCCGATGCGGAAAATATCATGTACCTCACAGACTACCAGACCACTGGCTACTCATTCTTCCAGGCACTGGTGGTGCCGCTGGAAGGTGAACCCTTTATGGTTACGCGTAAACTGGAAGAGTCCAATGTCATTGCCCGCACCTGGGTGGAAATTACCCGACCCTATCCCGACACCGGTGATGCGATCCAGATGCTGGTAACCGCACTGGTGGAATTCGGCCTGGCGGGAAAAACCATCGGCTATGAACGTAACTCCTATTACTTTACTGCCTACCACCAGGATTATTTTCACACCTCGTTTACCAAAAGCCGTTTAATGGACTGCTTTGGTATTGTCGAACAGGGGCGCATTATCAAATCAGCGGTTGAAATGGAAGCCATGCAGAAAGCTGCAACCGCCACCCGCGCCGGTATGAAAGCAGGACTCGAGGCGGCACAGGTTGGGGTAACTGAAAATGAAATCGGTGCTGCCATCTGCCAGGCCATGTTTTCCGCCGGCGGTGAAATTCCCGCGGTGATGCCCTATGTGACTTCGGGGCCGCGCAGCATGATCGGCCACGCCTCATGGGAAGGCCGTACTGTGCAGGCAGGTGAACATGTGTTCCTGGAAATTGCCGGTTGCTATCGCCGCTATCACACTGCAATGATGCGTACCGCGGTGTGTGGTGAACTCAGTGACAGCATGTACAAATCACAGGAACTGATGAAACAGGCACTGCAACTGGCACGGGATGAGTTACGCCCCGGGCTTACCGTATCCGATGCGGACAAGATGCTGCGCAATATCATTCGCGAGAACGATGTCGGCGCCAAACTGATTACCCGCTCCGGTTACTCGATTGGTATCGCCTTCCCGCCCAGCTGGGATGAAGGTTATATCATGAGCCTGTACCAGGGGTCATCAGACGTACTCGAACCCGGCATGACCTTCCATGTCATTCCCTGGATGTGGGGTATAGACGGTGATAAATCCTGTGGCATTTCCGACACCTTCTACATCACCGAAAACGGTTGTGGTTCATTTTTCCATGACGTAGAGCAGGACTTTACTGTAAAAGCTGAACCCACCCCGGCGAAGCTCAGCCAGCATTCAGGTGGCAGTGAAAAAAAGAAATCATCAAAGCCGGTGAATAAAACACCAGCACCACTGCCCGAACAGAACGCCAACAGCTAAAGAGGTCTTATGTATATTGCAATCAACCCAACCAATGGTGAAGAACTGCACCGCTATGACACCTTCGATAATGCGCGGATTAACACCAGTATTAACAACGCGGCACAGGCCTATAAAAGCTGGCGCAAAACAGACTTTGCGGAACGTGCATCGCTGCTGAAAAAAGTCGCTGAGCTACTGCGCAACGATGAAGAAAATCTTGCCAGGCTAATGACCCTGGAAATGGGTAAACCGATAAAAGAAGCCCGGGGCGAAGTGCAGAAAGCCGCGCTCTGTGCGGAACACTATGCGGAACATGGTGCCGACTATCTGTCAGCAAAAGACCTGCCCTCCGATGCCAGCCACAGCTATGTGCAACACCTGCCACTGGGCCCCATACTGGGCATACTGCCCTGGAATGCGCCCTTCTGGCTGGCGTTTCGCTTCTGCGCACCGGCGATTATGGCGGGCAATACCTGCCTGATGAAACACGATTCCCATGTACCCGCCTGTGCCGAAGCCATCGCCGAGATGTTTATCAAGGCCGGTGCGCCCGAGGGACTGCTGGAAAACATCCGCGTTGATAACGATCAGGTCAAGCATATCCTCGAACACGATGCGGTACAGGCGGTGTCACTTACCGGCTCAAGCAGCGCTGGCAGCCAGGTTGCGTCACTGGCGGCGAAACAGATCAAGCCGGCAGTGCTCGAACTGGGTGGTTCCGACCCCAGCCTGATTTTTGCCGATGCGGACCTTGAAATGGCCGCCGATACACTGGCGCTATCACGCATTATCAATGCGGGCCAGTCCTGTATTGCCGCGAAACGGATTATCGTAGAAGCATCGGTGTACGATGCGTTTATTGAAAAGTTACACACCCGCCTTGCCGCACTCACCATGGGTGATCCCGCAGAGGAAAACACCCAGGTCGGCCCCATTGCCCGTGCTAACTTACGCGATGGCCTGCACCGGCAGGTGAGTATGAGTATTGAACAGGGTGCGCGCTGTTTACTTGGAGGCGAGATACCCGATGGTCCCGGCTTTTTTTACCCGGTGACCCTGCTGGTGGATGTGACACCAGAAATGCAGGCCGCCTGCGAGGAAACCTTCGGCCCGATTGCGGTGGTAATGAAAGCCGACTCAAAACAACAGGCACTGGAGATGGCCAACGACACTCCCTATGGCCTGGCAGCCTCCATCTGGAGCGCAGATGTGAATAATGCAGAACAGATGGCACGGGATATAGAAGCGGGCCAGGTCACTATTAACGGCCTGGTAAAAACCGACCCAAGACTGCCCAGTGGCGGAATAAAACGCTCCGGCTACGGTCGTGAACTCGGCCCCCACGGCATACTGGAATTTGTCAATGTACAACAGGTATGGGTTGGGCCGAAAAAGGATTGAGAAACGGCAGATGAGTCCGCAAATGAACGCACTAAAGTGCAGGAGCACTTTGAACGAGCGAATGCTCGGCCCGAAGGGTGGAGCACAGGATGTGCGGAATAAATAAACGCAAATTAAAAACAGAGCATGAGGTTACTTTGTTTTCTCTTCGACTGGTTTTGACTGGTTCCCATGCTCCTGCGTGTGAACCCTTTTCTGTGCTGTACAGTTAATTTTAATTAACAATTCACCGGATATGCGTTCCCACGCAGGAGCGTGGGAACGAGCATTGTTTTATTTTTGGCATGCGCGGAAATCAGTTATGGTAAACCCTCTTGCAGTACATGGTGGATCCGCTTCGCTTGATACCACCCTACGTGAGCTTTTATTCGCGTTTATTGGCGTTCATTCGCGAACCAACATGCTTTTGCGTTTTACGTGGAATCAGCTCAGCCGTTTCCAGCTTGCATGGCCCAGTCTCCTGTGGCTACTGCCTGCTTCATCAATTCGGAAAATATGTAACCAGTGATTGTCGACTAACTGCCGAACCATATCGTGACGTGAAATAATATCATCAATGGCATCAGCCGGTGCTTCGATAAATACACTCAGGCGAAGTGGCTCATGCATCCATTCTTTACCATTATGTAAAGACTGCATCGGCAGGCCGACGCGCAAATCACCACCGTTACCTTCCAGTACACCGATAGCACCACCAACAATATTGTGTAACACTTTATTCCCACTACCAAAGGCAGTGTTGTCGACAACCGAGCCGTAGTACTGCATATTAATCCAGTTAGCCACCACCATCGGTGCGGTCATAATTAATTCAAGGATCTTGAAATCATCATCATTTTTCCAGTCATATTCATGTAAAAACGCACGACCATCGAGATTAACACCGCGAGTACGACTTCGCGGCGCGGCGATAAATGCGCCATTGTTGGCCAACGCCCATTCCGGTCTTACCTGGGACCAGTCACTGGCGCGTCGTCGAATATCCGCGGCAATATCCATATCAGATGAAGCATCGGTATCCATCAGTGCAGCACGCTGAAGACAGGTTAAATCAGTCGCCTGTTCTAGCCATTGTTGCAGCTGTTCAAGGTCCGCCTGTAATTCCGCAGGAACCTCACCTGTATCAAACAGTTTTACCTGGTCGGTAGTCGTATCATGCAGGCCAGCGACAAACCAGGTATCAGCCGGTATGCGAATACCACGCTCCCTGAGACCTTCACGCACCTGCCGCTGGTTCATCATGGCGGCGACAACCCGCGCACTGGCTTCGCCGGTCTGCCCGGCACATGCACCACAATCGAGTGCAGTGGCATGAGGGTTATTCACCGTGGTACTGCCATGACCGGCCAGCAACACCAGGCGAGCAAAATTGCCAGTCATATTCATTGCGCGCAGGATACGCTCGGCGTGATCAATCCACTCAGCCTCTGGAATACCTGGCTCAGTACCCTGTTGAACGTTATGATTCAATGAGTCACCTGTCAGTTCAGGGCCAACCTGGCCAAGCAGTTTTTTATCCAGCCCCTGGTAAGCCGGGTTAGCAACCGGACGCGTCCAGCCCAGGCTGTCACTCAATAATTTAGGCGCATACAGAAGGCCGGCGGCTTCGACAAATGAAAAACAGGAAGACGCCGACATTTTGAAACCCTTCCAGGCTTTAGCCAGGCCGATACGCTCACGGCGCTTATTAACCAGCTGACTGTTTAACTGCTTATCACCTTTAACCTGCTCATGTATACGATTCGCCGGGTTAAAAATAATCGGCACATGTGAACACCCTGCATCAGCGCCTAACGGAACATACTCAATAAAAATACCGAAGAAGCCGGCAAAGCCGATGGTCTGCGCCGCAGGTGCAACCGTTTCCAGAGAACGACGGTAAACTTCAGAGCGCACATCGATACAGAACGCAGCCTGTACTGCGGGACGTTTCAGCTTTATAGTGACTGTTTGTGATGCACCATTAAGCGAGTTCATAACATTCCGTTGAAAACCGATTTCCATCGCTGCCAGTAGAATGCGATCCACTTCTGCAGCCGCCTGACGTTTTGCAGATGGCGGGCGCATACTTGCCATTAGCATGTCTCGCCATTGCGCGGTCAGTGCTGATGATTGCTTTTGCCGGTACAACAGCAAGTCCCACATAACCCGTATCGCCAATAAATCAACGATTGAATCATCCTGTGATCCACCAAGTTCAGCCTGCCAGCGTAAATAGCGCGTCCAGGCAGCCCATCCGCCAATACTTAACAGTGACGCATGCCACTACTGTCCGGAATAATTCTCATAGTGGCAAGGCTCCCTGCAATCTGAACCACTCTTCGCGTTCCCTT
>DATCTK010000058.1:0-24549 GCA_036567985.1 Gammaproteobacteria bacterium | reverse complement strand
GCAGATGCAGCCAGAACTCCCCCGCCTGGGGACGCGGTGGCTGGTAGAAAATCATCGGCAACAGCAGTAACAGCCCCGCCGCTTTTAATGGAAAACCCCGCGGCAGAATCAGTAATAGTCCCCCCAGCAGGCCCAGCAGGCTGTGGCTCAACGGCAGGCTGGCCTGCTGCCAGCTGGCCAGCGGAAGCTGTGCCAGCCATTCCAGCAATGGCCAGCAATAATCGAATATCGTCCCCGCAACAGTAAACAGCCAGGCCGACAGGCTGGCAGACAGGGGGATGAAGGTCATGACGCTGAGCAGGCTGGCGATCAATAGCATGGGCACAATCAGCAGCCCCACTAGCGGTATCATCAGCATATTGGCCAGGGGTGAAATCAGCGATCCCTGCTGGAACAGCAGTACACTGATGGGCAACATCGACAGTGCAATCAGCCACTGCAGTCGTATGCCCTGCAGCCAGCCACGCTGCCGTGCAACCCGGCCACCGATAATAATCGCGATCAGCAACACCGCGGTAAAAGACAGCCAGAAGCCGGCGGACAGGGGCGCCAGCGGGTCCAGCAGTAACACTACCAGTAACGCCAGCGCCAGCGTATTCAGGGAGAATGCCGGGCGCTTGAGCAGCAATGCCAGCAAGACCACCAGCAACATCACAAAGGCGCGTTGCGTGGGCACCGAAAACCCCGCCAGGGCCGCATAAAAACCCGCTGCCAGCAGGCTCAGCAGGGCGGAAAACTGCTGTTTACTGATAAAGCGCAGCAGCCACACAGGCACCAGCAGGCGCGCCAGGAAAAACACCATGCCCGCCACCAGCCCGATATGCAGCCCGGAGATGGCCATCAGGTGACTGGTGCCGGTGTCGATCATTACCTGCCAGTGCTGTGCCGTCATATTCGACCTGTAACCGGCGGTAAGTGCCTGCAGCAACCCGCTATGGGGGCTGTCAGAAGCAGCTGAAATCCCTTCGATCAGTTGCTGGCGCAGGCCGTCAACGCTCCAGGCAGCGCCATTAAGTTGGCGGTTGGACTCACTGCGACGAACATAACCAGTGGCATGAATACCCTGCTGGTACAGCCATTTTTCGTAATCGAAACCGCCGGGGTTAAGCATGCCGTGGGGCGGCTTGAGCCTGAGCTGCAGTTGCCAGTGCTGGCCGGGTCGAATCGACTGTTGCGTGTGGTACCAGCTCAGGCGCAAACGCTGCGGCCCGAAGTTATCAACCGGCTCACCCTGATACTGCACATGTTCAACATTGAAATTAAAACGCACTGAACGCGCACCCTGATCCACCAGCCCGCTGACCTGCCCGGTAATGAGCAGGTCCTCCCCCTGCCATTGCCCGTCGAGCCGCTGCTGCAGATAGCTGTTTGCGGCAAACAGTGCCCATAAATAGCCAATCAGGAATGCCAGCAGATAACGCTGTGTGGGTTTGAGATAGAACAGCCAGAGTAACAGCGGCAAGGCGGCGAGCAGACTGGCATCAGTCCATAACGGCAGCTGGATATCCGCCTGCAGATGCAGCAGGCACACACCCAGCAGGCATGCCAGGGCGATGCCCGGCAATTGGGGTTGCAGCCCGTCCATGTGGCTATGCGTGTGCGTCAATGTCAGTCCCTGTGATCTACGCCTTCCATGCAGATGCGTAGAATTTAACCTGTATGTGAATCCATGCCAAGCCAGAGACTGCACCCGGTCTCAGTTACACCCCCTGCACAGACCCAGACAAATGCTAACAGCCGCAACCAACTCTGCTACAATGCGCCACTGACTCATCCCTGCTAACCTTAAATTCATCATGCCGAAGAAGTTTTTACGTAAATACCTGCCGGACCAACAGCGTATTAAACAAAACCGATCCCTGACCATCTTCGGCCGCCTGCTGGGTGACCCCAATATCTGGCACCTGCACCGCAAATCGGTATCCATGGCATTTTTTGTCGGTCTGTTCGTGATGTGGATTCCGCTACCCTCGCAGATGATCCTGGCTGCGGGGGCGGCGATTATACTGCGCTGTAATCTACCCATTTCGGTGGCGCTGGTATGGATCACCAACCCCTTCACCATGGGGCCGATGTTCTACCTGGCCTATCTGCTGGGCAATCTGATGATGGGATTGCCACCACGCCATGATGAATTCGAGATTTCACTGCACTGGTTACAATCCCAGATGGAAGCCATCTGGCAACCGCTATTGCTGGGCTGCATGACCCTTGCAGTAATCAGTGGTGCACTGGGCTATATCACGGTGCGGGTGCTATGGCGACTGCACATTGTGCAGTACCTGAAAGATAAGCAATTACGCATCAAAAAACGCCTGCAGGAGCACCATGACAAGGGACAACACCATGACTGATGTCTGGAAGCCCCATGCCACGGTAGCGGCCATTATTGAACAGGAGCAGCGCTTCCTGATGGTGGAAGAAGTCAAACAGGGGCAGACAGTGTATAACCAGCCCGCCGGTCACCTGGAACCCCATGAAAGCTTTGTGCAGGCGGTGATCCGCGAAACCCGTGAAGAAACCGCGCGGGATTTTGAACCCGAGTACATTTCCGGCATCTACCGATGGGACCAGTTTCCCGCCGGCGGCGAGCAGCGTAATCGCTGCTTTCTGCGTGTGGCCTTTGTCGGCAGCTGTCACAATCACGATCCCCAGCAAATGCTGGACGACGGCATAGTACGCACGCTCTGGCTGAGCCGCGACGAACTGGCGGCACAGCCGGAAAAACTGCGCAGCCCGCTGGTGTTGCGCTGCATTGATGATTACCTGGCGGGTAAACAGTACCCGCTGGATCTGATTAGCGATATCTGAACAGGCACATGACACGACACTTCACACACAGCATTACCGGCGCATTACTGTTTCTACTCAGCCTGTATCATGGCAGCCTGCTGGCAGCACCCGTGGTACAGATATGTGTCGAGGCCAACTGCAGGGACGCAATCAAGGTTGAAATCAGCACACAAACCTGGGGGGATGTGAAAGAAATTTTTGCCACCCCTTTCCCATCGGATAAGGATGAACTGGACAATATTATTATTGCCTTTCAACTGTTGCGGCTGGATATTTACCAAAGCCTTGAAAACAACAACAGCCTGGACCTGGATGCACAAAGCCTGTATGCGCAACAGGATGCGAACACCCACTATAAAAATGCCCGGCATCTGCTGGCGCTGATGCTGGATCAGTATTTTATAACCCGCCACTACCTGCGCAAAACCATTAAGCAGCGCAAGTGGTACAGCTTCGGACAAAACGTCAGTGATGGACTGTTAATGCAGTCCATCGATAATGGCCAGCAGTACCTTTTTAAAATCAACCGCGAACTGCTGTCCCTGTCGCCGGTGATCGACCCGGTAAAACCCTAACACCATGAACACCGATCAGAGCACACATAAAAAACCCTATGTCATCGTTGGTATTTCCGGCGGTGTGGATTCATCCGTGGCTGCACTGCGCCTGCTGGAACAGGGCTATTATGTGGAAGGCCTGTTTATGAAGAACTGGGAACAGGATGATGATAAGAATTATTGCGCCGCCGCAGAAGATCTGCAGGACGCACAACAGGTGTGCGACCAGCTGGGCATTAAACTGCACAGCGTCAATTTTGCCGATCAGTACTGGGACCGGGTATTCGAACATTTCCTGCAGGAGTATTCCGCCGGACGCACACCCAACCCGGATATACTTTGCAATAAAGAAATCAAGTTCAGGGCATTTCTCGACCATGCCCTGCAGCTGGGCGCGGACTTTATCGCCACCGGGCATTATGTACGCAAGGTAGAAATCAATGGCGAATACCAGTTACTCAAGGGGCTGGATGACAACAAGGACCAGAGTTACTTTCTCTACACCCTGACCCAGCAGCAACTCAAACACAGTCTGTTTCCGGTGGGTGATATTGAAAAAAGCGAAGTGCGACAACTTGCACAACAGGCAGGATTTGTGACCCACAATAAAAAAGACAGCACCGGCATCTGTTTTATTGGCGAGCGTAAGTTCACTGATTTTTTGCAACGTTTTTTACCGGCACAACCGGGTGAGATAAAAACCCTGGATGGTCAACTGGTGGGACGACATCAGGGGCTGATGTACTACACCCTGGGGCAACGCAAGGGACTGGGTGTGGGCGGTGTTAAAAATGCCAGTGAAGAACCCTGGTTCAGTGTTAAAAAAGATCTGCAGAATAATATTCTGTATGTCGCCCAGGGTGAACACCCCAGCCTGTATCACACTCACCTGAGTGCATCGCAACTCAGCTGGTGCAGTGAAAACACACCCACACTGCCCTTTAGCTGTATGGCAAAAGTCCGCTATCGACAGCCGGATCAGGTCTGCACTATCTTAAGCATTGAAAACGGCCAGGCGGAAATCGAGTTTACAGACGCGCAGCGTGCGATCACCCCCGGTCAATCGATTGTGTTTTACCAGGCTGAGGTCTGCCTTGGCGGTGGTGTCATCGACGACATGTATAATGCTGACAACCATCATACGCACAACGGCTAATCACCACTTTTAAAACGCCGCAAATAGCCATAACATGTCACCATTCTTCGCCATCAACATAACAAGATAATTTATGGATCACACACAGGAAGACAGAACACTCGCCCTGGCCGGCATTTACCAGGCAGCCAAACTGGTACAGGAAATTGCACGCACAGGCTCTGTCGCCGATGCCAACCTGAGCCCCCTGCTGGAAACCCTGTTCCGCTTTGATGCCAATAGCGTCAACGAGGTTTACGGTGACAGCTCGACGGTTAAAAAAGGCCTGCAGTCACTTGCGGATCAACTGTCCGGCAAACGCCAGCAGAGTGATATGGAATTAACCCGCTATGCAATCGGCCTGTTGCAACTGGAAAAATCGCTGTCCAGAAAACCCTCGGTAATGGACGAGCTGGCGCGGCAACTGCAAACCACCCAGGATAAAATGGAATACTTCGACCTGACCCATGAAAATATCATTGCCAGCCTGGCGGAAATTTACCAGCAGTATATCAGCCCGCTGGCGGCAAAAATCATGGTAAAAGGCGAAGCCGATTATTTGTCACATGCCTACAATGCGAATAAAATACGCGCCATACTGCTTGCCGGTATCCGCTCCGCGGTGTTATGGCGACAGTGCGGCGGCACGCGCTGGCAGTTGCTGTTTTCCAGAAAACGTTACCTGCAAAGCGCCGAGGCATTACTTAGAACCATATAAAACTGCACTGGTTGATTAATTTCCACTGCGGACCTGCATATAGCATAAACGTAAAACAAGGCAACTCTAACCAGCTACCGTAGGTGTTAGATGAACGACTACTCAGAAGAAGAGCTGCAATTTCTGGCTGAGCTGGATGAAGACTTCAGGGACGATGCGGACTACCAGGCATTATCGCAGCAGGAAAAGCTGCGCATTATCCGCGTCATGGCAAAAATGATGGACATGGGCATGGCTGCGGTTTACGGTGATGAAGACCCCGATGAACCGGACGCAGATGTGCCCTGTGAAAAAGTCATTGACCAGTGCCATGCAAAATGTTGCACCTTCATATTTGCCCTGACCAAGGAAGAAGTGAAAGCCGGGCTGGTTAAAACCAACCCCGATAAACCCTATTTTATTGCGCGAGATGAAGACCGTTATTGCCCGCACCTGAATCGCGATAACTGGCAGTGTTCAGTGTGGCATAACAGACCACTACGCTGTCGCCGCTATGACTGCCGCGACTTTGCCGATGATGTCTGGCCCGATGGCATTCCCCTGGTCTTCTACAAGTAATCGAGACATATCAATATGCCACAAATCGTTGACAGTATTATGAGCACACCGGTGGTGAGTGTTGAGATGGACGACAAGCTCTCACTGGTGAACTCACTGTTTGAAAAAACCAGGTTCCATCACCTGGTGGTTGTAGACAATAAACAGCTGGTAGGCATTATTTCCGACCGCGATCTGTTCAAGGCGCTCACCCCGACCGTGGGCACCGCAGCGGAAACCAGTGCGGACCTGGCGATTTTAAATAAAAAAGCCCATCAGATCATGTCCCGTGATCCGGTGCATTTAAAACAGAAGGATGATATAAAAAAGGCAGTGATTGCCTTCCGTGAACACAAGGTGTCCTGCCTGCCGGTGGTCAATGAACGTCAGGTGCCCGTGGGCATTTTAAGCTGGCGGGATATTATCAAGGCGCTGGATATTTCACTGCAGCCTGAATAAAGCCTTTGACTGCTCAGGGCTTTCTGGCAATGACCTGCACCACCGCACCGGTGCCGGTATGGTACAAACCCTCCACCACCTCGCGCTGTTTTTCCTCGGCATGCAGAAACTCCAGCCCCTTAAGTTCATCCTGCAATAACTCCAGCGTCATGGTCATTTCCGCAACCGGTGGCCCGCCGGTGCCCAGCTGGATCTGCTGCGGCGTATAGGCTTCCAGCAACAGGATACCACCGGACCTGAGGCCACGCACCGCCGATGCATGCACCTGCTTACGCAAATCCACCGGCAGGTGACAGAAGATGGAAACAATATTGTCCCAGCAATTTTCCTCAATCGTAAAATCCGCCAGATCCGCAACCACCGCCTCGATGCTCACCGATTTCTCTTCCGCCAGTTCACGCGCTTTCTGCATACCGGGTGCGGACTGGTCCACCGCCACCACATCGTGATCGTACTCCGCAAGAAACACCGAGTTACGCCCTTCACCATCCGCCAGGCACAATGAGCGGCCTTTATTCAGACGCGCAATATGCTGTTTAAGAAAATCATTAGGTGATTTGCCATAGGCATATTCCGCCTGGCTGTAGCGTTCATCCCACATGCTGTGAACCTCTTGTGTTTACTGATGGCCTAGCTGGATCGAAAAAGTTTTTTGATACGTTTTTTATAAAAGCGCTTACTTTTCAGACTGATGGTCTCGATCAGGGTTTTACGGTAATAAGGCTGATCATCTGCACTCATCTGCTCATATTTTCGATCATATTTATGCCGTATCCAGGCATTGTAATCGAACTGCTTTGCCAGTTTAAACAGCGCAGCATTAAGCAAATGCAAGCCGCCCTTATGGTATATCGACACACCGAAGTCGATCATCACCGGCTGATCCCCAGCACGCACCAGCAGGTTTTCTTTACGCTTTAAATCGAAATGCGCGACACCCCGTTGATGCATCTGCTCGATGGCGGTGAACAGTTTTTCATAAAATCCAGAGTCAATTGAGGGTCTGACATCACGCATGGTCTGGCCATCTATATACTCCAGCACCAGGTACTGCTCATTGGCCATACCATAACAGTGTGGCACCGCTGACATGCCATCCAGTCGTTGATAGATGCGGTATTCGTGGCGTAACAGGGCAAGATTGAGGGGACGGGTCAGTGGATTACCCAGCGGGGTTTTGATCACCAGTTTGTGTTCACCCTGCTGGAACAGCAGGGTTTTTCCCTGGTAACCCGCAGACAGCACATGCTCGGCAGAATCCAGATGCTGTTTAACCCAGTCGGCCAGGTCGCTCTCTGAAATGTAATCCAGATTCTGCAGCATTCAACTAGTGGGTATAAAGCAGGTACAGGCAACCTATCAGGTAAACAACAATCACCGGCTCGGCGTTCTGCATCAGGCTCTTTTTGAATGACCAGCTGCTACGAACACTCCCGGCTTTGGCGCCGAAGGTGGGGATCAGGGCATGGATATTTTTCGCCCAGGCTTCCCATTCTTCACCGAAGATGCCACGCAGCTTGTTGTCTTCATAGGAAATGGTGGGTGGATAGTAAAACAACAGCAGTGCCAGCATCAGCGGATAGGACCACCACAGGGTAGAGGCAATAGAGAAGCCGACCAGCAGCAGGATATTGCCCACATACAGTGGATGACGCACAAAGGCATAGGGGCCACTGGTGGCCAGCTGCTTGTTTTTCATCACGTAACCCGAGGCCCACATGCGTACCAGCATGCCTACTACGGCTATTGCTGTGCCGATTTTGAACATTGTGGGATCATACTGTCCCAGCAGGCTCACCAGCAGCACAAAGAGTACCGCAAACCACTGGCGTGAGGCCTCGTGATAACGCAGTGTATTAATCAGTTTTTGCAGACCTGACGCGTCTGAAACCTTGTCGGCTCGTGACATGAATTACCCTTAAATTACATCATTCGAAAAGCGCGCATATTTTATAACAATGCGTCGGCATTTGATATGTTTTGCTGAACCAAGTGTGTGCAGCGCCCCGCATTAGCGCATATTGCTGTCTTCAATCGGGCGAGTTCAAAGCTGTTTTAATGCGGCCAGCAGCAGGCGTTGCAGGGTCACCATGCCCTTGTCGACAATCTGCTGCATTTCTTCGTGATCAATCACCCGGGTACCGGCACAGCCCGCGGCCCAGTTGACCACCAGCCCCAGGCAGGCATAGTCCAGCTCGATTTCCCGGGCCAGTGCCGCTTCGGGCATGCCGGTCATGCCCACCACATGGGCCCCGTCTCGTTTGAATTTTACGATTTCGGCAGCGGTTTCCAGCCTTGGCCCCTGGGTTGCGGCGTATACACCTGTGGGCTCACAGGCGATGTTTTCCTGTTTCGCCACCTGTAACAGGGTTTCACGCAATGTGCTGCTATAGGGTTCGGTGAAATCGATATGGGTAACCTGCTGCAGGTCATCGGCAAAATAGGTGTGCTCGCGGCCGTAGGTGTAATCGATAATCTGATCGGGCACCAGCAGGGTTTCCGGTGACATAGTGTCGCTAATGCCGCCCACCGCGGCCACCGCAATCACTTTCTTTACGCCAAGCTCTTTAAGCGCCCATAGATTGGCGCGGTAGTTGACCCTGTGCGGCGGAATATTATGGCTTTCACCATGACGTGCCAGAAAGGCAATATTGCGCGGCCCGCCTTCACCCTGTAACTGGCTGATCACAATCTCCGATGAGGGTTCACCCCAGCGGGTATTGAGTGAATAGCGCGCCAGCTGTTCCAGCCCCTGCAGCTGGTACAGGCCGGTACCACCGATGACCGCGATCTCAGCCTGCTGTTTACCTGACACAGTTTCACTCATATATTTTTACCATTTTCAGCCACTGCAAAAATCCCATTCAGATTACGGTGGTAGCCCTTGTAATCCATACCGAAACCGAACACATAACGGTCTTCCACCATCAGGCCGGTGAAATCCGCCTTGATATCTGCCCTGGCGCGGGGATGGTTCTTTTCCACCAGCACCACCGAATACACCTGTGCCGCGCCCTGGGCACGGCAATACTCGAGCACTGCCTGCAGGGTGTAACCTTCATCCAGAATATCGTCGACCACCAGCAGGGTGCGCCCCTGCAGACTCTGCTGTGGGCTGGCTTTCCAGTGCAGATCACTGCCATGGGTTTTATCCCGGTAGCGGGTGGCGTGCAGGTAATCTACCTGGAGTGGAAATGTCATACGGGTCATTAACTGCCCGCACAGCACCAGTCCGCCGTTCATTACCGGCATCAGCAGCACCGGTTGCTGTTCACTGTGCGGTGTGAGCTGCGCATTGATCTGTTGTGCCAGCTGTTGCAGTGCCTGCTCCAGCTGTGCCGCGCTGTAAATTAATTCCGCCTGTACCAGCACCTGGCCGGCTTCCTCATGCAAAGCCTGCTGTGCGGACTTGTCTGTTTGACTCATTGGTTTGATTGACTCACAAAATATGCTTAACCGGGCCTGTGCATCAGGCGCATGCCCTTTAATAGGTGAAGGTCACCACGCTGTCATCCATGGCTTCATTGATAATATAGGCACCGCCCACGGTTTCGGTAATTTCCGGAATCAGGTCCTCGCCCCAGAACTTGAACGCCGGGGTGCAGATTTTAAATACCACACCCGCCTGCCTAGCCTGTTTGATGTGGTCGTAGACACTTTTACTGTCCTCTTCCTTTAGCAACAGGCGTTCCGCTTCGCCTTTCATTGCCAGCTGACCCGCCTGGCCGGTAAACAGCACTTCAACCTCGTATTCCATCGCCGCGGCCACCGTGGCCTGTAACAACGGCGGTAGAATTTCAGCCGGACGTGATACATCGACATTGGCCATAACAACCAGTAATTTATCCGCCATGGGACAGTTTCTCCTGTTCATCTGCACTGGCCGCGATTTGTTCCGGCAATGACTGAACATGTAAGGTGGTGGTGGGGAACGCAAACTGGGCGCCATTGCCCAGAACAATATCCACAATTTTCAACAATACGTCCTGTTTAATTTCGTGAAAGCGCACCCATTCGGTGGTTCGGGTAAAGGTATACACAAAGAAGTTCACCGAGGAATCGCCAAAGGTATTGAAGTTTACAATCAGCGTGGTATCGGTATCGATTTCCGGGTGTGACAGCAACATGGCTTTCACCTGTTCAACAATCACCGCCATTTTATCAATATCGTCGTAGCGAATACCCATGGTTTCATAGATGCGGCGATTGGTCATGCGCGAGGGGTTTTCCAGTGCGATGCTATTAAACACCGAATTGGGCACATACAGCGGACGTTTATCGAAGGTGCGAATACAGGTCAGACGCCAGCCGATATGTTCCACCGTACCCTCGATATCCCTGTCGTTGGAACGCACCCAGTCACCCACCTTGAAGGGCCGATCCAGGTAGATCATCAGGCCGCCAAAAAAATTGGCGAGCAAATCCTTGGCGGCAAAACCCACCGCAATACCACCTACGCCACCCAGTGCCAGGATACCGGAAATACTGTAGCCCAGGGTTTGCAGCATAATCAGCCCGCCGGTAATAAAAATCGACAGTCGAACCAGTTTGCCGATGGCATGTACCGTGTGCTCATCCAGTGACTGTTCATCCCGTTTCGGCGCTTTATCCAGCAGAATCTTTTCCGCGCCATGGGTCAATCTCAGCAGAAAGTAAATCAGGATACTGATTACGCCAATGTCACGCACTGGATCAATAAACACAAAAATTGCCGATTCATTGCTGTAGGCATGCACAATTTCCGCGGCATATAAAATGCCCAGCAACCAGATCAGCCAGCTCAGTGGTTTCTGCGCACTGGTAACCAGTAAATCATCCCAGAAATTACTGGTCTGCTGGAATTTTTTCAACAGGCGATTAAACAGGCGTTTCTGAAAGAAACTGATAGTCAGTGTGGCCAGCACAATCAGGAACACCTGCAGCATCCACAGATGTTCCTGTTTAAGGTTGAGCCAGTTTAGTAACGACTGTATATATTCCATATCACGTATAGTTTATGTAAATTGCTGAATTAGAAGCACACTGTTTTAATCAGTCATGGCTTCACTTAAACATCAAGCTCCAGGTTGGGCGAGTCCCCAAGCTGTTTGATTTTATCCACCACGCTGCGCCACTGTTCCGATGCCATCAGTTGCTCGCGGTCGATTTTACCCCGACCGTGCATTCGAATTAAACGCATTTGTGATACCGGGTTAAGATAAGCCTCCAGTGACTCCAGCACCTGCTGCGCAGCCTGTGTATGATTACACACCAGCACCATATCACAACCCGCCTGCAGAGCAGTCTGCGCGCGATCTGCAAAATCCCCCGCCACGCCGGCCGCCTGCATACTCAAATCATCGCTGAAGATCACGCCCTGGAAATTCAGTTGCTGGCGTAAGATCTGTTGCAACCAGATAGCTGAGTAACCAGCCGGCTTATCGTCCACCGCCGGGTACACCACATGTGCCGGCATTACCGCGGCCATACCAAAATGCATCATGCGTTCAAATGGCAGCATGTCCTGCAACATAATGTCTTCAAGGGAACGCGTATCCACCGGCTGCGCGATATGTGAATCTTCCCGCACACAGCCGTGACCGGGAAAGTGTTTGCCAGTGGCCGCCATGCCCGCCTGCTGCATGCCCTGCATAAAACTGTGTGCCAGCTCGGCAATCACCTCCGGCTTGCTATGGAAAGCGCGATCACCGATCACGCCACTGACGCCCAGCCCCATATCCAGTACCGGCGCAAAACTCATATCCACACCCACTGCACGACATTCCGCTGCCATCAGCCAGCCGCATTCCTGCGCCAGCAATTTGCCCTGTTTTTTATCGCGGTTATAGGCCCGGCCGTATTCTGCGGCCGGCGGAATATGGGTAAAACCCTCACGAAAACGTTGCACCCGACCACCTTCGTGGTCTACCGCCACCAGCAAATGGGGTGAACGCAGTGCGTGAATTTCAGCTATCAGCGCGCTGATCTGTTGTGGCGATTCATAATTTCGCGTAAATAAAATAACGCCACCGGTTTGAGGGTGGCGTAGCATTTCTTTTTCTTCTTGACTGATAGACGTTCCGACAAGGTCAAGCATGACCGGGCCTAGCGACATAAAACCACCTCAGGTATATGTTTTAAGACAATTAACGCCGCAGAAGGCTAACACGGTTTCCAGGTGACGATCGAACCCGGCAAATTCATGACCACCGCCCTCTTCCACAATGGATGGCACGGCGGCATATTTATTCATTGCCATCTTATAGTCAAGCACCTCATCGCCGGTCTGGATCATCAACAGGTAGCGATCAGGATTACTGATTTGTTCAACTTCAAGCGCCTTGAGCTGATTAATGTGATCCATGGTGAGTTCATACTCCTCACCTGTGTACAGGTTACGGTTGGGGCCGAGATAGTCTTCAAACAGTTCATAGGGTTTAACTGCCGGGTTTATCAGCACCACCCGACTGTCGTATTTCTCTGCCAGCCAGGTGGCATAATAGCCACCCAGGGAGCTGCCAATAAAACACAGTGGGCGCATCGCCTGGGGTGAATGGTATTTTTTGATGAGTTGCTGTAGCTGCTGTATGGCATGATCGGGCTCGTGAGCGAGTTCCGGAATTTCCAGAATATCAGGCATATTGATGCTGTTTGCATAATCTCGCAGCAAACTGGCCTTGTACGAATTCGGTGAACTATTAAAGCCGTGTATATAAATCAGCATAAATTATGGGTGACTGTGATCATTTCTCTCCTTAACTTCAGTATATAAGATAATTTTTAAATGTCGTGCACTGGTTGCTATTTATGCTGATTTTTTTCACCCATAAGTGGATTTTGCACGAATTTAACCTGTTTTTTGCAAAATGCACACCGCATGCACCGCAATTCCCTCCTCTCTACCGGCAAACCCGAGCCTTTCGGTGGTGGTGGCTTTTACATTTATCTGGCTCAATTCTACCTGCAAATCCTCGCTCAGGTGCTGTCGCATAGTGGAAATATGCGGCGCCATTTTGGGCGACTGCGCAATGATGGTGGCATCCAGGTTACCCAGTTGATAGCCCTTGTCTATTACCAGTTGATACACTTGCGCTAACAGCTGACGACTGTCTGCACCTTTATAGCTGTCATCCGTATCGGGAAAATGTCCGCCTATATCTCCCAGAGCCAGCGCACCCAGCAGTGCGTCACACACCGCATGCAGCAACACATCACCGTCGGAATGTGCCCTGAACTGACTGTGATGGGGAATGCTGACCCCTCCCAGAATTATCTGTTCGCCCGGTTCGAAAGCATGCACATCATAACCGTGACCGATTCGTATAGAGCTCATCAAATGTCAGACTCCCGTTTTAAAATCATTCGCTATACCGTTTTATTTACTGTGTGATTTAACTTCATGGCCGCTTTAGTCAAGGCAAGCAGCTGCTCACAAAAGCCACTCAGACTTCATGGGTCGCTCCATACAGCTGTTTATAAAGACCATCCCGTTGCAGCATATCCTCATGCACGCCTTCATCGATAATGTGGCCATCGTCAAATACATACACCCGATCCGCCTGTTTCACTGCACTCAGTCGATGGGCAATAATCAGCGTGGTACGATCCTGCAGAAATGCCTGCATCGCCTTATGTAACCTGGATTCTGTTTCTGTGTCCAGCGCCGAGGTGGCCTCATCCAGGATCACCAGTTTGGGTTTTGCCAGAATCATGCGCGCCACCGCCAGGCGCTGGCGTTGCCCGCCGGACAGGCGTACCCCGTTGCGTCCGACGATGGTATCCAGCTGTTGCGGCAGGGCCTTGATGGTGTCACTCAGCTGCGCCACCTCAAGTGCCTGCCACAGTGTTGCGTCCGGCAGAGCGCGACCCAGGCTCAGGTTCTGCCGCACCGTATCATTAAACAGTGCCGGCTGCTGTAACACCGTGGCCACATTATCACGCACCACATCCAGGCCTATTTCCGATACCGGCACATCATCAAAATACAGCTGCCCCTGCCTGGGTGTATACATGCCCAGGATCATCTGCACCAGGGTGGATTTACCACCACCGCTGGCGCCCACCAGCGCCACCTTCTCACCCGGCTTAATGCTTAACGACAGGCCTTTGAGCACATCCTCGCCATCACCATAACTGAAGCGGATATTATCAACCTTGAGCCCCACCGTGTGTTTGCCCGCAAACGGATTTTGCCGATGTGGGTATTGTGGTTCGGTGTCCAGCTTTAATAATACATTGAGCCGTTTCATTGCCGCCCTGGCCGCATAATAACTGTACTGGATGCCAAGTATCTCCTGCACCGGGGTCATCATAAACCACAGGTAGGCATATACCGCGATCATCTGTCCAATGGATAAATCGGAAAACACCACCATCAGCATGCTCATGGCACGGAAGATTTCAAAGCCCATCAGGAACACAAAAAATGAAATACGGTTAGCTGCATCACTTTTCCAGCTAAAGGCGGACGACTGTTGTTTAACGCCACGGGCCCTGTCAACCACCCGTTGAATATAATGCCGCTCGCGATTGGCCGCACGTATCTGCTGTATGGCATCCAGGGTTTCATTCAATGACTGCTGAAACAGCTCAAACGCCGAGTTCTCATTACGCTTGAGGTGTTTGACCCGGCGCCCCAGCACGGTAGTGAAATAGATTACCAGCGGATTCATCACCAGGATAAACAGCGCCAGCTGCCAGTGAATCCATAACAGAATCACCGCCACCCCGATAATTGATAACACCGCGACAATGAATTTGCTCAGTGCAGTGCCAATGAAGTTATCAATTGCTTCCACATCGGTCACCAGGTGGGACGCCACTGTGCCACTGCCCAGGGTTTCATATTCAGCCATGGATACCAGCTGCAGGCGTTGCAGCAGGCTCTGCCGTATTTTGTAGGTAATGTCCTTGGCCACTTCAGTGAACTTGTAGGTTTGCCACACCGCCAGCATCATTGAACTGAAGCGCAACAGAATGGTAAGCAGCATAATGCTGACGATATACAGCACCGGCCCCCACCAGTCCTGCGGGTAAATACGGTTCATGCTTTCCACCAGAAAGCCGGGTTTGTCCAGCAGCACCTCATCCACCAGCAAAGGCATTAACATGGGCATGGGCGCACTGATCACGGCAGCAAGTATGGCAATAAGATTGGCCTGAACCAGCGACGGCTTATGCTTCGCAGCCGCATTCAGGATAAATGCCCAGTTAAAACAGGACGTTGCAGGTTGTCTCATATCGCTGATAGTACCCCACCGCACAGGACGAGCAAAGCAGGATCGTCTCTCATCCGCGCCCAAACGGCCTTAACTGGCGAATAGGGCTAAAATATTGTATAAGTTGCATTATTAATACCTGATTATTCCCCCACCGCTGAGTAATGGAGCTGTAAGCGTTAGTCACGGAGAACGCAATGTCTATTAAAACCCCGGTCGATGACCTGTTTTTTACCGAAGAAGGTAAACTGCGGCGTGAAAACGCCTTTCTAAAGGAACGGGTCAACAACCTAGAGGTGTTCAAGAAGAACTTCTTTACCGCCCACTACGACCTGATCGATGCGCGGGAAAAAATTGCCCTGCTGGAAGAGCGCCTTAATCTCAATAAGGTCAGGGACAGCCTGATCCAGTCAGCAGAGACCCACCCGGAAAATATCGATGATGATCACCACGATGACCTGATGGCGTTTTTCCAGAGCAGCATCAGTGCTGACACATTTGAAGACCTGGTAATGTCGCTGTTTCATGCAATTGAGGGTTTAAACATCGGCATGGCACTGCAGATAAAAGCGCCAAAACAGGATCTCAACTATGCGGTTGATGCGGTCAGCAAGGCGCAGAATATCAAGCTGATTAACCAGCATAAAAACACTGGTGAGCTGGTTGAAAAAACTGATTATGTGGTGATTAACCTTAACTACATCAGTGTACTGGCGAGTGACCTGCCAGATACTGGCAAACACAGAAAAAATCTGCTGGAATATCTGAAAATTATGACCGTCGGTGCCAATACCCGTATCGATGCGTTAATCAGACGCCAGGAACTGGAACAGCTGAATCGTAATATGTATAAAATATTCAAACGCACCAATGATTCGTTTGAAACCCTGCAGCATGATATTGACCGCATGGTGACCGATATTTCCGAACTGTTTCTGAGTTGCGAAAAGAGCCTCAAGGAATCGATTGACCGACTTAATCTGCCTGCCGATAAAACTAAAATGCTCAAACTGATTACCTCCACCACGCGCACCGATCTGAACCTGATGCTATCCAGCTACCTGGTGATGGATGAAAAATTCATCAAGGTGATCAAAAAGCTGGAAGACGCCTACAAGCCGCAGCAGCCATAGAGGCTGCCAGGGTATAATCATTATTTACCAAACAGCCGCTCGAAGTTTTTATGCGCAATATTTTCTGCCGCGGCTTTATCCAGCTGGCCCAGCCAGTTTTTTGTGCGATCCGCCAGCACTGGCAGGTCCGCCCAGCGGGTTGTTTTATAGGTGTCCATGCCGGTGAGGAATCGCGTGGAATATTCATTGAGGAACTCACGCCATTCTTCTGTAAGCTGCTGGTTGTCAATCAGCAACCCTTCTCGAAATGACAGATCAATGCTGAGACCAGGATAGCGATCAAGTAGTGACTTCAGGGTCTCGACCGGCACATCAAAGCCACCATGTGCCCAGATCACCTGCAAGTCAGCAGCCTTATTCAATAAAATCTGCATACCGGGTAAATCAGTATGCGGCTGTAGCACCAGCTGTTTTTCCCTGGCCAGTGCAATCATCTGTGCCACCGGCTCCGAATCCATATCATCACCGAAGATATGGAATTCACCAAAGCCCACATAGGGTACGCGCGCCAGTTGTTCGCGCAGATAATCAATCAGCTCGGGGTCCTTAAACCAGTAAAAACGGTGGCGATAATCCTTGTAGGGCATCATGATTGGCACCACCAGCTGCGGATTTTCCCGGTAGAGTTTCTCGGTACCCAGTGTTGGGGTCGAACCTACCAGTGCCCGCTCTATCCCCGCCTCTTTCAGCATATGAATTGCCCGGTCTGGCGGCAGCATTTCCCACATATCCTGATTGTAATGAATATGCCCATCCTTGAAACTGTCCGTACTGGCCAGTGCTGTTGCCGGTGCCAGCACAGGCAAAACAGCGCTGAACATGAGTAATAGACCAGCGTATGCGGACGCCCGGGGACCGGACACTAAAACTGCTTTTACCCCGGCAGGTGTAAAAGCGTATGATTGGTAAGAAGCGATAATTTTATGCCACATAATACTGACCCATGTTCAGGTGTGAATACGAGAGCTGATGCTGTATAGATAATAAGCTCAGCCAACCTGGGAATCTATAAACGGCCTGTGCACTAAAACAATGCAGGCGCACAGAGGCAGAGCCTGGGATAATAACTATGACCCCATAGGCAGCTGTATGTTCCCCGGCAATAGATCCTGACAGGCTGCTACATCAGGCATGGCGAATGCCCCACAAATAAACCGATATGAAAATTTTAAATTAAATCTCGAAATGTGCACAGATATTGCTACAACCATGAGTAACACAGAGCTTACATCCACCAAGGCAGTAAACAATAACCAGATATGACACAGTCAGCCCCCGATTACCCGAGCAATAAAAGCCGAGAGCTCAGCCACCAGCTGATACAGGAAATGCACCTGCCAGCTGCATTCGAAACAACGGTGACACAGGTTTACCTGCCGTTGATGCAACACATTGTGGGCCTGAAACAGAAACACCCGCTATTTATCAGCATTAACGGTGCACAGGGCAGTGGAAAATCGACACTGACACATTTTCTTAAACAGTTGATTGAAATTGAAACCCCATTGCGGGTCGCCAATATCTCACTGGATGACTTTTATGCCACACACAGGCAAAGACAGCACCTGAGCAAAACCGTACACCCGTTGCTGATAACCCGTGGTGTACCCGGCACCCATGATATGGAACTGATGCAGTCCACCCTGTTCAGCTTGCTGGAAGGTAAAGCCTGCCGTATACCCCGCTTCAATAAAGCCATGGATGATCGATACCCAGAAGACCAGTGGACCGAACAGCCCCCGGCTGACATTATCCTGTTTGAAGGCTGGTGCAATCACAGTCCGGCACAATCCGAGGCTGAACTGGTAAACCCGATTAATCAGCTGGAAGCTGAGGAAGATCAGGATGGCAGCTGGCGTCACTACGCCAACCAGCATCTCAAACGCTATCATGAAACCATTTTCAGCCATGCTGATCACTGCATTATGCTAAAAGCAGCGGACTTTGAACACGTCTACCAATGGCGGCGACTGCAGGAGAAAAAACTCAGAAACAGCCATTCAACAAACCATCAACAGCGAATCATGTCGGATACAGAACTGGCACGTTTTATTCAACACTACGAACGCATCAGCCGACACACACTGGCGCACCTGCCCCATCTGGCGGACATTGTGATCCCGGTCGAAGCGGATCACTCAATAAAAAAGATTATTATGCAAAAGGATTTTATTAATGACGGCTCAACCTAGAACACAATGGCTGGTCATCACCGATCTGGATGGTTCCATGCTTAACCATCACAACTACGCAATGGACGCTGCCATTCCGGCCATCCGCCTGTTACAGCAAAAAAACATTCCGATTATTTTTAACACCAGCAAAACCTTCGCCGAAAGTATCGCACTACAACAGGCACTGCAAATCGATGCACCATTGATTGTCGAAAACGGCTCGGCAATATATTTACCCCTGTCACAGTTTAAAGAAGAACCACAATGCCTTGATGGCGCCTGCCAGCTAAGCCAGCAAAAGGACTACTGGTGCATACAACTGGGAAAATCACAGGCTGATATCCGACAGATACTCGACAGCCTGTCCCTGCCAGAAAATTCCTATCAGTTATTATCCGAAAGCAGCGTACAGCAGGTCATGCAGTTAACCGGCCTTGCTGAAGCCGATGCACAACAGGCAATGCACAGGGATTACAGTGAACCCCTGCTGTGGCTGGCAGATGATAAACAACGCAATGCATTTGAACAATCACTGGAAGACCATGGACTAAACACACTGCAGGGTGGACGTTTTATACATGTACTGGGCAACTGCGACAAGGGGCGCGCCAGCCAGCAACTCAAATATTTTTATACCGCTAGTAACACCAGGGTAAAAACCATTGTGCTGGGGGACAGCCCCAATGATGCCGCCATGCTCAGTATGGCAGACATTTCGGTGATGATTAATTCGCCGTCCAACAAGGCACTGCAAACCATGCTGGTGCCCCATATCAGAACACGACAGGAAGCACCCGATGGCTGGGCTGAAGCGATTGAAAAGGCCCTGCTGAAAATCCCACAGGATGAGGCACCCTTATGAGTGACTTTTTTCAGAACGGTAAAATTACCACACTGCACAATCTACATAACCGCAGTCTGCAAAAAATGGAAGACGAACTGCGCTATTTTTCACGACAACGACCCATGGGACTGATCCTGCCATCCCTGTATTCGGAGCTGCAACGCCCGGCACTGGATACCATTATCAGGGAACTGAAACAGGTGGATTACCTGCAACAGATTGTTATCGGCATTGACCAGGCAAACAAGTCCGAGTTCAGGCATGCACTGCGCTTTTTCTCCGACCTGCCACAGGCGCATGACCTGTTATGGAATGACGGGCCGAATTTAATGGCGATTGACAAAAAACTGCGCAAGATGGGGCTGGCCCCCACCGAAAAAGGCAAGGGACGCAATGTCTGGTACTGTATGGGGTATATGCTGGCAAAAGGCAATACCAAAGCGGTGGCACTGCACGATTGTGACATTATTACTTATGAGCGTGGCATGCTGGCACGCCTGCTCTACCCGGTTGCCAATCCGCAGTTTAGATATCAGTTCTGCAAGGGCTACTACCCCAGGGTTGCAGACAACTCGATGAACGGCCGCGTCTCGCGCCTGCTGGTCACGCCGCTGGTGCGTGCATTGAACCAGCAGATTGGCAGCCATGATTACCTGGATTTTCTTGACAGTTTCCGTTATCCCCTGGCGGGTGAATTTTCCATGCGCCATGAAGTCATGGAAAGCCTGCGCATGCCCACCGACTGGGGACTGGAAGTGGGCATATTAATGGAAATGCGTAAAAACTATGCCACCAGCCAGTTATGCCAGGTGGACATAGCGGATCAGTATGATCATAAACACCAGGATCTATCGACTGAAGACAAGCAACAGGGCCTGTCAAAAATGTCGATTGAGATCACCAAGGCAATTTTCAAGAAACTCGCCACCGATGGCATTAATTTTACCGATGAAAGTCTGCGCACCACCAAGGCCACCTATTACCGTATTGCACTGGATCTAGTCGACAGTTACCTGAGTGACGCCGTTTTCAACGGCCTCGACTATCAAGTCAACGAAGAAGAAATGATGGTGGAAATGTTCGCGGAAAATATCAAACACGCCGGTCGCCTGTTTCTCGAGGACAGTGATGAAGCGCCGTTTATTCCCAGCTGGAACCGGGTAAGCAGTGCCATGCCGGATATTTTTAGCCAGCTGCTGGATGCGGTAGAAGCCGACCGCAAGATGTTGAGCTAAGGAAACAGTATATGCCCCGGAAACAGCAACAACTGGCCGAGCTGGAAACACGCATAATTGATCACCTGCAGAAACTCTACCCCGAGGCGGATCAGCAACAACTGTGTTCACGCATTGTAGACCTGATGGACTATCAAAGTGGCATCCATAGCCCACAGCCCCACAGCAATCTCTGGTCAGAACAGGACATGGTCACCATTACCTATGGTGACAGCATTAAAAAAGACGATGAACCGCCGTTACTGACACTGCACGAGTTTCTGAACAAGCAGCTTAAGGATGTATGCAATACGGTGCATATACTGCCGTTTTACCCCTACAGTTCCGATGACGGTTTTTCAGTGATTAACTACTGCGAGGTTAACCAGTCACTGGGTGACTGGTCACACATCAGTGAAATCGCCGAAGATTTTTCATTGATGGCGGATCTGGTTATCAATCATTGTTCCAGTCGCAGCCTGTGGTTCGATAATTTCAAACAGGGCAAACAGCCAGGTGCGGACTATTTTATTACGCTGGAAGCCGATACAGATTTAAGCCATATAGTACGCCCCAGAACCTCACCGCTATTGCGCGAAACCGAAACCCTGCAGGGCACGCGGCATGTATGGTGCACCTTCAGCCATGATCAGGTCGATCTGGATTTCCGCAACCCCGAAGTATTACTCGAGTTTGTTAAAATCATTAAGCTCTATCTGGACAGGGGCATAAGACTTTTTCGCCTGGATGCGGTGGCGTTTTTATGGAAACAACTGGATACCAGTTGCATTAATCTGCCGCAAACCCATGAAGTGATTCGCCTGTTGCGTTTACTGATTGAACACAACAACCCGCAGGCGGTTATTATTACCGAAACCAATATTCCCAACCGGGAAAACCTCTCCTATTTCGGTAATGCCAATGAAGCCCACCTGATTTATAACTTCACCCTGCCACCGCTGATTTTATACACCCTGTTATCCGGTAACTCGGCGCTGATTAAACAGTGGTTAATGAGCATGCCGCCGGCACAGAATGGCACCGGCTATTTTAATTTTATTGCCTCACATGATGGCATTGGCCTGCGCCCGGTGGAAGGTATACTGGAAGATGAAACCGTCGATCAACTCGCGGCATTGATGCAACAGTTCGGCGGTGATGTCTCCTGGCGCACCTTGGCCAATGGCGAACACCGCCCCTATGAACTGAATATCAGCCTGATCGATGCCCTCAGGGGAACCTTCAAGGGTGAAGACAGCTATCAGCTACCGCGTTTTATCTGCGCCCATGGTATTATGCTGGGGCTGGAAGGCATACCGGCTTTTTATATTCATAGCCTGTTTGCCACACCGAATGACATCCAGAAAATGCAGGCCAGTTCCAACCGCCGGGCAATCAATCGGCATAACTGGGATTACCATGAGCTGAGCGCCCTGCTTAACCAGCCGGACAGCCTGCAACACCAGGCGTTTAACCGCCTGAAACTGCTTATCAGTATTCGCAAAAAGCAGAAAGCGTTTCACCCCAATGCCACGCAGTTCACCCTGCACTTTGCCGAATCGATTTTTGCTTTCTGGCGACAGAGCCAGGATCGAACACAGAGTATTTTCTGTATTTATAATATATCCGATAGCGAACAGAGCCTGGCATTAAAAGACATTAACCTGATTGAAACCGATGCCTGGCATGATTTAATCAGCGGCCATCCCTATGAAGACCCGCGCGAGGAAATTGTGCTCAAGCCTTACGACTTTGTGTGGATTAGCAATCGATAAATAATCGTTGTCTCGTTCCCACGCTCCCGCGTGGGAATGCATACGGGAGTTAATGTAATTAACACGACTGAAAGCAAGAGGTTCCCACGCAGGAGCATAGGAACCAGTCATAATAAATAGTCATTGGTCGTTTGCTGATTTTCCTTACAACGGCAACTGTTTAAAATCGGTAAACTTGCTCACACCCGCGGGTAGCTTACGCAGCTTTCTCACCCCTTCTCCGCCCACCCATATCTCAATATCAGCCGGCACACTGTCACGCAGTTCCTGGATATCATTGCGTATCGAGTTGTAGGGATAGGCGCTGCTGAAACTCACGCCCACTATATCCACATTAAATTCCTGTGCCGCCTTGCTTAACTGGTCCACGGGCATGGATGCGCCCAGCTGTATGCTGGCCAGCCCATGGCAGGCCAGCATCGCCGCGGTCATGCTCAGCCCCAGGGTATGCAACTCGCCCGGCAAACTGCCCAGCAGCACCAACGGGCGACTGACCCCATTGCGCATTTTTGCAATTTCGATATTCAGAAACTGCGTCATCACCTGGGTAAAGAAATGCTCCTGGTACACCTCGATATCGCCCCTGGCCCAGGCATCCCCCACCGCGGTCACACAGGGAGCAGCAAGCTGCCGGATAAAGTCCGCCATACCGTATTGCTGGTGGGCAAGCCCCAGGGCATCTAGCAGCGCCTGTTCATCCCGCTGTTGCACCGCGGCCAGGCAGGCAAGCACCAGCGGTGACTCTGGCGCGCTGACGGACAGGCTCAGGGCCTGCTCGCCAGCGGATTTTTCCTCCAGCGCAATAAATTCGGCCTCTGTCAGGCGCAACAGCTTGCCGGGGCGCATCCCCTGGTCCAGAAACCGCCGCAGCTTCTGCAGATGACGCAACTGTGACTCGGGGTAGATGCGCTCCCCTTTTGCATTGCGCAGCGGCTGCGGATAACCATAGCGACGCTCCCAGATACGCAGGGTGTCCCGTGATATACCGGTGTCACGCTCTACCGTGCCAATTGAAAAGGTTTCTTCCTGTGCCGGCATAGCGCCATCTCCCGGGTTTGTTGACATATTCATGAAGTATTATTCACAATAATAACACATTTTGTCCTAGACAAAATAGAATACAGCCGTATAATCGAATATAAGCTAACAGTAATCCACCAGCTGAACATTCAAGCAGGTAACCAGCAGACAAGGACAAGCAATGCAGACCACCTCAGCCAGTTACAGGTACACAGCAGTCCCGCCTGCCAGCAAGCGGTTACATCTGCAGGCATCCGAAGCACCGCTACCCTGTCGTGGCTGTACGGTCGCTTGCCCCGACTACCCGCAATGCCTGGGCAGGCCATGGCGCCTGAGGGATGTATTAAGTGGAAATCAGCAGCTGAAATTCGGGAGTTCATATTCATAACGGTGTCTCAACTCACGATCTACTTCGATAGCCACTGCCCACTGTGTATGGCTGAGATGCAGCAATTAAAAATTGCTGACAGGGCCGAGCGCATTCAGTTTGCAGATCTGCAAGCTGAAGGCTTTAGCCAGCGCTACCCGCATATAGACCCAGAGCGGGCCTATAACGAACTACATGTTGAAACCGATAAAGGCGAACTGCTGATAGGGCTGGATGCCAACTGCGCGGTCTGGCAGGCAGTGGGTAAAAACCACTGGCTGAAAATGCTGCGCTGGCCGGTGATTCGCTGGTTTGCGGATATCGCATATCGATTTTTTGCCCGCCACCGCGAGATGATTTCCCGCCTGGTGACCGGCAAAGCCCGCTGCGAAGTCTGCAGCGTAAATGTTGAACAGGCGTTAAACCAGCGCAAACAGCAGAGCAGTATTTAGTGCCCTGTGTACAAGCTGTTTGATTAAATAATTTCACTGCTGTCCCGTTAACTTTCATAGGAGCTCCATCTGATTGATATTGATCGACCTGTCTATAACAGGGTCGCCTCTAAGCAGCCCCATTAAATCGCGTTTCTCAAATAAATTTAACTGCAATACACGTAGAATCTGCTG
>DATCTK010000057.1:0-3535 GCA_036567985.1 Gammaproteobacteria bacterium | reverse complement strand
CTCGAAGTCAATTTCCGCAATGGCCTCGGTGAGTGCGGTGCGCACCTTGTTAAACTCGGTGTGCGGCGCCAGCACGGTGATCATGCCGTCCTCGCTTTCAATGTCGGTGACATCCACATCGGCGGACATCAGTATCTCCAGTATGGCTTCTTCATCGTCGTGTTTAAAGGCGAACAGGGCGGTGTGGTCGAACATATGGGAGACCGCGCCCGGCGCGCCGATCTTGGCATCGTTTTTCACAAAGCACTGGCGCACATCGGTGTAGGTACGGTTATTGTTGTCGGTGAGACAGTCCACAATCACCATGCAGCCGCCGGGGCCAAAGCCTTCGTAGCGTGCCGCAACAAAATCCTCACCGGCACCGCCCTGGGCTTTTTTCAGCGCATTTTCGATCACATGGGCCGGCACCTGTTCCTTTTTGGCTTTTTCAATCAGCCGACGCAGTGCCAGGTTGGCATCGGGGTCGACACCGCCGTTTTTTGCACAAATATAGATTTCCTTACCATAGCGGGAGTACAGCTTGGCTTTTGCGCCCTGGGTTTTCGCCATGGAGGCTTTGCGGTTTTCGAAACTTCGGCCCATTACAAACGATCTCTTGATGTATGTTTTAACAGGCGGCAATTTTAGCGGTAACGGGGTTGAGATACCAGCGGTGGATTTGCCTATCTGCGTGGGCTGCTGGCTGGCTCAAGGCTCGCTGTGCCGCGCCTCGACACGGGTCTCTCCGCTCTGGCGGTCGATATAGAAGGTCAGATCACAGGCTTCATTGTGTAAATCCAGTGGTGTGGGGTCATCGGCGCAACTGCAACCGGCGATAATGCCACTGTAGAAAATGCTGGCTTCAACAATATAGCAGTCATCGCTTTCACGGCGTTTAAGGATCACCGCAGATACCGGTTCATCACTCACATAGCTGCTGTAGCTCAGGTTCTGCTGCAGCGGCAGCTCGTTTTTGTCCTGTGCCGCCAGCTCGGTTTTGAATACCTGTGCAAACTGATCACTGTTCCAGTGTTGCAGGGATTGTTGTAGTTGCAGCATGGGTGGTTCCCTGTGTAAGTGCGCGGCTGGTGAATAACACGCGTATGAAAATTGAAATAAATCCGTCACAACACTGTCATCTGTGCGGCCTAAAGTTCAAGGGTACCCTGGTAACCGGAGGGCTTTACCATGATTTCAGTCGAATCACTTGTCGCAGAAAAATTCCCACGCTTTGTTTCCCAGCGGCCGCTATTAAGCCGACCCACAGTGGCGTTTTTACGCAAGCTGTTTCATGAGTCCGAATTTAAACGATTCGAAAGCAATTATCCATATCTGAAAGGCTTCGATTTTATAGACCAGGTGCTTGACTACTTCGATTACAGCTACACGGTAAAAAGCCGCGAGAAAGAACGCATTCCGGTGAGCGGTCGGTTGGTGATTGTAGCCAATCACCCGGTGGGCAGCCTGGATGGCCTGAGCCTGCTTAAAATGATCTCCGAGGTGCGCAGTGATGTGAAGGTGGTTGCCAATGAAATGCTGATGGCGGTAAAGCCGTTACATCCCCTGTTGCTACCGGTTGATAACAACAGCTCGAAAACCGCCCGGCAAAGTATCCGCGCAATCGAATCTCATCTGAATAATGAGGGTGCGCTGATTATCTTTCCCGCGGGCCAGGTGTCCCGTTTAAGCGCGAAGGGTATTAAAGATTCTGCCTGGAACAGCGGCTTTCTGCGCTTTGCTACAAAAACCCGCTCACCGATATTACCCGTCTTTGTTAATGCGCGTAATTCGATTTTCTTCTACAGCCTGTCGATGCTGGCAAAACCGGTTTCTACATTGTGGCTGGTGCGTGAAATGTTCAAACAGGCCACCCGGGGCATTCAGTTTTCAATCGGTAAGCCGATCAGTTTTGAGCAGTACGATGCACTGCCAATGGACCTGAAAGCCCGATCCAAACTGTTCAGGCGTCATGTGTACAAACTGCAGAAAAATAGAGGTGAAGCCTGCTTCGCCGATGATATCGAGATGATCGCGCATCCCGAGCCCACGCAACAGTTACGGGATGAACTGGCCGACTGCCAGATGCTGGGACGTACCGCGGATAACAAATGCATTTACCTGTACCGCTACCAGGGTGACTCCGCGGTGATGCGTGAAATGGGGCGTTTACGGGAAATCAGTTTTCGCGCTGTGGGCGAGGGCACAGGCAAACGCCGTGACATCGACCGCTATGATGCGCTCTACGATCACATTATTCTGTGGGACGATCAGGCACTGCAACTGGTGGGCGCCTATCGACTGATTAGAACCGCGGAATTGATTAAACAACAGGGGGTATCGGCACTGTATACCAGTACACTGTTTGACTATCAGCCGGGCGCGCAGCCTTATCTGTCGCAGGCGGTTGAACTGGGGCGGAGTTTTGTGCAGCCAGCATACTGGGGCAAACGCAGCCTGGACTATTTATGGTATGGCATTGGTGCCTATCTGAAAACCTGTCCGGAAATACGTTACTTGCTGGGCCCGGTGAGTTTAAGTAACAGCTATGCAGAGAAATCCAGATGCCAGATTGTCTCGCTGTATAAAAAATATTTTGCGGCCAGCGAACACTGGGCGATAGCACGGTTGCCGTATCAGGATACAGATGAAGACCTCTATACCGATATGGATTACACCCAGGCGTTCAAACAGTTAAAGCAAAACCTGGCAGAAAACGATGCCGTGGTGCCGGTGCTGTATAAACAGTATTCAGAAATCTGTGAGCCGGGTGGGGTGCAGTTTGTCGACTTTAATATCGACGAGTCATTTTCCAACTGCGTCGATGGTCTGGTGGTGGTTGATCTGCATTACCTTAAAGACACCAAACGGCAGCGTTATCTGGGTGAGTAAAATTTACCGGTGTTAAGCCTGGTTATTATTCGCCTGTTGAGTTCTTGTCCTGGGTGGCAATGCGCCAGCCGTTATCCGTCTGAACCACTTCATTTTTTGCCCAGCGGGCAAATAACTCAATCGGCATACACGCAGTGGTGCCCTGTTTGGAACCGGTGATATTATTGTAGGTGACCTGGTCATCATCCGAGATACCGACCACCTGACGCACCAGGCCCTTTGCATCATTCTTTCCATGCAGATAAAAATGCCCGGCCTTGATGTCGTCAGTTTTCAGATGGCGCTGCTGTTTCTGTCGGGTTGCCGCGTCATAAATTTTTTCCAGTTCGATTTCCGAAATGTCAGAGAAAGAGCGCATTGATTTTAATGCAAACTCCAGATCCTTGCGCGGTATGCTCACATGGTGCGGATGGTCACTGTCTTCCTGTGTTTTTCTGAATACGTCAGCCAGTGCAGCAGGGTAGCGTCGCCAGGCAAAGGGGTAATTAAAAAGTATTGCGATCAACAGAATGGTCAGTGTATTTAGGGAACCTCTGAAAAACTCCCAATATTTGGCATAATAGCGGAAAAATCACAAAACAGGGTAAAGACAATGTCTCAATTAAGCTTCTCTGATGCCGAAGGCCAGGCTAAACGTAAACAAACTCGCCGCGAAAAATTTTTGGCG
>DATCTK010000056.1:0-10823 GCA_036567985.1 Gammaproteobacteria bacterium | reverse complement strand
AAAACCTGATACGCAGCCGCAGTGGCGAGTTGCGCAATATTATGTGGAACAGTGTCCTGCTCACCAATGCCGAGGGCAAGGTTACTGGCATGCTGGCCTCGGGCACCGACATAACCGAAATGCGCCATGCGGAACAGCAGCTGGAAAAAGTCAAACAGGAGTGGAACTATGCAATGGACTATGTTGATGACGCAATCTATCTGCTCGATCTGGAGCGTCGCGTCATACGCGCCAACAAGGCCTTCTACCGCCTGACCCACACCAGCGAGCAGGACGTGGTGGGACGCGACATTACCGAGCTGATGCACACCATGGGCGAGCATATACAGTGCCCGGTGTGCCAGGCACAGGACGCCTGTACGGATGCGGTGATCATACTGGAGACAGGTGAACAGGGAAACCCCATGCCCTTTCCCATCGAAGTGATCTGCAATATCACCCACGGCCCGGAAGGCGAACCCTTTGGCATACTGGTGATCATACGGGATTTATCCCGCATCCGTCAGACACAGGAAAAACTGTTCCAGTCGCAGGCGGTTTTCCAGAACACCAATGAAGGTATTATGATTGTCGACATTGACACCCGTATTATTGCAATCAATCCCGCCTTCACCCGCATCACCGGTTACAGCGAGCAGGAAGCACTGGGCAAGAATCCACGGCTGCTGCATTCGGGGCAGAATGACGAGGCCTTTTATAAAGCACTCTGGGCCGATTTAAACGAGACCGGCGGCTGGCAGGGGGAAATCTGGAACCGCCGTAAAAATGGTGAAGTCTATCCGGAATGGCTCACCATCAGCACGGTCAGGGATGACAACGGCAAGGTACTGAATTACATCGGTGTGTTCTCGGATATTTCCCAGTTAAAACAGTCGCAGTCGCGGCTCGAATTTCTTGCTCACCATGATCCATTAACCAGCCTGCCCAACCGGCTGTTGTTCAGCGTACGTGCCGAGCATGCGATTGAACGCTCGCAGCGCAGCAAACTGATTACCGCCATTTTATTTATCGACCTGGATCGCTTTAAACACATTAATGACAGCCTGGGTCACACCATTGGTGACAAGTTACTCAAAGCGGTAGCCAGGCGTCTGCAGGCACTGATCAGAAACGAAGACACCATTGCCCGACTGGGGGGCGATGAATTTGTTATTCTGCTGGAAGAACTTCACGAAGGCGAAGATGCGGCGATTCTCGCCGACAAGGTAAAACACGCGCTGAGCACACCGTTTCATATCAACGACTATGAACTGTTTGTCGGTGCCAGCATTGGTATCAGCCTGTATCCACTGGATGGAAAAGGGGTTGAGGAATTGCTGCGCAATGCCGACTCCGCCATGTACCGCGCCAAGGACATGGGACGCAATACCTACGAGTTTTATACCCAGGAGCTCACCGCCCACGCACTGGAACATGTGGTGCTGGAAGCACAGCTCAGAAAGGCCATTGAACAGGACCAGCTACGAATTCATTATCAACCTCAGGTATGCCTGATTAACCACAGTGTCATCGGTGTCGAGGCACTGGTGCGCTGGCAACACCCGCAACAGGGACTGATCGGCCCGGACCAGTTTATTCCGGTGGCAGAAGACACCAGCCTGATTATCCCGCTGGGGGAATGGGTACTGCGCCATGCCTGTAAACAGGCTAAACAATGGCTGGATTCAGGGGTTGAGTTTGGACAGGTGGCCGTGAATGTGGCCGGGCCACAAATTCTGCAAAGCAACCTGGTAGACACGGTTGCCAGCGCACTGAATGACAGCGGCCTGCCGCCGGAGTACCTGCTGCTGGAAATTACCGAAACCTTTATTATGGATCGTGCCAAACCGGCGATTCAGCTATTGCTCTCCCTGCGCAAAATGGGCGTATCGCTGGCCATTGATGACTTTGGCACTGGTTATTCCTCCCTCGCCTACCTCAAGGAATTACCGGTGAATAAGCTGAAAATCGACAAGAGTTTTATCAACGACCTGCCCAATGATGACAATGATGCAGCAATTACCCGTGCAATGATTGCGCTGGGGGACAGCCTGCTGTTTTCGATTATTGCCGAAGGTGTGGAAACCGAAGCGCAGCGGGAATTCCTGGTGCAGGAAGGCTGTGAACAGGTGCAGGGTTATTTATACAGCAAGCCGGTACCGGCGGATGAACTGGTTCAGTTTATCGAAAAACAGAATCGTCAGCGCAAACCATAAACCCATTACATTACCTGGCTGAAGCGCGTTTGACCGATTCATACAGCGCCACCGACACAATAATCGCGCCACCTGCCAATACAGATACAGCCGGTGTTTCCTGCAGCAGTAACCAGGCAAACAGGGTGGCAAAAATCGGTTGTAGACAGGAAATCATCGCGATTGATTTTGCCGGCAGGTGTTTAAGGCTGTAGGACAGAAGTGTATGCCCCATGGCCGTACTCACCATACCCAACAGTAACAGGGTCAGCCAGTCATCGCCGCTTAACTCGCTCACCGCCGGGTAATCAACAAACAGCAATAGCATAAACGACACCGCAATCACCTGATGCAGCATCAGACGATCCGATGGCACCGCCGGGTAATAATATTTTTGCAGCAGATTGCGCATGGCAAATAGAAACGCCGAAATCACACCCCAGAACACACCCTGCACCATGGCATTATCAAATGCCTGCACATCATCCTTCACCATCACAAACACGCCGAGCAATACCATAAGGCCTGCCACCAAGTCGCTGCCCTGTAACTTCTGTTTGCTGAAAAACGGCTCAATTAAAACCGTAATCACCGGATAGGTAAACAACGACAGCATACCGATGGCGACGGTGGAAACCTGCATCGAATGAAAAAATGAAATCCAGTGCAGCCCCAGCACTGCACCGATCAGATACACGCCGATATACTCACGGGGCGAATCAAGCAGATAGCGACGACGACCCAACAGTGCCACCAGCAACAGCGTAAACCCTGCGAGCACACTGCGCAGCTGGGTAATACTGGTGGCATCCAGTGGTATCAGCTTGGCAAACAGGCCGTTAAGCGCCAGCAGAAAAACCGCCAGGTAGAGAATACTCATGCTGTGTCGGGAGTCGGTCATAGGATTAATTCAGCAGAATCACTCGATCAGGAAATAAAGAGAAGCGATTATAAACCAGTTAACAGTCGATTGATGCGTACTGCGTATGTGGGTAATCAGCGATGACTTCCTGCATAGTTAACCCACCCGGGTTTAGCTTAAGGCGGGTGGCATCAGGCTGAGTTCAATCAGGGTCATATCATCCAGTTGTGGTACATCACCGCGAAACGCCTGCTGGTCTTCTATCAGCCGGTTAAAGGCATCATCCGGCGCGGTTTCAAAAATCCTGTCCAGCCGCTCAGCACCATACATCTCACCCTGGGCATTGCGTATATCGGTAACGCCATCGGTATAGAGGTACATTTTTTCATTGCTGTTCATTGCGAACACCGAGATTTCATCGGAAAAATCATTGTCGGATAAAATCCCCAGCGGCATATGCTGACTTTTAATCTTGCGACAGGTCTTGCTGGTCTGGTCGTAGACAATAATCGGTGGCAGGCCGCCGGACCATAATTCGATCTGCTGTTTCTGGTAATTCAGTTCAATCAGCGTGGCGCAGAGAAAAATATTTGCCGGTAACAGCATTTTGATGGTGGTGTTAATCTCCGCAATAATCTGGTTTAACGGCAGGCCCTTTTTTACCATGGTAAAAAACACCTTGATCACCGGCAGACTACCAATCGCAGCACATAATCCGTGACCGGTAAAATCCCCCATCAGTACACAGGTGGAACCGTCTGCACGTTTTTCCGCCAGCAGTAAATCGCCGTTAAAGGCCGACACCGAGGAGATATGGTAACGAATAAAACTTTCGTCCAGGTAGGACTTGCTCAGGGCGTTATTAAAAATGTGCTCGACCAGGTCATTTTCCTGTTGCATACGTTTATTGTGCTGTTGCAACTGCGCATACATCTCCAGCATCTTTTCACTGGCCTGACGAATTCGTAAATGTGCCTCGAGTTTTGCCTTGAGTATCTCGAAATTAATCGGCTTGCTGATAAAATCATCACCGCCGGCTTCAATCGCCTCGGTCAGCGCCACCTCCGGCTTTAGTGCAGTAACATAGATAACCGGCACATAAACATCACCGGCAAGTGCCTTGATCTGTTTAGCCGCTTCATAACCATCCATATTCGGCATCATAATATCCATCAGCACAATATCCGGCTGATCTTCCCGGTAACGTTCAATCGCCACCCGGCCATCATCCGCTTCAATTACGCTGTAATCTTCCGCTGCAAAATAGGACACCAGTAGCTTCCGATTGGCCCTGTTGTCATCGACAATAAGTATCTTCATTTACCTGACCTGAAAATCCACGCTGATTTTTAATGTAATTATGTATAGCTCAAACCGCCTGGCCGTACTGCGTTTGCGGTCAGCCGTTACAGCTAACTGCTGGTAGATCCCACTAAATAAGATTTAGTTGATCTGCATCAAGCAGCCGCTGCAGTTACGACTTGACAAAACACTCGTATTAATTTTTTTATAATTAATTCAATAACTTAGAGGCACATTCGAGAGCTGAATATGACATGAAAACCGTGGTTTTAAAAGCATTATTGGGAACAATAGATGGCAGACAACGGGTGCTGTCAGGTAATCGAATTTAAAGCCACTGGCGCTGAATCTGTTGCAGCTCCAGCTCGGGGTAATCCAGCAGCAGCGTCTCGATCAGGCTGTACTGACTGTCCAGCCAGGATTTATCCTTGCTCAGCATGCAGATTGCCAGCTCGGCAGTCTGCCAGTTATCCAGCTCACCCACTTCAGCCACTGCGGCATTGAATCGCTGCGAAATGCGGTCTTTAAGACTTTTGATCTGGCGGCGCTTGTCCTTGAGTGAATGGGACATGGGGATGTGCAGGGTCAGCTGGATCAGAAGGATATGCATATCTCACGTGTCCATTGTGTAGAACCACAGAAATACAGGCCCAGGTACCAGACAGTGCCAGCTAATGGCCGCTGTCTGGTAACAGACGGCTATAACTGGCGAATTTCCATGCCCAGCGATTTAACCAGTGCTTCGTTCTGCGGATGGGTAATCACCGCCACGCTGGCCAGCTCCGGTTTCAGATAGGTTTTACCCACCCGTTGCAGATCCGCCAGCGTCACCTTGAGTACCCGTTCGCGGAATAACTGGCGCTGCTCCGGGGTACGGCCATAGAGCGCATTATGGAAGGCCTGCTTGGCTTCACCTGCGGGTGAACCGGGTTTGTCCATGCTGCCGATGACGCCGAGTATGGCTTCCTCAACCTGCAGATCGGTGTGGCTTTCATTAATCAGCCAGTCGATGGATTTATCAAAATCATCCAGGGTGTCTGCCAGACGCGGATCACGGTAAGAGAAAAAACGGAAGCAGGCATTACCCGGCTCATGACTGGCACCGCCGCCATAGGCACCGCCCTGCTCGCGGATCACCCGGTGCAGGAAGCCATTGCGCAGAAAGCCGCCGAGCACGGTAAGTACCGCCGCATCGGGATGGCTCACTGGCACCGTGGGATAGGCCTTGGCACAGAAGTTAACCTGGGTGCTGGTGAGCCACGCATGTTTAAGCTGCTGCTTAACTTCGGCCTGGGTAAAGGGCTGAAAGCCATCGCTGTTATGGCTCTGCCAGCATTGCCTGATATCCGCCTCAATTGCCGCCTGCTGATCTTTCTCCGCCACACTGAGGTAAGTGCGTGGTGCATCGGTAATGTACTGGTGAATTTCCGCGAAGCGACTGGCCAGGGCCTGCAATGCATCGCGATCGCTGAGGCTGTCATCCAGCTGTTTAAGGTGCTTGATCCCCAGCAGGCCGGACAACCGATGGCTCAGCTCCGCCGCCGGACTCATGCCACTGCTCGCCGCCACCATCGCCAGGCTGTGACCCTGGCCAGTCACGCTCTGTTCACGGCGCGCCCGCTTCTGCGCCACCAGCTCACGCAGGCGATCCAGTTCATCAAAACGCGCCCGGTTGAACATCTCCGACATCAGCTCATTCAGCTGATGATGATTCCGTGCCAGCGCCTTGCCAGAGAGCACAAAGTACGCCCTGATATGCTGTTCGTTATCAATCAGGCCACGCACACTGGTATAGGCATGTACGCCGCCACTGACGCTGTCCTGCCAGGCCTGCGCCTGCAGATAGGTTTTATCGCCACAACCCAGCTCGGACAGGCAATAGGTGTAAATCGGCAACAGGTTGACCAGTTCCTCGGGCATCTGCGGCAACTCGACTACAATCTGCTGGTAAACCAGTCCATTGGTACCCTGCTCGTAAAAATGGTGTTCCACATGGTCGATTTTATGACTAATGCCCTGAGGTATCTGCATCTTAGCCGGCACATCTTCCAGCCCCACTTTGGGCAGAATACTGATGTCGTCTTCCTCAGTCTGCCGCGCCTGCAGGGCACCGGCCTGCTCGATAATCTGCTGTTTTTCTGCCTCACTCAGGCCGGCCTTGATGCTGGCCAGACGATCGGCTTCCGCCTGTTCCCTGGCCTTGCTCAGCCCGGTATCCGGTTTCATCACAAGGCGCACCCGGTGCGGGTTATCCAGCAGGTTTTTTCTCACCAGGTTTTTAATAAAGTCCGGGTCCTTGATGTCTTCACGCAGTTGCTCCAGCACCGGGTCCAGGTTCATCACCGCCACCGGATCACCACGGTGAACCGCCGCCGACAGGCCACCCAGGATCAGCTGCATACCGTAGGGGTAGCCGTCACCACCAATTTCGCGCTGCCCCAGCTCCAGCTGGTGCAATACCGCTTCCACCTGTGACTGCTCCACGCCATTTTCCGCCACATCCTCCAATACCTTCAGAATCAGCGCTTCCACCGCATCGGCACGGTCTGCCTCCGAGCCTTCCACACCGCACATAAAACTCATTTCGCGGTTGGAATCTTCCAGCCCGCACAGAGGTGACGGCGCCGCGCCCAGCTCGGTGGTTTCCAGTGCCTGTTGTAATGGCGAGGCCGAGTTGTCGAGCAGCACACTGGAGAGCAGGTGCGCCTGCAGCATTTCTTCCAGCGAGGTGCTGCGACCCAGCAACCAGCTCACCACAATATGGGTCTTGCCGCTGGTGTTTTCCTCATCCAGCGCATAGCTGGCTTCGCACTGTTGCGGCTCGTTGTAGCGTTGTTCATCATCCACACGGATTTCAGTCTGCAGTCGATCAAAGCGGTGCAATGCCTTGTCTTCGAATACGGCATGATGCTCATAGGCCGGGATATCACCGAAGGTCATAAACACTGCATTGGATGGGTGATAGTGCACCTTGTAGAAGTCCTTCAGCTGCTGGTAACTCAGGTCGGGAATGTGCGCCGGGTCACCACCGGAGTTGTAATGGTAGGTGGTGGTGGGAAACAGATGTTCAGTCACGGTTTGCCACAGGGTACTCACCGGTGAACTCATGGCACCCTTCATTTCATTAAACACCACCCCCTTGTAAACCAGCGGGCTGTCCGCATCATACGGGCTGGCAAATTCAAAGCGGTGACCTTCCTGTGCGAAGTCCAGCTCGTCCAGACGCGAGAAAAACACCGCATCCAGGTAGACATCCAGCAGGTTATCGAAATCCTTGCGGTTCTTGCTGGCAAAGGGGTAAGCCGTCCAGTCGCTGCTGGTAAAGGCATTCATAAAGGTATTAATGGAACGGCGAATCATGGTGAAAAAAGGATCGCGTACCGGGTAGCGTTCACTGCCACAGAGCACGGTGTGTTCCAGCATATGCGCCACGCCGGTGGAATCGGTGGGCACGGTGCGCAGTGCCACCAGAAAAACATTTTCATTATTATCAGCGGCGAGGTGATAATGGGCTGCACCGGTTTTTATATGTTCATACTCCTCAACCGTGATATTGAGCGAGTCGATTCGCTGGGAACGCTTCCATTGAAATGCTGGATGCTGCTGTGCAGGCTTTGAACCTTCTGATGACATATAAAAATCCACTTGTGTATCGGGTTGCCGATTGTAACCCTGTTGAGCGATTGAATGAAACATGCGCGCTGCGATGGCGCGCATCTGCTAGTCAGACCGCCAGTTTAGCATGAAGTGCCCGACCGCCTTCCCCCGGCAATAAGGCGGTTTTTCCGTGCACGGATTTATGCGAGAATAAGCGGCCATACCAAGAAGAAGATAATGACACAAACAACCCATTCCCGAATCATTAAGCCCCTCACCGCAGATCAGCTAAGACCCCGCTGCAGCGCCAGCAGCCTGCCCTTTAAAAGCACCGCCGAACTGCAGGACCTGCCGGAAATCCTGGGCCAGGATCGTGCCTTCCAGGCGATCGAGTTTGCCATCAATGTGGCACACCGCGGCTATAATCTTTATGTAATGGGCTCATCCGGCCTCGGCAAGCACGGCCTGATTCGCAAATACCTGCGCACCGTTGCCCTGGACAAGGACACCCCACCGGACTGGTGCTATGTGCGCAATTTCGACCAGGACTATAAACCCAGGGCATTGCGCCTGCCCTCGGGCCAGGGCCGGGCATTCAAAAAGGACATGAAAAACCTGGTCGAGGATATCGGCAAGGCGATTAATGCCGCGTTCGAAGCCTCCGAATACCAGGAACAGGTGCAGCTGATTGAAAAATCATTCCAGAGCAAACAGAGCAGCCTGCTGGAAAAACACGCCGAACAGGCAAAGGCGCAGGAAATTGATCTCAGCCACACCTCCTCCGGCTTTTTGCTGACGCCGATGATTGAAGGCCGCAACATTACCGAAGAAGAATTTGATAATCTGTCCGAGGAAGCCAAATCAGAAATCGAGGACAAGATTGCCGCACTGCAGGATGAACTGGAATACCTTGCCCCTGAAATGTCACGCCAGCGACGTGAACACAATATCAAGATTAAAAAACTCAATCGCAAGGTGGCGCTGTTTTCCACCAGCAGCCTGATCAAGGACGTCAAACGTAAATACAAGGCCCTGCCGGAAATTACCGGCTACCTGAAAGCACTGCAGGAAGATATTCTGCACCACCTGGAAGAGTTTGCGGAAAGCGAGGAAGAAGAATCCACCAACGATCAGAACAACAATAACCAGCCGCACAATAAAAAAGAAGCGCTGCAACGCTATCAGGTCAATCTGATTGTTGATTCCTGTAACCAGAAAGGCGCGCCGGTGGTCTACCTGGACAACCCCACCTACCAGAACCTGGTGGGCCGTATCGAATACGAAAACCGCGCAACCACACCGGGCAATAATTTCACCCTGATAAAACCCGGCGCCTTACTCGAGGCCAATGGTGGCTACCTGGTGCTGGACGCACATAAAATTTTATCCGCACCCCATGCCTGGGATGCACTCAAGCGCAGCCTGTATGCGAAGAAGGTCAAGATTGAAAACCTTGACCAGGTGGTGGGTGGTGATGTCTCGGTAACACTGGAACCGGAACCGATTCCACTTAAAATAAAAGTCATTATTCTGGGTAACCGCAACACCTATTACCTGCTGCATGAAATGGACCCAGATTTCCCCGAGCTGTTCAAGGTAGAAGCGGACTTTGAAGAAGAGCTGCTACGCGATGATGAAACCACCTTGAAGTACGCGCGGTTGATTGCCTCCCGCGTGCGCAAATTCAAACTCAGGGATCTGGATGCGGGTGCGGTGGCACGCCTGATTGAATTCAGTTCACGCCTGGCGAATGACAGTGAACGCCTGTCTGCCCGTTTGCGCACCATAGATGACCTGTTAATAGAAACCCAGTTCTGGGCCGAGCAATTCCAGCACGAACTGATTACCGCAGAGGATGTACAACAGGCCATTGATGCACAGATATACCGCACCAGCCGCGTGCAGGAACTGATTCAGAATGACATCGAACGTGGCACACTGATGATCAACACCTCCGGTGAGGCCATCGGCGAGATCAATGGCTTGTCGGTTTTTGATATTGGTAAATACGGTTTTGGCCAGCCCTCACGTATCTCCGCCACGGTGCATCTGGGTGATGGCAAAATCATCAACATAGAACGTGAAGTGGATTTAAGCGGTTCGATTCACGACAAGGGTGTGCTGATTCTATCGGCACTGATTGCCAGCCGTTACACACGCGACACGCCATTATCATTTTCCGCCAGCATTACCTTCGAGCAATCCTATGGTCACATCGATGGCGACAGTGCATCGGTGGCCGAACTCTGTGTGCTGATTTCCGCCCTCACCGGCCTGCCAATTCAGCAGGGGCTGGCGATTACTGGCTCGCTTAACCAGCAGGGTCGAGTGCAGGCCATCGGTGGTGTAAATGAAAAAATCGAAGGCTTTTTCGATATCTGCAAACAGAAAACCCTTACCGGCAAACAGGGCTGCATTATTCCAACGGTCAATGTAAAAAACCTGTCACTGCGTCAGGACGTGGTGGATGCAATTGAACAGGGGCTGTTTAATATCTACCCGGTTGAGCACTATGAAGAAGCACTGGAACTGTTACTGGGCATGCCCGCCGGTGAACAACTGGTGGACGGCAGCTTTACCAAAGACAGCATCAATGACCGCGTGGTGAAACGCCTGTGTGAATACGCAAAACAACGCAGGGCTTCGCAGATTATTCTGTAATAATTTGGGCCAGTGTCGCAATTCATAAAAGCGATGGTCCGCCACGAAATTCTGAACTGTGCTGTTTCGCCTTTCTGGCGACTCACTTCTTTTTCTGCAGCAAAAAAGAAGTAAGCAAGAAAATGCCGTTCCCGGTCACTTGCCCGCAAAAAACGCGGGTTCCCGAAAATGCTATGAGAAGGTATTTTCTTAGATAAGGTTTTTGATTGCACTATCTTCGTTGCCGG
>DATCTK010000055.1:0-51597 GCA_036567985.1 Gammaproteobacteria bacterium | reverse complement strand
ATATCCTTGCGCGCCTTGGTGCCGATGCTTTTCAGGCGGGCACCCTTGTCGCCGATCACTATTACTTTCTGGCCTTTGGTTTCCACCAGAATCAAGGCATTAATCCGCGTGAGTTTTTCATCGTCCTTGTACTGTTCGATTTCCACCGTCGTCTGGTAAGGTAATTCCTTGCCCAGTTCACGCACCAGTTTTTCACGCACAATTTCCGCGACTAAAAAGCGCACGCTACGATCGGTGTATTCATCACCCTGAAAATACGGCGGGTTCACCGGCAGCAGGCCGAGCAGGTAATCCTGCAGCTCCTGCAGGTTATCCCCCTGTTTGGCCGAGATCGGCAGAATGTTTTTAAAATCGTATTTCTCACTCATCTGCGCAAGAAATGGCAATAGCTTATCTTTTTCCGCCACCATATCGACCTTGTTGATCAGCAACACCACTGGCGCTTCAACCTGCTGTAATTTATTCAGCACCAGCTGATCTTCGTCGGTCCATTTTAACGCCTGCACCAGGAACAGAACCACATCCACATCATGAATCACCGAACTGGCGGCACGGTTCATATAACGGTTAATCGCCCGGCCGCCACCGCTGTGAATACCCGGTGTGTCGACAAAAATAAACTGCCCCGCCTCAACATTTTTTACACCCAGAATCTGGTGACGTGTAGTTTGTGGTTTGCGCGAGGTGATACTCAGTTTTACACCCAGAATATGGTTGAGCAAAGTCGACTTGCCCACATTGGGACGGCCAATAATGGCGATATAACCACATTTAAAATTGTCTTCAGGCATTAGCTAGACTTCTTGTTAAGTTGTTCGTTAAGCAGCGTGATAATTTTTTCCGCAGACACCTGTTCTGCCTTGCGGCGGCTGCTGGCTTTACCCTGCACCTGTAAATCAAGTTCGTTAATTGCACAGTCAACCGTAAACTGCTGGTTATGCGCCTGACCACTAACATCGGTCACCGTGTATTCAGGCAGTGCCAGTTTGCGCGACTGCAGCAACTCCTGTAAACGGGTTTTGGCGTCTTTTAAATCATTCACGTCGGGAATATTTTTAATCTGATCTGTATAGAGTTGCAGAATCAGCTGGCGACTGGCCTCAAACCCACTGTCCAGATACACCGCGCCGATAATCGCCTCAACCGTATCCGCGAGAATTGAGTTGCGTCTAAAGCCGCCGCTCTTTAATTCGCCACTGCCCAGTATCAGGTAATCCCCCAGCTGTAACTGGATTGATACCTGGTAAAGCCCGGTCTTGCTCACCAGGCTGGCGCGTAATCGACTCAGGTCGCCTTCTGCGGACGACGGATACAGGCGGAACAGCTCCGCCGCAATTACAAAATTCAGAATACTATCGCCCAGAAATTCCAGCCGTTCATTATTTCTGGAATGGGCGCTTCGATGGGTCAGTGCTTCTTTGAGAAGTGCAGCGTCTTTAAACGAATAGTTAAGTCGCTGTTCGAGTTTGCGATAATCGGGTTGTCTGGCCATTGAGTTTATCGAGTGCGAATTTCCACCTGATGTTTAAAGGTGGCGACAAACTCCAGGTTGCCTACAATGGGCCCTCTTTCTTCATAGTTCGCAATCAGGGTATAGCCACCGGCCGCTTTTTTGAATTGAAACGCCTCTTTATCCTTTGCAAGATCATACAGGTTATTTATTTTCAACCGCTTGCGTAACAACTCATCCAGATTTTTTACACTGGCATTGCGAACATCAGGCGACTGCGGCAATTCATTCATTACGGTTCGCACCGAACTGTAGTTCAGGTACACAGGTATAATGCGCAATGCCAGTACTGCCTGAACACCCACCAGGCCGAGAATAACGACCCAGGAAATCATGGTTAAACCAGCTTGTTTTTTTATCACTGTCATTCCCCTATTTTATAATCTTGCCTATGCGCTCAAAGCTGACACCACCATCCCAGTGCATCCAGATCATAAACGCCTTGCCCACCAGATATTTTTCCGGCACCACGCCCCAGTAACGGCTGTCATTGCTGTTATCGCGGTTGTCACCCATCATAAAGTAATGGCCGTCCGGCACAATATACTCGGCATCCAGACCGGGTCGGCCCGGGATCACCAGCGCGTTATGTTCAAGCCCCAGCAAATTGACAATATACTCATCTGCCGGATTCGGCTCGCCCGGGCCACTGTATTCACCAATGCGTTTACGTTCAACCTTGGTACCATTTACATAGAGCACTTTATTGTAATATGCAATATGGTCGCCCGGCACACCGACCACCCGTTTAATGTAATCGATGGATGGATCACGTGGGTATTTAAACACCGCCACATCACCCCGTTGCGGCTTGTCTACTTCAAACAGCACCTGGTTAAAAACCGGCATTTTTACGCCGTAAGCGAATTTGTTAACCAGAATGAAATCACCGATAAACAGGCTGGGCAACATCGAGCCCGAGGGAATACGAAACGGTTCAACAACAAAACCGCGCAACAGGAACACGATCAGCAATACTGGAAAGAATGACTTTGAATACTCGACAATAATCGGTTCTTTGCTGCTGCTCTTTCCGCTGTTAATTGCATCGCCACTGTATTCGTGGGGGTTGGCGTGCCTTCTGCGCGGCGCAAGCACCAGACTATCAAATAACCAGACCAGACCAGTCAGCAATGTCCCTGCGAGTAAAAAGAAGGCAAAATCGTAGGTTATATTCATCGGCTTAACTCAAATTCATTCAGTATCATTGTTATTTTGTAGCAGTTGATTATTTCAGTGTGCCTGAGCACACTCATTAACTGTCGACCTTAAGCACAGCAAGGAATGCATCCTGCGGAATTTCCACCTTGCCGAACTGTTTCATGCGTTTCTTACCGGCTTTCTGTTTTTCCAGCAGCTTTTTCTTACGACTGACATCACCACCGTAACATTTGGCGGTTACATTTTTACGTAAGGCCTTGACCGTGCTGCGCGCGATAATATGACGACCGATCGCTGCCTGAATCGCTATATCAAACATCTGCCGCGGGATCAGCTCACGCATTTTTTCCGTGACCTCACGACCACGACGCTGCGAGGTGTCCGCGTGGGCAATCACCGCCAGTGCGTCAACCTTTTCGCTATTAATCAGAATATCCACTTTCACCAGTTTGGCGGGCTGGAAATGCCTGAACTCGTAATCAAACGAAGCATAACCCCGGCTCACCGATTTAAGGCGATCAAAGAAATCCAGCACCACTTCCGACATGGGCATGTCATAGGTGAGCGCCACCTGCTTGCCCATATACTGCATATTAATCTGGATGCCGCGTTTTTCCACACACAGGCTGATTACATTACCCACATAGTCCTGTGGCACCAGAATATTCGCACGAATAATCGGTTCACGGATTTCCTCGATGTAATTGACCTCTGGCAGATCCGACGGGTTATGGATGCGAATGACTTCACCGTCGGTTTTCAGCACTTCGTACACCACCGTGGGCGCGGTGGTGATCAGATTCAGGTCATACTCACGCTCCAGCCGCTCCTGCACGATTTCCATATGCAGCATGCCGAGAAAGCCGATACGGAAGCCAAAACCCAGTGCCGATGAAGTTTCCGGTTCATATTTCAGTGCCGAGTCATTCAGGGTCAGCTTGTCCAGCGCTTCGCGGAAGTTATCATAGTCATCGGCTTCCACCGGGAACATGCCGGCAAATACCCGCGGCTGTACTTCCTTGAAACCGGGCAACATCTCACTCGCCGGGTTGTCCGTGAGCGTGATGGTGTCCCCCACCTTGGCGGAATCGATTTCTTTCATACCGGCAATAATATAGCCCACCTGACCGGTTTCCAGCGACGGCATATCATGCCGTTTCGGGGTAAATATACCCACAAAATCAACACCATAGCTACGCCCGGTAGACATGATCTTGATTTTATTACCCTTGCGCAGCGAGCCGTCGATCACCCGCACCAGGATCACCACGCCCACATAGGGGTCGAACCAGGAGTCGACAATCAGCGCTTTTAGCGGTGCAGCCGGATCACCCGCCGGTGGTGGGATGGTGGCGACCAGGCGTTCCAGCAGCTCATCCACGCCAATGCCGGACTTGGCGCTGACCTGGCAGGCATCGGTGGCTTCTATGCCGATAATGTCCTCGATCTCCTGCGCCACACGCATCGGGTCAGCCGCCGGCAGGTCAATTTTATTCAGCACCGGCATCACTTCCAGGCCCAGGTCAATCGCGGTATAGCAGTTGGCTACACTCTGTGCTTCTACGCCCTGGGAAGCATCCACCACCAGCAGTGCGCCTTCACAGGCCTGCAGCGAACGGGAGACTTCATAGGAAAAGTCGACGTGGCCAGGGGTGTCGATGAAATTCAGGTGATAGGTCTCGCCGTTTCTGGCCTTGTAATCCAGTGATACGCACTGGGCCTTGATGGTAATGCCCCGCTCACGTTCCAGATCCATGGAATCCAGCACCTGGGCCTCCATCTCACGTTCGCTCAGGCCACCGCAGACCTGGATAAAACGGTCCGCCAGGGTGGATTTACCGTGGTCGATGTGCGCGATGATGGAAAAGTTACGAATATTCTGTTGCATTGCCTGATTGTTAACTCACACCTGCCAGGCGCTGCAGTATTGCCGCCTGATCAAGAAAATAATGACACAATTGTTGGTCGCCACAGGTTACCACCGGTACCTGCTGGCCGTAGCGTTCACTTAAGCGGGGGCTGGAATCGACATCAATCTCTTCGATATTAAATGTATGCGCCTGCTGCAGCGCGTACAGCTGCTGCAACAGGTCTTCACAGAGGTGACATCCATGACGTGAATAGACGGTGAAAGTGATCACTCGCTATCTGAAATCTTCATCACAATAAACTGATCTGCCCCCTGGCGGTGAACCAGAACCGGAATCATACGGCCTGTGGGCAAATTGGCAACTTTTTTACGAAAATCAGCCACATTTTTTATGTTTTTACGGTCAAGTTGCAGCAAGATATCACCGGCGCGCAGGCCCGCCTGAGCCGCTGGACTGTCCGCTGCCACCCGTTTGATCAGCACCCCTCGGCCCAGCTCGGCCGCGGCATCCGTGTCCAGATCCACCACATCCACACCCATGGGATTCGCTGGTGAAGCGGATGAGGGCGCACTGCGCGCCAGCGGGGTATCCTCGGTGGGCAGCTCTTCAATCAGCACCTCCAGCTGCTTCACCTTGCCGTCCCGTAACAGTTTCAGCCGCGCCTTGCTGTCCACCGGCACCCGACCCACCATCGGCGGCAGATCGGAAGAATCCCTGATCTCACGGCCATTAAAGGAGAGGATCACATCACCCGCCCGAATCCCCGCTTTCTGCGCCGGACTGCCGTCAATCACCTGGGACACCAGTGCACCCACCGGCTTGTCCAGCTGGAAGCTCTGCGCCAGCTCATAGGTGACTTCCTGGATATACACCCCCAGCCAGCCACGGCTCACCGAGCCCTTGTCCTTTATCTGCTGCACCACATCCATCGCCACATCCACCGGAATAGCGAAGGACAGCCCCATAAAGCCACCGGTGCGGCTGTAAATCTGCGAATTAATGCCCACTACCCTGCCATCCATATTGAACAGTGGGCCACCGGAATTGCCGGGGTTAATCGCCACATCGGTCTGGATAAAGGGCACATAGTTGGCGCGGGGCAGGCTGCGCTCCTTGGCACTGACAATGCCAGCGGTAGCGGACTGGTCAAAACCGAAGGGTGAACCTATCGCCAGCACCCATTCCCCCACCCGCAGTTTCGAGGGGTCACCGATTTCCACCACCGGTAAATTGCTGGCTTCCACCTTGAGCAGGGCAATGTCACTGAATTCATCGCTGCCGATAATTTCCGCCGCCAGCTCACGCTTGTCGTTCAGACGCACTAGCACCTCATCGGCACCGTCCACCACATGGTGGTTGGTAATAATGAAGCCATCGCTGGAAATAATAAAACCGGAACCCAGTGACTCGGTATCTTCCGGCTGTGGTGCCATGCCCGGCTCACCGAAGAAATGGCGGAACAGCTCACCGAAGGGCGCATTGTCCGGAATCTGCAGCTGTTCGCCCAGCTCATCCCTGAGCTGGCCCCAGGGTTGCTGGCTGTCAGTGATTTTCTGCCGTGTACTGATATTCACCACGGCCTTGCCATTACTTTCCACCAGCTCGGCAAAATCGGGCAATGAGGCGGCACAGGCCTGCACGCTCATCACTAGCAGGGAGAACAGGATCAACAGTCGTTTGAATGGCAACATAGACAAGCTCTTACATTATTTAACGTTTGAATTCAGAAATAACCCGCTTATAGCCGCGAGCTTAAGCAGATAGCCCTGCCGAATCTACCCTAGAGTACTCTACGCACCAGATGGGGCTGAATGGATGATTTTAAATGGCTTTGCATCAACACATAGCGCACCAGCAGCATTCCCAGCGCCAGACCCAGCAAACTGGCCAGCACGGTGAGCAATTCACTGGCAAACAGGTATTCGCCTATTATGCCCAATGCGAACATAAAAAGCAGGGGCAATAGATACATCAGCAGGGAACCCTGCACCAGGGCGCTTTCCTCTACCGCCACCACCACCTGGTCACCCACCTTCACACCCAGGGTATTATCCACCACAAACTGCGAGCTGCGTTTACCCACCACTTTAGCCAGGGTTGAGGTGCCACAACCGGCTTTCACCGAGCAGCTCTGGCAGGTCGACTTGCGTTCTGTTTCCAGCAGCGCGCGGGAGTCCCGCACATCAATCACCCGGGCGGTTTCTTCAATCATGGCGCAGCGTCCCCTGAGTTATTCTCGACCTCAGTTGCCTTATCTGTCGAATCACTGTCCAGTGACTCACCGTTTACGGGCTCAACCGACTCGGCAATCATGCGCACCGTATCCGCCGGCACTTCGCCGATAGCGGTGATATACACATCATCCAGGTACACACTGTAGGCATTCACCGCCCCCATACTGGCCAGCCCGGACAGGTCGCCGTCATTTTCCACCCGCTGTTCGACAAACACCGATACCGAGGCCATGCCGTCACTGTAGATCATATGGTAGGCCGGCTCCTGCTGGCTGTGGTGACTCACCTGGTCGCTGCGAACCAGCTTGAACCCGGCGGGCATCTGCCGCGCCAGCCAGCGTTGCCGGGTGATGTCCTGCTGCCCGATCAGGCGAATTTTGCGGTAACCCTTGAGCGCATCCGCATCGATAATTTTCTGTGGTGCCTCTGACAGCAGCTGGATATCACTGTACATCATCTGCTCGATCACATGGCCCTGCTCGTCAAGCAGGTCGCTTTTCAGCAACAGCCCGCTGTCCTGGTCCAGCCAGAACACATGGCCATAACGATGATTATCCTGTGGCACCATCTGCAGTATCTGTGTCGCCTTGTTGGCCACCCGCGATTCGCCACTCAGACGCAGCTGGTAAAATTCACGCAGAATATTGCGGTTTTCCGGCAACGCGGGGTGCAGCGGCCCCTTGTCCACACTGCCCGCCATATTCTCCGATACGGTAATCAGCTTTTTTGCGGGAAAGACGGTGGTGACCTGGTTATTGTGGCGAATAATGATTTGCTCTTCACCGGTGAGGGTTTGCAGGGTCTGCCAGCTGCCCAGTGAACTGATGCCCTGCTTAACCTGAATGGCCTGCATCTTGTCGCGCTGGCGAATAATCAGGGTGCCCTGATAGTTCTGCTGCATGCTGGCCCGGCTCATTTTATCCAGCCAGTCGTCAATGCTGTCTGCCTGCAGCGGCCATAGCGGCAGGCAGGCCAGGCCGATCAGCAGTCGCTTAATCCAGGTTGCAGGCCAGCGTGGTTTCAATCCCTACTCCGCTTCCCGCGATTTCACATCCGCTGCACGCACATAGGGCATCATGCCCTGCATGGTTGCCTGGCTTGCGTAGCTGGAATGCTGCATCATATAGATATTTAACTGCTTCTGTTGCTGCGCCGATTTCTGTGCCGGATCAACCGTTGAAGCCAGCCGCACATTGCGCGCAATCTCCGGGTTCACCCGTTGCAACTGGGCCGCGGGTGCATCGCTGCTGTCTGCACTCAGCGCCAGCTGCTGTGCCGCGGTACCCACATCCGGCGACTGGTTGATGCTGTTAAAGGTCACCAGGGTCACCATCGCCACCGATGCCGCCACTGCTACACCGGTTACCGGTTTAAACCAGGCATTGAGCCATGCACCTAAATCAAAGGGCTTTCTCGTTGTGGCCGGTTCACTGCCGTGGGCGGCTTCGCGCTCGATGGCCCGGGATACCGAGGCACTGATATCCATAAATGATGACTGGTCAACCTCATCCCGCATGGCATCGCCCATTAAGCGATAACGCTGTGCGGTCTCCGCATCTGCCACCGGATCACGTTTCAGATCCTGCATAAAGGCCTGCAACTGCTCGGCATCCAGTGCATTGTCCAGCAGGGCGGAAAGCTGTTCATCTCGTTTGATGTCTGACTGTTTCATGATTGTATCTACACCTCATCACGTGAATCGAGCAGTGGCCGCAACTGTTTGTCTATGGCCTCACGTGCGCGAAAAATTCTTGATCGTACGGTGCCAATGGGGCAATCCATCACATCCGCAATTTCTTCATAACTCAGGCCTTCCATTTCCCGCAGGGTCACCGCCTCTTTAAGGTCCGACGGCAAAGCCGAGATGGTTTTATAGATGACCTGCTTGATTTCAGCTGCCAGCATTTCCTTCTCCGGCGTAGCATACTCCCGTAACCAGTCGCCACTGTCGTACTGTTCGGCGTCCTGTGCATCCACCGCCGATTCGGTGGCACGACGACTCGCCGACACCAGGTAATTTTTTGCCGTATTGATGGCGATACGATACAGCCAGGTATAGAAAGCACTATCCCCACGGAAATTTTTCAGCGCCCGATAGGCTTTGATAAAAGCTTCCTGGGTGACGTCCTGCACCTCGTCCGAATTGCGAACGAAACGCGCCACCAGTTTAATGATGCGATGCTGGTATTTCAGTACCAGCACATCAAATGCTTTCTTATCACCCTGCTGTACACGCTCTACTAACGCTTGATCGATTTCACGCTCGCCCATTCGGGCCTGCCCCCTGGTCAACACATCCTGTGTCGCTTGTTTATTAGTTAACTGGTTTTGCCCGTGTAGCTGGTCACTCGACCGGCGCGTGCTTGATTTAGGCGCAACAGACGGAATTGGTGTAATATCTCCACCAAACCCTGAAACAATACCCGATTCGCATACTGACATAAAGACTCAACCCTTATTAAATTATAATGCCGAACAAAGTGAGTAGTAGACAAACCTTCCGCCATGAAGTTCTTATTATTGGCGGCGGTGCCGCAGGCCTGACGCTGGCGCTGAATTTACCCGGCGATATCCGTGTGGCGGTGATCACCAAGGAATCGGAAAACGAGGGCAGCACCTATTACGCCCAGGGCGGCATTTCCGCGGTATTGCGTAATGAGGACTCGTTTGAATCCCATATCGAAGACACCCTCAACGCCGGCGGTGGCCTGTGCGATGAACAGGCGGTGCGCTTTGCGGTGGAAAACGGGCCCGAGTCAATTAACTGGCTCACCGACCTGGGTGTGCCCTTCACCCGTGACACCACTGCCGATGGCCGTAAAAGCTGGCACCTGACTCGCGAAGGCGGTCACAGCCATCGCCGCGTGATCCACGCCGCCGATGCCACCGGCCAGGCGCTGGAAACCACCCTGATCAACCACGTCAAACACAGCAGCAATATCGAACTGCTGGAACACCACATCGCCATCGACCTGATCACGGGGCAAAAACTGGGGCTGGATCACAATCGCTGTGTCGGCGCCTATGTGCTGAACAAGAAAACACAGCGCGTGGAAACCTTCCAGGCGCGCCATGTGGTACTGGCCTCCGGCGGCGCCAGCAAGGTTTACCTGTACACCTCTAACCCCGACGGCTCCACCGGCGACGGCATTGCCATGGGCTGGCGCGCCGGCTGCAAGGTGGCCAATATGGAATTTATGCAGTTCCATCCCACCTGCCTGTACCACCCCAATGCCAAGTCCTTTCTGCTCACCGAAGCGCTGCGTGGTGAAGGTGGCCATCTGCTGCTGCCCGACGGCCGCCGCTTTATGCACAACTTTGACAAACGTGGTGAACTCGCCCCCCGTGACATAGTGGCACGGGCCATCGACCATGAAATGAAACGCCTTGGGGTGGACTGCCTGTACCTGGATATCAGCCATAAACCGGCGGCTTTTATCCGCTCCCACTTTCCCACGGTGTACGCCAAGTGCATGGAATACGGTATTGATATCACCCGCGAACCAGCACCGGTGGTACCGGCAGCACACTATACCTGCGGCGGACTGGTCACCGACCTGAACGGCCAGACCAATATCGAAAACCTGTACGCGATTGGTGAAACCGCCTTTACCGGCCTGCACGGCGCTAATCGCATGGCCAGCAATTCATTGCTGGAATGCCTGGTGTTCGCCCGCTCCGCCGCACGCCATATTAGTGAACAGAGCAAGTCAAAACAGTCATGGGATAAAATCAGGCCCTGGGATGAGAGCCGTGTCACCAATTCCGATGAAGAAGTGGTGGTCTCCCATAACTGGGATGAACTGCGCCGTTTTATGTGGGACTATGTGGGCATAGTGCGCACCGACAAACGACTGCAACGCGCCAAACGCCGGGTGGATATGCTGCTCTCGGAAATTAACGAGTACTACAGCAACTTCCGCGTTACCAGCGACCTGCTGGAGCTGCGGAATCTGGCGGTGGTGGCGGATCTGATTATCCGCTGCGCCATGCAACGCAGGGAAAGCCGCGGACTGCATTACACCCTGGACTACCCCGAGCTGGATCCACAACAGGCGCATAACACCGTGCTCAGCCCCGAACTGATCAAATCAGAGCTGATCAAACCTGAACTGATCAATGCAGATTCAGCCAAACCCTAAACACAAAGATTCTTTTTATATGACACACGACACACTCCCGCTGGTGATTGAACCGCTGGCATTGCAGGAAGTTGCCGAACAGGACGATATTCTGCTGCTTGATCTATCGACACCCCACCAGTTCAGCCAGGCACATATTCCCGGCGCGGTATTTATCGACTACGGCCATATTGTCGGCATGGACCGCCCCTACACCGGCCTGCTGCCGAGTGAGGAATCCTTCGAGCACATTATCAATTCGATTGGCCTTACACCGCAAACCCGGGTTGTTGCCTATGATGAAGAAGGCGGCGGCAAGGCGGCGCGACTCATCTGGACCCTGCACGCCATGGGGCACGAACGTGCCAGCCTGCTCAACGGTGGGCTAATTGCCTGGTACCGGGAAAGCTTTCCCCTGAGCAATGAGCCGGTGATTCGTCACCCTAACCCAGCGAACCAGCACTACGCGGTGGACTTCAGCCGGCAACCGGTGGTGGCCGACACCGACTACATTCTTGGCAAACTGGATGACCCCCAGCTGGGCCTGCTGGATGCACGCAGTATCGAGGAATTCAACGGTGTGGCCCGCTATGCGCAACGCGCCGGCCACATACCCGGTGCACAGCACTTTGAATGGACCCGTGCGCTGGATGCGGAAGCCAACTATCGCCTGCTGAGCAAACAAACGCTGCAACCAATGATGGATGAACTGGGGCTGACACAGGATCGTGAAATCATTGTCTACTGCCAGAGCCATCACCGCTCGGCGCTGTCATATTTAATGTTGAAATACCTGGGCTATGAAAAAGTGCGGGGGTATCCGGGGTCATGGTCGGAATGGGGCAATCGGACGGATACGCCGGTGGCTACCTGATAACCGGTCGGAGAGGGGGAATCGAATGGGCACGGCACACCAGTGGCTAGCTGATAACCGGCTGCAACAGGGATGAATCAGGGAGCTTGCGCCTTGCAGACACTTCAATGATTAAGCAGCTTACCAATATCACTGCGCATCTCTTCCATGGCATAGGGTTTCTGCACCACCTTGAACAGGTGCGGGTAGTTGAGTTTATGGACAATATCCGAGCTGTCCATCACCGAGAGCACAATCACCGGCACATCAGGATTACAGCTTTGCTTTGCAATTGCCTCACACACCTGCGCACCATTCATATCGCCCAGATTATAATCCAGCAGCACCAGATCCGCCGGGTGCTGGCGTAAGTAATCCACACAGGCCCGGCCACTGTCCAGACACACCGTGCAATAGTCACCGATATGCTCGACAAACTTTTCCATCAGGAAACGCGCGGTCTGATCGTCATCAACGCATACAATCGTTTTTCCCTGCGGCATAACGTCTCCTTCATAAAGCAATGCTTAAACGCTATCACAGCCTTATAACGACAATACCCCAGTTTTTGTATGTGATACAGCGCTAAGTTACAGGCGCGGACAGCAGTCGGACATTTGCTATCTGCATCGCCCTGCAGATTGCTACATAGTGGGCTGAGAAGCCGTCGCGCCAGATAGAAGGGACATTCACTGTCCGCACAACTGCATAAATAAATGCACAAGCAGTGGAAAAATACGACAACTGGTAGCACCTCCATGTGCTGTTACCTGCTGCTCATATCTACTACTCGGGCAGGGTCAGATCTTCAGCGCATGTTCGCGGTAGTAGAGCAGCTCGTTAATCGAGTCCTTGATGTCATCCATCGCCAGGTGGGAAGAATCCTTGGTAAAGCCGTTATACACCTCGGGCGCCCAGCGACGCGCCAGCTCCTTGATGGTGCTGACATCCAGATTACGGTAGTGAAAAAACTCTTCCAGCGCCGGCATATAGTTGGCCAGGAAACGTCGGTCCTGGCAGATGGTATTGCCACACATGGGCGAGGCACCGGCGGGGACATATTGCTGCAGAAATTCGATGGTCTGTTTTTCCGCCATCGCTTCGTTCAGGGTGCTGTCTTTTACCCGTTGTGTCAGCCCCGACTTGCCGTGCTGGGTGGTGCACCACTCATCCATGCCGTTGAGTATTTCATCGCTCTGGTGAATTGCCAGCATCGGCCCTTCTGCCAGGATATTCAGCTGCTTGTCGGTGACAATGGTGGCTATTTCAATAATCACATCACGCTGCGGCTCCAGACCGGTCATTTCCAGATCAATCCAGATTAAATTTTCTTTATCCAGCTGCGACATTCTCTTCTCCGCTTTATTATCAGGGTTATTGCGAGTTTACAAAAAAATACACAGGAATCTCTGAAGACTCAGAGATTCCGCGGCACATGGAGGTGCCGCCCCATGTTTAATTTAACTAACATGGCGATAACTGTTAAGTTATTGAAAATGAAAAACAAATCAAAATCGCCCCAGATTATCATTTAGGGGATTTGTTTTTGCTCTGATTGTTCATGGATGAATTATTCAGAGCTTTCACAGTAGAACATTTTAATCAGAAAAGCGATAATCAATGCCATGGTCAATTGATATGAGGTTTTCATGCACAGTTTTGCGCTTTTGTTTCTGTTATTTCTTGCACTCTCCATCGGCATCAAGCTGTGGCTGGCGCAACGCCACCTGGCGCATATTCGCGCGCACCGCGATGCGGTTCCCGCTGCCTTCAGCGAAAAAGTGACACTACAGGAACACCAGAAAGCCGCAGACTACACCTCGGCCAAGGTACACTTCGGTCGCTGGCCACTGTTGTATGACGCGCTGATTCTGCTGGTCTGGACCTTTGGCGGCGGCCTGGAACTGCTTGACCAGACCGCGCGCAGCTACCAGCTCGATCCCATTGTCACCGGCATTCTGGTGATCTTCAGCATGATGTTTATTTCCGCGCTGCTGGACCTGCCCTTCTCCCTCTACAGCACCTTTGTGATCGAAGAAAAATTCGGCTTCAACCGCACCACCTTAAAGACCTTTTTCACTGATATGCTGAAAGGTGCCCTGCTGGGTGTGGTACTGGGTCTGCCGCTGATCTGGGTGGTGCTGTGGCTGATGCAGCAAACGGGCGAGCTGTGGTGGCTCTACACCTGGGCGGTGTGGACCGGCTTCAGTCTGTTTATTGCCTGGGCCTACCCTACCTGGATTGCACCGCTGTTTAACAAGTTCTCTCCGATGGAAGAAGGCCCCACCCTGAGCCGCATTAAAGACCTGTTACAGCGTTGCGGCTTTAACAGCGACGGCGTGTTTGTGATTGACGGTTCACGTCGCTCCAGTCACGGCAATGCCTATTTCTCCGGCTTCGGCAAAAACAAACGCATTGTGTTTTACGACACCCTGTTAAAATCGCTCAATGACGATCAACTAGAAGCGGTGCTGGCCCACGAACTGGGACACTTCAAACGCAAGCACATTGTAAAGGGTATGGCGATTACCATTGTCACCACGCTGATTGGCCTGGGCATACTCGCCTGGTTAATGAAGGCGGACTGGTTTTACCAGTCGCTGGGGGTAAGCACGCCATCACATTATATGGCGCTGTTATTGTTTACCCTGGTGGTGCCGGTGTTCACCTTTTTACTCAGCCCACTGATGAGCCTGTTCTCGCGTAAAAATGAGTTTGAGGCCGACGAATTTGCCGCACAGCAGTCCGATGCGAGTTACCTGATCCAGGCGCTGGTGAACCTGTATAAGGAAAATGCCAGCACCCTGACACCGGATCCGTTATATTCTAGCTTTTACGATAGTCACCCTCCCGCGCCGGTGCGTATTGCGCACCTGGCCAAACAATAAAGTGAGACTGAAATGAAAAATTATCTACTGGGTTTTATCATCGCCGGCGCCAGCTTTAGCGCCATGGCCAGTGAAACGGCCAGTGACAACCCCCATGCAAATGGTGGCAAGCTGCTGCATGAAGATAAATGCACCACCTGCCACAGCGACAAGGTGTACACCCGTGAAGAGCGCATGGTCAACAGCAAACCGGAACTGGAACACCAGGTGGAACGCTGTATGAAGGGTGCCGCCAAGGCTGACTGGAGTGGCCCGCAAACCACCTCGGTGATCGAATACCTGAATGACCGCTACTACAAGTTTTAATCGCCTGTGTTGTTAAACCGCTGTTACCACGCTGCTCGGGGCAGTTTCCAGGGCAGCTATAAATAATGGCAAAACGACGCATTAGCGATCAGCAGAAAAGGCGCATCGAAAACCTGCAGCAAAAGCGTCGCGTTAAAGCCGGCCAGCACCGGCAGGCAAAAACCGAGGCCCTCAGCCAGCAGGGTCTGGGCCCTGAACAAAGCGGGCTGGTAATCACCAACTACGGCCAGACACTGCTGATTGAAGACAATCAGCAACAGATTTACCGCTGTGTTGCGCGGCAGAACCTGGGCGCAATTGTCTGTGGCGACCGGGTGATATGGCAGGCCAGCGGCGAGCAGGAAGGGGTTGTGGTGGCACTGGAAGAACGCCGCTCGCTGTTACAGAAGCCCGGCTTTGGCGGCAAGCTCAAACCCATGGCGGCGAATATCGACCAGATTGTGATTGTCTCCGCGGTGCAACCGCCACCCAATGCCTACCTGATTGACCGCTATCTGGTGGCCGCGGAAAACCTGCCCGCCACACCCATCATTCTATTAAACAAAATGGACCTGCTGAATGACAGCAACCGGGATGAGGTTGAACAACTGATCCACAGTTACCGGCAGATTGGTTACCAGGTGATTTGTGCCAGCAAGCTGGATCGGCAGGGTTTTGATGACTTAATGGCGGCACTGAAAACCCACACCAGTATTTTTGTCGGACTGTCCGGGGTGGGTAAATCATCGGTGATCAACCAGTTAATGCCACAGCTGGATATTCGCGTCGGCGAACTCTCCCAGGCCAGCGGCGAAGGCACACACACCACCACCAGTTCAACTTTATATCACCTGCCCTGTGGCGGTAATTTAATTGATTCACCCGGTGTGCGCGATTTCGGTTTATGGAATATTTCAGCCGATGACATACTGCATGGCTTTATTGAATTGCGCGAAGCAATGGGGCACTGCAAGTTTTCCAACTGCAGTCATCAGCAGGAACCCGGATGTGCGATCATCCAGGCCCTGCAGGACAACAAAATCAGCGAGCCGCGTTTTGCCAGCTACCAGAAAATACTCAACGAGTATGCTGGTGATTAATATCCGCTTCTTCAGACTGTAACGGCTGCTCCAGGAACACCACGTTTTCGTCGGTGACCTGTGGCAGTTCGTTAATCGCCACAATCCGCGCCTGATCAAACAGGTTGAAATGGGTGGCGCTAGCTGCGGTGTAGGCACCCATCTGGTGACCTACCACGATGTCGCCGATTGATAAAGGCGGAATTTCAACGCCTTCGGCAATCACGTCGATGCTGTCACAGGTCGGACCCGACAGCACTGCGCGTTCGGTTTCTTCTACGTCACTGTAGATGCTCAGCGGGTATTCCACGTGATCAAAAATCTGACCCGAGTAGGAACCGTAAACACCGTCATCCAGGTAGTACCAGGTGCTGTCGCCACGTTTGGCTTTACCCATCACCGTGGATACTGCTTTCATGGTGGGCGCACTGAGGAAGCGACCCGGCTCGGCAATCACGCGAACGTGCTCCGGCAGCTTGCGCAGCTCTTCACGAATCGGCGCACAGAAGCTATCAATGTCTTCCACTGACTGCATATAGTTGGCGGGAAAACCACCACCGATGTCCAGCACCGATAACAGCTTGCCCGTGGTTTCGTAAACTTCTTCAATCAGGCTGGCGCAGCGCTGAATGGCACGCACATGATTGCGCGCATCGGGACACTGTGAACCGGCATGGAATGACAGACCCTTAACATGCAGACCCAGCGACTGTGCTTTCTGAATCAGCAGCATCGCTTCGTTTTCCGCACAGCCGAATTTACGCGACAGGTCGATCTTGGTGTTGGCATTGGGGAAACTGACACGCAGCAGCAGACCCACGCGGTGGCGGTATTCCACAAACTTTTCGATTTCCCAGATATTGTCCACCACAAAGGTGGTGCAGCCGTAACGCAGTGCATCACGGATATCCCGATCACGTTTAATCGGATGGGTGTGTATGGTATGACGCGGGTTAACCCCTTCTTCACGCAACATTTCAATTTCGCCGGTGGTGGCGATATCAAAGCCCGAGCCGAGCATTTTCAGGGTCTGGATCACCGCCGCATGGGGCAGCGATTTAATGGCGTAGAACAGCTCTACACCGGGCAGTGCTGAAGACAGGTCTTCATATTGTTTAACCAGTTGTGCGCAGTCAAGCACCAGCAGTGGGGCTCCGTGTTGCTGGAGTAGATCCTGGTACTGTTGGGCTTTTTCAGCGCGTTCAATGGTAATACGTGTCATTAGCTTTGGTACACCTCATCAAGTGCATCGATAATATATTGTGGCAGCGCAAAACTGGCCACGTGTATTGCCGGATTATAGTAGCGGCATTTGATCTCCGCTTTACTAAATCGTTCCGCAATTTTGTCAACATTTGCACATCGCAAAGCCGAATTATCGGTTGCCCAGGCAAAGGTCATAACTCCGCCAATATAGGTCGGCACCGCCGCGCTATAAAAGGACTGGTCTTTAAATAATTTCTGCATGCGCCGCGCGGTGGTGGTGACCTCGTCGAGCTGCATAAAGGCCACGCCGTTCTGCGTCACCAGCACACCGCCCTCGCTCAGGCAGCGCTTGCAGTTCTGATAAAAATCAGAAGTGAACAGCACATCACCGGGACCGATGGGGTCGGTGCTGTCGGAAATAATCACATCAAACTGCTCACCGCATTCGCGCACGAAATTGGCGGCATCATCCACCACAATATTCACCCGCGGGTCATCGTAGGCACCGGCGCTGTGACGTGGCAGGTATTCCTTGCACATCTCGATTACCTGGGCGTCTATCTCCACCTGGGTAATGTGTTCAACCGAAGCGTGCTTGCACACCTCGCGCAGAATGCCGCCATCGCCGCCGCCAATAATCAGCACACGACGTGCTTCGCCATGGGCCATTAAAGGCACATGGGTGAGCATTTCGTGGTAGATGAATTCGTCGGCTTCGGTGGTCTGTACAATGCCATCCAGCGCCATTACTCGACCGAAGTTGGCGTTTTCAAAAATAATCAGGTGCTGATGCGCGGTCTTGTTTTCAAAATAGATTTTATCAACCGCAAACTCCTGACCATAGGCATCGTACAATGTCTCGGTAAAGGTCTTCATTCCTGGACGCGACCACGCAGCTGTTCACACACCTCAAGACGATGAGGCAGGAAGGCACGCTTTAATATGGGCATGGCATTTTCAGGCTGGGCGTCACCACACATGAATACATCAAAAGCCGCGTAATCACGCTCCGGCCAGGTGTGCACACTGATATGGGATTCCGCCAGCACCGCTACGCCGGACACGCCGCCGCTGGGGCTGAAATGATGCAGGTGAATGTGCAGCAGGGTTGCGCCACAGGCTGTGACTATGTCACGCATCGCCTGTTCCATACGCTCGATATCGTCCAGGTGAGTTGCGCCCCAGAGATCCAGCAACAGATGGGTGCCCGCAAACTCAACGCCGTTGCGATGAATGAAATGGTCTTTGGCTTCGTCCAGTTGAAGTGGTTGTGCTTGTGAAGCAGGATTTGTCTGGGCCGTTGTGACGTCAGCAATGTTGTCGTTGCAACGGCCCACGTCCGCTGTAGGAGTGTCGTCGAGTTCCACCTCAACAGGTGCAGCAATATGCATTCAGTTTTCCTCTATCAGTTTAAGAGAGCTTGTATAAGTTCAGCGTTAAAAGGTTACGCGTTGCATCCAAGCTCCTTGAGGCCTGAAAACAACGCTACAGATGGCTAGCCATAAATACTCTGGGTCTACTATAAAGGCCGCAATTCTAGTCTTCATAACTCAAAAATCAAGCTTTTTTACAAAAATATTGCGACCTGAAACCACACCCGTAGACTGAACATAAACAACTGTTTTTATTATATTTATTAATATATGCCCGGCTCGACAGCAGAGCGCCCTGAAGCCAGCTCAAGCTGACCTTCAATTTATGCAGGCCAGTGCACAGTAATATGACCTGCCAGGTGGGCACCCAGGCCAGACAACACTGTTCTGAAGCCGCCTTACTGAACTGAACCCTGCACTGTAAACAGTCAGCGGGCATCTGTTCAGCAAAGATCGGCGCACCATGAATTTAACGGACACAGAGATGCCAGTAAACGATATGGAGAGATATTAACAAACGGTGAAAATTTAAATTGACCGCAGGCGATTGTGGATCAAAAATACGCGGAATTCCCGGCCTCACCATCCGGCCCTGGCACCCGGTGCTGGATTAACCATCCCCCAGCGCCATCGCAACTTTGGAGATCAATGCGAGTTGCTAGAAATCAGAGAAGTCTCACGTAATTTTGCCGGCTTTAACGCGCTGGATAGAGTCAGCCTGCAGATTGAGGCGGGCGAATTTTTCACCTTGCTGGGACCTTCAGGCTGTGGCAAAACCACGCTGTTACGTCTGATTGCGGGTTTTGACCAGCCCGATGCCGGTGACATTCTGCTTGATGGCAAAAGCATTATTGCCACGCCACCGGAACGCCGCCCACTGCACACCATCTTCCAGAACTATGCGCTGTTTCCGCACATGACCGTGGCGGAGAATATTGCCTTCCCTCTGCGCATGGTGGGTTGCAGCGAGACGGAGATAAAACAACGAGTCGCCGAAGCCCTGCAGGACGTCAGCCTGCCGGATAAAGGCCAGCAATATCCCGAATCACTCTCCGGCGGACAGAAACAGCGCATTGCGATTGCCCGCGCGCTGATCAACCGGCCACGCCTGCTGCTACTGGATGAGCCTCTATCGGCACTGGATGCGCAGCTGCGCGAACAGATGCAGCTGGAACTGATTAAGCTGCAGAAAGAAATCGGCATCACCTTTATTTATGTAACCCACGACCAGGGCGAAGCACTGGCACTGTCGCAGCGAATTGCGGTAATGAACAGTGGCCGCGTGGCACAGGTAGATGAACCCTCGCGTCTCTATGAATATCCCGGCAACCGTTTTGTCGCCGACTTTATTGGCCAGTGTAATCTGCTGGCAGGCGAGGTCATGCAATTACAGAGAGATCGGCTGCTGGTTAATCTACAGGGCCTGGGAGAGGTGCAAACCATTACCCCGGCGAACACATCGATTGACGTGGGCAGGCCGTGTACTCTCACCCTGCGCCCGGAAAAAATCCGTATGTCCAGCAAGCTCGAGCAGGGTGAAAACGAAGTGCATTTCAAAGGCGCGGTACATGACATGCTCTACCTGGGCGATGTCACCGTGTACAAGGTGGAGCTGGCAAACGGCATGTTACTGGAAGCCCTGCTCGCCAATTCCAGCGCCGGCCGCGCCCGTTTATTTGAAGTCGGCGACCCGGTTGAAGTGGCCTGGGGATTTGATGCCGGCCACCTGGTGATGGACTAACGCCATGCACACCAGCGCCTGGCGGAAAAAACTGATTAGCCAGAAATGTCTTGGCCTGCCGCCACTTGCCTACCTGCTGATTTTTTTCGCCGTGCCCACGGTGATTATGCTGTTTGCCTCCTTCCGTTATGCCGGTGACTACGGCGGCCTGGCGCCCTGGTATTACTATGAACAGGGTTCACTGAGTTTCGATTTAACCCTGGAAAACTGGCAGCGTTTATTTGAAAGCGATATCTACCTGCAACTGTTTTTAAAGTCGATCGCCTATGCGGTGCTGGCGACCCTGCTGTGTATCCTGCTGGGTTATCCACTGGCGCTGATGATTGCCCGCAGCCCACGTCGACATCGCGACCTGCTTCTGCTGCTGGTAATCCTGCCCTTCTGGAGTAATTTCCTGGTGCGCATTTACGCCTGGATGATTATCTTCAGCCCCAGCGGCGCCCTCACCCACATGCTTAACTCGCTGCTGGCGGTATTCGGCATTGCACCGATCAGTTTAATGTACAGCCCCACCGCGGTAATAGTAACGCTGGTGTATGTACACCTGCCGTTTATGGTGCTGCCACTCTATGCCAACCTGGAAAAACACGACCCGGCCCTGCTGGATGCAGCACAGGATCTCGGTGCCAGCCGCTGGCGACGTTTCTGGCGCATCACATGGCCCTTATCATTACCCGGTGTCTATGCCGGCTCGATCCTGGTGTTTATTCCGGTGCTGGGCATGTTCGCCATTCCCGAACTGCTGGGGGGCACCGATGGCATTATGATTGCCAATGTAATCAAACAGCAGTTTGTGGAATCCCGTGACTGGCCTTTCGGCAGTGTACTCTCGATGGTGCTGACCGCAGCCGCGGTGCTGGTGGTGCTGCTGGGTGCAAAGTTCGGACAACAACTGGGCCATTCACGATGAAGCGCAAAAACCGTCTGCTAAAAATCAGCGCGCTTGGCGTTTATGCATTCCTTTACCTGCCGCTGCTGATTGTGGTGATCTATTCCTTCAACGACTCGAAACTCAATGCCGAGTGGGTCGGCTTTACCTGGAAATGGTACGACAAACTGTTTAATAACCGGGAAATGCTCACCGCCGCCCGCAACTCGCTGATTATCGCCAGTGCCAGTGCACTGATCGCTACCCTGCTGGGCACACTGGCAGGCATGACAATACATAAATACCGCCTCAAACTGTTACCGGGGCTGGTGATTGCCCCCATCGCCATGCCGGATATCCTGATGGGTGTTAGCCTGCTGCTGTTTTTTATAATGCTGAATATGAGCCTCGGCCTGTTATCCATCACCCTGGCACACATTACTTTCTGCATTGGCTTTGTTGCACTCTCGGTACAGGCACGCATGAGCAATATCGATCGCAGCCTGACCGAAGCCGCACGGGATCTTGGCGCCACACCCTGGCAGTGCTTCCGTAAAATCACCCTGCCATTACTGGCGCCGGGCATTCTTGCCGGTGCACTGATGGCCTTTACCCTGTCGATTGATGACTTTGTCATTACCTTTTTCGTCGCAGGGGTCGACAGCTCGACCCTGCCGCTGCAGATTTATTCCATGGTGAAGATTGCGATAACCCCCGAGGTTAATGCCATCTCCACCTTGCTGATGTTACTCACCCTGATTTTGATCACGCTGGTGGCAAAACTGTCACCGGGTGCATTACGAAGTTAAGGCATCTATGAATACTGCTGACCCATTGTTCATAGATACCCCAAACCAACCCTGAATCTCTTATTGAGGATACCTTAATGAAAAACCTGTTAGCTGCCGTTGCTCTGATCACTGTCACACCGCTGGCCACAGCGGCAACCCAGTTACACCTGTTTAACTGGAACGACTATATCGCCGAAGACAGCGTTGCCGCATTTGAAAAAAGCTGCGACTGCCAACTGGTGCAAAGCTACTATTCCAGCACCGAGGAAATGATGGCAAAACTGCTGGCCGGTGCCAGTGGTTATGATGTGGTAGTGCCCACCCAGAACGCCGTACAGGCGCTGATTAAACAGTCGTTTTTACAGCCACTGGACAAAAACCAGCTGCCCAACCTGAAAAACAGTGACCCGGGATTTATGAACCGCAGTTACGATCCGGACAACACCTACTCGGTACCCTATGCCTTTACCACCACACTGCTTGGCTACAATGAACAGCAATTACAGAAACTGGACATAGCCACCAACGACTGGGCGGTAATTTTTGACCCCGCCGTGCTGGAAAAAATAAAAGGCAAGGTCACGGTGATGGACGACGCCGAAGAACTGTTCGGTGCCGCACTGAAATACCTCGGCTACTCGGTTAACGACCGCGATGAAAAGCACCTGCGCGAAGCCCAGCAGGTGATTATGAAAGCCAAACCCTACTGGGCGGCATTCAATTCATCCAGCTATATCAAGGAACTGACCGTGGGTAATATCTGGGTGGCGCACGGCTATTCCAGCGACATGGTACAGGCCCGTGCGGATGCCGCAGATGCAGGCCGCGACTTCAGCGTCAACCTGGCACTGCCAAAACAGGGCGCGGTACTGGCACTGGACAATATGGTAATACCCAAAGACGCCAAGAACAAAGCGTTAGCACACCAGTTCATCAACTTTATGCTGGATGGTAAAGTCGCCGCCGCAGTCACCAATGAAGTGGGTGCAGGCAACCCGAATGCCGCCGCAGCAGAATTTATCGACGCCGAAATCAGGCAGCAAACCGCCATCTTCCCCGATGCAGCGACGCTGGCCACACTGGAAACCATCGAAGCCAGTGGCAGCAAGGAACGCCGCCTGCTGAACAAGTTATGGACCGAAATCAAGGTTAAGTAATACTTGCCTGCAAACAGAAACAGCCGCCTGGTATCAGGCGGCTGTTTTTATACAGGATACGTGTCGATTGCATAAATTGACCTGCCCCAATTCGCCCCTGAATAGCCTATATCTCTACAAGCGGTTTACTTGACACATAAATAATCGCACTTTATGCTTTTCATACACGACTAGAAAACATTACATATCAGGGATGCATATGAAACTTATACTACGGATTGTTTTTCTCTATAGCACATTCACCTTTTGCACCAACGCTGCTTTAATCGAGCGCCTTGACGGGCTTGCCTATTACGACGATGTACTCGATATCACCTGGCTGGCAGATGCCAATTTCGCTGCAACCGAGAGCTTTGGCGTAAATGGCATAAGCTCTTACCAGTACCCCTCTTTAGAACTTGGCGGCGGCATGAGCTGGGCGATTGCTCAGGACTGGGTTGCAGCAATGAATGCAACAAATGGCTCACAAGGCTACCTGGGGCACAACCAGTGGCGATTACCCAGTGCAGATCCAGTCAATGGCTCCACATACGACTATACATTTTTTGTGAAAGATGGCTCCACCGATAGTGCATTCAATATCAGCGCGCCCGGTTCCGTGTATGAGGGAAGCACACAGAGTGAATTAGCCCACCTCTACTACAATACGCTACTTAACTCTGCCTTGTATGACATTGATGGCACACAGAATAACTGTGACATAAACCCGCTTGAGCTCACAGGCTGCCTTACAAATACGGGGCCATTCAGTAATCTTTTAGCAGTTTCAAACGTATACTGGACAGGCAATGAAGCCACGTCCGATACAGCCCTTGGATTCACCATGCAAACGGGGCAACAATATAACGAATACCAATCTGCTACTGGCTATGTGCTAGCCGTTGCTGATGGGGATGTTTTTGTTAGCGAAGTGCCTGTCCCTGCAGCATTATGGTTATTTAGCTTTGGCCTTCTTACACTTTTTGGTGTTTTACGGAAACCATAAAGAAAAACTGGATCAGAAAACAGCTTTCAGTTCATGTGATTGAAAGACTTTACAGATCTTTAAAGGGGTCGGTGACGATTGATTATGATAGTGATTCGCATTTGTCACCGACCCCTTTAATTCGTTAGGCATGTATTTCAGTTCCAAGGTTTCTTTTGGCTAAGCTCAGAGAGATATTTCTTATATTGTTCATGATCACGAATTTTATTTTCTGCCCATGACTTAAATAATAATGATAGTGGGTATGTTGATATTTTTAATAGCATTAACGCTGATTCTTTAAAAACGAATTTTGTGCTTGGCGCCTTTGCATATGCTTCATGTTGTGTAACTGCGTGTGTTATTAAATTGGTACCAATTGCGGCACTATAAAATGGAACTATAAGGGCGGCTACTTTGTAGTTTAGATAAACTTCACCAGTTTCATTGTATTTGGTAGCCAGAATAGATGCTAAACCTTCAAACATTCCTAGAAACACTGCGGCAATTAATATTAGTAAAACGCCAGCAAGGATAACTAGTATTTTAGGAATTCCAGGATCTTTAATGCTCCATAAAACTCCCATAGTCAATAAAACTGAAACTAGAATTAACCAAAATAGAGCTGTAGAAAAAATTTCCATATTTTTATATTTTTACCTAACGTTGAAGCTGTGCGGCGCAAACAAAGCGTAGTTTGTGCCCGAACGAGCGACTTGTTAAACCCTATTCTTTGTTTGAACGACCAAGATTGCAATCTGAGCATAATGTTCTCAGATTTTTCTCAACAGTTTCACCACCATGACTCCATGGAGTTATATGGTCAATATGTAGCTCACAACCTGGGTTGGTTGCAGGTGATGCACCACATAATACGCATTTAAATCCATCTCGTTTCATTACCCTGAATCTTTGGCGCAAATTAGCTATTCTGTTAGTTCTTTTTATTGTATTTTCTGTTTTTATTGGTTTAGAGGTTTTGTTTATATCTATAGGTTTAATATCTGTTTTTGGTGTTGGTGCTTCAATATCTTCTTGCTTGTTTATATGGTTGACGAATGCTTCCAGTGCATTTCTCCAAGAACCAAACTTTCTTTCGTAAGATGATATGTGTAATTTTGAAACTGGCGCTTCGACTTCACGATATTTTGGCTGCCTGCCGAAATGTTCCCATAAATTTAGAATGTTTTCGAAATATTCTTCATCTGTAGTATTGTAGGCTCGACCGACTTTGAGGCCGGCAGCAATTTTGGCGTTATTCCAGCCTCCATATCTTTTTGAAATTGTAGCAGTTCCATATCTTCCATGTTCTTCATATTCGGCGAGGGTAATTGTTTTTTTATTAAGTAGCTCTGCAACTCGATTTAAATCTTCAAATAAAGATTTTCAGGTATGGAAGTTTCTTCTAATTCACCACCCCAAGGTCTTTTGCTTTGGTTTAGGCCTGCATTTTCGAGAGATTTTAACCATGAACCGAATCGCTTTTTTTGGGTTTGGTATGAGTAGTTACCATGCGAATCATACTCTTTTTGGGTTAACCAATCTTTTTGAAGCGCTTGAGCAACATTCTTCAGATCATTAATTAATTCTTGATCTGATACTTGTTTCCCCGGCGCTGTAAGTTCAAATTTCATGTTTGTTTAGGCTTAACGACTAGGGTAAGTGGCGCGCGCTGTTTGCGCGTCCAAGCGAAGCGAGCTTGACCCACTTGTTAGAGATTATTTGTATGTTTCTAGCCGCCATTCGCCCTCCTTTACCTGAACCATTTTATATTTATCAGGTATTGCTTTGCTCAATATGACACCAAGCCATAGCTGTTCATTTTTAGTGATATTTGGGTCTTTTAGTATGTTGCCACAAATTTCACCAATTTTTGGTTCATTTCTAGCATTGCTTTCAAGCGACCAGCGGGCTGCCTGAAATATTGAGTCTAGTATTGCTTTTCGCCTATCTTCTTCGGCTTGTTTCGATGTTTTATATGCCTCCAGAGAACCTGAATAGTCAGCATAATTTAAAGCTGAAACAATACGCCTCACAGGCTCTTCAGAGCCTGTGGCATAAAAATAAGACCACAGCGCATCAAGAGTATTAGGGCTTTGAATTTCAATTTCTAAGTAGTTTGTTGGTTTGGTGTTCAATGCTTCAGCTGCACCAATAGATTTTAGATATGTTTTTGATTCTTTAGTATCAGCTAGCCATGCGGCATAAAAGACTGGTTCCATGTCGGTTTTATTAAGAGATTTTAAAGACTCTAGCCATTCAATAGTCTTTTCTGGGTGAGATGCGAGTATACGGCTAAGGAAAACAGCAATATTTTCCTTGTGCTTTGCGTTACCAAGTAAACCGCTTTTACTGAGTTTGTTTACTTCTGATACAAAGTCTTGTGGATTTGGTGACTTGTAGTAGTTCATTAGCCAATAGCCTGATTCTTCAGCTATGACTGTGAAACTAAAAAATAGCGAAATAAGTAGAAGGGATATCCTTTTCATATTATTTATCTCTAACAGTGATATATACGGAAATCCGTAATTTACCGAATTATAATGAGCTCTGTATAACCCTGTTTATTGTTACCACACCATTGATACATATTTTTCTGCTGTATTGCAACTAGCCAACACCTCAGACACAGACCTCACAATTCACAGCTTATAACACACTACCGCTCCCTGATGATTGCCTGACTATTTTAGCCACAAACAGAAACAGCCGCCTGGAAACCTGGGCGGCTGTTTCTGTTTACATAAAGCCAGACATAGCCTGCTAATGTACATCGCTGAACGATTTAGCGTCAGCTCTGTACGCCCGACATCAATGTCGGAACAGGTTAAACGACTTATGGTTTTTTAGGTGTAGTGTAAGGCACTTCTTTCTGGAAAGATTCCCAGATAGTATCATAACCAACGTAACCCTTTTCATTTGCCTCTTTCTGGCGTGTGGTCAGAAAACGTGCTTTGCCTTCGGGAACCTTAGGCCGTGTTTTTGGTGCTGCGCTCATAATTATCACTCCTCAATGGTTAAAACGGGAAGAAATAGAACCTGCTTTATCTCTCCCACTATCTGACAAAAATACTGTTTATCGGGTGTAATGCCCTTTTTTGGGTATCACATGCCGCACCCCGCCCTGGGGATTCTCGACATCCCCCTTGTAGCGGGGAATAACGTGAATATGTACATGCAGAATACTCTGCCCGGCTGCCGGGCCGATATTAACCCCGACATTGTAGCCATCGGGTTTGAACTCTTCATCCAGTAACCGGCGCTCTTCGTTGATCAATGCCATACAGGCATTCACTTCTTCCGTTGTCAGCTCGAAAAAGCTGGCAACATGGCGACGCGGGATTACCAGTGTATGCCCAGGGCTTACCGCATAGCTATCGCGGGCACTGTAGGCAAGTTCATTCTGCAGTGATACCCCCCGTGGGTCTGTACAGAACAGGCACGGATTATTGGGGTCTCGTTTTTTTTCTGCTTTTACTTCAGACGACAAACGTCAACTCCTGCTCGTCTAATTCTTACGCTATCGCTATTGCAAAGGCACCTTGGTCGTACCTGCAACGTCCGGGACATCCTGCTCGACCTTACCGCCGAATTCTTTCTCTTCCTCGGTGGCATCGCGAACTTCCTTGATCTCCAGTCGAAATATAACTTCCCTGCCGCATAGCGGATTGTTGCCGTCGATAGTAATGGTCTTTTTATCCATTCGTGTAACGATAAAGGTCTTGGTCTGGCCATTATCGTTTTCCATCAGGATGGACATACCGACTTCCCGGTATTCCTCGGGCACATTCTGTATCTTCTCGACAATAACCAGGGATTCATCACGGGGACCATACAGTTCATTACAGTCGACCGGCACCTCGATCACATCCCCTGACAGCTTGCCTTCCAGCTCCGCGGTAACGGCAGGTGACAGTACTTCGTTTACCCCATGAACATAGCCAATGGGGAAATCAATTGCAGTCAGCACTGACCCTGTCTTTTTATCGATGACCTTGTACATGAGCTCGACATACTTATTGTCACCGACAATGTCTTCGATTTCTTGATTCATAAATTGTAAACTTTCAACTTGTATTGATTAAAACATTAAATATAAACAGGCAATAGCCTGATATTAGAATATGGAGGCGCCGAAAATCCTCACCTCACCCTTCTCATAACCCAGTACCATTCGACCCAGCCACTCACCTTCTTTCTTGGTGCTACGCACACGGTAAAGCACGGTGACATGTTCGCCACGGCGAATCGTGCCGAGGAAGTCATAATCACTGGATAGACTTCTGGTTAGTTCACTTTTGGCAAACTGTTTGCCAACTTCTATTTCATTCAGACCAAACAGCAAATTATAGGAGAACTTGCGTACGAACTTGCCATACTGGCCCTTATTGGAATACTCAATCAGTTCATCCCACATAGGATGCGCGATTGCCAGCAATTCTTCATCACTCAGATTAATGATGTTGTCTTGCGTTTCTGTTTCGATTGTTGCTTCAGTTGTCATAATCATTCATCGATTGCTGTAAAAAAATCAGGTATCTAGTTAAGCAGAAGTTATATCTGCAGACAAGACTCGTGGATGTTTATCAACCGTAAAAAAAACACCAACAACCCCTTAAAAATCAAAAAGAAGTTGCTGGTGCTTCATGGCCATTAATACATGGCGTTACTCGTCATCACCCACAATGTGGTAACAAGGAGCCTTCTCCATTGTGTACTCACCTGTCTTGGGGTCACGACGGGAAACGGTCAGTACATGCCAGTTTTCATCGTCAAGCTTCATCACATCACCACGGTAGTAGTAACCGGGCCAGCGTGTTTCCTTACGGAACAGCGTATGCTGCATAACACTCTCGGACGTCAGCAGACGATGCTTCAGTTCCCAGGCACGTAACAGCTCATGCAGGTCTTCCGCTGCGATTTTCTGCATATCTTCTTCCAGAACCTTCATCTTCTTCAGGCCGATATGCAGGAGCTTTTCGTTGGTCATGTAGTTGACGGTTACGCCAGCACAGTACTCATCCATCAGCTTCTGCAGACGATCCAGACCCTGACGTGGGTTGATGTAGTTCGGGTTAACCGAGCCAGCAGTGATCTCGTTGCGGTAGATCTTGTAATGCTCCATTGGGTAGTAGATCTCTTCCTTGCGCTGGTTGATCTGCTTGTCGGAAACTACAATACCCTTGGCCTTACCGTCATCGATGTACTTACAGGCAGCCTTGGCAGCCAGACGACCTTCAGTGAAAGAACCTGAAGAGAAGGCGTGTGGTGTACCACCAACAGCATCACCTGCACCGAACAGACCTTCAACCGTAGTCATACGGTTGTAGCCCCAGAAGTATTCCTCGGGCGAGAGATCTTCAGGACCTGAACACCATGCACCACAACCGGTTGCGTGTGAACCCATTACATAAGGCTCTGAGGGGGTCAGCTCGGGGTTTTCATACTTGGGGTTAACATCGGTAGCAGCCCAAAGAACCGCCTGGCCTACGGTCATACCCAGGAAGTTGTGCCAGCCAATTTCCTCAAGATGCGGATCCTGGAAGGCTTCCATGGTAACCATGTGAATTGGACCACGACCAGCATTTACCTCGGAGATAAACGCGTGGTTACGCAGACAGGTCGGAATTGGCTTGTGTGACAGATGCTGACCTTCTGTATCCAGGTATTCCTTGCCCACCATTTCGGTCAGTGCAGGGAACCACTTTGACTCGTACTCTTCACCGTTGCAGTTCTGGGTGTAGGTTTTCAGATGCAGGAAGTAAGCACCAACCGGGCCGTAACCGTCCTTGAAACGTGCCAGAACGATACGGTTTTCCATCTGTGTCATCTTCGCACCCGCCTGGATCATAAGACCATAGGCTGAACCGGAAGACCATGGCGCGTACCATACACGGCCCGCACCTTCACCCACGGAGCGTGGTTTGAAGATATTGGATGCACCACCGGCGCCCACGATAACCGTCTTTGACTTAAATACGTGGTAGTTACCAGTACGTACGTTAAAACCAACAGCACCGGCAACGCGGTTTTCCTTGGCTTCATCCATCAGCAGGTGAGTTACACAGATACGGTTGAATACCTTGTCTGCAGATTTCTTCGCGGCTTCAGCCACAATCGGCTTGTAGGACTCACCGTGAATCATAATCTGCCAGCGACCTTCACGCTGATAAGCACCGTTTTTAGGGTCACGCATCAGCGGCAGGCCCCATTCCTCGAACTGGTGTACAGCCGAGTCTACGTGGCGCGCCATATCGAACAGCAGGTCTTCACGTACCATACCCATAAGGTCCATACGTGCATAACGTACGTGATCTTCCGGGTTATTTTCACCAAAACGTGTACCCATATAGCAGTTAATGGCGTACAGACCCTGTGCAACCGCACCGGAACGATCAATGTTAGCTTTTTCGGCGATAACGATTTTTTTGTCCTGGCCCCAGTACCGTGCCTCGAATGCAGCACCGGTACCACCCAGGCCTGCGCCTGCTACCAGTACATCAATATCGTCTTCTATTATTGTTTTATAGGCCATTAGTAGTACACCCCTGCTTTCATTTTTAAGCCGTTTGATTCCAATGTGTGTATGTCCCCGTCATCAAAACGAATATATTTCGGTTCGTTATACAACAGCTGGCTGTTACGCATTTCCTGCGTAGGCGCCTGCACATTAGCGAGCTTGGGAATACATGTACCCCATGGCTTGGTTGTAATAGGTGCAAGCAGCTCCATGTCTTTTTCGCCGTTGCGGAACTTGATGCGCCAGGCGATAACACCTTTTTCTTCATCACGTTTCACACGTACCGAATGACCCAGCGGCGCAAAGTCTGCATAGCCACGTACATCAATCGCGTTCATGGGGCAGGCTTTTACGCAGGAGTAACACTCCCAGCACATATTTGGTTCAATGTTGTATGCACGACGTGTAACCTTGTCGATGTGCATGATGTCCGAAGGACAGATATCAACGCAGTGACCACAGCCATCACAACGCGTCATATATACAAAAGTTGGCATTATTATTCTCCTGCTTTCGAATTAGTAGTGGCGAGGTGTTTCGCGCTTGATACCCAGGCCCATGTATGAAGGGTTCTTGCCCATGTATTCTGGAATATCCGGGAATTTTGCCTGGACTGCAGGATCTGACAGATCGTAGTCAGGTGGCAGATTTTCTCTGGAACCATCCGCCTTGGTAACACGCTTCTGGAAAGCAGCCGCAGGCTTGAAGAACATGTGAGCAAACTTGGACCACAGTACGGTGCTGAACAGGAAAGTGCTGGATGCAATAAACAGTACAAAGAAGGCCATATCCCAGCCACTAACACCACCGGATTGCAGGTACGACCAGATCAGGCCAAATGTAGACATCGCCAGCAGCGAGACCACAAACATGTCGGCACGACGCAGTTGATACCACTTGATACCTTCTGCAGCCACATCAACGCGGATAAAGAACCAGAACCAGTAACCACCAACGGCAAGCATCAGTGCACCGATATGCCACAGCATGGGTACAGTTCCTGATGAAGTATCCGCACCGAAGATCATCATTGCAGTTGTAACCACAAAGATAATGAAACCGTACATGGTCAACAGGTGAGAGATCCTGCGAGGCGTATAACAGAACTCGGAAGAAGTAATCACTTCACTGGCTACTGTTTTTACCAGCAGGCCAATTTTCTCGCCACCATCAACAGTGCGCTTGGCAGCCTTTTTTTGCTTTTTCGCATTTTCGAAAAAGTACGTTGCACTCTTCTTGTGCATCATATCAAGCACTGTACCGAGTACCACCAGGATAAACATCAAGATAATGTAACCCTGCATGATGTCGGCAGATATCAATGCTGATAATTCAGAGAAGGGGTTGGTGGTCATCATATGAGACACGTCCTCTAGTTATTTATGTTTATAATTTTGTAACAATCGTTACAGCCGCAATAACGGGCCTAAGGTTACCATTGCTTTTGCGATTCCACCAGACAATCACAATAAAGGTTTTTTATCTATCACTCGGGAAGTTGATATGAGTCGCTGCCAGTGACAAAAGATAGCGCCATAAACTGATAATACATTGCTAATATAATTAATTAATAATGTAATAATAAACAGACTAACCCCTCGACTGTGTGCTTATTTATGCCTGTAATGGTAGATAAACCAGCATGCTAAAAACCGGTATAATTTTTTACTTTAAGCCATAATCCAAATCGACAGGCTGCACAGCCTTATTTATTTTTTTACAACTAAACTTGAGCTAGATCAAAGACCCGCAGTCACCCATGCCGAGCTGATCCGGTTATCTCAACAATCTGTACACTTAACACCGACCGATTAACCCTGAACATCTTCTACAAATAACCAGCCAGCTGACGCCACCAGCAGGCAAAATAATACGAGGGACTGTTATGCCGACACACGAAAAACTCAATTACGTCGAATTTCCCGCCCAGGATCTGGCGCAAACCAGGGCCTTTTTTCAGCAGGTCTTCAACTGGCAGTTTACCGATTACGGCGCAGACTATATGGCCTTTGACAACCAGGGGCTGGAAGGCGGCTTCTACCAGTCACCACTGGCCGCCTCAACCAGTAATGGCAGTGCCCTGCTGGTGTTCTACAGCAACCAGCTGGAACAGACACAGCAAAAAATTGAAGCGGCCGGTGGCACAATCATAAAATCCATATTCAATTTCCCCGGCGGCAGGCGTTTTCATTTTTGCGAGCCCAGTGGGAATGAATTTGCGGTATGGTCAGATAAATAACAGCGCTGGAAACATCAGAGAAGAAATTAAAGCTTAATTTAGAAATTAGAAGCCGGACCTGATAAACCCGGCTTATTTTTATCAGCATGAAATGGATAAGGAAATGTATAGGGCGAACTGGCGCATTAAAAATAGCCGTTATAGATGCAGCAGAAAAATGAAATTTAAAAGCACCTTTAACAGCATACCAGCAAGGCCATCTAAAAACGCAAACCCTGAAGCATAATCAGCACTCAACCATACTTTCAATTCGCGCTTTTTCTGCCCGTATTACAGCTATTGGATCTCATCTCGCTCAGAGCCGACATCGAAAACAGACGTTGCTGATAATGACGCTTTACGCCAACGGATAACCATTCTGGTTCCAGTCCGTCATGCCGCCCCTGGCGACGTGAACATCAGCAAAGCCCTGCTGTGCCAGCAATTTTTCTGCCTTGCTGGAACGGCGATCTGTGCGGCATACCAGCACAATGGTGCGCTCTTCAAACTCGCCCAGTTCTTGCAGACGTGCGGGCAGTTCTTCCAGCGGAATGTTTTTCGCACTCGATATATGACCCTGTTCGCCAACGAAATCCTGTTCACTGCGCACATCCAGAACCAGAATGTCTTCGCCCTCGTCCAGGCGCTGTTTCAGTTCGGGAATGCTGAGCATCGGCTTCTGCCGCAGGCGACCGATAATGCGCGGAATAAACGCCACCAGAGCCAGCAGCGCCAGCGCCAGCAGGGCTTTCTGAATCAGCCCCTCACCGCCGGCAATTGCCTCTCGCCCGGCATAGCCCAGGTAGGTGTAGGCAATCGCCCCGGGCAACATGCACAGGTAGGAGGCGATAATGTAATGGGACAGCTTGATGCGTGTCAGGCCAAGGGCGTAGTTCAGCAGGTTAAAGGGAAACAGTGGCACCAGGCGCACAAAGGCAACGAATCGCCAGCCCTCGCCTTCCACACCCTGCTTCAACTGCTGCAGGCGGCCACCGGTTTTACGCTCTACCCAGTTGCCCGCCAGGTAGCGGGCAATCAGAAATGCCAGGGTCGCGCCGATAGTGGCACCGGTCAGGTTATAGAGTGTGCCCAGCACCGGCCCGAATAATGCACCACCTGCCAGGGTCAGCACCGAGCCGGGCAGAAAGAACACCGCACCCAGCGCATAGATCAGCATAAACACCAGCGGGCCGGCGGCGCCTGCACCTTCAACCCAGCCCTGCAGGGCGGTGGCATCAAACTGTTCGCGGTAGATTACCGCCAGCGTGATGCCGACAATAACCACCAGTAGAATATGCAGGCGCAGCAGTTTAGTCTTCATTGTCATTACCCCACTGGCGGCGGTTAATGGCATAGTCGCTAACCTTGCCCTTGAACGGTAACAGCAGCATGCCGTGTAACCAGCTCACCTGTTTCGGCTCGCGGAATTTGTGAATGCCGATGGTCATGCCTTCATGGCCAGCACGGGGCTGGTCGCGGTAGGTACCAAACAGGCGATCCCACCATGGCAGGTTAAAGCCGAAGTTACTGTTGGCCTCGTCATCCTCCACCGAGTGATGTACGCGGTGCATATCGGGCGTGACCACAAACAGGCGCAGTACCCTGTCCAGGCCCAGCGGCAGGCGAACATTGCCGTGATTGAACATGGCCGTGGCATTCAGCACCACCTCGAAAATAATCACCGCTACAATCGGCGGCCCCAGCACAATGATGGTGGCAAACTTGATCAGCATGGAGAGAATAATCTCCAGCGGGTGAAAGCGCGCGCCGGTGGTGAGGTCAAAATCGAGATCCGCATGGTGCATGCGGTGCAGACGCCAGAACAGCGGCACCGCGTGCACCATAACGTGTTGCAGGTAAATCACGAAATCCATGGCGATAACCGAAACCACCACCGCCAGCCAGTAGGACACCTCGACATAGTTAAAGATACCCCAGCCCTGTTCGCGGACGAACAACGCCAGGCCGACTGCCGCAGCGGGAAACAGCAGGCGCAGAATCAGCGTATTGAGCACCACAATGCCCAGGTTGCTGCCCCAGCGCAGGGACTTGGATACCGTGAGGGCACGGCGCGGTGCGAGGACTTCCCAGACAGCCATAACCGCCAGGATACCGAAAAAGAAACTCATTCGAATGATCGGCTCATTGCCCAGAATAAATTCATCAAGATTCATACAGGTGCATCTCCATCGGTGCGGTTTGACTTCGCCCCCGGCCGCATACGCCGGACCAGCTTGCATGATATACTTTTCATCCAATCACAACTATTCAAGTGATTAGTTGAATACTAGACTAGCAGGGTATACAGCAATGTCAAGCGGCAATTTCAAACATGATCTATTCGGCCAGTTCGCCCGTGTTGGCAAGGCACTGGGCAATGCGAACCGCCTGGAAATCCTTGAATTCCTGGCCCAGGGGGATCGCAGTGTCGATGACCTGGCCAGGGTGTCAGGCCTCACCGTGGCCAATACTTCCCAGCATCTGCAGCAGCTGCGCCAGGCCGGAATGGTCAGCAGCCGCAAGGAAGGGCTCAAGGTGTATTACCGGCTAAGCAGTGACGACGTGATAGTGCTGCTGGATGCGTTACGCGCCGTCGCCGAACGACACCTCGCGGATGTGGATCGACTGGTCAACACCTATTTAACGGTCAAGGACAGCCTGGAACCGGTGCCACGCAACGAATTACTGGCGCGCGTGCGCGACGGGCTGGTCACCGTGCTGGACGTACGCCCGGCCGAGGAATATGCCGCCGGCCATGTACCCGGTGCGGTTAATATTCCCCTGGCAGAACTGGAGAAGCGCCTTGCGGAACTCGGCAAGACACAGGAAATTGTCGCCTACTGCCGTGGCCCGCACTGTGTACTGGCCTACGATGCCGTGGCCCGGTTACGGCAAAAGGGGCTTAAGGCGCGGCGCATGGAAGATGGTTATCCAGAGTGGAAAACCGCTGGCCTGCCCGTGGAACAAACAGTGGATAAAACGGAATAAGTTGCGATGTAACTTAACAAGCCCGGGCTGTCATTCAAAACAAGCCGAGTTTTTATATTACCCCTGATGGTTCTACCCAACCGCTTTAATTTTTAAAACAGCGTTTTAATTTTTTACAACTCATGACTTTTCATTTAGAACATATTCAACGCTGTTGAGAGGCCACTGTGTTTTCCAGTCATTTAATTTTCCCTGCAGCCGTTTATTTCACAGTGATTACTTCATTTACAGGTATTAACGGCAATGCCGTGACCAAATCCGCTGAGTAAACTTGCAGCCTTGTAGTAAGTAAACACATCACTGCGTTAGCGAAATCAGCCACAAAAATACTCTACATAAAAAGACCTTAACCGGTCTTTTTTTCTGCAGATAAATCATCTTATTGAAATCAGCTGTACATTTATTTTATTTACATTTATTTTTTATTTTGCATTTACTTGGCCTGCTTTATCTGCGGCTTTTCTCATCGGCAAGCGGCTTCTATGCGCGCCCTCAACTGGCAAAAAGGGTAAAAAAAGAGTAGCGTGTAAACACTAATCGAGCAAAGGCAATCATTTATGAGCAAGAATCGAAAAGAAAACTTTAATCCCGAGAAAGGTTATGTGGCGCTTCTGGGCTGGAGTATCAACGCGATTGAAGCCGCCGACCGTTTTGATCGTCGCTATGTGGTAGTGGCACCCGACTGGGCCGAGGAATACTGCACCGAACACCAGATTCCCTATATACCCTGGAACTTCGAACGGCTCAATGATCGTTCCATGGAAATTGCTCAGACCCTGAAGGACATGGGTGTGGATGTCGCCATTCCGCTGTTCGAAGAGACAGTGGAATGGGCCGGTGCCATTAACTCGGTATTGCTGGATAACCCGCGTCTGTTTGGTCAGGCCATGTTGCTACGCGACAAGGCGCTGATGAAGCGACGCGCCCAGCTGGGCGGTATCCGCGTGGGTATTTTCGAGGAGGCCCACGACAAGGAAGACGTGGTGCGTTTCCTGAAACGGGTAAACCAGACCCTGCTCAAGCTGGACGGCGACCCCAATGACCCGATCCACCTCAAGGCCTTCGACAAGGCCGGTTGCCTGGGGCACAGGGTGATTCGTACCCCCGACGAGGTGGACAGTATTCCCGATGAGGAATTTCCCGTGTTGATGGAATCCCACCTGGACGGCTGGGAATTTGCGGTAGAAGCCTGGATTCACAACGGCAAAATCCGCTTTCTGAATATTTCCGAGTATGTCACCCTGGGTTACTCAGTGTTTGTGCCCGCCACCCCCGAGCTGGAAAAATACCGGCCACAAATCACCGCGCAGATTGAAAAGCTGATCAAAACCTTCGATATCGAATTCGGCTTTGTGCACCCGGAATACTTTGTTACCAACGACGGCGAAATGTACTTCGGCGAAGTGGCCTATCGCCCACCCGGCTTCAAGGTATTCGAACTGCTGGAGCGCGCCTATGGTTTCAATGCCTACCAGGGTTTAATCCTCTCCTTCGACCCCAAAACCACCGAAGAAGAAATTACCCGCTTTTTCCCCAAAGAGGTGGTGGACGCGAAAGGCGTGGCCGGCTGTTTCGGGGTGTATCCGCGCCGCCGCGTGGTCAGCCGACTGGAAATACCCGAGGAAACCGAAAATCATGCCTATTTCGAGTCCCACGAGTTGACCCAGCCACTGGAAGAAACCGTGACCAAACGCACCGCCTTTGGCACCCACTGGGGGCTGGTCTACTTTTTCGGCCCCGATCCCCTGGTTATGAGAGATCTGTTAAAACATCAGGAAGACCTTGATTTCTATGTATAATCTGCCGCTACGAATATAAGGAGGCAGCTTGACTGATTCTGAGGTACACGACACAGCCACGCTGGACAGCCTGTCTGAAAAACTCGACGACGCACTGCGCGCTCTGGCGGAAGTCAGCGACTTTGCCAAGGTTACCCGCATGCGCCGGGTTTTCGACACAGCGCGGCGGCTGATGCTGCAGCCGGGCGGCTGTGCCCGGGTAGAAGCCCGCGCGCGGCAGCTCGAGGAAGCCGGCATATTTCTCGGCTCGGACTGGGCCCATCCACAGACCCTGATTCCCAGCCTGACCAGCCACTCGCTGAAAAGCCCGGATGCGGACACGGTGGTGGTTGAGGCGTTGAGCGAACTGCGCCTGCTCGCCATTGCACTGGGGGATTACATTCACCCCGGCATGTCCTCGGAGCAGGCCCACCATTATTTAACCCAGGTGATGGCTATCAACCTGGACCTGCTGTTCGGTGCCCCCAGTGAAGCCGAACGGGAGCAACAGGGCAGGCTGGCACAACTGCCGCGTAACCTGTTTCATCACCTGGCCGAACGCATCGGCTACGAACATGTCATCGACAGGCTGATTGAAGAAATCTGGCGCATACTGCAACAGCGGCCGATTCAGGTAGACAGCGTCAAGCAGATGATCACCCAGATCGCCATCTGCCAGGCCAACCCGGATATTGACCTTGGCGTCAGTGGCCAGGGCGCGGATCGACTGATCAGCAGCCTCTACGGCACCACCCAGGCCTGCCGCGAAGATCCCGGCGTCGAGGTTTACCATGAGCGCCTGCTCAGTATGGATGCCGGCGCGCTTCAGTACGAAGCCACGGGCTTCGCGCGAGCCATGCACGACACCGGGCTGGTGTCGCCTTACCACGCCGTGCTGCTACGCCACCTTCTGGAACAGGGCGACCATCTGTTATCCGAGGCGCTGGGATTGTCCAGCACCGGCCGCGACTGCCTGCTCTGCTACGGCGAGCTGGTGCATGCGATGATCGCCGAGGCAGTGCATCCGCAAACCGCGCAGGCAATTTATGGCCTGGCCCTGTTGCTGGAAAAGGGCATTCTGTATCAACCGCCCGCCGCACCAGCCCTCTGGCGCCAGCTGTCATTACCCATTTCAGCATACTGCCAGCAACGCCTGAGCCTGGCTTTTGGCAACGCACTGCCACCCCGTGTCTGGTTGATGCAGGGCGTGCTCTGTATGCTGGGGCAGCCGCTGGGGGTTGGCCAGGGCAATAACCCCACCTGCCAGTCAGCACGGGCTCTGTCGATGTGGGCCTACAACGACCCGGACTACCTGCTGCAGATGGTGGTGTGGGCCGCCCGCGACGACGAGATCATTATTCATTTCGAGGGCCAGCCAATTTCCTCACGGGAAAGTGCATCGGGCGTGGCCATGGAGCTGCCACTGGACCTGGATCCGGTGTCATTACTGGTGGTACCCCATCTGGATCGTATCTATGCGGAAATGGGGCGGCGCTGCATCGGCCGCGAAGGCGATCCACACCGCTGGGTCAACCCGGAGTTCCACGGCTGGTGGTCAGGCCGGGGTTTTCGCATCAATGTGGATGTGGAAACCGGCAAGCTGCACCAGCTGGAAGAATTTCTGCGCCACTTTTATGCCAGCTACCACCCCTACTACAACGGCAACCAGCCACTGATTCACCCCCAGCCCGCCGGTATTGCAGTTACCGACAGCGCGGCGCGGTTTGTGGGCTGGCACGCCATTACCATTCTGCGGGTCTCACTGGACCCCAGGGACGAAATGCGGGTGTATTTCTACAACCCCAATAACGACAGCGGGCAGAACTGGGGCAATGGCGTTGAAGTCAGCACCGCAGGTAATGGTGAACGTTTTGGCGAAGCCTCGCTGCCCTTCGAACAGTTTGCTTCCCGGCTGTATATTTTCCACTACGACCCGCTGGAAAGTGGCGAGCTGGCCCAGGTAAGCGTCGAAGAACTGCAACGGGTCAAGGATCATATCTACCAGAGCTGGGGCGCCGACCGCCTGCCCGCCGAACTGCTGCAGGCAAGCCCGCCGCAGTAATCACGGTGGGCACCACCCTGCCCTGTATTTTAACGCAGCTGGATCAGTCGCTGTACTCAAGCACGCTTAGCCTGTAAGCCAGATTAATCGCCCGGCTTATAGTTTTTTGTTTCCCGTTTTTTTCTGAAAAAATTCTGCAATAACGCACGGCTCTGTGTTTCGAGCACACCGGCGACGACTTCTATGCGGTGATTGTGCGCGCCGTGATGCAACAGGTCGATGGCGCTGCCGGCGGCACCGGTTTTTATGTCGTAGGCGGCAAACACCAGGCGTTTGACCCGTGCGTGGATCATTGCGCCAACACACATGGAACAGGGTTCGAGGGTAACGTAGAGCGTAGTATCAACCAGCCGATAGTTATTCAGTGCTTTTCCGGCGGCGCGCATTGCCTGCATTTCAGCATGGGCGGATGGGTCGTGGTTTTGAATTGGCTGATTCCAGCCTTCGGCAATAAGCTGATTATCTTTTACAATAATTGCACCAACCGGCACTTCATCCTGCTGCTCGGCTTTTTCTGCCAGCAGCAGTGCCTGCTGCATCCAGTACTCATCATCCGCTTGCAGCGCATCACTCACTAATCGGCTTCACTCTGGTTAAGGCTTTTACAAACACCTGTAAGCGGGTCTGAAAAAGCTGTCATCTGACCTGCTTATGTTTTTTATGGGTTTCATTTACGGCATCAACACCATGAAAAAACAAACAGGCTGTGTCGGCTTTTTATTATGAAGCAGATTCGCATGGCTGGCCATAAATGCTGGCCATAAATGCTGACCAGAAATGCTGGACAAGAAATGCTGAGCAGAAAAACCTGTGGGTTGTGCGCACCCTTATACATCCGCAGACCATCCATACCTGACTTGCCTGGTTGCAGGAGCAACCAGGGCCTTCACACGTAAAATAATCAGGATGATAACCGTCGCTTCGAAGTTGTTGATCTTTTCAGTATGAATTACCGGCCAGGCTTCGCCTGCCCGGTTAGCAAACTGTCACAGGGCAGAGTAACCCTGTTTGAAGTAGCATGTGTTGACATCATAATAAAAACCACTATCATTTATTCAACTAGTTAATTGAATAGTTGACATGTGAGTATTATTAGATAGCCATCTGGAAGTCCATTACGCCAAAGTGTGCACTCACGAAAAGCAAAGTGATCTGGCGATGATGTTCTTAATAGAACAGACCTTAAAGGAGCTATGTTATGAACACGCTAATCATTATCAACGAACCACCCTATGGCAACGAACGCAGTTATAACGCCCTGCGCCTGGCCAAGGCACTGATCACAGCTGGCGCCGAAGTCAGCCTGTTCCTGATGGCCGATGGGGTCAGTTGTGCCAGGGCCGGGCAGAAAGTGCCGGAAGGTTTTTACAGTATCGAACTCATGCTGAACGCGGTGGCCCGCAAGGGCAAGGTGTTACTCTGCGGTACCTGCATGGATGCCCGTGGCCTGAAGGATAATGATGTCATCGAAGGTGCCCAGCGCAGCACCATGAAAGAACTGGCTGAGCTCACCATAAGCGCTGATAAAGTACTGGTGTTTTAATCGTCGCTTCATCGGGCGTTTTACACCCTGCACAGGTACCTGTAGTGACGCTGCTTTCAGTTAAATTTTACTTAAAACAAAGAACCTAGTATGCAAACACAAGTCGAATTCCTCACCCTGCGCCAGCATCTGGAGCAGGTTATCGTCGGTCAGTCACGACTCATTGACCGCCTGATGATTGCCCTGCTTACCGGCGGCCATATTTTACTGGAAAGCGCGCCGGGCCTGGCCAAAACCACGGCGGTCAAGGCACTGGCGGGTGGCGTGCACGCGCGCTTCCAGCGTGTCCAGTTTACCCCCGACCTGATGCCGGCGGACATCACCGGCAGTGACGTATTCGACCCGGCCAGTGGCAACTTCCGATTTGTTGAGGGTCCGCTGTTCCATGAAATTATCCTCGCCGATGAGATCAACCGGGCACCACCCAAGGTGCAGTCGGCCCTGCTTGAAGCCATGGAAGAACGCCAGGTCACCATTAGCGGGCAATCCCATCTACTGCCCGATCTGTTTATTGTTATGGCAACACAGAACCCGCTGGAACAGTCCGGCACCTACCCGCTGCCGGAGGCGCAACTGGATCGGTTTCTGCTGCATGTGGTGATTGACTATCCCAGCGAAGACGAGGAATTACAGATTCTTGAGCGTGACAGGCAGCTGCATTTCGGTGCCGATAAGGACGCCCTTGATAGCCGCCTGAGCCCGGCGACGGTATTGACTGCACGGCGTGAGGTGGCGGAGGTTCACATTGACGCCGCGGTAAAACGTTATGTGGTCAGCATCGTCAATGCCACTCGCCACCCGGGTAAATGGGTGCCAGAGTGGGAAGACGCGATTCGCTTCGGCGCCTCGCCACGGGCAACCCTGGCCATGGTGCGCGCGGCCAGTGCCCACGCCTATTTGCAAGGTCGTGAATACATTATTCCCGATGATGTGATCGAGGTGGCGGGCGATGTCCTCCGGCACCGGGTCATTCCCAGCTTCAGTGCCCGCTCGAAACAGCTGGGCAGCGATGATCTGATCAAGGGCATTTTGCAGGCCATTCCCATTCCATAAATGATGCTGCAATCCGTCACCAAAATGCTGACAATGTCTATCCGGCGCATTGTTGCCGAAACGACACCGGCTGTTCAGGCGCCGCTGCTAGATGAGCATGGCTTACAGGAACTGGCGCTGTATGCCCGTTCCCTGCCCTGGTCATTACTGGCATTCAGGCACATGGCATCCCACCCCCTGATCGGTGAGACACCATCGGTTTACCGCGGCCGCGGACTGGAGTTTCAGGACAATCGCGCCTATCAGCCTGGCGACGAGCCGCGCCTGCTGAACTGGCGTCTGTATGCGCGCACAGGCGAGTTGTATACCCGGGTATTTACAGAAGAACGCCGTCCGCAGGTGTTCCTGATGGTCGATCGGCGTGCCGCGATGCGTTTCGCCAGCCGTCGCCAGCTGAAGGTGACGCTGGCGGCGAAGATTGCCGCCTGTTATGCATGGCAATCCCAGCAACAGGGACTGGCTGTCGGCGGCATGCTGTTAAACCAGACCCCGGACTGGATTGAACCGGCCGTGGGAGAAAACGCGCTGCAGAACCTGCTGCAAACCCTTATCGCCGCAAGCCCGCCCCTGCCCTTCGACAGCGAACAACCCGAACTGGTAGACAGCCTGCGCCTGTTATTGCAGCGTCTGCCAGCGGGCAGTTTCCTGCTATTAGTCAGCGACTTTGCCGACCTGGACAGTGACCATGCCTTAAAGCTGCTGCCACAGCTCGCCGAACGCTACACGGTGCAGGCGATACAAATTCTCGATGCGGTGGAAGCCCGGTTACCGAGCCATGGGGATTTTCTTATCGACAATGCTGACACGGCACAGGCGCTGGCCATCTCATCCCGGGATGAGCTGCTGCACACACTGTATGCAGATGCCTTCAGCGAACGTCAGGCGCAACTGGCCAGCAGTTTCAGCCAGTGCGGTATCCCATTTAAAACCTGCACCACAGAAGACGAACTGCACAGCTGCCTGAAGCCATACGATCTGGAGCCACCCGATGTCGACAGCTGATGTCATGAATGAACACTGGGTGGATATAGTCCCACCGCTGGCACCCCCGGCGACGCTGGATCTATTGAGCATTACCCTGGGGGGCATAATTCTGCTGGTTGTGGCTGGCCTGGCGGTGATGCTGTATCGACGGCCCCGTGCGAGGGCCCGCAGGGCCTTACGCCGACTTGGCCGTGAGTTGCATCAGGCAGATATCGAAAACCAGTCGGTCTGCATGCAGATCCGCCACTGGCTGCGCAGGGGTCTGCGTCAGCCCCATTTACAGGCGGTGGAGTGGCCACCTGAACATCAGGCGGCCTGGCTGGCCTATGTGGATCGGCTGGCCCTCGGCTGTTTTGCGCCTGCGCCACCATCAGCAGCGGAAATGAAGCGCCTGATTGATGAAGCGCTGGGCTGGCTGCAACGAAAAACGGTGACCCGCTGATGCTGGCGGTATTCATGGACTGGCTCAGTGCCATTCACTTCCAGCAGCCCGGCTGGTTATGGGGCTGGCCACTGTCGCTGCTCGCGATCGGCCTGCTGGTGCATGGCCGCCGCCTGATTTCATTGACACAGTTGCCCGAACTGTCGGGGGTTCAGCATTACCGCCACCCGCGACTGGGCATACTGCGCCAGCTCTACGCCCGGCGGATGACACAGCAGTCCATGCGCGGTGCCTGGTATCGCTGGGGCCAGTATGCCGTGCTGTTGCTGTGCCTGCATCTGGCACTGGCCCAGCCTTACCGACTGGGCCAGCAAATACCCGCACCGCCGGAATACCGCGATACCCTGTTTATGGTGGATACCTCCATCAGCATGGTGTTGCGCGATTACCTGGTGGCAGGCGAAAGAACCGATCGAATGACCATTCTGAAAAGCGTGCTCACCCACTTTATCGAGCAGCTCAAGGGTAATCGCATTGGTCTGATCGCATTTTCCGAGCAAGCCTATACCCTGGCACCTCTCACCGACGATTATGCCCTGCTCAAATCACAGCTACGCCGCCTGCAGCCTGCGGTGCTGACGGGGCGCACCACCGATATCAGTCATGCGCTGATGTATACCCTGCGCAAAGTGCAGCAAACAAGCCAGGGTGAGGCGCAGCGCAAACCGGCGCTGGTGCTGATTACAGATGTAAACCGCAGCCCCCGTGATCTCGATCCCCGTGCCATTGCCGCCTATCTACATGAACAGGGTTTCCGCCTGTATACGGTCGGTATCGGCGCCTCCAGTGATGAGGCCCAGGAAGATGACTCCAGGGGGCTGATCTACCAGCCTGCTAACTTTAGCCTGCTGCAAGAACTGGCTGAAAACGGCGGCGGCCGATTTTACTGGGCCGACAATGTCAGCAGTCTGCAGGGCGCTATCCAGGCAATTCAGTCGGCGGAACGCCAGCAGGTGCAGACCGAGCCGCGTCAAATCAGGGTCAACCTGTATCAATGGCCACTGCTGGCCGGGTTGAGCTGGATGCTGATACTGCAGGGCTGGACGCGCCAGAGACGTCAGGGGCGGCAGCCATGATCGATACCTTATCCCATCTGGCATGGCGGGAACCCCTGTGGTTGTGGTTGGCACTCTACCCCTGGGTACTATGGGGCTTGCGTGCCGCACTCGGGCGCTCGCGGGGTAAAAATTATGCTGAAGCCCATCTGCTGCCATGGGCACAGGCGGCAACTGTCGATCGACTGCAACTGCGATACCTGTGGCGTCATGGGGTAGTTGTGATTGCCTGGTTGATGTTTGCCATGGCCATGGCGGGGCCACGGCTGGCGCAGAACATGTATGACCTGGACCGGGAACACTATGCACAACTGATGGTGGTAATCGATGTATCCCGCTCCATGACCGCGCGGGATGTGGCACCCGGTCGCCTTGAACGGGCCCGGCTGGAACTGGAAGACCTGACTGCACGGGCAGAGCAACTGAAAATCGGCCTGGTGGTGTATGCAGCCAGGCCCCATCTACTGATCCCGGCCACCCACGACAAAGCTGTCATACGGCATGGGCTGGCGTCATTGCGTCATGGCCTGCTGCCCACGGAAGGCTCCAACCTGCCAGCGGCCATCGACTTTGCCGCTGAACAGCTGGGCTCGGATGAGCTGCCGCGCGCCCTGCTACTGGTGACGGATGGCGAACTGCCAGCTGACAGCGCTGACATGGATAAACGACTGGATGACAGGGTCAGCGAACTGGCACAACAGGGTGTGACGCTGTATGCCCTGGGCATTGGTAGTACGGAAGGCTCACCGCTGTATGGGCCAGAGGGTGGCTGGCTGCAGTACCGCGACGAGCCGGTGTTATCGCGTTTGCACGAAGACCGCCTGCAACGGTTGGCGCTGCTGGGTAACGGTCGCTATGCACGTGTAACAGACACCGACGCGGACTGGCGGATACTCTATGACGAGGCAATCGGCTACCTGCGGACGGCAGAGGGTCATCTCAGTGACGACAGGCTGATCGAATGGCGCGAGTTATATGCCTGGTTTCTGCTACCGGGTTTGCTGCTACTGCTGCTGGCCTATGTTGATATCAGGATTGATATCCGGCCAGATACCCGGAAAGAAACCCGCCGCGCGGCCATCGCCGGATTCGGGCTGTTTGTGCTCGGCGGACTGCTGCAGCCTCCTATGGCACAGGCTGCGGCGCTGGCGGATATGGACGCCCTGCAACAACAAGCCTATGAAGCCTACAGCCAGCAATCCTGGCAGCAGGCCCGGCAGGCTTATGCCCGTATCGAAGGTTACGCAGGCCGCATGGGGGAAGGCGGCAGTGCCTATCGGCTGGAGGAGTACCAGGCTGCGATTCAGCTGTTTACCCAGGCCGTGCTGGATGCCGACACGGATACCCAGCGCGCCCGTGCCGTGTTCAACCTGGCTAACAGCTACTACCAACTGCAGGACTATGGCATGGCAGCAAGCCTGTACCAGGAAACCCTGCGCTATGCGCCAACGGATGAGGCGGCGCAACTGAATTTAAGCTTTGCACTGACACTACAGCAACAACAGGCGCAGTCAGCGGAGAAGAAATCAGCACGCTTTGGACGAGGCTCCCGTTCTGCCCGCCCCCCAGACAATACAGACGTCACGGACGGTGAGCTGTCCCTGGATAACGAAGCTGAGCATACACAGTCCCCGAACATTCCTGCTATGCCGGGCAATCAGCAGTCACCCGTCATGGATATTATTGAGCTGGGTATCCATGAATCCCGGCCGGTGGTTGGGCAGGCAAGCGCGTTTAAAGATCCCAACTGGCAGTATGCCCTGAGCACACCACAGCGCATTGCAGCAGAAATAGACACGCTGAGTAGCGATGAAAGCAAACTGTGGCAACGGCTATTCGAGCAGGAAGAAGGTTTTCCTGCGCCCCTCGAATCACCCCGCGAACTGCCGGAGACGCGGCCATGGTAGCGACACGATATACCCTGCTCGCGCTACTGACCTGGCTTATGTCATATGCGCTGGCATTTGCTGCAGACACCGGGCTGCGCATCGAGGTGATGGACAAGCAGGTGGAATACGGCAGGCCCATCCAGGTCGAACTGTTTGCACAGGGACACCAAATAGACCTGGCCGCACTGGATCTGTCTGCGCTTGAAGCGGATTTTACTGTCGATACACCTGACACGGTTGTGCGCGATAACGAGACCGGACAACAACACTGGCGATTACGGCTATACCCCCGCGCTCCCGGGGAGCTGCAGATTCCCTCGCTGGAACTACAGGGCAGTAAAACAGCACCGGTGAGCCTGAGCATCCGCCCGGCTATGGAGGGAAAGCAAAACAGTCCGCTTCAGGTGACCAGCCAGGTCGAGCATACCGAGGTGTGGCTTAGACAGGCGGTTGAGGTGAGCATGCTGATTGAAAGCAGCAATCAATATGCTCGAGTGGAGACAGAAGCCGGGCAGCACGATGCTATCGATATTCGACTATTACCGAGAACTCGCACCAGCCGGCAGGTAGAAGGTGAACAACGAACCCTGCACCGTATAGGCTGGGTGCTTTATCCGCGAACGCCGGGCACACAGCGGGTTCAGCTGCCGGCCATAAAGTACCGGGGTGACACAGGCACTTACCGCTTTTATCCACCCCCCATCGATTTACAGGTTCGACCACTGCCGGCGTTCGTGCCACCAACCCTGCCGGTGGGGCCCATACAACTTGATATTGCGCTGCCCGATGACTGGTTTCTCGCCCGACATGAGCTGGCATTCCTGAAGTTGCATATCAATAGCGAAGCGCACCCGGACCAGCGCCCGTCTGCCCTGCTACGCCAGTTTAAAAGCAGCGAGGATGTGACGTTCTATGCGCCCAGGGACTCGCTTGAAGCCGATGAAAACGGTGCTCGAAATATCAGCACGCACAGCTACCAGCTGCCGTTTGCCATAAAAACCATGGGGCTGGTCAAACTGCCAGCGGTGCGCCTGCAATATTTTGATCCATCCACCGGCAAAATAGAAACGCAGTCTCAAGCAGTGGGACGCATTCTCTCGCTACCCCAATGGCTGATATATGCCTTGTCCCTCAGTCTGCTGCTGGTTTTATACCGACTGCTGCAGTGCCTGTATTACTTTAGCAGAAACCGGTATCGGGCCTATTGCGGCTATCGCACCGCATTGCACAGGTTCCAGCAGGCCAGCACAGCACAGGATATACGCGACGGACTTGCGGCCATCGCTGTCGCTGAAGGCTGGCCAGCCAATCTCAGCCTGGCAATGTGGCTGGCACACTGGCAAAGCCGTTATCCGCGGATATGCCATCTTTCTGAAAATGTGCGGCAACTAGAGGACTGGCTTTACGGCGATTCGCAGCCAGGGCTGGCGGAAATACAGCCTGCGTTTATCGACGTCTGTTACCAGGCAATGCCCTTATTGAAAATCCGCCGATTCCTGAAGCAGTCCAATGAATCCCGCTGAATACGACGCCTGGTACGACACAGATCGTGGTCGCTGGATCGGTGATATTGAATACCGGCTGATGGCAGAGTTGCTGAAGCCGGAGGCCGGTGAATCTATTCTTGATGTCGGTTGTGGCAGTGGCTGGTTTACCCGGCGCTTTGCACCCTGAAGCGGACGATCAGTGCGGATTAATTCATTCAGGAAGCAGACATTCAACGCCTCGCATCACCGGCAGTAACAAGCAGAGCGAGGAACGAGCGGCGCTTTTTGCTGCTCGCGTGCATGCGATTGTTAGGCTTTAGTGTCCCTCAACAAAGCCATCCTACGTCGCGTCAGTTTCGGCATCTGCTACTCAGATAGCTTTATCGGAGTCACGAACCCATGAGGTTTGACAGCGAGCACGGAACATTGCAATTGTTCAAGGATGGTTTCTGCAGTGTTGCCGATGAATAATCCTGAGATACCTGTCCGTGCTACTGTTCCCATCACTACCAGATCGGTTTGCAACTGTTTTGCCATTTCCGGGATGACCGTGGAGGCCGCACCGCGGCACAAATGGAATTGAGGCGAAAGATGGTCGTAAGCTTCTTTACCTATTTGGTCTCTTAGCTGATCTCGCAAGCGATTGAAAGCGTTTTCATGTCGGGAACGTTCACCTGCCACGTACGCCATACTAGCTGCGTCAGGTTTGTCGGCCCATGTCCGCACCGTCATTTCGGCCAGGGCATCCCAGACGTGAACCAAATGCAAAGACGCCAAATCTGACAACGCGAGCGAACTGGCAAGTTCAATAATCTGTTGATTAAGGCTCTGCTCTACCGTGTCGGACAAGTTGTCCGGATTGAAGTCAACGGCCGCCAGAATGTGCTTGTAGCTCGGTTTGTCATCCGGACGCGACAACCATACCGGACAGGGGCACTTGCGGAGTATATGCATGTCGTCGCTGCCAAATAATCGTTCGATAAAACCAGGATTTTCAGCTGGCTTTATCAGCAGGTCATAGTTGTTGCGCAAAACAGCACGAATGACTTCAAGAAACATTTGACCAACCAGAACCTCGACCTGGATACGCCCGTATCGCTGGTATGGCATTACAAGGGACTCCAGTTCGGTGCGGCGCTTATTTACCGCATCTGATTGTAACTGCGTGGAGAGCGAGCCCCCAGGCGGCATGCCAATGCCTGCCGTGATGACTGGCACCACATCGACGACCGTCAAATCTGCCTGATTGCTCTCAGCCAGCGAAACTGCCCGCGCGATTTCTTTCTCGTGCGGAATGAACGCCTGTGCAACATAAAGAATACTTCTGAACTGATTCATAACATTCACCCTTATCTACATACGCCATCAACACATCTGTCAATGGCCACCTTTTTACTATTCACGCTCATTTTCAAGCACGGGCTTGTACCCCCAGTCCCGCACGCTCTGGATCACTTGATCAATATCAGCAGACGGTACCTGCAGTATCTGCAGCGCTGTTGCGCCAAGGCGCAAGCTCGCCTCGATGGTTTCTGGAAAAGCATGAACCACGCCGGCTTCAAGTAGCTGCGCGCTCGTTTCTAGATCCCGCGCCCGCGCCACTACCGGCACCTGCGGACAAGTTCTGCGCAGATATGAAAGCGCACGTAATGCCGAGGAGGAATCATCGGAGGTCATTACGATCAGCGAAGCGCGCTCTACATGAATAGCTGCCAGCAATCCTGGATCCGAGATATCACCATAATATACAGGGTCACCATCCACTCGTCCCTGTGCCACCCGCTTCGGATCGGTATCAAAGGCCACGAAAGGAATACCGCTTGAACGCAATAGCACAGCGACGGCATGGCCTACACGACCATAACCACCAATCACCACCTGATGTTCCGGCGTTTCCTGTAACTCAGGCCTATCGGGTGTCTCAACGCTCGGCACACTGACCAGCCGGGACGCAATGGCGCCATTGAAGCGGATCAGAACAGCACCCGCTATCATCGAGAGCAGCACCGAAGTTATCGCAATCTGACCCATTTGCGTATCAATTACGCTGGAATCAAGGGCGATAGCAATGAGGGCAAGGCCAAATTCGCCACCCACACTTAGCAACAAGCCCGTACGCCATGCGACAAGAGCATCGACCCCAGTCTTACGCACCATCGCAGTAACTATCAGCACTTTGCTAGTCAGAATGAGAAGTGCGCCGAGGAGGGTCCAGTGCCATATAGGTGGTATAGCAGTCGGGTCGAAACGCATACCGATGCCAATAAAAAACAAACCAAGCAGCACGTCACGAAACGGACGTATGCTCGCTTCTACCTGATGACGGAACTCCGTTTCTCCCAGCATCATCCCGGCAATAAACCCGCCGAAGGCCAACGATAACCCGAGGCTGCTCGTGGTCCATGCCGCGAGCAGTGCAACCAGCAGCACGGCCAGCGTGAACGTTTCAAGAGACCGGCGCTCAGAAATAACATGGAACAGTGGGCGCAGTAGCCAGCGTCCGGCAATGAACACCAGCACGACCGCTAGCACTGCTTTTGCAAGCGCCCAGCCTAGGGTTTCGGCCAATACCCCCGCAGCGACGGACGTACCGAGCACGGGTATGATCACAAGAAAAGGAACGGCGGTGACATCCTGAAAAACAGACATCGCGAGCCCGAGTCGACCGTGCTGGGTGTTCTCCTCACCCCGTTCATTCAGCAGGCTCGCAATAATCGTGGTCGACGACTGAGCGAATACGGCTCCGAATACAAACGCAACCGCGACAGGCAGCCCAGCAAGCCACACGATGACTCCAACGAGCAAGGTTGTGAATACGACCTGACCGGTTCCCAATCCAAATACCTGATGCCGTAATGCCTGCAACTGCGGCAAAGAGAAATTAAGTCCAATTGTAAACAGCAGGAAGACAATGCCAAATTCAGCGAGCGTTTCGAACTCAGGTATTGCGACCGTTGGCCCCAGCGTGTATGGCCCAACAATCACGCCTACCAGTAAATACCCTAGACTGGTCGGGACATGTAGCCGCTGGAATGTAACCACCACGGTAATCGCCAGGGCCAGAAGTAAGAGTATTTGTGAAAGATGCTCCATCATGATTATGATCGCAGTGAAATTCTAACAGTTGATACGAACCCGTCGGTCCGCATATCTAATAGCGGCAATATCTAACATATTGATGTAAATTATTGTTTCTACGCCACATTACACGATAGCTGTCTCATTCTCAATAACAACAAGCACTGAACGAGCTGATTGTTGCGTGAAACGGCCAATGTTAGTAAATGTCAGCTTTCGGGTGCCTGATTGCGAAATCTACGGAATGTCTCCTACTGGCTGATACTGTTGAAAAACTCCAAATTAAGTGTATGACATGAGATAATTCATACAAAATGACAAAACCGGATGCATGCCTATGATGGGACAGTTACCTGCAGCGCAGAACGAGCTGTTTTATGAATTTAATCTTGAGCGTC